>JAUBSN010000024.1:0-90837 GCA_036704825.1 Microcoleus sp. F8-C3 | reverse complement strand
TTCCTCCTGACTCCTGACTCCTGACTCCTAGCTCCAATTTCAAGCGGAGGGCTGCTTTCATTGAGATGCTCCCCCCTAGGAAGACCTCCAGCAAATGTGAGTAAAGAAAAAAAGAAGCAAGCCGCAGAAGGTAGTGCCCTGAAGGAAAGGATAGAGTAAGCTACTATTAGAGAGAAGTGTTTACCATTAGTGATGTGACAGTAGAAATTCCCCATTGTCCTAATTGTGGCGAGCGAAGCAATCAGTCGTAACCGTCAAACTCGGCATCACAAACTTTCATTACAAATGTCGAGAATGTGGTCGTCAATTTGTTCTAAATCCCGCGTGGAAAGCTATTACTAAAGAACAAAAAGAGTTAATGTCACGGATGCTACTTGAACGTATTTCCCAGGCCGGGATTGCTCGTCGGGTATTACAAGTGTCAGAAGATACAGTACAGCGCTACGTAAATGCCACTTCTGTTGCTGTTAAGAAGCAAGTGGAGGTGAGTGCCAAGCCAAAAAAGCGCTTGAGTGTTCAGATGGATGAGCTATGGTCGGCAAGTGGATAATAAAGGAAATCAGCAGTGGGTATGGCTGGCATTGGATACCCAGACTAGGGAAATTGTTGGTGTACACATTGGAGACCGTAGCGCAGTATCAGAAGAGTGCTTTATGGAATTCAATGCCACCAGTTTACCGTCAATCGGCAGTAATTTATACCGACCATTGGAGTGCTTATGATTCTGTATTGCCAAGCATTCGTCATCGCGCCGTGTACGCTCTCGATAGTGGTTATACTAGCTATATCGAGCGCTTCAAATGTACTATTCGACAACGAGTATCAAGCGTTGGTAAGAAAGAGCTTAGCCTTCTCTAAAAAATTAGAAAATCATATTGCTGCAATGGGGACGTTTTGTACATCATTATAATGAGAATTTACAACTCCAGATGCCTACTTCTATTTGAATTAGATTGATTTTTTGATCCTTTCCTTCAGGGCACTACCGCCACTGAAGACGAAAAAATTCGTCAGGCAATTGAAGGAAAATTTGGACAGGTAAACGAAGATTTAGCTTGGAACCGAGTGATGGCAAAACTTAGTAATACTTCCTCTACAGCCATTGCAATTACTTTTTTAGTAATTAACCTTTCTACCTGGTTGCACCGGTTTTTTTTGTGTGTTTTTATGCCGCTCAGACCAAACAACACCTGTTTTGAGATTGAGAATAAAGTTCAATTATATCTGAAGGAAATTAAAACAGAAAAAATTATAGCAATGCTAAATGAGTCGTAAATTTTTTACCCCACCCCAGCCCTCCCCGAACTCGCGGTCCGGGAGTAAGAAATTCACAAATGATGCGAGGCTCGCTATATATTAAATCGAGCTAGAGGATATCCATCGCTCCTGCTTTTGGTTGGCGATCAATTATTCAGCAAACCCTAAATAGATAAATTTACAAATCCCAAACTTTAACAAATCCCAGTGTATTGCAAATACAGCATATTCCAGGTTTATGGAGTGTAGGGACAAAGGCTTTCGCCGTGTCCGGCGCGGGAATCGAACGATAGGCGGGCGTACTTCATAAACGTAGAATCTGCTGTATATAAATCGCTGACCAGTATCGGTGATTAATGTTCAGAGGCTTTGCAAGAGTTATCAAAAATACGTAAGGTGCGCTTCGGCGCACCTCACAATCCCAAGTGCTAGGGGAAAAACCCCCGTTGGAACAGGTAGAAATTTAAACAGGTTCTAACTGGGAAATTACCTTTTCCATGTGTTGGGCAACTTGGCTTTCTTTTTCCACAGAATTGGTTTCCAGGTAAACGCGCATCAAGGGTTCGGTTCCCGAAGGCCGCAGGAGTACCCAGCCGCCGTCTTCAAGATAAAGTTTAATCCCGTCTTTGCGGCCGATTTCCTTAACGCCGATACCTGCTACTTCCGTCGGGGGATTCTTGGTAAAAGATTCCAAAACGGCTGCTTTGTGGGCTTCTTCCAGGTGCAAGTCCAAGCGTTTGTTGTACAGGGGGCCGTCGGCTTCTTTAATGGCTTCTTCGACTAGCTGAGAAAGCGGTTTGCCTTCATAGGCGATCGCCTCAGCAACTAGCATATCAGCCAAAATCCCGTCTTTTTCGGGGATGTGACCCAAAACGCTCAAACCGCCAGACTCTTCGCCACCGATGAGCACCGCAGTTTCCCGCATTTTTTCGCCGATGTATTTAAAGCCGACTGCGGTTTCGTAGATTGTTAAACCGTACTTGGCGGCCAAATTGTCTAGCAAGTGGGTAGTTGCGACGGTACGGACGATCGCCCCAGTCAAGCCTTTATTCTTCACTAAGTGACGCGCCAGCAACAACAGTACAGTATTCGGAGTTAAGACATTTCCCAACTCGTCAACAATACCAAAACGATCGCTGTCGCCATCGGTAGCTAAGCCTAAATCCGCCGCATCCTTCTTGACAGCTTCCACCAACTCAACTAACTGTTCCCCCTTGGGTTCGGGCATTCCACCGCCAAACAGCACGTCGCGGTAGGTGTGAAAACTTTCGACATCGCAGCCGCAGTGTTCCAAAACGCCGTCGAGATAGCCGCGAGAAGTCGAATAAAGGGCGTCGTACTTCACCTTCAACTTAGCAGAGCGAATCCGCTCCACATCTATCAAAGTATAAAGAAACTTCAGATATTCGGGTTTCGGGTCAAAAGTGGAAATTTTATCGTTGTGGCTGCCTTTGGCTGGGGCATCAGAAGCACCAGCAATATTTGCCACAATTGTATCGGTAATTTCCGGGGTTGCCGGGCCGGCGTAGTCGGGGATGTATTTGATGCCGCAGTAAGGTGCGGGATTGTGCGAAGCCGTGAACATCAGAGCTCCTGCGGAGTTTAAATGCTTGGCGCTGTAGGCGATGACTGGTGTCGGGCAATCTCGATCGACCACTTTCACCGTCCATCCCAAATCTGCCAATACTTCAGCCGCCGTGCGGGCGAACTCGTCTGCCAGAAAGCGGGTATCGTAGGAGACTAGAACTGGGCGGTCTTTGGTGTAAGCGGTTTCTAGGTAACTGGCGATCGCCCGGGTAACTTTTCGCACGTTGGCAAAAGTAAAGTCACGGGCAATCAGTCCCCGCCACCCATCGGTTCCGAACTTGATTTCTGTTGAATTGCTGCTGGCGCTCATTTTATCCACTTCCTCTCGTCCTATTAATCCTACCCGAAGCCATAGCCTTAAAGACGTACTGGCCGTGCTGTTTGTGAGGAACGATCGCCCGTGGGGCCCAATCAACCCCATCTTATCGCTATGGGGGCAAGCTCTCTCTGCAGGAGGAGGACTCGAACCTGACGGAGTTGATAATCTTGAAGAGAGTTGGGGTCAGCCTATGTACATTCGGGTTTTGAAAGGTGGTTTGGCGATCGAATAAACGCCTATCAATTGCGGGCGATTGGAAAATCTAAAAAACCGCGATGGCAATTGCATTAACGAAAGGCACATCAATTTTATTCTAATCTTAAATTTAATTTTTTATAAAAGCAGCTTGTTTTATTTGTGACGGTTTCCGAACAACCGCAAGGCTAAAAATACATTCTTTATTTAGCAAGTGAAATAAATCAATCCAAATCACCGCTCGCTGATGCTTTAGCATAGGTTCTTTGAGAAAATAGGGCGATATACAACAGCGATTTAAAACAAATATCAAATATTTCAAAAACCAGTGTTTTTGAAACACAATTGACTTGAAGCCGGAAAAATCAAGAAAAATTAAATTTATTTCCTGCAGGTTTGACAGGAAATAAATGCTGTGGCGATTCACAGGGTGATGGTGTCCTAAAGCACAATAAATAACGTTATTAACGTATATATTATAAAAAATGCAGGCAGTACAGCCAAATGACTTATAGTTTTAAGCACAATGGCCGATGACTGTCAGGGTAGAAAGGCAGAAAATTGTAGTTAGCAACATTAAAAATTAAGGGAAGGGATCGGGTGGGAATTCATAAAAAAACGAGGTTTGTTATGACTGGTATTTCACAAATATGTTCCAAGTATTTACCAGCAGCAGACGAACTTCCACAGGGCGACAGTCTGGCGTCGCAAGGTATTAGCGGATCGGACATTCACAAACTCCCAGACGCTAAAGGCGTCAACGTTTCTTCCTTAGCAGTTAGCTGGGCAAAAAAATATTACAGTACAGTGGCGGCACGAGAAAACCAAGCCCCGCGACAAATTCCCCAAAGCCCAAAGTTGACTAATTTTGAGGGAAATCGAGCCAAAATAGTTGATAAATTGAAACATACCCTGAAATTAGCCAGCGAGATAGCTTGGAGTAGAGTAGAAGCTATTTTAGGGGAACACATAGAGCGGTACGCGATCGCTCCGAACTTAATTAATCCTTTAGAAATTGCTGCCGACACTAGCACTTTGTATCGGAAAGCAATAGACGCTTACGCCGATAGAGAAGCTGTTTTCCGCTTGTCAGTGCTGGTGGGAAAAGATATTATCCAAGTGAGGCGGAAATACTCAGCAATAGATCCGTTAGTGCTGGGATTTGTGGCGGTGCAGTTTCAATACACTAGCAAAATCTTGTTAGGATGTCTTTCGGAGTCAGAGCGATCGGAATTTACACCATACTTAAAAGTTATAGAGGACTACCTGCACATTCCCTACGGAGAGATTAACCAGGCTGCGGCGAATCAGCCCCCGAATTCAAGAGCTCTATTAGCCGTTCAGCATTTGTTGCAGCACACGACTCAGATTGCTAGTGCAGTGTACGATCGGGCTAGTTCCCAGCATCAAGGATACCGCAGCAGCAGCGGTTATTTGAGCGATCGCGAGGTAAAAATTTCTGGTATCCGGGATGTCGAGATTTTTCAAAGCTATTTGTGCTGGTGCGTTTTGGAAGGTAGCATTCGCCCGCTACAGCAAGAATTGTTTCCAATTTGCGTGATGTTGTACCCCAAACTTCATGTAAGTTGGGAGTTAGTGCAGGATATGCTGCTGATTTTGTTTTGGGAAATATCCGATCGGCTTGCTGATGAAGATTTAGCGGTATTTTTACCTTACTTGCGTACTTTGACAGAGATGTTTTCCAGCAATGTATTTGATAATTAGGTAATTGGTAATTGGTAATTGCGTCAAAATTTACCAGTTGCCTATTTAAAATTAAAAGCTGCAACGGCCAAACATCCCCAACCGACAATAAAAGCAACTCCCCCCAGCGGCGTAATTGCGCCCAGCCATTTGATGTCAGTCAAACTCAGGGCGTACAAACTGCCGGAAAAGACGATCGTGCCGGCAATAAAAGCCCATCCAGCCACTGCAAAAAAGGTTTGAGACTCTTGGGCACGGCTCAAGAGTAAAGCGACGAGTAATAGAGCTAGGGCGTGGTACATTTGATATCGGGCGCCCGTCTCAAAAATTGCTAAAGCTCGATCGGTCAATTGATTTTTCAAAGCGTGGGAGGCAAAGGCACCGCCTGCAACGGATAAACCTCCGAATACGGCTGCGGTTGCCAGAAAGATTCGGGTTAAGATTAGTGATGACATAATTTAATGATAATTGAATTTTATTTAATTTTACGGTTGGGTGCGGAAAGGCGATCGGGGTTATTGATTGGGTGGGGGCGGGTTGATCGAGATTATCTGTGGGTGGCATAATCGATCGGTTAACCCGCCCCTACAAATTAATCCTAATATTGTACAGGCCTTGCAGGTTAGGTTCGCCTAAATCTTTGACACCCACCAACAAATTATCTAAACCCGCCCCCAGCCAACCCAGAAATCAAGAATTCATTGAATTTGAACGTTAAGCGGGGATAGTTAATCGGGGTTATCGGTTGGGGAGGGCGGGTTTATGAAGATTATCGGTGGGTGACAGAATTGATCGGTTAACCCGCCCTTACAAATTTGAAATAATTACCGCTTAAGCTCAAATTTGTACCTCCTTCGAGAATACTAATTAATTCATTTTGAGCCGCCTTGCGGTAAATTGCAGTACCACTTTGGTTAGCTTGCGAGAAAGGAACTAGCACGTAATCCTCTGCTTTTCCGTGCAATTGGATGCTATCTTCAACGGCATAAAAGTCAGTAATCAGCGCGTAGTCGCTATCGAGGTTATCGTAGTAAGTGTTATTGACATCTCCCAAAACAAAAATATCGCTACCACTTCCACCAGTTAAGGTGTCAATTTCCTCAATTCCGGGGTTAATAGCATTGATATCAACTCCGGTGAGAATATCGTTACCATTGTCGCCTTTAACCACATCGTTACCAAGTCCACCAACCAGGCTATCATTTCCATCACCACCGATGACAATATCTTGCCCTTTCTCACCATCTAAGTAGTCATCATTGAGATTTCCAGATAACACATCTTGACCTAAATTGCCAAAGATTTTATCATTTCCTTGGCGGCCGGAAATGGTATCATCTGCTTGGGTTCCGTTGATAATATCATCTTGAAATGTGCCTTGCAAACCATTATTCGGGTTAGCAAAACCGAAACCTCGGCTGCCAAAAACGGCATAACTTTTGCCGGGAGAATCTTGAAATAAACTGCCGGGTGCGCCAACAATTATATCGTCAATGCTGTCGCCGTTAATATCTCCCCCACCGCTGACAGCAGTACCAACTAAACCATCGGTTTCTACTCCATTTAAAACTAAGGCATTCTTACCGTTAGCTTCTGCTAAACTGAAATTAGCTGGAAATTCCTTACTTCCAAAAACAACAAATGTTTTCCCGGCATTGTTTTTATCATCAGAGTTGGCGCTGGAGGCTCCTATTAATAAGTCGTCAAAGCCATCTTTGTTGATATCTCCCGCATAGCTAACGGCATTTCCTGCTGAGCCTTCGGCATCGAAACCGAAAATTGTAAAGCCGTTACTGCCGTTCAATTCAGCGGGGTTGAGGATGACAGGAAATCCCTCTTTTTTGCCAAAAATTACGTAGGTTTTGCCTGCGTTAATTTGTTCGCCAACTGTTGCACCGGGAGAGCCAATTACGATGTCTTTATTGCCGTCACCGTTAATATCTCCTGTGGCGGTGAGGGCGATTCCAGAACGTTCTTCGGCACTGAGGCCGGCGATGACAAATCCGGTGGTTCCATTTAATTCTGGGACGTTAACGCTGCCGAAAAATCCCCCTTGCTGACCGAAGATAACGTAGGTTTTGCCTGCATTAATACCGCCGCTGGTATTACCTCCATCTGCACCAATAATGAGGTCGGGGATGCCGTCGCCGTTGATGTCGCCGCTGCTGGCAGTACCGCTAGAATTGCCGTCAATGCCGTTAATAACAAAGCCGTTGTTGTTGTTAATTTCAGCGAGGTTTAAGTTAGGAGAAAAACCTGTGGTGCGGCCGTAGATGATGTAGCTTTTACCGGGTGTGCCACCGAGGGGGCCGGGTGCGCTGATGAGTATGTCGTCAATGCGATCGCCATTAATATCGCTAATGCCAGTGGCAAAGAGGCCGGCGTAGTCAAAGGTGTTGGTTCCTGTGACGGCAAAACCATTATTTCCGTTCAAATTAGCGAGGTTGAAGTTAGCAGGAAATCCTTGGTTTGTGCCGAAGACAATGTAAGTTTTTCCGGCATTATTTTGACCGTTGACAGTGGCACCGAAGGCACCAATAATAAAGTCTTTGATGCCGTCGCCGTTGATATCGCCGGCACTGCTGACTGTGCCGCCGCTGAAACCTTCGGCATCGGTGCCGTTGAGGGTGAAACCATTTTGTCCGTTGAGTTGGGAAAGATTGACGCTGGCGGGGAATTTTTGAGTGCCAAAGATGACTTGACTTTTGCCTGCGGCGTTGACGTTATTGGGGTCGGCACCGAACGATCCGACTATGATATCGTCAATTGTATCGCCGTTGATATCTCCCGTTTTGCTAACAGCAACTCCTGAGAAGTTACCTGCTTCTGTGCCGTTGAGGACGAAGCCGTTATTGCCGGAAAGGTCGTCAAGTTTGAGGCTGTTGATGTTGATATTAACGGTGGCGGCTTGTATTTGTTTGCCGTCTGTTAGGAGGTAGTTAAATTTATCGGTGCCGGTGAAGTCTGGGGGTGGGGTGTAGGTGAGTTTGTCGTCGCTTTTATCGTCTGGGGTGTCGTTGTTGTCGAGGGTAATAGTGCCGCCTGCGACTGATTTTGTGTTGAATTCTTTGATGGAGAGGGGGTCTTTGGCGGTGGTATCGTTGGCTAGGATATCTATTTTTGTGGCTGTGTTGACGGTGGTGGTGGAAAAGTCGCTATAAAAATTAACAAAAAGCTTGTTTAATCGAACAATTCTATGATATAATTAAGACGATCCATGTGGTAAAATATACCTATCAAATGAACTAACAAAACTGACTCAAAGGCTAATTTATGGTAAGCATAATTTCTGAACATATTACAATTAATCCCGGTTTTTGCGGTGGGCAACCCTGCATTACGGGACATCGAATTAAGGTGCAAGATGTGGTAATTTGGCATGAGGAAATGGGAATGTCACCCGAAGAGATTATTTACCATTATCCTTCAATTACTCTAGCTGATGTTTATGCAGCTTTGACTTATTATCACGATCATCGTGAAGAAATTAGGACACAAATTAGAGCAGATGAAACCTTTGCCCGCGAGTTGCAAGCCCAAAATCCGTCTATCCTTCAGCAAAAATTAAAAAGCCTAAATGTCAAGAAGTATTAACTTTCATTTAGATGAAAATGTAAGTAATGCCATTGCGATTGGTCTGCGAAGGTATGGGATTAATGTGACAACTACAACTGAAGCAGGCTTATTGGGAAAGCCTGATGAACTTCATGTAGAATTTGCGATGACCGAAGGGAGAGTAATTTTTACTCAAGATGCAGATTTTTTAAGGATAAATCAAGCTGGATTACCTCATAATGGAATTATTTACTGTCATAAAAATAGTCGATCAATTGGGGAAATTTTGAGAAGTTTGGTAATGATTTGGGAGTATCTTGAGTTGGACGATCTGACAGGGCGTGTAGAGTTTATTTAAGACTAACGATCGCCCTTGCCATCCAGAAAGGCGATCGCATCTCTCATTATCTTTAAATACCCGCCAAATTAACAGAAATAAAGCTGTAGTTTTTATCAAGATTTCCTCATTATAAATGGTATGTTGGCTCCTCTGTTACCACACACTATAGTTCCTGTAATTTGTCTACCATCCAAGCTCACAGAACCACTATATCTTAATAATGCTACATTGCCAAACATAGCGACTGCTTAAAATTGAGTGCCTGAAAGTTGACTATTCGTAATGTTATTGTATCTCTGATAAACACCTGAAAGTATTAGCCGTTCGCCATTTTGACGGATTGTAATTGGAGAAGAACCAGTTCCAAGTTCTGGCGCTGGCACACAGGAATTATTTAGATCCTTGGATAAGAACTTAAAACTCCCAGTCTCAATTACCCATTCGCCTGTAAGATTAAGCTGTCTAGGCTGATATGTATCTCTACGTGGTCTGTCAGTTTGATTCGGGAATTGATTAGGAAGGTTTCCTCTTTTGTCGGAATATTCTTGAGCAAAGTTCATTACACAGACTTTTCCCACACCTGCTATGGAGGAGTTACCACAACCTACTCCAATTAATCTCAGAGTCGAGTTCAGAAAATTTTCTCTATGTCCGCGACTAACTTCCCAGTAATCGAGTATCAAGTTCATTACAATAAATTCAGGTGACAGACCAGCACCAATGTTTTCCCATACACCCGTATTAGAACCATAGCGATTTCCTCTATCAGTTGGACTACTACCATCTCTTCCAGTGTGACTTATCTGGCTAAAAGATGTAGCAACTGACTGCTCGCGAGCATGATCTGCTGCTGCTGAACCAAGTCCACTGGATGTACGAAGTGTTGGGACTGGAGAAGTTTTTTTAAGGACACTAATTGCTTCATCAAATGCTGCTAAGTCTCCAAACACACCAAATCGACTATTTTGCCCAGGGATTTGGTACGATCGGGTAGCAGGATCGTATGTTTGTTTGACTCTTTGCAGCCAATCAGCATAAGCTGGAGGATTCTCTCTAGCTCGGTTTATTTCTGAAATCATTCTCTGCTCAAATGCTGAACTGTTTTGAGCTAAAACTACTGATATTTGTGTTACTTGAAATGTGGTGATAGCCAGAAAAACTACTAAAGTTTGACGCATCAGATACTCGCTAAATTTTATAAATGATTTACCGGAATTTATTCGATTATTTCTGTGGATTTCATTTTTGTCGCGATCGCCACAATAATTCTTGTAGGGGCGGTGCCCCGTGCCCGCCCGACTATGACAGTTATCGCCGCGTCAAACCCTCTACCGAAGTAAGGGTATAGACATTAGGTAAGAAATCTAGGGGATTAGGAGCTCCAAGAAGATCGAATGATAGTTGTTTGTAATCATTAGCAAATAGTCCTCCTCCCCGTCCATTCCCAATCCCAACGTCTAAGAAATTATCCAAGCTTTCACTACCGGGTCCTCCTAGCTCTCTGCCACGATTGGTCAATGTGAAATTTAACTCTCCTTGACCCTTTTTATCTTCTGGAATTAGAAAACTGGTAGATCCAAGACCTTTTTGACCAGTACCCGTGATCTCTACAATTCTGCTGTCGTTGTCTGGATTCGAGTATTTGACATTCAGGTTAGCAGTCCCCAGATAAGGGATAGCAGATGGTTCTATCTTTATTTTTAAGGAGGCAGTGGATGGTGGTGGGGGACTTGTAATTGGACTTTGCGGTGGCGGAACTGTTGGAGATTGGGGATCGCAAGCATTGATTCCTAATTCTTTGCGAAGATTAGATGACAGTTCGCCCTTACCCTCAAAGAAAAATTTGTTGATTCCACTAAATAAGTTTTGAACTGAATCGCCAATCTTAAAGAACCCTGTCGGTTTCTCAGGAAGGGAAATTGTATCTTCTATCGCTCCTTCTACCGCTTCTTCTACCGCTCCTTCTACCAATTTTTTGAGTTCTTCATCGTTGCTAAACAAAGATTTACAAAAGACACCAGAAACTTGACTAATTGCTTCAAATTCCTCAATGGCACTGCTACTTCCATTTACTGGTAATCCAAATTTATCAAACTCAGAGCCAGCCTTTTCAGCACCATCTTTCCATTTACCAACAATATCTGAGGTTTTATCGACTGCTTCACAAAAACCTTTGCCAAAAATGCAACTAATCTGCAATGCTAAACCTTTGGCAAAGTCAGTTCCCAAGTCTCCAATTCTCCCAACTTCTGTTTCGCCTGTCGGACTTTTCTCTATTACACTGGCTGAGTTATTCTCAATTCGTTGCAGGATGACTGAGTTGGAGGAACCTGCTTGTTGGAGTTCCGCTCGCGTTCCTTCTGGATTGTAGCGAACTGTGAAGGGTTGAAGGCTACTGTTGCCCTGATTCGATGGTGTGTATCTGACAGATTCCTGATACACTTGAGTGTCTGTTTTTTTTATTGTAGAAACAAACTGACTTCCATCACTGCCTGCTAGAATCATTTCATAAGTATCTGCTGATATCTGTCTGGCTGTCGGCGTGTCGTAAGTTACAATGTTTGCTTTTACTAAGCGTCCTTGCACGTCTGTTGGTGAGACTCCTGCAACTCGACCTAAGATCGCACCGGTAGCGCTATTTTTAATGACCGTATCTGAACTTCCTGGTACGATAGAAGCAGCTTCTAAAGTGACTCCGGCTTCTGTTAAACCGTCAGTTAATCCAATAAAATCATCGTCTTTATTGAAGTCTGCGATCAAATCGGCAGCAGATGGAGCGATCGCAGCACTACCACTGGGCAATATAAACATATCTTGACCTGCACCCCCAGTCAAAGTATCTGTCTCAAAGTCGCCGTACAAAACATCATCGCCGTCGCCACCGTCTATTAAGTCAGCACCCTTTCCTCCGAAAATTGTATCGTTTCCTTGACCGCCGGAAAGATTGTCGTTTCCTTGATTCCCGTTAATGAGATCAGATCCTACTGAACCAATTACAGTATCCGCTCCATCAAGTGCAAAAAGCCCTTTGGTATAAGAATTAAGGAAGCCAGGAGTCAGAGTAAAATTGTTAGCTGTGTTATCTAATAAATACGAAAGTCCATTAGATGATGCACTTCCAATCTGTAGACTCTGGACACCTGAAGAAATTGAATCGGGGATCTGCAAACTTCTTATTGTCTCACCAGTAAGCGGATCGTAAACTATCGCTTCCGTTGGCGAATCCTTTGCCTTGACACTGGTGACGGTATTTGTTGCACCATTGCAACCGCAAGAAGCAGTTTCTCCAGACTCATTAATCTGTTGATTTGCTTCGCTATTGGGAGCGATCGCAGACACTTCTATATTGCTGTTAGCCTGTTCTAGGCTTTCCAACACGCTATCTGTTAGCCATTTCATAATCCGATCTCCTCAAAAAAACGAATTGTTGCCAAAAAACACAAAAGGCCGGGAAAGTGACAAATGCAATCAAAGCGATCGCGCTTGCCCTTTCACCAGCCCCGTGAGCATCACACTCATCTCAAGCTAGGTTGTTACCTAATACTTAGTTTTTTAACAATGATGCTGCCGAAATTACAGTCGTACAGAGTATATCATTGCGGGTACTTTACCCGACGTAAAAATAATCTACACGATTTAATTTAACCTGTCAATACTCCAGTTATCTTTTTTTAGTAAGTTTCATGGTGGGGTGGGGGCGGGTTTATAAAGTTTATCTGTGGGTGACGAAAATCATCGGTGAACCCGCCCATACAAATTTATAGGAATATTTTACCAGACCTTTAGGGGCGGGTTCGCCTAAATCTTTGAGAGCGATCGACAAATTATAAAAACCCGCCCCCACCCAACCCATCGCACCTATTCCTTTGAATTCCACTCCCGAACATCTTCCTCAGAAATGTGATACCTATAAAAAGTAGAACCCTTCACAGTCACGTGAATTTTACCTTTACCCTTTTGGGCCTTCTCACTCTCAATACTCACCTGTCCAAACCCTGTTTCTGCCCAAGTTTCACACAAAATGTCCTCGATTTTATCCAAAACCTGATTAATCGGATTCTCTCTGTTTTCTGGCGCTGATGACATATCTGTTTCCACCTTCTGATTAGACTTCGCTTTGCTGTCGCCCGATCGATCGGCGCGATCGCCTCCTGCATCCTCTGATACAAACCTCATAGCTTTTTACTCCCTAAATTCCAGCCTCTACTTACATTTCGGAAATAGCCCTATGTTTTTACGCATAGTTCCAGCTTTTGTAACAATCATTTACACGATCGATCCCAGAGTCGCAGACGATGACGCACAGCATCGCACAACAATTAGCAGCGTTGCATCCGCACAATCCCAACCCGCCAGAAACTCCATACTTCTTACCTCCAAAATGGTGTTTGCAAAAATTTAATTATTAAATAACTTTTAACCCGTAACTCAGTGTAAAATCAATAAACATTCAAAACTCACAATTGTGCAGTCACAAGCAGCAGTTGCCAACTTCTGACATGGCGCAGCAAGCGGGCGATCGCACTTAGGAAATCGCACTTTTTGAAATCTCCCAGGCGATCGCACCCCCTAGATCGCCTCGCGATCGCACTTCCACAGGCAAACCACCCATGAATAAAGCAGAATTTACCACCATTTACAACAATTTAGGCAACAAATGCAAGCAAGTTTTGCAGCAAAAACTAGCTGGAACACCCAACAAACAAATCGCCAAAATTATCGCAATTAAATCAGAAGCAACTGTACGCCAACATTTGACAACAGCATATCAATCCTTTGGTTTAGGAAACGACAAGCGCTCTAGCTGGTCAGATTTGCAGGCATTATTTTTTCAATTCATGCCCGAATTAATCCCGGCGCAACCTGTAGCAACACAACCATTAAATTCTCGCTGGGTAGAACGGACTTCAGATATTACTAAACTTCAAAAATGGACATCAGAAAATTTCAAAATTTTGATAATAGTAGGAGAAGGCGGCATCGGCAAAACCACCTTAGCACTGCAATATTTAGCAAGTTGCCAATTTGAAAAAATCTTAGATATGAAAATTGCCTTTACTCCAGAAGACTTGCGGAGTGCCGATTCATTTGTTCAGACTTGGCTGCAACAAGATTTTCAGGAAGATGCACCCAGAGATTTTAGCCTTAGTCTAAGCTTGCTAGAAAAAAAGCTGCGTCAATTCAAAGTCGCAATTTTTATAGATAACTTAGAGTCTGCCTTACGTAACGGTATGTTTTTACCTGAGTACCGCAATTATGTAGAATTGCTGCGGGTACTCAGCGATCCAAGAATCCTAGGAGTAACGCTGATTACCTGTAGAGAAAGATTAAGAGAACCCGACCTGCGAGGCTATCAAACTCACGTTTTAACAGGATTAACACCGGAAGCATGGCAGCAATATTTTCAATATCCAGAAACTCCAGAAGATTTAAAAGCTCTCGAAGAAATGCACGTAGTTTACAAAGGCAATGCCCTTGCTATGGAGCTGCTGTACAATAATATTCAAAATAATTATGACGGAAATATTGCAGAATCGTGACTGCAAAACCGTCAGGAATTACAGCAGCTAGATCCATTTTCATTTCTTATTAATAATCAGTTAAATCGCCTTGATGCCCACTCTCATCAAGCTTACCGCTTGCTATGCCGTTTGGGAGCTTGTCGGTATCAAGAAATTGAATGGTTGCCCGATAGTTGCATGAAATCTTTACTGTGGGATGTAACACCAGCCGAACAATTCAAGATAACGCAGCGATTGTGTGACACCTCTCTGCTACAATCACATCGGGGCAAATACCGAATGCACCCAGCAATTCGGGCTGCGACTTTGAATCGCTTGCAAAATAGCAGCGAATGGAAACAAACTCAAAGGGCGATCGCACAACATTGGTTTACCAGTGTAGAACACATTCAATCCCCTCAGTTAGGTTTGCAAGTTTTAGAAGCTTACTATCATTTCCGAGAAATTGAAGATTATGATTCAGCGTGGGATGTCTTGTGCCGCCCTGCCATACCTATTTTACCAGAAGAATTGTTTCTATATTTTTTATCGTGGGGATACATCAGCCAAACTCTAGAATTAGCAGAAAAACTGGTAAATCGAGTTTCGCCTAACCGGGAGGCAAGTCTCTATCGCTGCATCGGCGACTGTCACGCTTATCTGCTAGCGGATGGTTTTGAGGTAGCTTTAGAATATCACCGCCAAGCTCAATTGGCTGCTAAGCGTGAGGGTGATAAATGGACAGAATTTAACTCCTATAGTGATATGGGTCTGTGCTATATTGCTGCTGGTGAATACGAGTTAGGATTAGCTATTTATCAGGCAAAACTTAATCTAGCTTTATCTCCAGTATCTCCTGCTATTCAATCTCGGCTAAATAGTTGCTATTGCGAAGTTGCTCTGTTGCATTCTTATTTAGGACAACCGAGTGAGGCGAAGGCAGCATTGAAAGAAGCTACAAGACACTTGCAACAACCTTTAGAAAGCGTTCCGCCTTGGCAAGCTTGCTGGGATTTGAATATGGCTGGTTTAGCTCAAAAACATATTGGCGAGTACGAACAAGCTAAGCAAACTTTAGAACAAGTTGTGGCGATCGCACAAAATTGCAACTTTACATCAGACATCGCCCGTGCCTGGTACATTTTGGGTGATGTTTTTCGGGAAAGCAATGATTTTTCAGCTTCTTTGAAATATCAAAACCAAGCCATTGAATTTTATACGAAAATTGGTGCTAAGTACGAATTAGGGATTAGCAATTATTACATCGGGCTGACTTACCGGGATTTGGGAGAATTAGAAATAGCTCAGAATCACTGGCAGCAAGCTATTAAAATATTTAATCAAATGAAAACGCCTAAACTGGTGATAAAAGTTGAAGCTTGTCTCAATGGCAATTTTAGCAAAGAAAGTGTAAAATGAAATATGGTGAGTTTCAGGAGTGCAAGCTATTCCTACAACAGCGCAAGTATGGCAAACCTTCGTTCTTTGTTGTTCGGCAACAAAAATGTATCGAAGTGTTAACTTAGTCCGCTTAGATGAACGCACTGGCAACGTTTACTTCTTAGCGGGAGAAGAAATCGAAATTGAAATCAAACCCAACGGAGAAGCGATATTTGTATGAAACCTAACTTTAATGAAATGAGCCGAAAAGAGTTACGTGCTTATGTCCTCGCTCATCGAGATGATAATGAGGCATTCTATGCTTTAGCTGACAAAATCTCTGCTGCAACAGCCAATAAAGTGCCACTTCCCCTCCTAAAATCCTTAGAGGATCTGGAAAATTACCCAGAGTTTATAGAAAAACTCCGCCGCGATCCGGGCAACCAAGAATCAGCTTAGATGTAGTTAGGACGGATTCACCTAAATCTTTGACACGCATCAACAAATTGTATGAACCCGCCCCAAACCGCCAAAAAATGATGTAAACTGGCCTCAGAATTTACAGATATTTTACCCTATTTCCGCACAGCTTCCAGCAAGCGAGAATAGTAAAAGCTAGTGCTAGTCATCGCTGTTCTGTTAATAACAAAACCGTTGTTTTCTAGGATTTTGATAATATCAGCTTCGCGGTGCTGGTAAGCGCGGGTAGTTTTGCTCGGACCGGGGAAAAGTTCGCCAAATTTTTTGAGGGCGGTGAGTGCTAAAGTTTTTGGGGCAAAACTGAGAATTAGTCGCGATTCGGCGATCGAACTTAGGTGTGCGATCATTTCCGCAGCCTTATTTTGAGGATAGTGGATCAATACGTCCAAACATATCACAGTGTGAAATTTGCCCGTTAAAGCTTCCAAATCTTGGGCTGCGAAGGAGATGTTGTAGAGCTTGCCGGGAACGGCTGCTGCTCGATCGTAGGCTTCTGCTACCATCTTTTCAGAGATATCGCTAGCGCAAACAATCGCCCCAGCCTCAGCCAGGGGAATGCTCAAAGAACCCACACCGCAGCCGGCATCGCAGACGGATAGCCCGCGCAAATTGCCGTCAGCTTGTAGCCATTCGATGACTGTATCCACCGTTTTCTGATGCCCGGTGCGGATGTCTAGCTGCACTTTATTGACTTTGCCGTCGCCGTAAATTCGCTGCCAGCGATCGAATCCCGTCGAGTTAAAATACTGTCTAACTATAGTCTTGTCGTCTACCAAATTCATCGATTTGCCTGCTGCTGAGTTATTGCCAACGGTTAAATATTATAAAGCCACAGGGACAGTTATTGTTGACCGAAAGTAATTTAGTCCGGGGCCCCCGGATTTATCAGTGGCGTCAGTTCTTCAATTCTAAAATCTAAAATCTAAAATCGATTGACATTCCCCACCCTATTTAATTGAGTTAGATTTACTTATACGGGCGATCGCAACTCGAACAATCCCGAATTGAGAAACTAATTCAATAAAAACCGAGTTGCAGCCGATCGCCCGTGCGATCGATAATTTTAATCAGCCCTAACTTTTAAAAATATGGTGCTACAAGATCATTTCCGCCCGCCGCTGTCGGTGCGCCGTCACTGGCACGCCTTTCACAATGCCTGGGCGACTTACATTGCATCCGATTTGAATGCCAAATTACCCGCAAATTACTTTGCCGAACCTAACGTGCAGTTTGGGATTGAAATTGATGTAGCAGCTTTTGAGGAACCTCTACCGGAGTTGGAGAAGCCAGAGACGGTAATTCGTTTGCCAAGAGATTTCCCAAACAATTGGATGTCACCACCCGCCCAAAGCGTGCCTTTTCTAACTGCGGCCGAAACCGTGCAAGTCAGTATTTTTAACACTGAAGCCGGCCCGGTATTAGCCGGTGCAATTGAATTAGTCAGTCCTGCCAACAAAGATCGTTCTACTCATCGCGGTGCTTTTGTTTCTAAGTGCGAGACGTATTTGCGCCAGGGAATTGGGTTGGTAATAGTTGATGTTGTGACGGGAAGGAAAGCAAATCTTCATAATGAATTGTTAGCCCGTCTGGCGGGAGAAAGCGCTTCGCCCTTCGACGCTGACCTCTATGCTACAGCTTATCGACCGATCGAGCGAGACGGCAACCAATGCCTCGATATTTGGCAGGAAAAACTGGCTGTGGGCTGCACGCTTCCTGCTTTACCGCTGTGGCTGCGGGGCGAGATTTGCTTGGCTGTGGAATTAGATAATATTTACGATCGAACTTGCCGAGAACACCGAATTGCTGTTAGCAGCGCTTAGCATCAGGACTCTTCGCGCTCAATACGAACTCTACTGCGCGAGAAACTAATGGCATGGAAACTAAATGGAACCACTTAAAACAACCGATGCCAAGTCAATTCTTTTGTCTGGGCATTTAAATTCCAGCGCAACAATTGAGTTGCCGATTTGCCAATAATTCCCGAAAGTCCGAGCGCCATTCTCGGAGATTCAGTTGCCAGGGCGATCGCACTTTCGGCATCGCAAATTCCCCACTTCACCAAATTCTGCACTCCCGCCAACAGCGGCAGAGTTGTACCCGCCAAAGTAGCAGATTCCAGGGGCGAGTGGTAATCTAATCTTACCCAAGCCGTACCTTTTCTGACTTCAATTTGTCGGGAATCCCAAGGATACACACCGTCAGGCAAACCCAAAGGAGCCAAAGCATCGCTCACTAAAAAAACGCCTTTTTGATACCTGCCAGCGCGCAGCAAAAAATCAATCATTGTCGGAGAAACGTGTTTCCCGTCAGCAATTAAACCGCATTTTACACCCGGATAAACGATCGCCGCTCCCAACAAACCCGGTTCTCGGTGGTGCAAACTCGGCATCGCATTAAAAGCGTGAGTTACCATTGAAGCTCCCCGCTCAAATGCTTGCTGCGCTTGCTCTGCCGTCGCTTGGGAGTGTCCGAGACTCACGGCAATTCCCAAACTTTGCAAATAGGAAATGACTTCGCCCGTGCTGTCTAACTCCGGCGCTAAAGTAATTATTTTGACAATACCGGCACAATCTCCTAAAACTTGCTTGACATTTTCTATAGTTAGGGATAATAAAAACTCAACTGGGTGAGCGCCTCGCTTTTGGGGGTTGAGAAAAGGGCCTTCGAGGTGAACGCCGATAATTTCCGCTGTTTTGGCTTTATTGGCTGTGGCAACAGTAGTTTTTGCAGTACGGATATAATCCGCTATAGTCGAGAGCGATCGCCGAAATTTATCCAGCGAAGTTGTTACCAAAGTCGGCAAATAAGCATCGACTCCCTGATACCACAAAAATTGACAAATTTTCGGCAAAATTTCAATATGCTTGCTTTCTAAATCGGGAAAAGCAAAACCGAGAGCGCCGTTAATCTGCAAGTCAACACCGCCCAGAGAAAGCCAATCGCCTGCTACATCAACCACGTGCAAATCGGGAGGACAAATCCGTTTAAATACGGCGTCCATCGGCAAAACTTCTTGAATGATTCCCATTTCGTCAACGGCAAGCATCTGCAAATCCTTGCAACCGGGGACGCGAGCATTGAGAATATCTGTGGGGTTGGCAGTTGGGGTTGTGGCTTCAGTCATCCGATTTTAGATTTGGGATTTTAGATTTTAGATTTAATATTCGCAGCAGACAAATCCGGTGGCTGGCGATGAGGAGGGGGAGCTTTTTCCTTTTTGCTGACTCCAGGGCTGCTCAGACGGGGGCTTGTGGCAAAATTGCTTTGAAGGGTTAGTTTTGGTACAAAATATCTAAATTTGAGTTAACGCAATCATTTAAAATTAACATTTATATGAAATCTCAAATCTGAAAATTTTATGAATCAAGCGACAGTTGGAATTATCATGGGTAGCGATTCGGATTTGCCAACCATGAAAGATGCGATCGCGGTTTGCGAAGAATTCAACGTTGCTTGCTCCGTGGCGATCGTCTCGGCGCACCGCACCCCCGAACGCATGGTGGAATACGCTCAAACCGCGCACCAACGAGGCTTGAAAGTCATTATCGCAGGTGCCGGGGGAGCGGCGCACCTCCCAGGTATGGTAGCATCTTTCACCCCCTTGCCAGTAATTGGCGTGCCCGTACCGAGCCACCACCTGCAAGGGGTAGATTCGCTGTACTCGATCGTGCAAATGCCAGCCGGGATACCCGTAGCAACAGTGGGGATCGGCAACGCTAAGAATGCTGGCTTGCTGGCAGTTCAGATACTGGCAGCTCATCAGCCGGAATTGCTAGAGCGAGTCTTGCTTTACCGCAAAACTTTGTGCGAATCTGTACTGAAAAAACAAAATCAACTAGAAGAGCTAGGCTATCATAACAACCTCAATCTCAACAAATAATCCATAAACTTTTGTAGTAAGATTGGAACGTTTTCCGAATATTGCTGAGCTGACTAGCCGTAAAGAGGGTAAAAGTGATTAAAATGACTGTCGCAAAGAAAAAGTCGAAACAAGTCAGGCGGGATGGTTTAAATTTGCCAGCACCGAAAATTTTTACGAAAGTCAACAGGTTGAAAAAGTTACCGCGGGCGATCGCCCGCCTCACTCCAAGTTGGCAAGCCTGCATACCAATAGCAGCAATCATCGTCTTGGTGTGGGGATATGCTGCGGTAGCCCAAACAGAGCCCGCGCCAAGCACCGAGGAACAATTAGCCAGCCTGAAGGTCGGCATGGATACCATGTGGGTCATGGTGGCTGGGATGCTAGTGTTCTTTATGAACGCCGGTTTCGGTATGTTGGAAACCGGTTTTTGCCGCCAAAAAAATGCCGTCAACGTGCTGTCCAAAAACTTGATTGTTTTTGCGCTTTCTACGATCGCATTTTGGGCGATCGGCTTTGGATTAATGTTCAGCAACGGCAACGGTTTTATCGGCAGCAGCGGCGGATTTTTTCTGTGGAACGTAGCCGACAACAGCCCCGCCACAGGAGACGCTTATCAAGGCATTTTCAAGGCATTAAACTGGACGGGAGTCCCCCTCAACGCTAAATTCTTTTTCCAATTAGTTTTTGCGGGAACTGCTGCCACGATCGTTTCTGGAGCCGTTGCAGAGCGAATTAAATTCCTTGAATTCTTAATTTTCAGCTTGCTGCTAGTAGGCATTGCTTATCCGATTACCGGACACTGGATTTGGGGCGGCGGCTGGCTGGCAAATGCCGGCTTCTGGGATTTTGCCGGTTCGACAGTGGTTCACTCGGTAGGCGGTTGGGCTGCTTTGATGGGAGCGGCATTTTTGGGCCCGCGGATCGGCAAGTACCGCGACGGCGATACTGTGGCCATGCCGGGACACAATATGAGCATTGCCACCCTGGGCTGTTTGATTTTGTGGTTGGGTTGGTTCGGGTTCAATCCCGGTTCGACAATGGCAGTCGATCCAAATGCGATCGCCCACATTGCCATCACCACCAACACCGGCGGCGCCTTCGGGGGAATTGCTGCAACCATTACTGCTTGGCTGTACCTGGGCAAACCCGACCTTTCGATGATTATCAACGGCATCCTCGCCGGCTTAGTCGGCGTAACAGCTAGCTGCGCTTGGGTCAACGTGCCCAACTCTGCCATTATCGGCACGATCGCCGGTATCCTGGTAGTTTTCGCAGTAACTTTCTTCGACAACTTGAAAATTGACGACCCTGTAGGGGCAACTTCAGTTCACTTAGTCTGCGGCATCTGGGGAACTCTGGCAGTGGGCTTGTTTGCTGACGGGCCTGGAACCGGAATTTATACCGCAGGCCCGGCAGCCGGATTGCTTTTGGGCGGAGGTTTCGGTCAACTCTGGGCGCAGTTGGTCGGCATTATCTCTGTAGGCGGGATGACCGTCCTGCTGAGTACGATTTTTTGGCTGGCACTCAAAGCTTTGCTGGGTATCCGCGTTTCAGCAGCAGAGGAGGCTGAAGGTTTGGATATCGGCGAACACGGGATGGAAGCTTACACGGGGTTTGTGAAGGAAACTAGCTTGGACAACAGAAGTGAGACCAGCTATGGCGGTTATGGCGGGTCTTCTGGAGGCAAGACTACCAAAATGTAGAGCGTGCGAAGAGATCGACCCATTCAGCTTTCGTGTCCTAGATTAGCTATAGCGGTTCTCAAGTAAATGAGGTACGTAGTTGGGCTAAAGCCCTCTTCTTTAGTAGTTATATAAGTTGTCAGTCATACCTCATCTACTTGAGAAGAGCTATATTTATCAGCTAATTCACGCTTTATTCAGACAAACCACACTCTGAAATAGCCGCTAACTTATAGGTGTCTATCGTTGTGCTCGCGTTTCAATCTTCGATGCGAATGCGGGCATATTTTTATTGTTAATTTACCTTTAATGCCCTGCATATAGTAGTTTTTGATTGTATGAGATGTGCGCCGCTAATTGGTAATTGGGAATTGAGAATCTGTAACTAACGAACTTTGCAAACAGGTGTATTAATTAGAGTTTACTGGCAATTGCTTTAAGTTCTTCAACGACGCGCTTGTTCTTGAGATTCCTGCTGCCATCAAGGCGGGCGGAGACAGCAGTGATTATTTCTACCAGATCTTTAGCTAAATCCTCGTCACAGCTAGTATTTTCGGTTTGATTTATAATCACTACCTCTGTCCCAAAGTGTTCGCACAAATTAAAAATTAGTTCAGAACCAAATCTCAGCAGTCTGTCTTTGTGAGTTAATACCAACCTTTCTACTTGATTGTCTGCGATCGCCCGAATTAGATGTTGTAAACCCCGCTTACTGTAATTAACCCCAGAACCCACATCATCAATGATTTGGAATTGCCAGCCGTGAGATGCACAAAACAATTCCAAAACTTGTTTTTGTCTGTCTAAATCATCTTTTTGGTTGTGACTGCTAACCCTAGCGTAAGCAACGGTTAAAGCACTGTTGGGTTTTAAGCCGAGAAGATGAGCTAGGTCATAGCGTCTGTGACCGTTAGCGGTGCGTTCGGGTATTAGCTTGCCTTCGGCTTCCCATCTTCGCAAGGTGGAAGCGCTCACACCTTTAAGTTTGGCTGCTTCAGTTATAGTTAATTTTTTCATTTTTGGATTTTAGCATCAGAAATGGACAATTTCGGTAAGTTTTAGATATATTTTTGTCCGGGTCTGCTGGTCGGACAAATCCGATCTATGTGCAAGAAAGTTTGGTAGGCAGATTTTTTATGGTAAAGTAGTGCGAAAAAGCAAAATTCTGCATCGCCGCCCTTGCCCAACACAGCACAGTGCTTGATTCTTACAAGAATTGAGGCTTTAATTGAGCGGTAAAATTTGATGCAGCAATCAGTGCAAATTATGCGGTGTGAAGCCTGCAAATAGCTTGAGTTTATGGAGAAGTTTGGAGGAGTTAGCAGAAGTAGAACTCATAAATCCCTCTTAGGGATGGAAGTTAGCCGATCGAAAACTGTTCCGGTTTGGGCTTTGCTATCTTTGGTGACGAACGGGGTACTGATAGTTACAGTCGCTCAACTGCTGCTGCGGGGAAACAACTTGACAGAAAGCTTCCAGGCGAATGATGCGGTGAAGGCAGCAGCGGCCCATGAACAAATTGGCCAACCGGCGATCTCTGCAAAGTCAGTGCTAGATGTGCCCGTTTCCGGGCCGCGACATAAATGGACTTACCAGCAGTGGGTGACGCAGTTGGGTCGCGAAGCTGAGGCGGTGGCGGCGAATCCACCCTCAAGACTGAGTGTTTTGGCTGGGGATTCTCTCAGTATGTGGTTTCCCACCAAGCTGTTACCAGTCGATCGAATTTGGCTGAATCAAGGGATTTCGGGGGAGACTTCCGTGGGCTTGCTGAAGCGGTTGCAGTTGTTCGATAGAACTGCCCCAGATACGGTGTTTGTGATGATCGGGATTAACGATTTGTTGCGGGGGGCCGGCGACGAAGGGATTTTGGACAACCAGCGGCAGATAATTCGCGATTTGCGGTGGGCTCACCCCAAAGCACAAGTTGTGGTGCAGTCGATTTTGCCCCACAGCGGGGAACAAGCTACTTGGGAAAATCGCGATCGGCTGTTGGCAATTCCTAACAGTCGGATTAGGGCAATAAATCGGCGGCTGAAAGAAATTGCGAGTTCGGAAAATGTTTTGTATCTGGATTTGTACCCCCTGTTTGCGGATGCTGAGGGCAATTTGCCAACCGAACTCAGCACAGATGGCTTGCACCTTAACGATCGAGGTTATCTCGTTTGGCGATCGGCCCTGCAACTATTCGATCAGATGCAGTTGAAAAATGAGTCATGAGTCATTAGTTATTAGTCATTAGTCATTAGTTAGAAATATCCAGGATCAAGTAACATTGGGAGCATCTCATATTTGTAAAAACACTTCTTCTGGCTCCTGACTTCTTCCTTCTGACTCTTTTCTCCTTGCTCCTGACTCCTGACTCCTAACTCCAATTTCAAGCGGAGGGCTGCTTTCATTGAGATACTCCCGTAACATTCTCCCCAACTCT
This sequence comes from Microcoleus sp. F8-C3, assembly GCA_036704825.1. GTDB lineage: Bacteria > Cyanobacteriota > Cyanobacteriia > Cyanobacteriales > Microcoleaceae > Microcoleus. The sequence continues at coordinate 66,547 of JAUBSN010000024.1, read as the reverse complement.
CCCCCTCTCCTCCCAGGGCTGTTTCATTCTCTTGTCGCGGCAGCCACGGAGGGCAGCCCCGATATTTGAAACACCGATTCCCTTGTTCGTGGAGAGGGTAGGCACGCGGCACTACCCCGACAAAACGATGATTTCCTTGAGAATGAAACAGCCCTGCCCTCTCCTCCCACTCTCCCCAACTCAAAACTGCCGCCCTCTCCTTGACTCCACCTCTGGGATTACTCCGTTTTCACTAGCTATGTCAAGTAGCGACTGATACATTAAGAAATATGATAGTTAGCTATTTAGTATAGGGTGATACAGAATAACTGTTTGTACAAATGGTGGAATCCAAAAGGCACAGACCATTGGATTAATAGTGGACGAATTTAGATGAGTCCGGCTATACGAAGTCGGGGGGTTGAGGATTGGGGAATTATCTATTGAAGATTTGTTCCGCTAAAACACGGACTTAACTCCTCGCTCCTGTTCCCGCTATAACTGTACCCAGTTTAGCGGCGGGATGAAAGGCAGGGAGATTGTAGGTACGGAAATCTCCAAATCTTTATATTTGTAGCTGTTTTACTGAAATGTGTATAATACAGTAAGGAGGCAATGAGATGCTGCATACTGCTATCAAGGTTCGACTTTATCCAACATTAGAGCAACAAGCCCTACTGTCTCAGCACTTTGGCTGTGCCAGATGGTGGTGGAACTATGCTCTTTATAAGTCAATTGAGACTTACAAAGAAACGGGTAAAAGCCTTGGTCAGTCAGCACTCAATGCCTTTTTACCAAAACTCAAGAAAGCCGAAGAAACACTTTGGTTGTCTGAATGTTACAGCCAAGTTTTGCAATCAACAACGCTCAACCTCACAACCGCCTATAAAAACTTTTTTGCAGGTCGTGCTAGGTTCCCGCGCTACAAGTCAAAGCACGGTAAGCAATCGATTCAGTATCCTCAAAATGTCAAGGTACTTGAGGGGTTTGTTCAGGTTCCGGGCAAGGTCGGCAAAGTTAAAGCCAAGTTGCACAGGAACATAGAAGGAACAATCAAAACCGTTACGGTTAGTTTAAATCCTTCTGGGAAATACTTTGCCTCAATATTGACGGAGAGTGAAGGCGACAATCCGACTGTTTCAACGGTCGGCAAAGTAATTGGGATTGACTTGGGATTGACTCATTTTGCTATTACGAGTAATGGCGGCAAAGTCTCCAAGTATGACAACCCTAAGCATCTAGCCAAACACGAGAAAAACCTCAAACGCAAGCAACAAAAGCTAGCTAAAAAACAGAAAGGAAGTAATTCAAGAAACAAAGCCAAAAAGACGGTAGCTAAAGTGTACGAACGGGTAACTAAATCCCGTCAGGATTTTATACATAAGCTTTCGAGAAAGCTCGTCAACGAAAACCAAGTTGTCGTAGTAGAAAATCTTAATGTCAAAGGCATGGTACGCAATCATAATTTAGCTAAAGCCATATCTGATGTGGGATGGGGAATCTTTGTCAATTTCCTAGCTTACAAGCTAGAGAAAAAAGGTGGCAAGTTGGTTGAGATTGACCGCTGGTTCCCCAGCTCCAAGCTCTGCTCTAATTGCTATTACCAGATTGATAAGTTACCGCTTGATATTAGGAAGTGGACTTGTCCTAATTGCGGTACTCGTCATGACCGTGATGGTAACGCCGCAACAAATATTAGAGCGGAGGGCATCAGGATACTACAGACGGATGGAACAGCCGTTTCTGCTAGCGGAGGGGAAGTAAGACCAAAGATTGGACGCAAGTCCGTTCTGAGGCATTCCTCTGTGATGTTAGAAGCCCACAGTATAATCGTTTCGATTTAGTGTGGGTAGTTCACAACCAAATAACTATTGCATCTAAAATCCTCGCATCTAAAATCGGCTGGGTCTTCCCGGAAAATTGCTGAGTATGAGAAGGTACAACTAACGTGATCAAAAAAAGTTTAACGATCGGCATCATCGCGCTGTGGCTGTTAAGCGTACCGCTAACGGACAATGCCTTAGCCCAAGATGCTGCTGGTACTGCTGCTGCAGTGGCGATCGATCCGATCGACAGCGGCGATACGGCCTGGATGTTGGTCTCCTCAGCACTGGTATTGCTGATGACACCGGGGCTGGCGTTTTTCTACGGAGGGCTGGTGCGATCGCGCAACGTCCTCAACACCATGATGATGAGCTTAGTCATGATGGGGCTGATCGGCGTCACCTGGACGCTGTGGGGCTACAGTTTGGCATTTGATGTTTCGACTCCAGCGTCCGAAGGCTTTGGTAAAGGGATCGAAACCTTCATCGGCGGTTTCGACTGGATGTTCTTGAACAACGTCACGGCGGACAAACCAGATCCGATCGGCTACGCACCGACAATACCCCACCAAGTATTCATGGTGTATCAGATGATGTTCGCGATCATCACTCCAGCCTTGATTTCCGGGGCGATAGTCGAACGGGTAACATTTAAAACCTATTTCTGGTTCGTGGTGCTGTGGTCTACCTTCATCTACTCTCCCTTAGCCCACTGGGTTTGGGGTAGAGGCTGGCTGGGGGCGATGGGAGCTCTCGACTTTGCCGGCGGCACAGTCGTACACATCAGTTCCGGTGTTTCTGCCGTTGTCGCAGCTTGGATGATCGGGCCCCGCAAAGACCACTTGAACAAGCCCCACACCCCCCACAACGTACCCTATGTCTTGTTGGGAATTGGGATGCTGTGGTTCGGCTGGTTTGGCTTCAACGGCGGTAGCGCTTTGGGATCTGGTTCTTTAGCAACAGTGGCTTTTGTCACCACGATGATTTCTACAGCAGCCGGCGGTTTAACTTGGACAATCGTGGAATGGGTGCTCAGAGGCAAACCGACAGCAGTGGGAATTGCTAGCGGTTTCCTAGCGGGATTGGTGGGCATCACACCTGCGGCTGGATTCGTGCTTCCAGTCGGGGCGCTTTTGATCGGATCGATCACTTCGGTTTGCTGCTTCTTTGCCGTTAGTTTCCGGGCTAAGCTGGGATTTGACGACTCTTTGGATACCTTCCCGGTTCACGGCGTCGGCGGAACTGTGGGCGCGATTCTGACTGGCTTCTTTGCGACTAAAGCTGTTAACGCTCTCGGAAATGACGGGCTGTTTGCCGGGAATCCGGGGCTAATCGTCACCCAGTTTGTAGGCGTTCTAGCTACTTACGTGTTTGCGGCTGTCGGCACTTTTGCGATCCTGAAAATTTTAGGGCAGTTTATGGAACTGCGAGTGCCCTCATCTGCTGAAGACCAAGGTTTGGATATCGGCCAGCACGGGGAAGAAGCTTACGGTGAGGATTTTGCCGGCGGTTTCAGTTCGTTTGAATCGAGTTCTCCTTTTGCGCCGAAAAAGATTTAAAGCTGATTTTCTGTGGGAGTTCGATCGTGTAGAGACGCAGGTATCTGGGTCTCTACGCTTTTTTTGAGTTTTTTTTAACGAACCGATGAAAGTCGCGTTCATTCTTCTTTGCTCTCAATTCAATGTGTCGATCGTATAAATAGCATATCCCCTCTTCGCTACTGAGCCAATCATCCCGATCGCACCCCAGGCATTCTAAAATCAAAGGTAATTAACCTAGATTTCTACTCGATACCGCATGGATACTAAAGCTTTTAAACGATCGCTCCAACAGTCTGAAAACTACCACCGCAAGGGTTTCGGACACGAAGCTGAGGTAGCTGGGGTAATGCAGACGGCTTATCAAAGCAGTCTGATCCAGCAAATTCGCGACAATAATTACAGGCTGGAACGCGGCGCAGTCACGATCCGGCTGGCTGAGGCTTTTGGCTTTTGTTGGGGGGTGGAACGCGCTGTAGCTATTGCTTACGAGACTCGCCAGCATTTCCCCGCCGAACGGATTTGGATTACTAATGAGATTATTCACAATCCGTCTGTCAATCAGCATTTGCGGGATATGGAAGTTGGTTTTATTCCTGTTGAGAAGGGGCAGAAAGATTTTTCGGTTGTTGATAGCGGCGATGTGGTAATTTTACCTGCTTTTGGGGCCAGCCTGCAAGAAATGCAGTTGCTTAATGATAAGGGCTGCAAGATTGTTGATACTACTTGTCCTTGGGTTTCTAAGGTTTGGAATACTGTTGAGAAGCACAAGAAGAGGGATTATACTTCGATTATTCACGGTCAATACAAGCATGAGGAAACTGTTGCTACGAGTTCTTTTGCTGATAAGTATTTGATTGTGCTGAATTTGCAGGAAGCTGAATATGTCAGCAATTATATTTTGCATGGGGGCGACCGCGATGAGTTTCTTGCTAAATTTAGCAAGGCTTATTCTGCTGGTTTTGACCCAGATGTGGATTTGGAAAGTGTTGGTATTGCCAACCAAACTACTATGCTCAAAACTGAGACGGAGAAGATTGGTAAGTTATTTGAAAAAACGATGATGCGGAAGTTTGGACCTGAGAATTTGAACGAGCATTTTCAGAGCTTTAATACTATCTGCGATGCGACTCAGGAACGGCAAGATGCTATGTTGAGTTTGGTTGAGGAAAAATTGGATTTGATGCTGGTGATTGGGGGTTTTAATTCTTCTAATACTACGCATTTGCAGGAAATTGCGATCGACAAAAATATTCCTTCTTATCACATTGATTGTGCGGAGCGCATCTTACCGGGAAATCGGATCGAACACAAGCCTTTGGGGGGAGATTTGGTCCTAACTGAAGGTTGGCTACCGGATGGTAAAATTGTGGTGGGCGTGACTTCGGGTGCTTCTACCCCTGATAAGGTGGTTGAGGATACGATCGATCGCATTTTGGCGGTGAAATCCGCTGCGGTTGCTTAATTATATCGTTTCCCCTGGCATCGGAACAATCATTTGGCGAGTGCAGTGCGAGCGTCTCGCTATGTTTGCTAGCCAGACGCTCGATCGCGCTCGAAAACAGAGTATTATTCCGATGTTACCGGATTTGAGCTTCAAATATTTTCAACCGACGAATTCTCTGCTGTTACCCGATCGCTCCCATTTCTGATACTATTCACCCGCGTCATCGCTTCTGTGAATTTCTCCCTGCCTCCAACCGATTATTTTTTAAATAAAATATGAAAAATTCGCCTGTTTTTGCAGCTAAAAAGCTTGACTTTGCTAGTTTGACAGTGTATTATTTAATAATGGGAATATTTGCAAAAATTAAATTTATCTCACTAGTCCCATTATCTAAAATATACCCTGAAAATCAACTTAAGTCAAGAGGTAAAAACTCTTTTCTTTGCGCCGCAATTTGAAACTGCCAAAGGAACACGAACGATACAAAAATCATCAATGCAAAAAAAGGCGAATTCAGCTTTGCAGGCTATCCTAGATTGTCTGGTTTCTGGCTGAATCAGCAGACGCAAGAAAGCGATTTATTGCATCTCCGACTTAAGGGGGATGCCAGAAGGATCGAGGCTAAACTAGAAAGAAGATCGATCGCACCTTTGAACCTTAAATTTATAGGCTTTAGTCGCCGTCTCAGACCTCGCCAAAAATTCGAGTAGTCCGCATCCAGCTAAAATAAAAAAAGCAGGACTCCCATGCCGATCGTTTCATGAAACGGCGTTGCTCGATCGGGGTATGAAAAAAATAAATTGAAAATCCAAAAGCTTTGTGAATACTGCTTTCTATGACGGGCATATTTAACGTTTCATACCATAAATCAGCAACGCCCATGAAACAATCGCTGACTCCCCAAATCACCGCAGGTATCGGAATGGTCGTGGCGCTGCTAATTTTCAATGCGGCAACTTCCTACCGCAACACTCTCAAGTTAGTCGAAAACGAACACTGGGTGAGCCACACTCACCGAGTTTTAACCGAACTCGAAGCCACGCTTTCCACGTTAAAAGATGCTGAAACCGGACAGCGCGGTTATTTGCTGACTGCAGAAGAACGGTATTTAGAACCGTATAACAGCGCGATCGCCCGCATCAACCAGCAAGTAGCCGGATTGCAGCAGCTAACGGCTGACAATAACCGGCAGCAACAGCGCCTTCGCGATTTGAAAATTGCGATCGACTCTAAATTAGCCGATCTTGAAAGAACCCTCAATGTGCGACGCCAACAAAACTTAGCAGCAGCAGTCCGGCAAATAAAAACTGATAGGGGAAAGCAACTCATGGGGGACATTCGGCAGCAGATAGCCGCTATGACTGCCGAAGAAACTCAGCTATTGCAGCAGCGCGCCCGAGAATCTAAAAACAGCGCTAATTTGACAATTCTGAGTTTTACCGTTGCGAGTTTAGTAAATTTCCTGTTGATGGTGTTGGTTTACTATTTGGTGAAGCGCGATCGAACTTTGCGCGACAATGCCGAAATTAAGCAAAATCAACTTTTAGACCAGCTAGAGTACGATCGCCACTCCCTGCAATTAAGCGAAGAACGTTTCCGCAGCGCCATTCTCAACGCACCGCTGCCAATTATGCTGCACGCTGAAAACGGAGAAGTTTTGCAAATTAACTGCGCTTGGACAGAACTCTCAGGGTACGAATACTCAGAAATTCCCACAATTGAAGATTGGACAGAAAAAGCTTACCACAGCCGCCAATCGCTAGTGCAAGCAGATATCGATCGGCTGCACCAATTAAATGCCCGCATCTCTGAAGGCGAATACATGATTGCCACAGCCAGCGGCGAAAGTCGAATTTGGGACTTTTATTCCGCACCTTTAGGCCAGCTTTCCGACGGCAGAAGTTTAGTAATTAGTACCGCCATTGACGTAACTGCGCGCAAACAAGCAGAAGCAGAAATTCGGATGCTAAACGCTACCTTAGAACGGCGAGTTGAACTCCGCACCAATCAACTTCAAGCGGCTAACGAAGAATTAGAAGCTTTCACCTATACCGTCGCCCACGATTTGCGGGCTCCCCTGCGGGGAATGCAGGGATTGGCTGAAGCTTTATTAGAAGATTACCGCGACCTCCTCGACGATATCGGTCAAGAATACGCCCAGCAAATTGTTAATTCTGGACAACAATTAGAAGAATTGATCCAAGATTTGCTAGCTTACAGCCGCCTCAGCCGCGCTGATTTATCGCTGCAAGTTTTAGAGTTAGAATCTGTTGTCGCCGAGGCAATTGCTATGGTACAAGCCGACGCTAAATCCAGCGGCGCTCAAATCACTGTTCGAGCGCCCTTGCCTGCGGTAATTGCCCACCGCGTTACTTTAGTTCAAGTAATCGCCAATCTGCTTACCAATGCTGTAAAATTTGTAGAAGGCACACCACCCCAAGTGCAGATATGGGCCGAGGAACTTGAGCTGTCTCAAGAGGGAGAGACAGACAGCGATACAGCGGGAGAATTAGAAAGAGGAACTCTGGGACAGTGGGAACATTCCCAGTTACTTATGGTGAGTCCTGTATTCTCAGTCCCCATAATCCGTCTGTGGGTAGAAGACAATGGCATCGGTATTGCTCAAGAACATCAAAAACGCATTTTTCGGGTTTTTGAACGGCTGCACGGTATCGAATCTTACCCCGGAACAGGTATAGGATTAGCTATTGTAAAAAAAGGAGTCGATCGTATGGGCGGTCAAGTTGGAGTGGAATCTCAAGTAGGACAAGGCAGTAGATTTTGGATACAATTGAGGAAGCATGACCAAAACGCAGACGATTTTGCTGGTGGAAGATAACCCCGTTGATATTCTATTGATGCAGCGGGCATTTCGCAATGAGACTTTTGCTAATACTTCGCTGCAAATTGTCCGAGATGGAGATGCAGCGGTTTTTTATTTAAATGGGGACGGAGAATACAGCGATCGCGATCGCTATCCTTTACCTACGATAATTTTACTAGACTTGAAATTGCCCAGGCGCTCCGGTCACGAGGTTCTAATTTGGCTGAGGCAGCAGCCGGAACTAAAACGCTTGCCGGTGGTTATGCTTACTTCTTCTAGGCAAACACCTGATGTCAAGCGAGCTTACGATTTAGGCGTGAATTCTTATTTAGTTAAACCAGTCGGGTTTGCTTCTTTATTAGAAATGATGCAGAGTTTTAACGAGTATTGGCTCAACTATACCGAACTGCCTGAACCTAGAGAATTTGGTGGTTTGTAGTGGTTGTTTACCGATTTTTATTCCTTGTTTCCTCGTTACCCGGATATTTATCGTAACGAGTGAATTAAGTTTTGACTGAGGAAGCCCGTCATTTTTTATTTTAAAAGGGCAACATCCAACATTTTTATTAGGAGTAATTGATCGGCGCTCTAGCTAAAAGCCAAATTATAAATTGTTAAAGTGGTACACATTCTGGTAATTGACGACAACCCAACGGATCGGCTGCTCGTCAAACGCGAATTAGAGCGGCAATTTTCGCTATTACAAGTAACGGAAATTTCCGACAATAGATTGTTAGTGGAAGCACTGAACCGAGGTCAATTTGATCTGGTGATTACCGACTACCAACTACGCTGGACGAACGGTTTAGAAGTGCTTAAAACTATCAAAGCACGTTATCCACAATGCCCGATTATAATGTTTACAAATACGGGCAATGAAGAAATTGCTGTAGAGGCGATGAAATCCGGATTGGACGATTACATTATCAAGTCGCCTAAGCACTACGTCCGCCTTTGCGTTGCTGTTCGCACAGTGCTCGATCGAGTTGCCGCGTGGGAACGAGTCGCCAAACTAGAAAATCAACTTAATTCTCTGTTAGAACGCTTAAATGTCGGAGTTTTTCGAGCGAGTTCCCAGGGGCAGCTTTTGGAAAGCAATCAAGCTTTTTTGCGCTTGTTTGATGCCAGTAATTTAGCAGATGTCCAAGGGATTTATATGCAGCAATTATTTTTGCAACCGGTAGATTCAGGGGAGTCTGGATCTCAAAATATTGAAATTACATTTCCTTTGGCAGACGGTAGAGTAAAATGGATTCGGTTTACTCAATATGTTTACAGTGCAGAAGGTGAAAGTACGATCGACGGATTGGTGGAAGATATTACCGAACTCAAGCAAGCTGAACTTGCTTTGCGCGAATTTAATGAAACTTTGGAAGAGCGGGTGAGAGAGCGTACTGCTGAGTTAGAAGAAGTTAATGCACAGCTCGAATCGTTTACCTATTCAGTTTCTCACGACTTGCGCGCTCCTGTGCGGGGAATTTCGTTTTTTGCTGAAATGTTGCTTAAAGATAAAGCCAGCGAGTTGGATGCTACTGCACAGGATTACTTGTCTCGGATTAAGGACGCTGCAACTCTGATGAATACTTTAATCGAAAATTTGCTAGAGTACAGCCGCCTCAGCAAAGCTAACTTGCCACTAAAAGCAGTCTCTCTTAATTTAATTGTGGCTCGCTCGATCGCGCAACTAGAGACCGAAATTGCCCAAAAACAAGCTCGCATAACGGTTGTCGAACCGCTACCTGCGGTGTTGGCACATCCTCCTACGCTGCTGCAAGTTTTGGCTAACTTACTCTCCAACGCTATTAAGTTCGTGCAGCCTGGGGTAGCTCCCCAAGTGCGAGTTTATGCAGAAGTTGAGAATGAATATATCTATCTTTGGGTAGAAGACAACGGCATTGGTATTGCCGAAAAATTTTATGGCAGGATTTTTGGATTGTTCGATCGCCTGCACGGTCAAGAAGTGTATCCAGGGACGGGAATTGGGTTGGCGATAGCGAACAAAGGAGTGGAGCGGATGGGTGGTGCGATCGGGCTGACATCGAGTTTGGGAATCGGTACCCGCTTCTGGGTAAAATTACGCAAGTGCGAGAGTTGAGGAAGCAGTGTACGGGATTTAACAGATGAGGTTCTAGACAAGAGGTTTTTAACAGCAATATTCTGCTGTAGCTCAAAGAATCAATCAACCCGCTTGTTCACACCCGAAGACAGAATAAACAATTAGTATAATGATAGTTAATTAATCTCTTGCACCTTTCCCGCCTGAGCTGGCTTTCTGATGTGTTATACAACAACTTAGTTAATTAATTTGCTTGCGGACACGCCCCTAAAAAGCTGGTTGAGGATATTACAAGCTGTAAAATAAATAAAATACAAGCAAATACAATAAAATTATTGTAAGTCTAATTAACCCACCAAGTACATATTCAAATTGTCGAGATTGCTTGAGAACATATTATTAAATTGAAAAATGTTTGCGCCCCTATAAAAACTAAAAGGCTAATGCTGTCTATTCTGTTAATCGACGACAACCCGAACGATCGCCTAATGATCGAGCGAGAACTGAGGAAAACTTTTCCCGATTTAGAAATTAAATCGGTTATTGATATCCAAACTCTCGAACAAATCCTGACCGCCGGGGGTTTCGATATAGTAATTACCGACTACCAACTACACTGGAGCGACGGATTAACGATTCTTCAAAAAGTTCACAGTCGCTACCCGAATTGTCCGGTAATTATGTGTACTGACAGCGGCAGCGAACAAGTGGCCGTCGAAGCTATGAAAGCGGGTTTGAGCGATTACGTATTCAAAGGGCGGTACTTAAAGCGGCTGGCGGGGGCAGTGGGCGAAAGCTTGAAAAATCAGCAGTTGCGCGAGAACTACGCGAAAACCTCGGCGCAGTTGGCAATTTCGGAGGAACGGCTGAGATTGGCGATCGAAGCCTCGAAAATGGGAACTTGGGATTGGAATTTATTAACTGGGGATGTGGTGTGGTCGGAGGGACACGAACTGTTATTCGGGCTGGAAAAAGGCAGTTTTGCGGGAACTTACGAAGCGTTTTTTAGCTGCATTCACCCGGATGACCAGAGCTCGGTCGCCCGTGCTCTTGGTTTTGCTTTAGAAAACAAAATAGAATATAACTACGAGTTTAGAGTCATTTGGCCCGACGGCAGCTTGCATTGGATCGCGGGTAGGGGCAAGTTTTTTGATGGTGATACGGGTAAATCGGTGCGATCGATCGGCGTGGTTTGGGATATTACCGATCGCAAATTATCGGAAGCGAGGGTGCAAGAAAGCGAGGAAAATTTGCGCTTTGCCCTAGAAGCAGCTAACACGGTCGCTTTTAGTTGGGATGTGGCATCGGGGGAATTCCGCCGTTCGTCCCATGCCGAAACACCGATGGGTTTGGGCCCAGAGAGCACCTTTGGTAATTTTGAGGAAAAAAAGAATGCGGTGCATCCAGAAGACCGGGAAAGCTTTTTGGCAGATGTGGATGCAGCACTCAGCGGGACGGGAGTTTACGAGTCGGAATACCGCCAACTGATCTCCGACGGCTCAGTGATTTGGCTTCACGACAAAGGGCGGGTGGTTTTTGACGCATCCGGCACGCCCCTTCGGCTGTTCGGCGTGGCGATCGACATTACGGATCGCAAACAGTTAGAATACGACCGCGAGCGGGCGTTGGCGCGCGAGCAATCGTATTTGCGCCGCCTGCAAAAGTTAACCTGCGCCTCAGTTGCGATCAACTCCACCCTGTCGGTGGCAGAAATACTTCAGTTAGCGGCAGATAGCGCCCGCCAAATTCTGGAAGTCCACCAGGTAGCCGTCAACCTCAACCCTGCAGCCAACTGGGATGCGGGAATTAGCAAGTTTTCGATGTCAGAAAAATACGCCGCGTGGCGAGATTACTGCGAAGAACCAGACGGTACGGGCATTTACCAACAAGTTTGCCAGCAGCAACAGGCGATGCGGATGACTCAAAGCGAGTTAGAAACTCACCCGAGATGGCGGGGGTTCGGCAAGGCGGCAGGGAAGCACCCGCCGATGCGGGGCTGGCTGGCTGTACCGCTGACGACTCGGGACGGCAGAAATCTGGGATTGATTCAGTTGTCGGACAAGTATGAGGGGGAGTTTGCCGAAGATGACGAAAGTATTTTAATGCAGTTGGCTCAGGCGGTGTCGGGGGCGATCGACAATGCCCGACTTTACGAGGAATCTCAGCAGGCAAACCGCATGAAAGATGAGTTTTTGGCAACTCTTTCTCACGAGCTGCGATCGCCCTTAAACGCGATTTTGGGCTGGGCGCAACTGCTGCAGCAACGCAGTTTGAGTCCGGCTGCTACGGGGCGGGCTTTAGAAACGATCGAGCGAAATGCTAAGTTGCAAACTCAATTGATTGACGATTTGCTGGATATTTCGAGAATTATTCGCGGCAAATTGACTTTGAATCCTTGTGCGGTAAATTTGATTTCGATGGTGGAAGGAGCGCTGAATACGGTGCGGTTGGCCGCCGATGCTAAGTCGATCGATTTACAATTTGCAATTGTTGATTTGGGCTTGGAGACTGCTGAGTTTTCCCCACCCGGGGAGATTTCTGGCAATCCTGAATCTCAGTTAAATCCGAAATTTTGGGTATCAGGAGATCCCGGCCGCTTGCAGCAAGTAATTTGGAATTTGCTGACGAATGCGATTAAGTTTACGCCGCGCGGGGGACGAGTTGAAATCCGGCTTTCGAGAGTTGATTCGGAGGTTGAGCTGGCTGTTACCGACACGGGAATTGGGGTTGCACCGAATTTTTTGCCTTACGTGTTTGACTCTTTCCGCCAAGCGGATGCTACGATTACTCGCAATTATAGCGGTTTGGGGCTGGGTCTGGCGATCGTCCGGCAGTTGGTGGAACTCCACGGCGGCACGGTTTGGGCCCAAAGTCCGGGACTGAATATGGGAGCGACTTTTACTTTCCGTCTTCCTGCGATGCAGGTAAATTCGATCGCGGGCGAGGAAGCGCCGGTTTTGGCTGGCGCTGGTAATTTACAGGGAGTTAAGGTTTTGCTGGTTGATGACGAGGTTGATTCGCGGGAATTTATGAGGTTTGTCTTGGCAGATTCCGGGGCCGATGTCATGGCTGCATCGTCTGCTGCTGAGGCGTTTGAGGTGGTGAGGCAGTTTTGGCCGGATGTTTTGGTCAGCGATATCGGAATGCCGGAGGAAGACGGCTATTCGCTGCTGCGAAGGCTGCGTTCTTTGAACAAGCAGGCAGGAAAATTTTGCGCGATCGCTCTGACGGCTTATGCTAGGGATGAAGACCGCGATCGTGCTTTTGCTGCGGGTTTTGACCGACATCTGTCTAAACCTGTGCAACCCGATGTCTTGGTAGAGACTATAGTCCTGTTGAGGCAGCAAGGGCTAACAACTTAAAAAATTTAATTAATAATTGGGAATTGTGTTTGTAGTGGCATCTTTAATCCTCGTAAAACTCGCTCGTACTTGCATTCCTCACTACCAATCTATAATGCTGATTTTACCGAACACGACTTGATTAACCGGACTTGATATGAACGGAAATCGCTCAACCGAGACATATAAAAGTTTGTATTTTTCAAACTATTCAACTTCTGTTTGTGCGGCTTTGCTTCTAGCCCGCCTAAAATATGCAATTTCTCTGCCGATTAGGTGATGGGTTTGTGTTAATATGCTAAAATATCCAACAACCACGCGGTAATTAGGTGGACAAACTTCAGACAGATATAGAGGCAATTTACTCTCAAATTGAGGAATTGCGCTTAGAACGCCAGCAGCTTATTAGTATTGCCGGTGTTGTCCCAGCAGGTGATTCGCCCCAAGCGATCGCCGATGCTTATCGGCGTCACGCCAGGGAAACAGCACAAGTGTCGGCAGAAGTCAAGGGTATAGATGACGCGATCGCGGCTCTGTCTGCTCAACTGACTCAGAAACAGCAGCAGTCGGTAAAGTTGCAAAGAATCACTCCGCTGGAGCAGCAAGTTGAAGAAGGAAGATTACTAGCTCGGGGACACGCTGAACGGATTAATGAACTGGCGGCGGAACTGGCAGCGGAAGTGAAGGAACTCAAAGCTATCGCCGACCAAATTAGTCCCAGCTACTGGCAGGTTTATTACAAGCCTTTTATTACTGGTTTTAAGAGTATTTCTGTTCCCTACGTGCGATCGGACGGGGATGTTTGGACTATTGTCAATCGAGTAGTTTAGAGAGGCTGCGGGAGCAGAAACAATCAGCACTCAAGACATTTGTTTCCCGTCCCTATTCCTCTAGTTCAACCCCGCAGCAGTTGCTTAATAGTGCCGACCAATTCTTGAGGGTGAAATGGCTTGGCGATGTAAGCGTCGGCTCCTTGTTTCATTCCCCAATAGCGATCGAACTCTTCGCTTTTGCTAGAACACATTACCACAGGCAAATTTTGGGTTTTAGGGTCGCTTTTGAGCCTGCGACAGACTTCGTAGCCGTTCATCCGGGGCATCACGATATCCAGAACGACTAAATCTGGGCGGTTAGCCTTGATTTGCTCTAGAGCTTCTACGCCATCACTCGCTACCGTGACGTTGAGTCCTCTACCTTTAAGCAAGTCGGCGATCATCTCCCGCAGAGTGACGCTATCATCAACAACCATAACTGTACTCATAGAATAATCCCTACCAAGTTTCTGGGTTGAAACGTTCTCATTAACGTTTACACTAACGTTCACCTTCAAAGGTGTCTTTTCCTGATTGAGATTGCGCTCTGCTAAATGTAGTTTACCCACTTTTGCTGATTTCTCAATCATTTTCTGAGTAATTACCGCCAAATTGAAAGATCCGCGCAATCTCGGTTGACACGCGAGGCTATTTCCGTTAGTCTATCATTTTCTTTCTCAAATGGTACTATTATCAAAAAATGAGAGTATAGCTTGGTTGTGCGTTTACCGTTGAGGACGGCGGCGCTCGGCCGCCGGGATCGACATTTGTCTAATTAGGATTTTTCGTACCTAAAGCCGATAGTTTTTGGTCGTAGAGCGTCTCTAAAACGACCGGGCGCTGGCGGTAGCTGCGCTCGGTGTTTTTGCAGCCGTTAGCAACGATTCCCAAGACGGAAGCTCCAGAAATTTTTAATTCTTCTAAAACTTTGCGAACTTGCGAGCGGTCTGTTTGCCCCATTTGGACAACCATAATCGTAGCGTCTGTGTGAGCTGCGATCAAGTGGGTGTCTGCCAAGCCTGCTAGTGGCGGGGTGTCATAAATTACTAAGTCAAAAAATGCTTGAAATTGCTCCATCAGATACTGCATTTTTTTGGAAGACAGAAGCTTGATCGGATCGGGGGGAATTTGACCTGCAGTGAGTACGAACAAATTTTCTTGGTTCGGGGCTCGCTGAATCGCGTCGTTGAGGCTGAGATCTGTGGAGATGGCATCGCCCAGACCGCGCACGTTTGGCAGTCCTAACTTAGCGTGCAGTTGCGGGCAGCGCAAATCTGCATCTACTAACAATACTCGCTGCCCGACTGCTGCTGCTGTTGCTGCCAGGTGCAAAGCTACTGTAGATTTGCCGTCTCCGGCTACGGCTGAGCCGACCAAGAGCGATCGAATTGCCGTGCCTGCACTCAGCAAGTGAATGTTCGTGTACAGCGATCGAAATGCTTCTAAAAATTGATAGTCCAAGTCACTCAAAATACTTGGCCCCCCGCTCATCGAACCAGTATGTCTAGCTTCGCCCGGTTCGACTACTTCGACTTGCGAGTTCGATCGAGCCGATGTTAGTTTCCTCTGTCTGGCTGGCGGTCTGCGCTTGACTTTCTTGGTAAACGGAATCACCCCCAGTATTGGCAATCTTGTGGCGATTCTCAGTGATTCTGGAGTGTGGAACACAGTATTGAGTACCTCTACCAGCAAGCCGACTGCGATGCCCAGCAGACTGCTTAAAATTACTGCCAGCGCTAACTGTTTTTTGGTTTGTTTGACGGTAGCTGTTATAGGGTTGCCGTATTTGTCTAGCGGAATTTCCGGAGGATTGATCAGCACCCAGGGGATTTGCTGCTGAGCCGCATCGATCCGCAAGGCTTCTCGTTTTGCCAAGAAGTCCGACAAACTCTTAGTAACTACTTGCAGTTCCCGCTGTAAATTGTCGTATTGTCGGGTTGTGACTGAAAAGTTTCTAATTTTTTGGTTGAGAGCATTTTGCGAAGCGGTCATTTCGCGATCGCGCGCTTCAACTTCTTTGATTTGGGTCTCTAAATTTCCCATCACCACTTCTTTTGCTTGTTGAGTGGCGGTTAAAATCAGTTCTTCGCGACTTTTTCGCAGCGCTAAAACAGGCAAACTGTCTTCTCTGTACTGAGCTAATTTTAATGACAATTCCGAGTCTATTCTCTGAATTTGACCTAAGAGTCCGCCGTAAGCTTGTCCTTGGGTCATCAGCACCCCCTGGGGATTATTTTCGTTGAGTAATTTTTCATAGCTTTGGTAGAGGTTTCGCATCCCTTTTAGCTGCACTCTGATTTCTACTTGCTTGCCCCGAATGCTTTGAACTTGTTCAGACAGAGATTTTCCCTCTATCTGAGGTTCAAACAAGTTGCTCTGCTGCCGCAGTCTTTGGAGTTGCAGTTGCAGAACTTCCACTCTTTCTCGGAGCTTGGGCATCTCTGTATCTATAAATTTAATACCTTGATTAATGCCCATCAGCCTTTGCTGCAAGCTGTAGTCTAGATAAGCTTTAGAAATTTTGTCCAAGACGCCGTAAATTTTTTTTCGGTTTGAATCTTTGTAGCGAACTTGTAAAATTTTTGTGCCTTGCTGTTTGCCATCTTTCGTGTAGCTGACGCGGTTGATAGACATTTTTGAGATCAGTTCCGTATAGTTCATTTTGGGATACCAGACTCGCAATTCATCAAGAACGGGCTTCATCAATTTGGGGCTACGCAAAATTCTAATTTGGGTTTCGTAGTCTACTAAGCTAATTCCTTCTATATTAATTCTTGCTAAGTCGGCGGCTTGGGTGTTGTTTAATTGTTTGGATTGCAAACCTTCAGCCGTGGCTGGTTCTACTAACAGGGAAAATGAGCCTTCATACTCGACAGTGATGCTTTTAGAAGTGGCGACGATCGCTGCTCCTGCCAGGGCGCTCAAAGCAATGGTGGCTGCTGCCATGACCGGGAAGCGGCGGCGCACGACGCCTAACAACCAGGACAAGTCTAGCTTTTCTTCTTCTCTCTCCTCTACGAAGTGATCTCTGTAGTTCTGAGCAGATAACTCCGGCAGTTTGCCGTTCGATTTGGGTGTGAAGGGTTGGTAATCTTGTCTGCTATCCATATTCAGCCTGGGTATTTTTGAGGTTGATATTTTTGAATCTGCCAGGTTGCGGCTTGGTAATCTTATTGTTTAGTTCATTCTAGCCTTTGCCATGAATTATCCACTTCACTCGCAGCCTTATTACCTGAATAAAAATCGGAGAGCGTTGATAAAATTTAACAATCCCGTAGCTGGCCCGACAGGTCCGATTACAGCGTTCATGCGATCGACAAAATTGACCAGACCCCTGCGAGATACGATAATCATGTCGTTGTTGCGAAGTTGAGGATTGGTTTCTTCGTTAATTCCTTGAGTTAAATTGACTTCGATCGTCCGTTTAGTAGCTGTACCGTCGTTATTCAGGCGGACTAGCTCAACTTTATCCCTTCGAGCTCTGGTATTCTCGTACCCAAAAAATCCTCTGGAAACTAAAGCTTGATTCAGCGTGGCATTAGCTGGCAGTCTCAAGGGATCGAGGGATGTTCTGAGTTCTCCTACTACAAAAACGTTAATGCCGACGGGGGCAAAGTTAGTGTTCGCGAGCACGCCAGCTTCTGCCGGGTTGACGATCGTAGCTTTGGGCACGACGATCGTGTCTCCCTCCTGAAGGATGGTGTCTTGGGCGCCGTCCCCGGACTCCAGGAACTGCCACAGGTTGACTGGGATAATTTGTTCGCCTCTTCTGGTGACGCGCCTAACTTGAATTTGCCGGATGTCGGCATCGGAGGTGATGCCGCCGGCTAGCTGAATGGCCCGGATCACGGTGGGAAAACCTTCGCGGCTGAGGTCGTTTGTGGTGTTGCCGCCGATCACGACGTAAGCCCCGGGACGGGTGACTTGACCAACGATGGAGATCGATCGAGGTTTTTCTGGGGGTGGCGAAAAGTTGGCCGTCGCAAATTGACGAGCTTCTGCTTGGTTGAAGTTGGCGACTGTGGGAATCACGATTGTGTCTCTGTCTTGCAAAATGATGTCTTGAGAGATGTCTCCTTCTTGCAAGAATCTCCACAGGTTGACGTTGAGCACTTGATCGGGACCGTCTCGTTGGGGACGGCGGACGCGGATGTTGCGGAGGTCGGCGACACCCGTGACGCCTTCTGCAAGTCTGATCGCTTGGGTGACGGTGGGGTACTGGACACTCGGCGTGGCTCCCGGGCCGGGAGTTAGGGTAATGGTGAAGTTTCCGGGCCTGGTGACTTCTCCGATGACGCCGACGTTGAGGGGGCGGGCGGCGACGAGGCTGACTGTGACTATGGGGTCTTTGAGCACGCGGCGGTAGGCGTTGCGGATGATGTTGGTGGCTTCTACTAAGGTGCGGCCGCGGACGGAGACCAAGCCGATCAGGGGCAGGTTGACTGAACCGTCGGAAAGGACTTCGTAGCCGCGGCTGAGTTCGGGTACTTCGAGTATTTCTACTTGGATGCGATCGCCGCCGCCGAGTTTATAGCTTTCCGGCGCTCTCCTAACGGGCGCAACTGTCTGGGCTTGCTCTGCACCTAGCGGGATGGGAAGTTGTGCAGGGGTGCTTCTAGCGTCAGCGATGACAGTGGAAGCAAACAACACAACACCCACAACCGACGGGGCTATCTGTCTTGGAAAATGGGTGTTAACCATACACCACCTAATTTTATTGACTATGATTTATATAAGTGTAGCCTTTTTAGTGCTGGGCAAAAAGCTCATTATTTTAAGCGATAGCCGAAAAAAGGATGCTGTATTTTTGCTTTATGCCTAATTTCTGTGTTAGCGTGGTTGCGGGTTAACGGCTATATTTTACATCTATATAATTTGATTTTTTTTGTGATCGAGGAAAGCAGTTATGACTGAACCAGTGTCTCTACCAAATATGCTCAAAGAGCTGATTTTAGGTAGTCCTTCATTAACTTTGATATTAATTGCTATATTCGCGATGGCAACTATACTATTATTTCAATTTGCTAGCTATAAAAAAATAGGTTTACTTTTAGAAAAAAGCTTTGCTGGTCTTTATATTTTTATCTCTCCCTTTCTGATACAACCTCCTTTTAATTACTTGCATTTTGTCAATCTGAAAGATACCGAAGGTGGTATCTTAAAACTAATACCTTATTTTTTTTACCCCTGGGTAGTCTTTATTTTAATGTCTAGAATTAAAATATTTATGAGCAATTATATAGATATTTTTGCCAAAATATTTATAATGAATCCTTTCTTTTTACTTTATATATTACTTCCATTGCTGTCTACCTTATGGTCTATAGTTCCTGAAGAAACGCTAAGAGCAGGCATAGCTTTCTCAGGATTTACTGCTTTCGGGTTTTACATTGCAGCACAATATCAATGGGAGGATTTATCTCGTTTCTGGCGGTGGGGATACACGGCAATCGGTTTGGCAAGTTTTGTAATGAAACCCCCTGGAGCAGGCGATTTTGTTGGCTTAACCCAATCTAAAAATTCTTTGGGAGGAGTTTTAGCTCTCTGTACGGCATTTTGGTATTTGCATTATTCTCAAGGAGCTAAAACTCAGAAAGAGCGCTGGATTGCTTTGGGAATGATGTTCTTTTCATTTTACCTAGTAAGGGCTAATAAATCGGGATCGGCTCTAGTAATTACTATCATATTAATAATTGCAGTATCGTCACTAAAATTTCTCAAGCAATTAAGTTTTCAGTGGGCCTTTACTGCAATTATATGTTTCCTTGTGCTCAGCATAATTATGACTGTTTTTATAGTAGACAACCTAGAGGATATTATTGTAGGTGGGTTAGGCAAGGACTTGACTCTAACTGGGCGGACAGAATTCTGGCCGCAGTTAATGGCTGCGGTCAATCAGCGCCCCTGGTTTGGCTACGGATACGATGGATTTTTTCAACAAGATAAGTTAGGAGCGGGTACTCCTGCTTATTTTATTTATACTCCTAATGGATTTCAACCTAAAAATCCTCACAATGGCGGGATCGGTATCTTGTTAGCCTTCGGTTGGCCGGGATTAATCTTAATGATGACTTCCTTGCTGCTCAATTTAGCTTACGCAGTTCGGTATTTGAGTCGTAGCAACCTAGAAGAAGCGGGAATACCTATTTGTTTTCTAGTGTCTATTATTATAAGCAACATCACAGAAGGTTATATTATAGAGATAGCAAATCCTTGGCTGAGTTACGCAATGTTGACGGTTCGACTTGCGATAGATAATGCTAACAATAGTTCTAACAGTAGCGCCAGTAGCCCTCAAAGACGTTCTTTAGCTCGCACTCTCAATTGAAGTAACAATTGTGCCGATCGTGGGTCAAGTTGGGGAGCATCTCATATTTGTAAAAACACTTCTTCTGGCTCCTTCCTTTTGCCTCCTACCTCGCAGCAAGAGAGCCTCAAAACTCCAATTTCTAGGTTGGCTGCTGTCATTGAGATGCTCCCTCAAGTTGTGGTATGTTGTTATAGGATCGACCAGTCTAATATTGCGAGATTGCCGACCCTACCCATTGGTCACAAGTTAAGACTTAATTGCATTTGTCAATCAGTAATATTACTCAAAAAAACTGGTTTTTTAGGAGTGGAAAATTCACGATTTGAGAGTGAGTACGTATAAATATCACCCGATCGCACGATCGCGCGATCCCCCAAATCTCAGTTTTGGGCCCAAAATCCGAGTAAATCTCGATCGTAATTGCTGATTGACAAATGCTTTTTTAGCTTAACTTGTTACCAATGAACCCTACCAGAACCGCTTTTGTATTTTGTAAAGAGCTTTTGTGTTTTGTAAAGATTTAAAATATTCTGATGCTAGATAAGTTAACTGCGGTGAGTCAAAGGCTCGGCCCTAGTCTGCGCCAGGTACTCAGCAACATAGCTTGGCTGTTCACTGACCAAATCTTGCAGATGGGTCTAGGTCTGTTTGTAGGCCTTTGGGTGGCTCGCTATCTGGGTCCGACAGAATTTGGATTGCTCAACTACGCGATCGCCTTTGTGTCGCTGTTTAGTTCGGTAGCAACAATGGGCTTGGGTACTCTGGTAGTGAGGAATATCGCTCGCGACCCAGAATGCAAAAATGAGACCCTAGGAACAGCCTTCGGACTCCAATTTACTGGTGGCTGCATCACTTTGGTGTTAACTGTCACCGTGATTGCGCTACTCAAGCCCAACGACACTCTGACTCGGTGGCTCGTAGGTATCATCGCAGCAGGAACTATCTTTAATGCTTTTGAGGCTATCAATTTTTGGTTCCAGTCCCAAATCCAGTCAAAATATACAGTGTTGGCTAAAAATTCGGTATGTTTTTTAGTTGCTGCTGTCAGAATTGGGTTAGTGACAATTAAAGCCCCCCTGCTTGCCTTCGCCTGGGTTCGACTGGGAGAGGTTGCATTGGTAGGAATAGCTTATGTATATTTTTATCAGCTTACTGGTAATAAAATTAAGGATTGGCACTTTAGTTGGAAACGGTGTAAGGAACTGCTATCAGAGAGTTGGCCGATAATTTTATCGGGATTGGCAGTTTATGTATACTCAAAAACCGATCAGATAATGCTCGGTGCGATGAATCAAAATGCTCAACTGGGCTATTATGCTGCCGCTGTTAAAATTTCGGAAATCTGCGATTTCTTGCCGATGATTATATCCAGCTCTATTTTTCCCAAATTAGCGAATTTGAGAAAGACAAATTATGAAGAATATCTAAATAAATTTCAAATTTACTCGGATATTATGATATTTTTATGGTTGGCAGTGGCGATACCGATATCATTACTTTCTCCCTGGATAGTGAATCTGCTTTACGGGGAAAAGTATGCAAAGTCAGCAGGGGTACTGGCAATCTATGTTTGGGCGCAATTTGGCAGTAACTTTGGAGTAGCGCGGAGTACATATTTGAACATAGAAGGTCAGTTGCGCTACGGTCTTTACTTGACTGTAATCGGATCTATTTTCAATGTAGGGTTGAACTTTTTCCTGATTCCTAAGTATGGAGCTTTTGGAGCAACATTAGCTACTCTGATAACTTATTTTTACGTGATTATATTAGTCAATTTCTTGATTAAGGAATTGCGCCCATTCGGAAATTTGATCTGGCGCTCCCTTAACTTATACAATGCCGCTTGTAGAATCAGAGGATTAGTAAAGTGATTCAAATTAAACCTAAAATCGAACAGCGCTCGAATTGCCCCTATTGTGGAACAGAACTTAATCCCAAAAATGTTCTGTGGCACGGTATCCACATTGTTTTAGACTCTAAGTGCGAGGGATGCGGCAGCGAGATAATCGACGATTTGAGAGTAGGTCATGGAGTGAAAAACTACATCCAAGTTAATTTAATAAAAGGAGAAATTTTTGCTGCCGATGCTTACAAAAAGGAATGGTTAGGCAAACCATTACTTAATTCACTCCAAAATCCTCAATCCGAAAAACTTGAGATTGTCAAAGAAATTTTTAAACCCTGCAAGCGGGTAATTATCTTAAACTGTATCGATCATCTTTATGGTCATTCCCTGTTGAAGTTGCTAAATGCACAAAGGCACTTAGAATGCAACTCTGACTGCGGGTTAGTTGTGATAGTTCCTAAGTTTCTAAGGTGGATGGTTCCCGATGAAGTTGCCGAAGTCTGGACAGTACCTATTTCTCTAAAAAACGGTCAAAATTACTATCCCAGCTTCGCCGAGTTTGTTGAGGAAGAAACTAAACGCTTTGATGAAATTTATGTCAGCGAAGCCCATTCTCATCCGAGTCAGTTTGACATCACGCGCTTTACTAGAGTTCCCAAACACAAATTTGATGAACCAGAAACAAGAATTACTTTTATTTGGCGGGAGGATCGTTTATTGGTTAACAGTGGGCTGTTCCGAATTCTGAAAAAGCTCAATCAACGAGAAAGGGCATTGCCCTTGCAAAACTTGAAAATTCAGCAGTTATTTGAGAAAATTAGGTTGCAACTACCAGAAGCAAAATTTGCCGTAGCTGGCTTGGGGACAAAAACTAAGTTTCCAGAATGGATTGAAGATTGCAGAGTGGATAGTTTTAATGAAAAAGTGGAAAAGGAAATATGCCGTCTTTATTCACAAAGTCGCTTAATAATTGGTCTTCACGGCTCCAATATGCTGCTACCGTCTGCTCATGCTGGTATGACAATTGATTTGATAGATGAACGGTGGCGAAACTTTGCCCAAGATATTTTATACCAAGAAGATAATCCGAGAATGGCTAGTTTTCGCTATAGATTTTTGCCGTATCAAACTAGCAATGATACACTGGCATTCATAGCGGCTGTGATGGTTCTGAATTGGTCTAAGTTTAAATCCCAGATGACTGCTGATGTTATATAACCTCGGGCTCATTAGAAATAATACCGAATCCGCTAGCATTCAACTATTTTCCGTGTTATAAATATGGATAAATTTGTCAATGTTGTGAAAATCTTTGACATTTTTTCTCAACCATTTTTCATCCTTGTCCCACCACTTAAACTTCAACAGAAAATCAATCTTTTGTTCGTCAAACCTATAGCGAATAAGTTTTGCCGGAATTCCTCCATATATAGCATAAGGTGGCACATCTTTTGTGACAACGGCTCCGGCTGCGATAATGGCTCCATCACCAATAGTTACACCATCTACCACAATAACATTTGAGCCAATCCAAACATCATTGCCGATATGGACAGTTTTTTCCTCTTCCTCAAAATATTTTTTGTCTACAAAGGTTGTCCCTACTAGCATCTTTGGCGAATAAAATATCGGATGGCTGGAAACAAAAGTTCCCACAGGATGTACGCCTAAGCGAATGATGCAGTTTGGTCCTATCGAACAAAAATTGCCGACAACACCATTGAAAATTCGCGTATTATCGCGCACATAAGTGTAAGAACCAATCACAGAACCTTCTATGGCTACATGACTAGACACGCTAACATTGTGACTGATAGTTGAATTTGTAACCAAAGCCATATAGTCTTGATAAAAATTATTATATTTAAACTTATTTTTCCACCAATTGAGTAAAAATCGCAGATATTCAGTGATTGGATTTTTGAGTATAGAACTGAGAAAAGTTGAGATTTTAGACATGGTTACTAATTACTTAGTGAAGTTAAATATTGTGTTCCCACATAGCTTATTTATTTTTTTCTTAATGCGCCTGATTAATGGGGGATGATAATCATAAAATGTATCTTGAGTGAATTGATCCGCTACAAAATTTCGGATCGTGTGGTTTGGATGCCTTAAAGGAAAAGTCATTGCTTCCGTTGGCATATTACTGTATATACTATCTTCTCCTGAAGTATGGGTGGCTTGACTGCCAAATCCAATATTAGAAATTAAATTTTTTTCTGGAATAATAGCCAGTCCATTTTGAACCCAACAAGTAAAAAGCCATCTAAAAAACCAATTGTTGACAGTTCCATCATAGGAAACCTGAAAAGCACTATCCCAAACTTTTACCGATTGAGGATTAGCTAATAAATTTGCGAGAAAATCTGCTTCCCGAAGTTGAGGCCATAACTTCATGTCAATATCATAGTATTGCCACGCTCTGCGCCAAGTAGCCCATCCCCAACAGTTACTAAAACGGGAAAAATAGTAACTGTCTTCTGTTCTTTCTCTCCCAAATTGTAAATTTACACCAGCGATTGACATAATCCGTTTGTCATCTCGATAATGCTCTAATAACTGCTCACAAAAAGGGAAGAAACTTGGGTGGGGCAAACAGTCATCTTCAAGGATAATTGCTTCTTCTACGGTATTAAATACCCAGTCGAAACCGCTAGAAATGCGCTCCTTGCAACCTAAATTAATCTGTGAATAATTTTTCAGAACTTCACAGTCCCAATCGACCCGATCGATAATTGCACGTACAGCGGCGCACTTTTCAGCTTCCCCTGGTTTGTTGGCACGAGGGCCGTCAGCAATTACTAACAGCTTAGAGGGTTTAACTTGTCGAATCGCCTCGAAGACTTTTTCAGTAGTATCGACTCGATTGAAAACCACAAAAACAATGGGAGTTTTTGTATGATAGTGTGGCATTTAAAATGTTCAACTCCTACGAGCAGAAATATTTTTGCTTAGTAGAACTCATCAATGTTATAAATGTGCTGTGAAGCTTGCAGGCTTCGCTTGTTAATTTAAGTTCTAGATTCCAATTTATCACCAAAAACTTCGCGGGTCAACTATAATACAGCAATAGTTGATCCAGACAGACTTCCAGGACTGACGCTCTTAAACTCTAAAACCTTGATGCTCGCACCCCGCTGCCCAAGCGGGTAACTCTTAAAGCCCCCTTGTGGAAGGGGGGGAGCGACTGCGTAAGCCCTAATTTCGTTCTTGTAGCGGCGGTTGCAACCGCCGAGCGAGTGGCTAGATAAAACACTGTTACTTTTAGCCTTACCTATCGTTAAAAACCGCAAAACAGGGAAGAATGAACCGTACTAATATCGCCGTCCTTTTAACTTGTTTCAACCGCAAACAGAAAACATTAGCTTGCTTAGAGGCTCTTTTTAACCAGGCACTTCCAGCCAATGTAGATATTTCCGCCTATATAGTCGATGATGCCAGTACCGACGGTACCAGCGAAGCAGTTCACCAAGCCTACCCTCAAGTCAAGATTTTTCATGGGGATGGCAACTTATTCTGGAACGGCGGAATGCGCTTTGCTTTCACCGAAGCCATGAAAGACGATCCCGACTACTACCTTTGGCTGAACGACGATACAATTATGTATCCAGAAGCCCTTAAAACCTTATTAACAACCAGCAACCAACTCGCTCAAAAAGGAGAAACAAAAGCCATCGTCTCCGGTTCTACCTGCGATCCCCAAACGGGTAAAACTACTTACGGTGGCGTGGTGCGAGACCATCCCATTCTTCCCTTCCGATACCGCCTCGTAGAACCTACTCAAGAAGCTCTACTTTGTAGCACAATACATGGCAACTGCGTTCTACTTCCTCGCAATGTCGTCCAAATTGTGGGCAACCTAAATCCTGCTTTTGTCCATTATATTGGCGATTGGGATTATGGTTTACGAGCGAGACAGAAAGGATGTACAGTTTGGATCGCTCCCGGTCATTTAGGAACTTGTTCCCTCAACCCACAGGTGACAAAAACCGCTGCAAAAAATTTGAGCGAAGGGTTAGATAAAATGAGCACGCCAAAAGGTTTATCCTTTAAAGATGCGACCCTACAACCGCCTGGAGAATGGAAAGTATTTACTCAGCAGCATGGTGGTTTGTTGTGGCCAATTTATTGGCTGCTACCTTATCGAAGGTTAGTTTGGTTTTCAGTGTTGAGTAAACTGGGATTGACTAAAAACAAAACTCAAGGTGAATAGGATGGTTGAAAAAAATGACTTTCGCATCGCTTGGCTCGTTCCTTCGGCAGAATTTGGAGCCTATTGGCCACCGGTTTTACATGAACTCAAAAAACTAATTCCGAACACGATTTTTTATACAGGTCGCCTCTGGCCTCGCTACGATCCGGAAGCTCCTGGTACAGAAGTAGTCGAAGTTGTGGGAGATACTGAATTCATCACCACCCAAAAGATAGAAACAGGCTACAGTCGCGGTTATATTAAGGCTAGTCCGGGGATTATTTTTCCTCTTTTGAAATTCAAGCCCCAGGTCATTTTTGCTAGTGGATTTTCGATCTGGACATTGGTAGCTATAATTTTTAAGCCTCTAGGGAAATGGCGGCTGGTTTTAGTTTATGAAAGTAGTTCCCCGAATGTAGACTTTCGAGATTCTAAGGTGCGCTCGACTATTCGACGCTGGATGGGGAAATTTGCTGATACGTTTGTTTCTAATAGTCGCCGAGGTAAAGAATATTTGGTAGAAGTGATTGGGGCAGCCGAAAGTAATATCTTTGCTAAACCTTACATGGTTCCTGATGCTAAAGCTTTGGTACAAAAGTTGGAAAATAATAAGTCTGTATCTTTGTCATTTGCCCACCCAATTTTTCTGTGCGTGGGTCAAGTAATTTCTCGCAAAGGGATTAAGAATCTGTTAGAAGCTTGCACAATTTTGCAAAGCCAGGGATACTCGAATTACACAGTCATTATCGTTGGAGACGGAGAACAGCGACCGGAACTAGAAGCACTTACACGAGAATGGGGTTTAGAAAAACAAATTGTTTGGACAGGGTGGATAGAATACGGATACTTGGGATCTTATTTTCTAGAAGCTGATGTGTTTGTTTTTCCTACGTTAGAAGATACTTGGGGAATGGTGGTGCTAGAAGCGATGGCATTTGGTAAGCCGATTTTGTGTTCAAAATGGGCTGGGGCTTGCGAAATGATCGTTGAAGGTGAAAATGGTTATATTTTTGATCCCTATCAGTCGGAAGGTATGGCAAACGCGATGCGGGACTTGATTGATTGCCCAGAAAAGTTAGTGAGGATGGGGCAAAAATCCCAGCAATTGATCGCTGAACATACACCAGAAAAGGCTGCCAAATTAATCGCAGATGTGACGTCGCTAGTATTGGAGAAAAGTTGATGAAAATTCTTTTATCTGCCTTTGCCTGCGAACCAAATCTCGGCTCCGAAGAGGGAGTAGGATGGAATACTGTTATCCAATCTGCTAAACATCACGAAAGTTGGGTATTCACTCGCACGTTTTGTCGATCGTACATTGAAGCAGAACTAGAGCGGAACCCAGTACCAAACCTGCACTTTGTTTATTTCGATCCGTTTGGGTGGAGCGAAGATTGGAAGGGGAAACAAGGATTGCTGCAACTTCACTACTATTTGTGGCAAATCTGGGCATATTTTATCGCTCGGAAGCTCGATCGCGAAATCGGTTTTGACGTAGTACATCACGTAACTTATGTCAAACATTGGTCTCCAAGTTTCCTGGCGCTGTTGCCGCATCCTTTTATTTGGGGGCCTGTGGGGGGTGCAGAAGCAGCACCAAAGCCTTTTTGGCAAGATTTTAGCCGCCGGGGCAAAATTTACGAAACGCTGCGGGCATTGGCTCAAAGCGTAGGAGAACGCGATCCGTTTGTAGGTCTGACGGCGCGCCGCAGTGCCGTGGCGCTGGCAACTACGGAAGAAACCGCCGCCAGACTGCGATTTCTCAAAGCAAAAAACGTAAAGATTTTCTCGCAAGTCGGTTTATCGCAGCAGGAAATTCAAGAACTAGAGCAATTTCCTACCCCGCCCGAGCAACCAATTAGATTCATCAGTGTCGGTCGTCTCTTACACTGGAAAGGGGTGCACTTAGGACTCCGTGCATTTGCGGAGGCGAAGCTGGAACAATCGGAATACTGGATTGTCGGAGACGGCCCGGAAAGGCAACGCTTGGAAGCTTTGGCAAGAGAATTGGGACTGGCAAATAAAGTATTTTTTTGGGGAACTTTATCTCGCAGTGAAACTCTTTCTAAAATGGGGGAGTCTCACGTTCTCCTCCATCCGAGTTTGCATGACTCTGGCGGTTTTGTGTGCACGGAAATGATGGGGGTTGGTCGTCCGACGATTTGTTTGGATTTGGGGGGACCGGCTACTCAAGTGACGGATCGAACGGGGATTAAAGTTGCTGCTACTGACCCCGATCGCACTGTGCAAGGTCTAGCAGAAGCTATAGCGTGTTTAGCCCAAGATCGTGAATTGCGAGATCGCTTGGGTAGATCGGGTCAAACGCGCGTCAGGGACATCTATGATTGGAATATCAAAGGTAAATTCTTTGCCCAATTGTGCGAAGATGTATTCGATGGAAAATCAGGATAACTTCTGATTTGTTCGATCGGGAAAAACACAAAAAACTATATTTTTCAGGCGGTGAAACGTGGGCGTTGCAATCATTACTGGCTCTGCGGGTTTAATTGGCTCTGAGGCGTGTAAGTTCTTTGCCAAACAAGGCTTAGATATAGTTGGCATCGACAATAATATGCGCCAGTTCTTTTTTGGTGCTGATGGTTCTACAAACTGGAACCGCCAACAGCTCGAAAAGTCTTTGGGTACCAAGTATTATCACTTAGATGTGGACATTCGCGACTATGAAGCGATTACCAATATCTTTCAGCGGTACGGCGAGTCGATCGAATTAGTAATTCACACAGCAGCCCAGCCCAGCCATGATTGGGCTTCTCGTGCTCCGAAAATAGACTTTACCGTCAATGCCAACGGCACTCTCAATCTTTTAGAAGTAACTCGCTTGTACTGTCCTAAAGCGGTTTTCATTTTCACTTCTACCAATAAAGTATACGGCGATACGCCTAACAGTTTGCCTTTAATTGAATTAGAACACAGGTGGGAAATTGAACCAGGCCATACTTACGAAAGCGGCATTCGGGAAGATATGTCACTCGATCAGTGCTTGCACAGTTTGTTTGGTGCTTCTAAGGTAGCTGCTGACGTTTTAGTCCAAGAATACGGTCGATATTTTAATATGAACACCGCTTGTTTTCGCGGCGGCTGTTTGACGGGTCCAAATCACTCTGGAGCTCAATTGCACGGCTTTCTCGCCTACTTGATGAAGTGTGCTGTCACGGGAACTCCTTACACCGTGTTTGGCTACAAAGGCAAGCAAGTTCGCGATAACATTCATAGCGCAGATTTAATTTCGGCATTTTATGAATTTTATAAAGCTCCCCGAAGCGCCCAAGTTTATAATACAGGAGGAGGCAGGTACAGCAATTGTTCGATGTTAGAAGCGATCCAGATGTGCGAGGCAATTGCAGAACGCAAATTTAATTGGACTTATGCTGAAGGGAATCGCATTGGCGATCACATTTGGTGGATTAGCGACAATTCCAAATTTTCCAGTCACTATCCCAACTGGAAAATGAAATATAACGTTAAACAAATCCTACAGGAGATTTATGACTGTAACCGCGAGCGTTGGCTGAAAGAAGGGTCGGAGAATTGATCGGGACAAAAAGAATGTGCTGGGAATTTCGGTAAACGATTCAAGAATACAAGGTTAAACAAATCTTAGGGGAGATTTATGACTGTAACCGCGAGCGTTGGCTTAAAGAGGTGTCCCATGATTGATAAAGGGAAAAAGAATGTACTCGGCATATTAGTAAATGCCGTTAATTATGAAGCGGCTGTTAGCAAAATTATTGCGGCAGCCAGCGCCGGACAACCAATGTCTGTTTCGGCTCTAGCGGTTCACGGGGTAATGACTGGGGTTCTCGACAGCACTCATCGTTATCGGATTAATCACATTGACTTAGTATTGCCAGACGGACAGCCGGTCAGGTGGGCGTTAAATTGGCTCTACCATACGGAATTGCCCGATCGAGTTTGCGGGCCGAATGCAATGTTACAAATCTGCGAACGTGCGGCAGAAGAAGGATTGCCTATCTATTTGTACGGATCTCAAGCTTCTGTACTGGAAGCTTTATCTCGCAATCTCTGCCAGCGTTTTCCCAAGTTAATTATTGCTGGCACTCAGCCTTCTAAATTTAGGCAAGTTTCGCCCCAAGAGAAACAAGAAATTGCACAGCAAATTCGCAACAGCGGTGCAGCAATTACTTTTGTCGGCTTGGGGTGTCCGCGACAAGAAGTATGGGCATACGAATACCGCGACGAGTTATCAATGCCGCTGATTGCTGTAGGTGCTGCTTACGATTTTCATGCGGGTAATTTGGCTAAATCTCCTGAGTTTTTATCTAAGATAGGTTTGGAATGGCTGTTTCGGATGATTAAGGAACCCAAGCGCCTCTGGCAGCGGTATGTTTTTTTGAATCCGCTTTATATCTGGCTGTTTTTGCTACAAGCTTTGAAAATTAAACAGTTCGATCCAGCAGACGCCACGCCGCCTGTAGAAGAAGTATTATATGGTTGAAATTTAAAAGTTTCTTGTGAATTATGGGTGCTCACAAGAAAAAAGTAAAAAAGCAAACACATCGTAATTAATCGTTTTGAGGTGCCTCTGCGATCGCACATTCAATAAAATTTATACAGCAGTTTTTAGCAATATGAGTTACAGTCTGGCATGGGCATGGGGCAAACAGGGCATGGAGCATGGGATTGCCCCGTGTACCTCATAAACCTGCAATCTGCTGTATCAAATCCGGTGGCATCCGAATTATAGTGGGAGCTTAAGAACTCGCGATTTGGGTAGCAAGCTTAAGAGCTCCCACTAACACGATCCAAATATATTATTCCGATGCAACCGGAAACGATATTACGCAAGAAAACAATTTTTACACGATCTTTGCGGTAAGCTGCATACTGCACACCTTACATACAAAGTTTGTGCGTCAGTCTCGATCGAGTCAGGTGGATTGCTGGGTCAACAGTCGCATTTGGTTTGACTGTACTCCTGGCATGGGCTACGATCGCAGGGGAGCGCAAAAGTTGTGTGAGTGTATAACCAAACCGGATAATCAAACCAAAAGTTTATTGCCCTTACCTCGATCTTGCTATGGCTTTTGTGCCACAATCCGGATCGAATCGTACTTGTTTTCATCAGCAGCAAAAATTGTTTTCAGCAGTAGCTTCCAAGCTTGGACTTTACTGTTTTCTTGGGGCTTTACTATCTGATGAGATCCTATTGAATCGAACACACTGAAAATTTTTCTTTCATCATTGATCCAAGTGTTGTCAAATTGGCGATAGTAGCCATTAAACTGGGTTGAAATTATCTCAAATCCTACTTTTTCACAGATAGCGCGAAAGCTCTGCGGTGTGAAGAAATACAAATGCCTTGGTACATCTAGATGCATCCATGCAATCCCTGATGACTTCAGCCCAATACAAGAGTTATTAGGTACTTCCATCACCAATTTGCCGCCATCCACGAGCAACTCCATGGCATTGCGGAGTGCAAGTAAAGGATCTCTGGTATGTTCGAGTACGTGGTTCATCACAATACTGTCGTACTGTCTAGACTGGACTTCTGGGGGCAAAGATTCAGCAGTACCGTAAAATACATTAAGACCTCGCTGCTGGGCCAAAACTAAAGCTTGTCGATCGGGTTCTACGCCCCATACTTTGTGACCCTCTGCTTGCAGTTCTTGCAGCAGGTGCCCGTGGGCGCAACCAATTTCTAAGATCGAGGTGGAAGCAGTCCCGAACTCTTGCTTCCACCATTTACTCGTGACATCTACTCCGCGATCGAAACGCCAAGCTAGATGGGTACGCAATTTATCGAAGAAGGAAATAGAAGAGGCAGATAGGAAGCCTGTAAAGTCTATATGATGAGTATAATACTCATCAATGTCGTAGAAGCTGGCGATTTTGTTGAGTTCGGGTAGAGGATGAATGCATCCAAGTTGTGACTTTTCGCACCAGTACAATTGAAATGACTCTTTGTTTCCAGGTCTGCGCCAATCACCGGGTATGAATAGCCACGGTTTCATACTCTGTCCCGATATCGGGCAGATGACGGTAGAGTTTAAGCACGTCTGACTTTGCATTTTAGTTTTCCTTACTTAGGAACTTGATGTACTAATAACCACTCATGTTGGATTAATCCGGGATGTTATGTACCCGTGATAATTGCGGAATCCCAGATACAGCAGATGAATGCCTAAAACTTATGAAGTTTTGGGAATACAATAGCTCAGGTGTGGTTTTCAGGTAACATCGAATTTAAGCTAACGCATTTAACTGGCTTTGTCACTTTTGAGAAAAAACTCCGCGTTCCGCGAGCGGGCTGTGAGGAAGTTTTTCTGCCGTCAATTATTCAAAAATAATTCAAGAATACATTAAGTGAGAAACAGGGTAGGCTTCTAGGCCGTGATACTCATAAAAGCCTTTGTGCATTTGTATCTAAATAATGAAGCAGTTGATTGCACAAGATTTTAACTAAAACCCCTGTTAATTTTGCCAGTTCCGCTGGTAAGGAAAATAAGTTGGTCGCTCGATGGTTGAGAGTTGCTGTCGGTTCTGGTAGTTGCCAAGAAAATGTAACCCGTTAAAGGAGACTTGAGAACCTATGGAAGAAGTGCGATCGCCCAGTCGAGTTGGATGCTGTTAAGTTGGAAAAAAACATTTCAATCTAAGGGCGATCGCTCACCTCAACCATTGCCTTTACAAGACCTCCGATTTCAGTGCCTACCTTAATGAAACCTGTCTCAATCACAGGCAGAAGGATTCTTAAGGCAGTGGATTGTACGCCAAAACCATATCTTGAACATCACATACTTCACTGTCGGCGACTGGGGTAGGCCGGGTTGAGTAGGCAATAGCCTGCATATGTTTTACCCGAGCTTGAAAAGTCTTCTCAAATGTGTGCTGTTGAGCAAACTTCAGCGACTTGAACGACATCGATTTAATTTCTTCCCGGTTGTGGCTGAGTTCTGCAATTTTCTTCGCCATCTGTTTGGGCTGATTCATTGGCACTACCCATCCTGCCTCAGACATTTGTGTAATTCCCTGGAATGCTTCGTTAGCATATCCAATAATTGGCACGCCAGCAGCCATAGTTTCTATGTAAGTACAAGAAGGATCGCCCTGCCGGTGACAGCAAACAAACAAATCAATATTGTTCTTCACAAAGGGGAAAAACTCTGTTTTAAAGTCAGGCACTCCGAGCATTTTCACGCAATCATTAAGTTGATAGGCAGCTATTTGCTGGTGCATCATCTCTTCTAACTCACCAACACCACTGATGAACATTTCAAAGTTCACCTTCAGTTGTTTGAGTTCTTTAGCTACCTCAAGTAAATGATCTGCTCCTTTCATCTTAATCAAACGACCGGAGAATACTAGCCGGAGAGGCATATCTTGAGAGCGGTTTTCAGTGCGCCGTTCAATGTCAGCTTCTGTTGCTAACATACCCTCTCTAATCCGCGTGTCCAAGAAAAACAGGGGGTTGCGATTGAGCTGCTTGTATTCTTGGTAGGTAGGGGTGCCGTTGCACTGCAATCCCTCTGCCATTGCGATCGCCTTGCGCTGCTTGTATTCCTGACTGTAAGTCCAGATTAGTCTCCGCAAGCGGATCAAGGGATTTCTCGTACTCACATTCACGATCTGTTTGCGAGTTTTCAGACTGTATTCAGAAACGTAAATACACGGTACTCCCGCTATTTGACACACTTTACTGATATGGTTCTGTCTGTATTCCGGGGCTGCCAATACCAGCGAACTCTGATGCTGATGTAGTAACGCTGGGGTAATTTGGTCAAAACAAATTATTTCAAGTTTGAATGGCAATTCATCAAGTTTGAATATTTTTGAATCTATCTGGTCGCTGTCTTGTTTCGTTTCTTCAATCATCACCGTAATGGAACCCGACCAATACTTGGCTAACTCACCAACTGCTTCAATCAATTTGCGGGTGAGTAAAACTTCACCGTTTGGCAAAAGCTTAGCTTTGAGGGGCTGTAAGATTGTCAGATTGTTGTTAGTAAGCATAGGGTAGATAGTTCCTGGTTTTAAGTTTTGACTGATGCGGTAGTGAATCTTTGCTGTACTTGGCAGGGCTGTTGAGCGATCTATATAACAGACATCTACCGAATTGAAATTGTGCCGCCTGATACGAGAAGCATTTCAGACTCTGTTTCGGAGATATCTAATACTTAAGATTGATTCAGCAACTGGATTAGACCTTTATTATTTAAAGCGAGGTCTATTTGATATGTCGCAATCATCTCCGATCTACGTATAAGTGTCAATAGTCCTTTCCCAGCTTTACTGAATCTTTATAAATTCTCGTCAATTATAAAGATGAGGCCAATTTTATGGTGAATTTGGTTAAAACAACGGCTTTTTTAAGTATAAATACTTAAGCATAATTATGCAACTTTTTCTAGCTAGCAAGAATGAGCGCGAGTTCCGAATAGGCCGAAACCAATGATTTCAACTATCGATTTATAATAACACTTATTAAAACTTTATAGAAATACATCTTTGGTAAGATATTAATTATATTTATTTACAATTAACAAGGTAAAGGAGAAGGAATAAAAAAAGAAATTTTACCCCTTCTCTCTTGGCTAATGCGAAGCCTTGATGCTGAACTTTTCTTTAATAAACCGGATATAAAGGTGCTTGAAAGCCGACTTCACCACGCGGGGCATACCAAAGTCAATTGGCATCATGCTTTCCGGCAACTTCCAATCCAAAACCTTGAGAGTTTCCGGTTGCAAAAGCGGAAAATCGATCGCCTCTAAATTCGACGAGCAAAGTCCCAATCTCACCGCCGCAGCTACAGTCGGAACCGCCGCCGGATCGGCATTAATAATTTCAACTAAAGTTCTGTCCAAGGCAAACACATCATCAGACGCGGCCAAAATTCCCAAAAACTTAGGTTCGCCGCCGCTTGGCCCGTTACCTTCGTGACCGATAATGCCATCCAAAATCGTCAAATTTGGGTTAATGGCCCGGGCAGTTTCTACCAGCATTTCACCGAATCTGGCGCTATCTTTCCCGGCTTCCATGTGCCACCAAGCCTTCATTTTGCCGGGGACGCAGCCGAACAAATTTTTCACGCCCATTGTCACGGTTAATTGAACGTGAGATTTGAGTTTGGGTAAATTAATCACTACATCGGCTTCCATTGCTTCTTTGCAAATTCGCAGATGATTGAAATCTTCGCTGACAGTTTGGTAGCGTTTTCCTTGAAACTCAACTACTGGCAAATTCAGTTCTTCCAACAGCGGCAAATAACCGTTGGCTTTGGCTACACCCATTGCGCTACCAAAAGCTGGACTGTCACCTAAAAAGGGTTTTCCTCCCGCTTCCACGACCATTTTAGCCACGCAGTAAACCAATTCCGGGCGGGTGACGCATTCTTTGGTAGGGCGAGAACCTGTCAGGAGATTGGGTTTGAGTAAAACCCGATCGCCCGATTTGACAAAAGCCGAGATTCCGCCCAAGGGTGCCAGCAAACTTTCTAAAGAGGTTTGCAAGATTTGGCGATCGTATGAATTGGCACGAATTAAACTAACAGCAGACATAATTATGAATTAATTGGTAATTGGTTATCG
Organism: Microcoleus sp. F8-C3; assembly: GCA_036704825.1. Lineage (GTDB taxonomy): Bacteria > Cyanobacteriota > Cyanobacteriia > Cyanobacteriales > Microcoleaceae > Microcoleus. The sequence goes on along the minus strand of JAUBSN010000024.1, from coordinate 30,807 downwards.
ATCGGGAATAATCTGAATGTAACGCAGGCACGGAACACCCTAAGCATGGTGATCTGCGCCTGCGCTACTAAGAATCATCTCAATACAAATGAAACCTAACTATTCATCGGCAATCTACCAACAGCAGCCCGCTGCATCGTACTAACTCGCAGGGAGTTAGAAAATATTCCTTGACCTTGCAGTTCAGGGATAGCGGGTTTTATTTCTACTTTTACCACTCTGGCAGTGCAGATAAAAACCGTTTGATCTGCTAAATGGAAAGTCAACCAAGATTGATTTAACAAATTCAGCACTTCTTCTTGGAATTCTTGTGCAGGCATCGGAATAGTAAATGTTTCTGCGTGACCTTCCACATAATGAAATGTCACTTGAGTCGTGTTCTCTTTATCTTGAGTTAATTTTGCAAAAGAACCTGCGCGCATAAATCTTGCTCCCAAACTTTAGAGGATAAAAAAATTCAGAATTAAATGTAAAAACTTTGAATTCTGAATTGTTTAACTTTAACCTGTGACAGGGCTTAGGCAGAACTCAGAAGACAGAAGGCAGAATTAAATCGAGTTCAGCCTTCTAGTTTCTAGCTGATAACTGCAAGATCCTAAACGTTAGCAGAAGATGTCGGCATCGCACTCATTTTCTCTAAATCTAGAACTTTTGCCAAGTCTTCTGCAGTCATTAAACCCCTTTCTAGCACAATTTGCCGCAAAGATTTGCCAGTTTCTAGGGATTCTTTGGCGACAGCGGCGGCGTTGAGATAGCCGATGTGAGTGTTGAGGGCGGTAACGAGGGCGAGACTGCCTTCAGCGTAAGCAAGACACCGATCGCCCTTAGCTTCAATTTTGGCGACGCATTGTGCAGTCAGGGCGCTGATGGTATTGCCCAAAATTTCGATGCTGTGAATCAGATTGTAGGCGATCAGGGGCATCATCACGTTCAATTCTAATTGTCCCGCTTGGGCCGCCAGGGCGATCGCGCTATCGTAACCCATAACTTGAAAACAAACCATCGATGTCATTTCTGCCATTACAGGATTGTATTTTCCCGGCATAATTGACGAACCAGGTTGCACGGGAGGCAGTTGAATTTCTTTCAAACCCGTTTTCGGCCCGGAGTCCATCAAACGCAAGTCGTGGGAGATTTTAACGCAATCTTGAGCGAGATTTCGCAGTGCACCGGACACATTTACAAACGGTGCCATACTCTGCATAGCAGCCATTAAATGCTTGGCTGGTTTCAGGGGTTGGTCGATTAATTCTGAGAGAATTTCAGCAACTTTTTGACAGTATTCAGGGTGAGTATTTAACCCTGTTCCGGCCGCACTTCCCCCCAATCCCAGGGATGTCAAATCATCGGATGCCCTGTCAATTCTCAAGGTATGTTCTCTGAGAATTTGCGCCCAAGCGCCGAAGGTATCGCCGAGTCGAACCGGCACGGCATCTTGCAGGTGAGTGCGGCCGGATTTAACAATATCTTTGAATTCTTCTGCTTTGTTTTCTAGGGCGACTACAGCATCCGACAAAGCCGGAAAAAGAGTCTTTTCTAACGCCAACAATCCGCCGATCCGAATCGCAGTCGGAATCACATCATTTGTCGATTGACCGTAGTTTACATGATCGTTGGGACTGACGCGCTTGTAGTTGCCTTTTTCCTCGCCCATAATTTCCAAAGCGCGATTTGCAAGAACTTCATTAACATTCATGTGGTGAGAAGTTCCGGCGCCGGCTTGGTAGACATCAACTACAAATTGATCGCGCAATTTGCCCGCTAGGATTTCATCTGCTGCTTGGACAATTGCTTGACTGATGTCTTGGGGAATGCAGCCGAGTTCGCCATTGGCGATCGCCGTTGCTTTTTTAATTAAAACACAAGCATCTACGTATGTTGATAAAGGCTTAATGCCGCTGATCGGGAAATTTTCAATAGCCCTTAGAGTTTGGATGCCATAATAGACATTAGATGGGATTTGTTTGTCTCCCATCGAGTCGCTTTCGGTGCGGTAGCTGATGCTTGGGTGTTCGCTCATATCGCCTTGTTGGTGATGATTGGGAATTGGGAATTTTTTTAAACAATACTGACTGCCACTCCTGTTTGACCGCGCCGGCTGGTTCAGTAAAACACAAGTCACGATTATAAATAATTATCTCATACTCCGAGTTAAATCTCAAAGCTAAAATCTTAACTTAAGATTATTTACCTGAAATTGTGCAAGAATAGTTGTGTAATTCCGACTTGTTTATATCGCCTACTTCTATACTTTATCTAATAAAATTTTCGTGTTTGACAATAATAAACCATATTTTAGAATCTTGTTACAAAAATTAAAATTATCAATCCCAGAGAATTGTTATATTTGGTAGCACAAACAATTTTGCAGCAGGCGAATTGCCAAAAATTATGCCGCGTTACCAAACCCTAGATGATGTTCCTAACCTCCAAGAGGCACTCGAAGGAATAATTGTTGAAGATTTAAAAAAGCTGAATGCACTGTTGTCGGGCGATCGCAAATTAACCCGCAAAGCTGACCTGGTTGCCGGGATTAAAGAGCAAATGCAGGGACAAAAACTCAAGCAAGTTTGGGCGCAATTAGACGATTTGCAAAAAGCGGCCGTAGCGGAAGTTATACATGGGTCAGGTGGTGGCTATGATGCCGATGTATTTGTGGCGAAATACGGACAAGAACCAAACTGGGGAACAAGCGATCGCTATGGATACAACCGAGAACCATCCCTACTGTGCTTGTTCTTCTACGGCAGTGCGATACCCTACGATCTAGAAGAAAAATTGCGGAAGTTTGTACCCAAACCTCAAGCAACTTCCTTAAATCTGGTTGGCGATGTACTGCCAGAAAAATTTATGGTTCGTGTAGAAAAATATAACTATCGTACATCTAAAAAAGAGGTATCAGAGTACGAACTTCCTTTGACAATTTTTGAAATGGAACGGGCAGCCCCAAAGGATTTGGAAGCAGTTTTGCGTCTGATTCAGTCGGGCAAAGTTGCCGTTAGCGAGAAAACCGCATTACCTGGTGCCGCAACTCTCAAAGCGATCGCCGCTGTATTGCAAGGGGGTGATTTTTATAACGACGAACAGCGCCAAGCTACCTTGGAAAAGGGCGATATATTCTACGAGGTTGGTAACATCAAATCCTTTGCTTGGGCCGCGATCGCCCAAGCGAGCAAATTCGCAGAACAATCGGGCAAAAAGCTAGTTTTGACCAAAGCGGGACAGAAAGCTTTGCAAGAATCACCTGCCAAAGGATTGCAGACAGCATGGAAGCGCTGGTTAAAAACAAACACTTTTGATGAATTTCGCCGCATTGATGCAATTAAAGGACAAACCGGCAAGGGCGCGCGCGGCATGACAGCGGTGGCGGGGCGGAGAGAGGCGATCGCCTCAAAGCTAGCAGAATGTCCTGTCGGTAAATGGATTCTGTTTAGCGAATTTAGCAGGTATATGTTGGCAACGGGCAATCGGTTTGAAGTAACGCGCGATCCCGACAATCTCTATATTTCTGAATTTGGATACGGTAACTTAGGATATTCCGGCAGTCACGATTGGCATATCCTGCAAGAAAGATATATGCGCTGCCTGTTGTTTGAGTATGTTGCTACCCTGGGAATAATTGATGTTGCCTATGCCGATCCGTCCCTCGTACCCAGCGATTTTGACGATCTTTGGGGAACGGACGATTTGAGATTTCTCAGCCGCTACGACGGCTTAATATCTTTTCGCCTGACAGCTTTGGGGGCTTACTGTTTGGGATTGACTAACAATTACACCCCGCCAGCAATTGAGTTCCGTCAAACACTCCGCGTACTGCCCAATTTAGATATTGTTGTAGCAGGAGAAGGCATTGCGACATCAGATGCGATCGTCCTCGATCTTTATACTAAAAAAGTTTCAGATGTCGTCTGGCAACTCGACCGACAAAAGCTATTTACCGCGATTGAAGCCGGATACCCGCTAGCAGAATTTAAAGAAGTTTTAGAGACAAGAAGTATCGAACCGCTACCCGAAACCGTACAGCAATTTCTGACGGATGTTACAGAACGGTCGAATAGTTTGCAAGATGCAGGAACTGTCAAGTTAATCGAATGTAAAAACGCCCATTTAGCAGTGTTGATTGCCAATGATTCCCGTACCAAAAAATTCTGTCAGCTAGCGGGCGATCGCACTTTGGCAGTTCCATTATTCCAGGAAACTAAGTTTCGCAACGCCCTGCGGCAGATCGGCTACGTCTTACCCCAGCGGGATAAATAGTAATACCATTTCTCTAAAATCGTGCAACACTCTTCGACCCCCCCTAGCCCCCCCGCTGCATTGCGGGGGGAACAAGAATACTGTTAATTCGTTTAAAAGTGGCATAAGATCGTGTCCGGTGTTATCGATCGCACTCGCGCCAGGGTGCAGCAGTCGGATACAAATCCTGAAAATTATTACTCAGATTATCGCCCGACTCCTTCACCGCTACAAGTATCTATAGCAATCCTCGCATCATTTGTGAGTTTCTTACTTCCTCCCCGATGCCTTGGGGAGGGTTGGGGTGGGGTAAAAAATTTACGACTCCTGCAAGGATTGCTATACAACCAATTAAAATTATCTGCGTTTATCTGCCTTTTATCTGCGATCGAAACAACCTATGACTTACGTTCCTGAAAATGCTTTGATCGTGCAAAGCGATCGATCGATATTACTAGAAGTTCACGCCCCAACAGCACAACAGGCGCGAGAAGCGATCGCCCCCTTTGCCGAATTAATCAAAAGTCCCGAACACATCCACACCTATCGCATCACGCCCCTCAGCGTGTGGAATGCGCGGGCGGCGGGAATGCCTGTTGAAGATGCGATCGCAGCTTTGCGAAAGTATGCCAAGTATCCCATTCCTGACTCCGTAGCGCAGGAAATTGAACTGTTGGGGGCGCGGTATGGATTAACTGTAATTGAAAGAATCGATGCGGCTAGCCCCGATTTACAACTGCGAATTGCCGATTTGCCCCTAGCGGAATTGCTGGTAAGGGACGATCGCGTTAAACCAATGTTGGGCAAGCGCATCTCGGATCTTTGCTTTCAAGTCGATGCCGGGAATCGCGGCGTACTCAAGCAAGCTTTGCTAGCGGTGGGCTATCCGGCAGAAGATTTGGCTGGATATGTCGAGGGTGCCGAATTAGGGATTTCTTTGCGCGATCGTACTCTAACAGATTTGCCCTTTAAGTTGCGCGCTTATCAACAAGAAGCAGCAGAGGCATTCTATCAGGACGGGGAGGTAAAAGGTGGAAGCGGGACGATCGTCCTACCGTGCGGGGCTGGTAAAACCATAGTCGGGATGTTAGCGATGAGTTTGGTAAAGCAAAAGACACTCATCCTCACCAGCAGTTTGACTTCTGTGCACCAGTGGCGGAGGGAAATATTAGACAAAACGAGTTTAACTGAGGATGCGATCGCTGAGTACAGCAGTGTCACCAAACAGACGGCGGCTGTCACCCTATCGACTTACCAAATGCTAAGTTATCGATCGAATAAAGATGATGAATTCCCGCATTTCGAGTTATTTAATGCGGAATCGTGGGGACTGATTATTTATGATGAAGTCCATCTATTACCTGCACCGATATTTCGGATTACCGCCGAATTACAAGCACGGCGCAGGTTAGGTTTAACTGCGACATTGATTCGCGAAGATGGTAAAGAAGGCGATGTATTCACATTGATTGGGCCCAAGCGCTATGACGTACCTTGGCGCGAATTGGAAGGACAGGGATTTATTGCCACTGCCAATTGTACGGAAATCCGCGTCGCCCAAAATGAGGCGGAAAAAATGGAATATGCCCTAGCGCCCCGCCGCAATCAGTTTCGGATTGCTGCAGAAAATCCAGCTAAGTTGGATGTGGTGCAAAGTTTGTTGCAAAAGGAAGCGGGACATCGCATTTTAATTATCGGTGAGTTTCTGGAACAGTTGGATGCGATCGCCCGAATTACCGAATTGCCTCTGATTACGGGGAAAACAAAACAGGCTGAGCGCGATCGGTTATACGAAGCATTTCGTCACAAAGAGATTCCCGGATTAATTCTATCTCGCGTCGGCAATTTTGCTGTCGATTTACCCGATGCCGATGTGTTGATTCAAGTATCGGGAAAGTATGGTTCTCGCCAAGAAGAAGCGCAGCGCCTCGGACGAATTCTCCGCCCGAAATCCGACGGACATACTGCGAGTTTTTATACATTAGTCTCGCTACAAACTTGCGAGGAAGATTTTGCCCGACACCGCCAACTATTCCTCACCGAACAGGGCTACAACTATCGCATAGAAGTTCAAAAAGATGTTTAGTCGGCTTTTTTCTGATTTGAATAGCTGTGTTTTTCTAGAATGTGGGAAAGGGGGGAGCGATCCCAAGAAGTTGCGGGCGATCGTGTTTCACCTGTCGGGATAGAAAAATGTAACGTTCCGGTTGAGTGGCTAGAATTAACTTTTCCATCGCCACCAATATCCTTCGGTAGTCCGCTCGAACTGGGTTGTTAGACCGCCGCGATCGCCACTTGACGCTGTTATTGTCCGCGTCCCGGTTTGCAATCTGCAAAACCTAATGCCTCCGTGTCAAGGAAACTAGCGATCGCCATCTCAATGACTGCTTCGATTGGGTATTCAATTTCAGCAGCACGAGCAATTAGGGCAGCACGAATTCGTTCAGGAAAACGTCCTAAAATAACTTCGGCATCAGCGAGGGAAAGTTGCTCTTGAAGTTTGGCTTGCATGGCTTTACATCTCGGTTGGAATTTGGACGTTGTAAGGGGGTTCAGCAGCTCTTAGAATGATGGCTTCTAGCTCCAATAGTAACGCAGGGTTCTCAAGCGTGAGAAATTGTCTCTACTGCAATCCGTATGTCTTCATCGCTATATTTATCGAGCCATGCCCACAAAAAAGCTTTGTGTCCCCCAGTGAAACGACCCCGCAAGCTCTTCGTTTTACCGATGTAGAGCAATCCATCAGTCCTGTGCCTGATTGCATAAATGCCAGGACGGGCAGGAATGCTCTCAAACCCACGGGTCAAGGGTTGACATTGCTCAAAAGGAATGAAAGCAATCGCGTCTAGAATTCTTCGCGCTTGGATTTGTAGGTCAGAATCATTCGTTGGCATGAAGGCAAAAAGGCTGATTGCACAGAAATCATAATCCCACAAATTCTGTTACAACCATCATCAACTAGGGATGGTTTGGTGGGCGATCGCACAGAGAAGGCGATCGAGCCCGAGCTGATTTGAGCCTTGACAGTGCCTGTATTTTTCTAGGATATAGGAAAGGGACAAGCGATCGGGTTTCACCTGTCGGTAAAAAATGTAACGTTATTTCCGTAAAAAACCTGGTTTCTGCGTCCAGGAGTATTCATGATGAAATTAAATCTAAAAATCAACAAGTGCAGAATATTTGGCCACCATCCGAATTATACCTCCTAACATCCTGCTACACTATTAATAACCGCATCCTCACGCACATTTATGCTTCCAGCAATCATCGCTGCTATCGCTCCCTACATATCGGGAGTGCTCTCACCCATCGCCAGAAATATCGGCTACAAACTAGGAGAAGCCTTCGGCAATAAATCTCAAAAGTACCGAGATATTCTGATTCCCGCTCCCAATAACTCATCTGATTCGACTGAGATAGAGCGAGCAAAACAGCGTTATTCTCAAGAAATGCTGGAATACGCGAAGGCGAAAGATACCAGAGATCGGGAATTGTTACAGCTAACAGTAGCACAAACGGCGCGTCGCATTGAGTTGCAGGAACAGGAACAGCGAGACAGACTCAAACTGGCAGCCTTGCAGCGGGATTTGATGCGGGAATTGCAAGCAAAGGATATTCAGATCAAGCTGGCTGAAATTCAAACGATTTGGGATAAAGATACTTGGTTTTCTAAGTTAAATCGAGAGGAAACTAAGCAGATTTTACTCCAGCAGCAACACCGCCTCTTAATCTTACTATCACCGCCCAAAATTAGCAAGCAATGCCCGGAAACATTCTGTGAAGATTTGCCAATTGAGATGAGAAGTGTGGGAGATTTTCTCAGACAGCATTATCCTCAACAGGATGTCTTACGCCCAGTTAAGTTTTATAGCGACTATTTCACTGAGTCTATCGGTGATATTGATGTGGAACGCTTGCAGCGAATTTTATCTCCGGTTCCTACTACAATTTTATATAGCGATATCAGCGATTATGCGGTAACTTTCCGCGTCGGCTTTTGGGGATTCCTAAATAATCAGGAAGTGTCCCTGTTTTCTACCAAAGTTTTTGACTGGGAAGAGGCAAAAGATGCACTTTTAGCATCTGGGGTAAGTGAGAAAAAAGCCCTCCGCATGATTCGGCAGTTGATTGTAGCGATTCATAAGTTGCTGGCGGGATTTTTAGCAGATTTGTATTATCTCAATATTGACCCATGCTATGAACCTTTATTATTTAAGTTAAAGGATGAATTAGCTGAATATGGATTAGCCGAAGAGTGGGTAAAACCTTATTTTGATATTCTTCAGGATATTCAGCGGCGACAGCGAGAACAGTATGAACAGGAGTTGAAAAAGCTGATTGAGCAAGTAGAAGCCGAACGTCAATCTCAAGAGGCTGCTGAAGCTGAATCAAAACGCCAACAAAGACAACAAATAGAAGAAGCTGCAAAAGCAGAAGCCCAACGCCAAAAACAACAACAACAAATAGAAGAAGTATCCACTAGAAAAATTCAGTCATTCAAATGTGTCCAAACTCTTAATCGCGTCTGTAATTCATCTGTTAAGTGCGTAGTTATTAGTCTGGATGGCAAGACTTTTGCTAGTAACAGCAGTGGAAATTGCAGCAAACTTTGGAATCTCGATACAGGAGAGCCGATCCGTACTTTTTCTAGGCATTCCAATGAGGTTTATGGCGTTGCCATTAACCCTACTAGAAAAATTTTAGCTAGTGGAAGTTCTGACAAACAAATTAAGCTATGGAATCTGGAAACTGGACAAGAGATTAGCACTCTCAAGGGTCACTCAGGTTTAATTCGGTCTCTTGCTTTTAGTCCAGACGGAGAAACTCTTGTTAGCGGCAGTAGTGACCATACTATCAAACTGTGGAATCTGAAACTCAAACAAGAAATCTGCACTCTCACTGGACACTCAAACTTGATTAGGTCTGTCGCTATCAGCCCGGATGGAGAAACTATTGCTAGTGGCAGTTGCGACAAAACTATCAAACTGTGGAGTCTGAAAACCAGACAGGAAATTTGCACTTTTACTGGGCATTCAGAGTCAGTTTATTCTGTCGCCTTCAGCCCTGATGGACAAATTATTTCTAGTGGTAGTGGAGACAACACTATCAAGCTTTGGAATCCGAAAAACCGACAGAAAATTCGCACTCTAAGAGGGCATTCACACTGGGTTTTTTCTCTTGTCATCAGCCCCGATCGACAAATTATTGCTAGTGGTAGTAGAGACAACAATATCAAGCTTTGGAATCTGAAAACCGGACAGGAAATTCGCACTCTCAAAGGGCATTCAGCCACGGTTAATTCGGTCTGTTTTAGCCCGGATGGAAACACTCTGGTTAGTGGCAGTAATGATGGGAGTATCAAGATTTGGCGGTGTGATGGGTGAAGTAACAGGGAAAGATGAAAACTATGCTCTGTGCGATTGGCAAACATGGAACTACAAAACTTGACTGCGTGAGAAATAAACCGATAAACACTTAAGAAAGGTAATTCAAATGTCAGAAACAATTAATTTTGAGCAAGCAGTGTTAGATAATCTGCGACAGTTGCCAACGGAAAAACAACAAGAAGTGCTCGACTTTGCACAATTCCTCGTGCAAAAAGCGGAACAGAAAAAGCAGTTGCCCAGCGAAAGTTCTGAGTCTAATATTCCGTCAACAACCGAACCTACTCTCAAGCTATCACTTAGAGAAATTGCTAGCCTGCCAATAGCAGAACGCCATAAAATACTAGCAGCATTTATACCTGCTACAGCCGAAGATTTTTTGACATATCCTGAATTAAGCGAGTTTTCGGTACTCGATGGCGAAGACTATTTAATTGACCCAGCTACTACTCGCAGCCACGACGCTTTTTTGAAAGGTTACGCACCCGAAGACGAAGGACTTTATGACGACTATTGAACCTGGTGATTTTTGGGTAGCAAATATTCCCTTTACAAGCGGCGCAGCCTTTAAAAAACGTCCCGTACTTTTACTGTGGTTAGATGGCGAGGATGTAGTAGCAGCAGCCGTTACTTCTGCAAAACCCCGCACCCAAACTGATGTATTACTTAATGATTGGTCGGCTAGCGGTTTGCGCGTTGCTTCAACAGTGCGTTTGTCTAGATTAGATTCTCTGGAGAAGTATTTGTTGTTAGCGAAAATCGGGCAAATTTCTCAACCGGATGCAGCAGAAGTGAAACGAGTCTGGGATTTGTACGTTAAGCCTCAATTCTAATGATAGTTTGATCGCCCGCCCCTCAACACCCCCCTCCCATCCCCCAACCCCGCACAATACTTAATAAAAACTTTACAAAACTTACCCGATCGCCCAACATGGGTTAGAGTTATCCTAGAAAATCCAGCAATCCTGCAAAGCGTCAACCTTCTCGTCACTTATCTAGTGGTTCGATGACTCAAACCCAAAGCACCAAAACCGCCACCGCACCAGCCATTTATTCCTTGACAATTGCTCCCGCCTGTGTATTGCGGGGTCGATCGGCGATCGCACAAGCCGGAGATGCGATCGGCCGTTTCGGAAAGCGGCCGCTAATCGTCGGCGGCAGCAACTCCCTCGCCGCCGCCCAACCCTACCTGCAACCAATCCTCGAACAGCAGCAGTTAAAATCCGCCTCCACAGCCTACGGCAAAGATTGCAGCGAAACCAGCCTCGAAACCCTCCGCGCAGCAGCCCAAACCCATGAAGCCGACTTCATCATCGGTGTCGGCGGCGGCAAAGCCTTAGACGCAGCCAAACTCCTCGCCCATCAGTGCAAAATCCCGATCGTCACCATACCCACATCAGCCGCCACCTGTGCCGCTTGGACAGCCCTTTCTAACATTTATTCAGAACAAGGTGCATTCCAATACGATGTCACATTAGCCAGATGTCCCGACTTATTAATACTCGACTACGGCTTAATTCAAACCGCACCGCAGCGGACATTAGTAGCAGGAATTGGAGATGCGATCGCCAAATGGTACGAAGCATCAGTCAGCAGCGGACACTCCGAACAAACTCTGATAATTTCCGCCGTCCAACAAGCTAGAATTCTACGCGATATTTTATTCCAAAAATCAGCCGCCGCCCTCAAAGAACCCGGTAGCGAAACCTGGCAAGAAGTCACAGATGCGGCCGTATTGCTAGCAGGAGTAATCGGCGGAATCGGCGGCGCCCAATGCCGCACCGTCGCCGCCCACGCCGTCCACAACGGCCTAACTCATCTATTAGCAAGTCACGGCACATTGCACGGCGAAAAAGTCGCCTACGGCATTTTAGTACAACTGCGACTAGAAGAAATGCTGCAAAACAATCAACTCGCCGCTAGCGCCAGACAGCAACTGCTAAAATTCTACGCCGAGATTGGATTACCGCAAACTTTAGACAACCTGGGACTCGGAGACATTACCATCACAGAATTGCAGCGCGCCGCCGACATAGCCTGCAATCCCAATTCCGACATCCACCGACTGCCTTTTAAAGTTGTTCCCCAACAATTAATGGCAGCGATGGTTTCTACCACCGCACCTGTGGGAGAATTAAAGATTAAGAATTAAAACAGTTTGTAGTAAGGACTAAAGTCCTGAAAAAGCTGTGCTAGCAAGGACGAAAGTCCTTACTACAAACCAGGAAAACTGACAACTGACACAAAATAAATGACCTTGGATTGGATTACCCCTGCTGACAGGTTGCAAAAACTACCGCCCTACGTATTTGCCCGTCTCGACGAACTCAAAGCCCGCGCCCGCGAACAAGGACTTGATTTAATAGACTTAGGAATGGGAAACCCCGACGGTACCACTCCTCAACCAGTAGTAGAAGCCGCTGTCGCAGCCATCCAAAATTCTGCAAATCACGGCTATCCACCCTTTGAAGGAACTGCCAGTTTCCGCCGTACTATTACTAAATGGTACAGCCGTCGCTACAATGTTGAACTCGATCCAGAAAGCGAAGCATTGCCTTTGTTGGGTTCTAAAGAAGGTTTAGCACATTTTGCGATCGCCTATATCAATCCCGGCGACTTAATATTAGTACCAAGTCCTGCTTATCCCGTATTATTTCGCGGCCCGATTATCGCCGGCGCAAAAGTTCACAACATCATCCTCAAACCAGAAAACGACTGGGTAATTGACTTAGCCGACATTCCCGACAGCGTAGCCGAACAAGCCAAAATACTCTACTTTAATTATCCCAGCAATCCGACAGGAGCAACTGCACCCCGCGAATTTTACAAAGATATTGTGGCTTTCGCACACAAACATCAAATCTTGCTGGTTCACGACTTGTGTTATGCGGAATTAGCATTTGACGGCTATCAACCGACAAGTTTATTAGAAATTCCCGGCGGTAAAGAAATCGGTGTCGAATTTCACACCATGTCTAAAACTTACAATATGGCCGGCTGGCGCGTCGGTTTTGTAGTAGGAAATAGCAAAATTATCCAAGGTTTGCGGACATTAAAAACTAACCTAGATTACGGTATATTTTCCGCATTGCAAACAGCCGCAGAAACAGCACTGCAATTGCCCGACAGTTACTTGGACGAAGTGCAGAATCGTTACAGGACTCGCCGGGATTTCATGGTGGAAGGATTGGCAGAATTAGGGTGGAATATTCCCAAACCTCTGGCTGCCATGTATCTTTGGGTTCCCTGCACTCCCGGCATGAGTTCGACTGATTTTGCCCTGAATGTTTTGCAGCAAACTGGTGTTGTGGTGACTCCTGGCAATGCTTTTGGTCCGGGCGGCGAAGGATATGTGAGAATTAGTTTAATTGCAGATTGCGATCGACTGGGAGAAGCATTGCGGCGTTTGAAACAAGCTAATATTCGCTATCAATAGTCATTGGTTATTGGTTATTGGCGATGATCGGCCACTCACTCTGCATCAACTCATTATTATGTTAAGGATGACACGCATCACTCCCTAAACATAATAATGAGATTAACAAGCTCAGGCTTAAACCGAGGAGCAGATGATTTACCTCTCCCTTTTCCCCATCTTGGGAGGAGTTGATGTTATTGGTGATGGGCTTAGCTATCATAAATTAATCGGTATTGAAAAGAGCTTGTCCTCAGTGAGGGGGTTAACTCAACTTAAACTAGAGAAAAAACACAATGGAAAACGGACAGAAGGCTATCAGTGATCTGTTTGAGAGCCGCAGAATTTTCAACATTCCCAAGTATCAACGTGCATACGCATGGGAAACAAAGCAACTGCGAGATTTTATTAGCGATCTTGATAACCAAGCTTTAGGCAAAGATTACTTTTTTGGAACAATCCTACTGCAAATAGGAGACAGCGAGGGGTATTTCAAGATAATCAACATTGTAGATGGTCAACAAAGGCTGACAACACTCACAATTTTCATGCGGCTGTTGCTTGATAAACTTGATTCCTTCGGTGACGATGTATCGATTCTTCGTGAAACATACGTTCAGTACCGAAATGAATATAAATTACGAGTTTTGGAATACGATCAACCGTTTTTTTGCAAGTGTATATTAGAAGATGATGACAATACTGAAAGCTTGATTGAAACCCCTTCACAACGTCGCTTATTAGACGCAAAGAACTTCTTCACCAAGGATTTAGACAAGCGAACTGTTGAAAAATTGCGTGAGCTCCGGGAGAAGATTGAGAAGGCTAAAGTCCTGACATACGCTGTTATAAATAATGCAGAAGCGACACTAATTTTTGAAACCACTAACGACCGGGGGAAACCTCTCACAAGTCTTGAAAAAATCAAAAGTTTCTTAATGTATAAGGTTTATCTTGCAGCCAATGATCCAGAGAGCTATCTGAGAACAATACAGAATCGGTTTGGTGAGATTTACAGGAATTATGAAGAGACTCTTCAAACCATTACAACTAGCGAAGATTTTATCTTGCGAAATCACTATATTGCTTTTGAGGCTAATGTAAAAACAGACGGTCAAAAGGATTATTCGCGTCATTTATCGTTGATCAAGGAAAGAATTAACTCACTTACAGCGAGTCCCGCTACTTTTGCTGAGGCAACAAAATTTATAGATAACTATTCATGTCAACTGAGCGAAAGTTTTGGAATAGTTAATCAATTATCCAAAAATCTCAGGGGAAACTTACTCAATCTTTTCCATCTAAATAGAATAGCAAATTTATGGCCACTACTCATCGTGTCTTGGAAGCATGATAATAGCCAAGAACACTATAACTTCGGTCGAGTAACGAAACTGATGGAAATTATAAGCTTCAGAGTGTATGGAATACGAAAGCGAAAACTCAAAAACACTACAATTTCAAAGCGACTACATGAGTTAGCACAAAACTTCCAAGGAGACTTTGAGATTTTAATATCAGGTCTCAAGGATATTGTCGGTGAGTTCTGTAGTGATCGTGAGTTTCAGGAGAGACTTAGTTCACCAGACTTTTATGAAGCTATTTCAGAAAATGATTTGAACTATCTATTTTGGCAGTATGAAAATTATCTTCGACAAACGGAGTACCTACAAGATAAACTGATAGGATTTCGTGAGTACACAGGTCTCTCGATTGAGCATATCATTCCCCAAGTACCTAGACAAATTCCGGCTTGGATGCCTAAAGGCTTGTGGGGCAATTATATTCATAGTATTGGGAACTTAACGCTTGATCTATCCTGGGAAAATTCCGCCAAATCAAATCATACTTTTGATTTTAAATATCAATACTTCTATCAGAATTCAAGATTTCGTTCTCAGCAAGAACTTATCAATTTTACTAACTCAGACAGTAGTGAGTGGGATGACACATCCCTTAAGAAGCGGCAGACAAAAATTGTAAACTTTGCAATGATGTACTGGGATTATCAGAGTAGGTAACATTCAACAGTACATGGAATAAGGCTTTAACCGAGCCGTTTCCCTACAATTAATGGGGGTAGGGAAACGGCACTGCCGTGTCCTCCGTTTCTATCATCTCTGAGTGTAACTATAACGTTTGAATTTGCTCGATCGCCCAGTCAAAAGTTTCTAGAACTTGCTTGAGGGCAGATTCATCTTGCAAAGTAAACAAAGCCAGACTCGGCGACCTTCTCTCACCCGGTTCTATAGGTAGCGACAGACCGATCGAACTCAGTTTACTTCTCAATTCCAGCCAATTCTGTTCCGCATTAAACGGTGGCTGGGAACCGTAATTATCAGCCGAAATCTCCATTCGGCCAGCAATATCTACAGTGAATAACTGATAGGGTTTTCTGCCCTTTTGAGGCAATTGGGCGGCGAAACCGCCGTAGGCATCCCCCGTTCCCCAGTGGATTTGAACTTCGGGTTCTTGAGTTTTTGCCCAAAGGTAAATTGCTTTTGCCATTTGCGCCTCGTCCGCGCCCCGTCTAGCTTTGATTTCCGCAAAAAATGAAGATTCATCCCAGCGCCTTCTTTCGCGCGTTGCGCTGGATTTTTTCTGCTGTGCTTCGGCTGTCTGACCGATCACTCTGGGAACCAAAGTTCTCAGACCGTCTTCACTTACATACTGCTTAATTTCCAGGGCCAAAACTTCAACCGGGTCCATTTGTTCGTTGAGAAATTCCACAACTCGGCGCATTTCAGCGGAAATTTCGTCAGCTACAAACACTAAGCGAACTTTACCAGCTTGCAAATTAGTTTTAACCTTCTGCCAAAATCTTTCTTCATTAGCATTTGCGCCGAGAAACTCTTCAAAAATCTGTTCGGGATCGCGACCCCGATCGCGACAATTAGCTTCAAACAGAGCAATAATTGAATCGATCGGCCAGTAAAACAACGCATTAGCAGCATAGTCGATCGACTGACCCAAAACTTTTTGCCGCAGTTCGGCATTAGGAGTTCGCCGGACATCCACCAAAGTAGGAACGGCATTTTGGTCGAGAAACAAATGATCCAGCGACCACTGCACCGCTGTTTCCTCATCGCTGGCCACTGCTGCTTCCCGCGAAATTAACAGCCACCTGCGCGGCGTCGCCCGATCGATTTGGTCTCCCGCGATCAAATTGGGATAAGTTACTAGCAAGTCTTGTAACTGGTCTTCCGAGTCGTAGGGCTGTTCCATCATTTCTACCAGCCTGTCGTCGTCCTGAATCAGATAAATACCTCCAGCCATGCCAGCCCACCTACTCAATTTTAGATTTTAGATTTTAGATTTCAGGCTTAGTTATTAGTCTTCAGTCTTCAGTCCGCAGCCAATAACTTGTAAAGGCGGAAGGCATTGGTCGGAATTCAATAAAAATTTTGAATTCAAGAATTTTTATTGTTTGCTAATTCAACAACAAATCCCTAATGACTAATGATTGATGACTGATGACTAATAACTAATGACTAATGACTTATACAACCAGTAAATACTCGCTGTGCAGGCCCGGTCATGTAAATTCGCCCAGAAACTTCTGCCCATTCGATTTCCAAAACGCCGCCGGGGAGTTCAACCGCAGTTGCCCGATCGCACTTCCCTACCAACACTCCAGCTACCACAGCAGCACAAGCACCAGTCCCACAAGCTAGAGTAACACCCGCGCCTCTTTCCCACACCCGCATTTTTACGTAGTCCGAACGTATCACTTGAATAAATTCCGTATTGGTACGCTGCGGGAAGGCTTGGTTGTGCTCGAATTGAGGCCCGACAGTTTCTAAAGCAACAGCCGCAACATCTTCTACAAAAGTAATGCAGTGAGGATTGCCCATGCTGACGCAGGTAACAGACCAAGATTTACCCGCAACTTCGATCGGCACATCTATAACTTTGGCATCCGCTGCAGCCAAAGTTGTCGGAATTTCTGCAGCCAGCAGCCGGGGAACCCCCATATCCACCTTAACCTGACCGTCCGATCGCAATTCCGGGGTAATCACACCAGCCAGAGTGTGGATGCGGTACTGAGTTTTCGCCTCTGACCCTTCCAAATCGGCGATAAACTTAGCCAAACAGCGAATTCCGTTGCCGCACATTTCCGGTTCCGAACCGTCGGAGTTAAAAATCCGCATCGTATAATCAGTGTCGTTTTGACCCGGAAGAGCAAATATCGCGCCGTCTGCGCCAATCCCGAAATGTCGATCGCACAAATCCACAGCTTGTTCTGGTGTAATCGCCGGTTCTAACGAGTGGCGGTTGTCAATCAGAATAAAATCATTTCCCAGTCCCTGATACTTCGCAAACTCGATCGGCATAAAAACAAACCTCTTTAGGTTAAAACTGATTAGATAATTTGCTGACAAAATTACCCATTTCCCAGTATTATAAAACTTTATGCAATTTATAGTCCTTTCTAGCGAAATATAAACAAATATAAGATTTATAACTCCACAGGGATATCTAATTAATGCTGATGTCAATGGCTCAATGAATATCGGTCAAAAACTAGCCGTCAACCGATTTCTCCCTCATCGTGTAGACGCGCTTGTAGTGCCGCCAGTAAGGGTTAAACGGTATAAACAGAAGAATATGGTTTAAGGTAATATTTGACTATATTTTTCTGAACTATGTCTGAATTTGAAACCGGATTGCCCAGCGTTCGCTTAATACAAAGCTACATCAAAGACAAAAAACAGGTGGAGATCAAACTCCTGACCGGCGACTTACTAGCGGGCAGAATTTTTTGGCAGGATAATAGCTGCATTTGCCTCCTCGATCCGTCAGAAACACAAATTCTGATCTCGCGACCAGCAATTGCTTATATCAAACCCAACGGCTGAGGAGATTGGGAGAGGGGGAGATTGGGAGAGGGGGAGAGGGGGAGATTGGGAGATTGGGAGAGGGAGACAGTGGAACAAATCTTCCTTCTTCCTTCTTCCCTCTTCCCTCTTCCTTCTTCCTTCTTCCCTCTTCCTTCTTCCTTCCCTAATCGCTAAATAGCTTTTCGATGACTTGGGAGGCGACAAAAGGCACCTTTAAAGCAGGTTGTGGCACCGGTGGTGAGGCCGTCCGCTGCATCAAGCCGAGCTCGTAGAAGCCACCGCACAGCAGCAAACGATCGCCTTCTTGCAAATGGCTAGTTCCGTCCGGCCAGCGAGTAAACTTCCCTTCCCGGCGGATCGCCCGCACCTGCACCCCGTACTGGGTCAGCAAATCTACCTCTGACAGTTTTTTGCCCACCCAAGGGCTTTTTGCTGGCAGCCTCAGCCACTGGCAAGAACTGTCGCCCTGCGGCACTGCAACTTCCCCCTTCGCCAGCAACTCAAAACTGATGAGTTCTTCCGGTTCTCCGACTACAAAAAGTCGATCGCCCGAGTGCAAAGCTGTCTTGCCGTTAGGATAATCAATTTCCTCGCCATTCTCGCGGACGATCGCCATCACGCTGACCCCTGTCAACTGTCGCAAGTTAGTTTCTTCCAGAGTCATGCTGGCGATGGGAGAACCCGACGGCAAGCTGTACCACTCGCTGTTCATATCTCGAACCGCCACTTTCAAATCCCGCGAAACCGCCAAAGGTTCGCGCGCTGGCCGCAATTCCAGATAGCGGCTGCTGCGAATTTGCTGCACTTCCCGCCCGATCGCCGTTGCCGAGATGCCCATGCTAGCCAACAAGTGGGCAGACAGTTCTAAACTCGCCTCAAACTCCGGCTGCACAACTTCCCAGGCCCCGAGTTGGTAAAGCAGTTCGATGTCTTTATCTTGGTTGGCCCGCACCACAATATCCAAATCCGGGACTAATTCTAAAGCCCGCTTCAGACACAAGCGAGTGCTCATGGGATCGGGAAGGGCGATCGCCATTGCTTTTGCCCGTTCCACCCGGGCGGCTTCCAATACGTGCAAGCTGGCAGCATTCCCGTAAATGTAAGGAATTCCTTGCATTCTGCACTCTTGAATTCTATTTTCTGACTCGTCGATCACCAAAACAGAACAGTTGCGGCTTTGCAGCATTTTGACTAAAATTCTGCCGACTCGCCCGTAGCCGCAAACCACAACATAATTTTGTTCCGGCAAAGTTTCAGCTATTGCCACAGGTTGAGATGTTTCGTCAAAATAGCGCTGCAAAGGCCCGAAATTTTCCGCCCATTTCAACAACTGCGGCACGCTTCTCAACACAAACGGAGTCAGCACGAGGGTGACTGCTGTCGTCCCTAAAATTAACAGGTAAACGTTCCGCGACACCAGCCCCATAGCTTGACCGGAACTAGCGAGTACAAATGAAAATTCTCCTATTTGAGCTAAGCCCAAACCTGCGATTAATGCTGTTTTTAGCGGATAGCCAAATAGTCGGACGATCGGCGCTATTATCAAGAATTTGCCGACAAATACTAGAAATACCAGTCCCAGAATTAATTCTAGATGGTTCCACAGAAACATCGGATCGATTAACATTCCGATGGTGACAAAAAATAAGGATGCAAAAATATCTCGCAAAGGCTCGACATAAGTTAAAGTTTGGTCGGCATATTCCACCTCCGAAATCATTAAACCCGCCACAAATGCCCCCATCTCGATCGAAAAACCCAAATATTCTGTCAGTAGCGCAATCCCTAAAGCCAAAACCACAACTCCCAGCAAAAACAGTTCCCGGCTTTCAGTTTGCGCGAGGTATCGCAGCAACTGCGGTACGATCCAGATGCCGGCGACTACAGCACCGACAGCAAATAACCCGATCCGCAGCAGGGCCCACGCTACCGTCTGGCCGATCGCTTCTGCTGGCTGATTGAGGGCCGGCAAAACTGCTAGCATTAGCCCCAAGGCCAAATCTTGAACTACTAATATTCCCAGCATGACTTGACCGTGGGAAGTACCCGATTCATTGCGCTCCATCAAGCACTTGAGTACAACTGCTGTCGAAGAAAGCGACAGAATCGCTCCTAAAAATACGCCTTGAGCTGGCGATTCTACCCACCCTACAGTCAAGGAAATTGCAGTAGTAAAGGCGATCGTCAGCACAATTTGCAACCCCCCTCCGCCCAAGCTAATGGCTTTAACTTTCTGGAGTTCGGCGAAAGAAAATTCCACTCCCAAGGCAAACAACAGAAAGGCAACCCCAAATTCAGCCAGCGTGTCTACCTGAATTAATTTTTTAATCAGCCCCAAACCGGCCGGCCCAACTACGATACCTCCTAAGAGATACCCGAGAATTACCGGCTGCCGCAATAGCGATGCAAAGAGTCCTCCTGCTGCGGCAGCAGCGAGAACTAGAACTAAGTCAACGATCAGTCGGAAGTCTTCTTGCACAACTTTATGAAAAAAATATAAAGTTATATTATAATATCTTAATGTGTAGACTATGTTTGGCGCGTTGACTGCAGTTTATAAACAAGCACAACGGCTACCATTGACCGAGCTATTGTCTCATGGCACAGAGTTGAACTCCTCACAAAAAGCTTAACCTCTTGCAAGTCGATCGAGGGATTGCGGCTGTATTATCGGTAATGTTTCACCTCAACGAGATGAGCGCCGAGAGATTAAATCAAGTTACTTTTTTTTAATTAGTTTCAGGCTGGGTGGAGCGGTGTTGATTACTTTTTTGTATTGAGCGGTTCGATCGTGGTGTACGTTCACCGCTCGGCGCTCTGTAAAAAGGATTAGTTACAATCATTTTTATTGATTCAAGCCCTGCTTGCGGATTTACCCGATATATTGGATAATTACTCAGGCACTTTTGTGTCTTTTTTTAGTAATCCCCGGTTTTGCTAACAATAAACATTTAGGTTTGAGACAGGTAATTTGGTCGTTGCTCTTGATTCCTCAAAAGGACGATCCGATTCTGGATGTAGGTTGGAGAAAGCTGCCGTCCCACCTGTAAAAACTGCACTAGAGGCGATCGAGTCCCTAATTGTAGGACACCCGTATTAGCTCGGTCACGAACTGAGCATTGCCGATTTCTACCTAATTCCGGTCTTCACCTACCTATCGCAGACCCCAGAGTACGAAGCCACGATCGCGCCAACTTCAAAGCTGCGGACTTGGTGGAATGAGATCGGTCAACTTCCCAATGTGAAGAAAGTCTGTGCTTGCCATCTGTACACTTTATAACTCAGGGGTTTACAACCATGCCGCATTTATTTGAGCCATTGGATCAACGTGGTGTTACATTCCGAAATCGCATTGCAGTTTCTCCCATGTGTCAATATTCCAGCGTTGATGGATTCGCCAATGATTGGCATCTGGTTCATCTCGTCAGTCGAGCCGTAGGAGGGGCAGGGCTGGTGATGACTGAAGCAGCGGCAGTCGAGCCTGAAGGACGAATTACGCCGCAAGATTTGGGAATCTGGCAAGATGCTCACATTGAAATGCTGGCGCGAATCGTCGAGTCAATTCACCGCAACGGTGCGGTTGCGGGGATTCAACTTGCTCATGCAGGTCGAAAAGGCAGTACAGCGCCTCCGTGGGAGGGCGGCGCCGTGCTTTCGGAATCTCTTGGAGGATGGACTGCGATCGCCCCTAGCGCCATTCCATTTGAACCCGATAGCCCCGCCCCGCAAGCTCTGAGTATCGAAGACATTCAGAAGCAAACGACTCTCTTTGTCAACGCAGCCCAACGCGCCCTCGAAGCCGGATTTGACGTAATCGAGATTCATGCCGCTCACGGCTACCTACTGCATGAATTTCTGTCTCCCTTGAGCAATCAACGGATAGATGACTATGGCGGCACTTTTGAGAATCGCATCCGGTTTTTATGTGAAGTCGTAGAAGCGGTGCGAAATGTTTTGCCGGATCGAACACCGCTTTGGGTTCGCATCTCTGCAACCGATTGGGTTCCAAATGGTTGGGACATTGAACAAAGTATTGTACTCAGCTATAAATTAAAGTCTCTGGGCGTTGATTTAATCGATTGTTCCTCCGGCGCAATTGTACCGGGAGAAAAGATTCCGACGGGTGCAGGTTATCAAACTACCTTTGCCGAGAGCATTCGACGCTCCGGGAACATCGCCACCGGAGCCGTTGGTATGATTACAGCAGCCGCGCAGGCTGACCACATCATCCGCACAGGTCAAGCAGATATGGTATTACTTGCCAGAGAAATGCTGCGCGATCCTTATTGGCCGATGCGGGCTGCGAAGCAACTGCGTCAATCGGTGCCTGCTCCTATTCAATACGATCGCGTTTGGTAATTAAGCGGATTGGCGATCTATTTGAGGTGAGCCGATTTAATCAATTAACAAGAGTGAATATGTCTGAGATTCAAAACAAGGTTGTCATCATTACTGGAGCAAGTAGCGGTATAGGGGAAGCCACTGCTCGTCGTTTAGCCGCCAGCGGAGCCAAACTCATGCTGGCTGCCCGCCGCGAAGATAGACTCAAAGACTTGGTTGCTGCAATCGAAAAAACAGGTGGGACGGTTGCCTATCGAGTCACCGATGTGGCAGATCGCGCGCAGGTGCAAGCATTGGCTGACGCAACCTTGGAAACCTACGGACGCATTGATGTGCTGGTCAACAATGCGGGTTTAATGCCGATGTCTCCCCTTGACCAGCTTAAGGTCGATGAGTGGGATCAAATAGTTGATGTCAACCTTAAAGGCGTGCTTTACGGCATCGCTGCGGTGCTGCCGACTATGCGCCAACAGAAGTCTGGGCACGTAATCAACTTGTCGTCTATTGGAGGCCATACAGTATTTCCGGGGGCGGCAGTTTACTGTGCTACCAAGTATGCAGTGCGAGCAATTTCCGAAGGGCTGCGGCAGGAGTCCAACGGTGAAATTCGTTCTACCATCATTTCACCCGGTGCGGTTGCGACTGAAGGGCTGCTGCGGGAGTCAAACCGTGAAATTCGTTCTACCAAAATTTCATCCGCTGCGGTTGCGGCTGAGTTGACCAGTACCATCACTCATAGTCTGACATCATGGGTGAGTCAGGTATATTCAGTAGCCATTGATGCGGATGCGATCGCCCGGGCGATCGCCTATGCCATAGATCAACCGGGTGATGTGGATGTCAACGAAATTATCATCCGTCCGACTCGTGAGGAGGTGTGAAGTAGGGCGATCGCATGAGAGTCGATCGACTCTCAATTCAATACTGGTCAACGGCTGAACTGTTCGCGGATCGTCCGTAGCTTGATTCAGTAACGGCGAACCGCAAGCGATCGCAGTGGACTTACCGGGTTTCGGCGAAACTCCGTGCGTGACAGGTGAAGTTTCGGTTCTGACATTGCAGAACTTTGGGATGAATCTTGTGGGGTGGGCTTCTAGCCCGCTCTTGAAAAACTTATTGGCAATGGTGCAAGATGTGGGTTCGATCGCGCATCGCCTCGCGATCGGTTGGCATTCCCAATTCGTTTCTCTGAGTGCATCGTTGTGTCGATCGCACCCTCCCCCGTCCAACCCAACAATCTAATCAATCTCGCAACCATAATATCGGATAATTGTAAAGCAATTCACCAAGCCAAAAGCATGAGTATTGACCAATTAAACACAGACTACGGCATAGCCGGGAACCTCACCTTCGCCACGGGAAACGGTGGTTTCCCGATGATTCACATCGACAACGGTCAAGCCAAAGCCTTAATTTCTGTGTATTCCGGTCAAGTGCTCTCCTTTCAACCAGCCACCGAAGCCACAGACTTGATGTTCGTCAGCGAAAAAGCCTACTACGCCGAAGGGAAAGCCATCAAAGGCGGTATACCCATCTGTTGGCCCTGGTTTGGCCCCGATCCCGAAGCCTTGGGGCGTCCGAGTCATGGGTTTGTGCGGAATCGCCTCTGGAATGTGCTAGAAACCGCCACAACCCCAGACGGCGCAACCAAAGTCACTCTAGGACTCAAGGATACCGATGAAACTAGAGCAATTTGGCCCCAAGCCTTTGAACTGGCAATTGTTATTACGATCGGCACCAGCCTCACTGTAGAATTAATCACCCGCAATTTAGGCGACAAAGCATTTCCCCTCACCCAAGCTTTGCACACCTATTTCCAAATCGGCGATATCAACCGCGTGCAGGTTTTAGGTTTAGAAAATAGCCAGTATCTTGATAAAGCTGATGGTGGTGTGGAAAAAACTCAAGTGGGTGGAGTGGTAGTAACAGGTGAAGTCGATCGCGTTTATCTTGATGTCACCAACGAATTAGTCATTGACGATAGCGCCCTCAATCGCCGTATTCGCATTAAATCCTCTGGTAGTAAATCCGCCGTAGTGTGGAATCCCTGGGTGACAATTTCTGCAAATATGGCCGACCTTGATGATGCAGATTATCAGCGTTTCCTCTGCGTAGAAACGACCAATGCAGCTACAGATATTGTGGCAGTTCCCCCTCATCGTGAGTTCCGCTTGCAGGCAATTTACAGCGTTGAACCCCGCTAAGGAATCACAGCTTAATCTCAGCGGTGATGGGTCAAAAATTCCCAGTAAGCTGTTCTACATTTCAATTGGATATTTTGGGGGTTGCTCAAATCCCACCCGCAAGACAGGGATTGTTTCTTTAAATACAACTTAAATGCCGATTAGCTGATTAATTGAAAAACTCTGTCACCCTAATGACTAATAATACCCAATCCCAAATTTCTCCCCTGTTTATTTCTTAGTCCGCGAAAGACGTTCGGCGAAGCTGAGTCGAACCGTATAGCAGCAGACAAAAGTTTGTACTATCGGTTTCAACCGCCGACTCCGATCTTTTTACTTACCATCAATTATTATGCAAAACTTCAACTGGACAAAACTTCAAAATGGATCGGACATTCGCGGTATCGCCCTCGAAGGCGTTCCCAATGAAAAAGTCAACCTCACCCCCGAAATTGCGACAATTTTAGGTAAATCCTTTGTCAGTTGGCTGGTGCAAAAAGTCCAGAAACCCGCAGCAGAATTAAAGATCGCGATCGGGCGCGACAGTCGCCTATCAGGACCAACCTTAATGCAAGCAGTCATGGAGGGAATCGCCTCAGTTGGTGCAACCGTGTACGATTTTGACATGGCCTCAACCCCCGCCATGTTTATGAGTACCATTACCCCTGGTTTTGATTGCGACGGCGCGATTATGCTCACTGCTAGCCATTTGCCCTTTAATCGAAACGGCTTAAAGTTTTTCACCGCCAAAGGTGGCTTACAAAAACCGGATATTACAAATATCTTAGCACTAGCCCAAAGCAATAGCTTCCAGCCAGCCGCATCGCCCGGTAACATTACAAAGCATGATTTCATCTCTGTTTATGCCAACCAATTTGTCACAAAAATCCGGGAAGCAGTCAATCATCCAGATAATTTTGAGCGGCCGCTGACAGGATTAAAAATTGTTGTGGATGCGGGCAATGGTGCTGGCGGTTTTTATGTTGATAAAGTCTTAAAACCTTTAGGTGCAGACACCACGGGCAGCCAGTTTTTAGAACCCGATGGTACTTTCCCCAATCATGTGCCAAATCCCGAAGATAAACAGGCAATGCAGTCAATTTGTCAAGCGGTAATTGAACATCAAGCTGATTTTGGGATTATTTTTGATACGGATGTCGATCGCAGTGCGGCTGTCGATCGATCTGGCAAGGAACTCAACCGCAATCGCTTAATTGCCTTGATTTCTGCGATCGTCTTACAAGAACATCCAGGCTCTACCATTGTCACTGATTCTATCACCTCGGATGGCTTGACACAATTCATCGAACAGGATTTAAAAGGGATTCACCATCGCTTTAAACGCGGCTACAAAAATGTGATTGACGAGTCGATCCGCCTCAATGAAGCCGGACAGGAATCATGGCTGGCGATTGAAACCTCTGGACATGGAGCTTTGAAAGAAAATTACTTTCTGGATGATGGCGCTTATTTAGTCAGCAAATTATTGATTGAATTGGCTAAGTCAAAGCTAGCAAATCAATCTTTGCCAGATTTAATTGCCAATTTAAAAGAACCCGAAGAAAGTGCAGAATTTCGCATTAAACTGAGTGTAGATGATTTCAAGGCTCACGGCGATCGGGTTATTGAGCAACTGCAAGAATTTGTCTCAACGCAAGCAGACTGGAAAATAGTTCCCAATAACTACGAAGGTTTGCGAGTTTCCTGCACGTCAGCTAGCGAATCCGGCTGGTTTCTGTTACGCTTATCACTCCACGATCCGGTGATGCCTTTGAATGTTGAGTCTAATGTTAAGGGTGGTGCGGCTCGCATAGTCGCTCGGCTTTTAGCTTTTTTCCAAACGACAGAATTCCTTGATTTTTCGGCACTATCGCTCTAAGCTTTACTCGTGTCAGACTATTAGTAAACTCAACCGAAGTACAAATTTAATTAATCGTGTGGCTTTTAATCATAAAATGTTCTGCTGAAAGCTGGGATATCCATTCCAAAGCCTTCAAAGCGATCGCTGCCAAATATCCTGCCACGCCTTCCTCTTCCAAAAAGATGAAAGCCGACGGTCAACGCATCATGGAATATCAGCTTGAAGATGTCAACGATGTACAGGAGTTTATGGAAGAATGCTTGACCTTAGATGGTTTCACCGCTACCTTTGAATCCCTATAATTCTAGGTGAGAATATCTAGCAATTATTAATTTTTAGCTCAGACCTTTTTAGCTGGGAGATTTTAAAATTGGTAATCAATACTATTTGGGAAAAAATAGGCTACAATAACTAGATAGTTTGAGGAAGGTTTTCGTAAAATAAACGGTCAAGAAAGAATTGATTTAATAGCAGAGTATTTAAAAAAAATCGGTGGCACTGCCGCGAACTATAACTAATACCAATTGTTAAAAGAACTAATAGCAATTGTTAAAAGTTATGCAACAGTAGCTACCACTGATAAAATATAATCCCATCTGCTTAGAGATGAAGAATGTTTGTGTGGAAACTAGGGATCTCCTGGATTTGTGGTGGAAACGGTAGTGCGAGGGTCTGCCTCAAGCGGGCTTTCCTGCCCGCACTAGAGGAATTTTTATTATTCCGATCGCGTCAATTCGCGTCAATTTAAGTATTGATTAAAGTTGATATCTCCTCTCCAAACCTGTGACCGAGCTTTTTACCTACGGCTGTTTCTCTCGAATCATTGCGGATTGGTATAGTTAGTCTAGATAGTTAAAAATATATCAGCGAGACAAAGGTTAAGGACACCTAGTGATGACAATGAGTGTGAGTCGAGGCAACGGCGGACTAAGTGCGGAAATAGTTACGGGTCGGATTTTGCGGTGGCGGCAGTTGAAGGCAAAGCAGCTAACGGTGAGTTCGATCGGAGGGATTGTTGCTGGCTTTCTGAGTTTTGCCCTGCCCGTGCAAGCTTTGCAGGTAGTTGTGACGCCGGCCAATCCCGAACTGGGGGATACGCTGTCAGTAATGATTCAGGTTGACGGTAACGGCGCGGAAACTCCAACAGTTTCTTTGCAGCAAAAAAACTACCCCGCGTTTCCCATGGGCAACGGCCGCTTTCGGGCCCTTTTGCCGACGACGCCGGTAGAGAAACCCGGTGCCCGCCAAATCCAAGTCGCAGGTGACGGACAAGTGCAGAAGTTGACCGTGCAAGTGCGCGATCGAAATTTTCCCACTCAATCCATCTGGCTACCGCCTGGGAAAGACAGTGAAGGTACAGATGCTGAATTCGATCGCGTAGATGCATTTAAAGCACTCGTGACACCCGAAAAATTTTGGGAAGGCAAATTGTTGCGCCCCAACTCCGGCGAAATTACTACTATTTACGGGGTGCGACGTTATTATAATGGGGTATTTGCTCGAGACTACTACCACCGCGGCGTTGATTACGCAGGTGCTTACGGTTCCCCTGTCGTGGCACCAGCAGCAGGTCGCGTGTCTCTAGTGGGACGCGAATCGCAAGGCTTCAAAATCCACGGGAACGTGGTTGGTATCGACCACGGTCAAGGCGTAGCAAGTATTTTGATGCACCTGGCCCGGATTGATGTCAAGGAAGGCGATGTCGTGAAAGCCGGTCAAGTAATTGGTACTCTGGGGTCAACGGGGGCTTCCACAGGCCCTCACCTGCACTGGGGACTGTACGTGCACGGGCAGTCCGTCGATCCTGTACCTTGGCGGCTTCAGGGAGTTGAGTAGGAGTTTTTACAGGTTTTGACGGATTTATCAGTCAATTATGGGGTAAGTTTGTGGCTGGGGTGTGCAGATAACTGTATGGGTTATCAGTATTGAGTTAGGATTTGTATAAAATTTCTCAACTCAACTCTCAAAACTCGAATCTCAAGACGCTAACAATCGCGTCTTCACAAAACTTTATTGATGATGCCGTTGAGCGGGGACGCATATATGAGTATTGAAAAAATTGTTGAACAGGCTTTGCAGGATGGCTATTTAACGCCGTCTATGGAAGCTGAGGTGGGACGGATCTGCAATACGGCTTCGGAATTGTCCATCGAAGAGTACATGGCTCTCGATCGTCTGATGGGCTCTTTGTTGACTGGCGAAGTTGTGGTTCTGCCACGCAAACAGTTCATTAACGTGATGGAAGAATTGGTGCTCAGCGATGCGATCGCTAGGGTGGCAGAAATTGAGGCGACGAGCGACCTGAGTCTGGATGTGGGAGATATTGCAGCTTATGCTTTAAACAGGCTGCCACCTCTGTACGCTACGACGGAAGAGGGAGCTCACTTTCAAAGGGCTAGGGCTAAAGAGCAACTTCACGATTTGATCTCTAAAGAAGTCAACGCAGCGATCGACCGCAACTTGGATCGGCCCGACACCCCAAACCCCACAGCTTTGGGCAAGTCTTCGGGAAACGAAGTTCTTTCACAGCTAAGCACTTGGCTGCAAGCTAACGCCACTAATTTTGAGCCGCAGCCTTAGTACCACCCCAACAGTTCTATTTTGATTAAGTCGATCCCGCTCTATTCAGAAAGCGGGATTTTTAGTTTCTGACCGACCACCATCTGAACGCACAAGACCGGAGCCAGAATCAAGAAAAAAATTAAAATTTAAGAGTTTTTTATTTTTTACATAAACTAAAAAATTCCTTCTTCTTCCTTGTTCCTGACATCCGCGACATCCGTCGAGTGAATCCGTTGCCGAACTTCCTTGTTCCTGACATCCGCGACATCCGTCGAGTGAATCCGTTGCCGAACTTCCTTCTTCCTTCAAACGATTAATTGTTGCTGTCAGAAGAGTCTGCCGAGGGGCCAGCGGTAACTTTTGTTTCTCGCTTTTCGCGTTTTTTCCGTTCCGCTTGGATGACATCTTGAAGCACTATTCGCGCTTGGGCCATTTTTTCCAAATTGCTGCGGTACAAATCTAAATCTTTGCTAACTTTGTCTTCTGGCAGGTGCAAGGCCGCACTGACTTTGGCGATCGCGTCGTTTCGCGTTTCTTGGTCTTTTACCAAGTTAGGGTCAGCTTTTTCTAACAGGGAGAACAAACCGATCGCGAACAAGCGGCTGTACTTAAATTGGGGGTTGCTGGCGATCGCCCCTAAAGACGCTTGCAAATCCGCTGTATCTTCAAAGCTGGTCGAGCGATCGAGCCACGAGAGCAACTCTTGCCCGGAAAGTCTATCTGCCAAGCTTTCCAATCGCTGAGCGTCTTGCTTGTAGCGTTCTGGATCGTCTTCTAGGGACTTGCACAAAGCGTTAAAAATCGAAACTCTGTCTGCTTCTGGGGCGTACCCAAGCATGAATCGATCGAAAGCTGTCACTACACCCAAAGCATAAATCGGGTCGTATTGAAAATCGGCATTTGCCGAAAGCAAGTGCATTTCTACCATCAACTCTTCCACCACTCGACGGTAAATTGAGTTGATCGGTCGAGTGTGAATCGTATAGAAACTTCGCTTAGTATCTGAAACAGTACGGTTATTGTTCACCTGAGTCTTATAGATAAATAATTTTGCCGTAGCGGGCGTGCCAGCGCGGCGTGAGTCAAGTCGGGGGAGTCAATTCTGCGATCTGGCTGACAAAAATTGCCAGTTTTTTAAGCGTTGCCGCCGGATTGCGAGACAATATTTTATCAAAAATATTTTACGCGCGATCGGCAGCAACTATTAATATGTCGCAATAGGAGGGGCAAAACCCCAGTATCTTTACAATCATAGCTCTTCTGGGATCGCTCATCAGAAAAATGGGTAGAAACCCCGTCCTTATAGGACGGCTTCACAAAAAGACACAAAACCAAAGCGACTAACTCACAAAAGACGTGCTACAGCGTGAAGATGGAAAAAGCCTACCGATACCGATTCTACCCGACCGTCGAGCAAGAAAATCTCTTGCGACGGACAATGGGTTGTACCCGGTTAGTGTATAACAAGGCTTTGGCGGCCCGCACGGAAGCTTGGTACGAGCGTCAAGAGAGGGGAAGTAACTGTCATCAAAAATCTACCCATATCTAGGCAAACCTACTCATTTTGACCAGATATTAACAGATCGACGAATTCTCTTAGCCGTTTCTGCCAGTTAGGGATGGCTTTAAGTTTTTCTTTGACACCTGGTTTCACCTTGAAGCAGACCGGATCTTTGCCGAGCGGATCGTCGCTAGTGAAACCTAATTTATGACTTTTCTGGAATGGCATACACAAGTCCTGTAGATATTGATATACTAATATGTATCCTACATTGAGAGGTCGAATCAATGCCTTCCCTGACTTATGTAAAAGGTTTGCCAACACCAGTTAATGAACTAAACGCTTTAGGATTTAGTGATTTCGAGATGTTCCTAGAAGCATTTGCACCCATCTTTCACAATGCGACAATGGGAGCATCTCAATGAAAGCAGCCCTCCGCTTGAAATTGGAGCTAGGAGTCAGGAGTCAGGAGTCAGGAGGAAA
>JAUBSN010000023.1:52221-91365 GCA_036704825.1 Microcoleus sp. F8-C3 | reverse complement strand
GTGAAGCTATATCTGCCCATTCTTGTGACTTATTGATGCCTTCTCTTATTCCTCAATCAAAGACCTGAATCCTTACGATCCTTTTAACTGGTACTAGCCTGATTAGCGGCAGTTGGTTTTTATTAAAAACTGTGTGGATAACTGTTTTAGTCGCGATTCCTTTATTAGCTTGGATGGGTTTTTTCTTGTTAGTTTGGCCGAGGTTGATGCTGTCTAGCGGAGTTTTGGATTCCGAGGCTGATTAGGTTTTGGTGACGCGCACCTTATGTTTAGGATAAGGTGCGCGGTCATTGGTGTGAACTTAACGTTAAACCCTCAGTCCGGCAGGGGTTTCAACAAGAACCTCCAAGCGAAAGTCCTCGCTATGAGGACTAATGAGTTCTTCAGTCCTCTTTGAGAGGACTTTCGCTATAAGCCCCGTGGAATTCATTCCCGCTTAGGAGTGCTGGGTGAGCGAGAGGACTGGCGGACTAAAAGCTTAAGTTGACACTAATAGTGCGCCCTGCACATCCTAAACATAGGGTGGTGCGCCCTCTAGCTTTGCGGGTAATAGTCTTGAATTGCTTTTACTTCCATCGGGTGGGATTTGAGCGCTCGAATTCCCGCTGCTGTTGCTTTGGCACCGGCTATTGTGGTAATAATAGGGATTTTGTAAGTCAAAGCTGTGCGGCGGATAAAGATGCCGTCGGCCCGGGATTCTTCGCCGGAAGGCGTGGTGATAATTAGTTGAATTTTCTCATTCTTGATCGAATCCAACAAATTCGGCCGCCCTTCGTGCAGTTTCAATTCCAAATCTACCTCTAAACCTTGGTCTCGCAAAACTTTGCGTGTCCCGTGAGTTGCGACTACTTTGAAACCCAATTCTAAGAATTCCTTGACAACTGGTACAACTGCTAGTTTGTCGCGATCGCGCATCGAAACCAGCACAGTTCCCAACAGCGGCATCATTTGTCCGGCACCTAATTGAGCTTTGGCAAAGGCTTTGCCAAAATCGGTGTCAATTCCCATGACTTCGCCGGTCGATCGCATTTCTGGCCCTAACAAGGTATCAGTTCCCGGGAACTTACCAAAGGGCAATACAGCTTCTTTTACCGAAACATGAGTGGGCATAATCTCTTCAGTAAAACCCAAAGCTTCTAGAGTTTTGCCAGACATGACTCGCGAGGCCATTTTTGCTAATGGAACTCCGATCGCCTTGGAGACAAAAGGCACTGTTCGAGAAGCGCGGGGGTTAGCTTCCAAAATGAAAACTTGTTCCCCTTGAACAGCAAATTGAATATTCATCAACCCGATTACTTTCAGGGATTTTGCTAATTCTACAGTCCAGCGGCGGATTGTTACCAAAGCTGCGTCCGAAAGCGTTTGATAAGGGATAGAACAAGCAGAGTCGCCGGAGTGGATTCCCGCTTCCTCAATGTGCTCCATAATACCGCCGATCGTCACATTCCCAGTAACATCGGCGATCGCATCTACATCCACCTCGATCGCATTCTCCAAAAACTTATCAATTAAAATCGGATGATCGGGTTCTACCAGGACGGCATAGGTCATGTAACGTTCCAATTCCGTATCGGAATAAACAATTTCCATTGCTCGCCCGCCCAACACGTAACTCGGGCGCACAACTACCGGATAACCGATCCGTTGAGCTACTATTAAAGCATCCTCAAAACTGCGCGCTAAACCGTTAGCTGCTTGCTGGATATCCAACTCCCGCAGAATCTTTTCAAATCGCTCCCTGTCTTCAGCAGTATCAATAGAATCCGGCGAAGTTCCCCAGATTTTTGTTTGTACGTCGGGGTGATTTTCCAGAGATTTTTGTAAAGGAACCGCTAATTTCAGAGGCGTTTGACCGCCAAACTGAATAATTATTCCCTCGGGATTTTCGGCTTCGATGATGTTGAGAACATCTTCTTTTGTTAGCGGTTCAAAATACAGGCGATCGCTCGTATCGTAATCTGTCGAAACCGTCTCCGGGTTCGAGTTGACCATAATTGTCTCAAACCCGTCTTCTCCGAGGGAATAGGAAGCGTGACAGCAGCAGTAATCAAACTCAATTCCCTGTCCGATTCGGTTCGGCCCGCCACCTAAAATCATCACTTTTCGTTTGGTAGAAGGCAAAACTTCCGACTCCGGCGCGAGACTGTGGCCTACAGGCGAAACTTTCTTTTCTTCATCGCCCAATTCCCCAATTGCCGCTCCCGCTTCGTAGGTGGAATAATAATACGGTGTAAAGGCTTCAAATTCAGCGGCACAGGTATCTACTGTTTTGTAAATCGGAATTATGCCTAACTGTTTGCGGTAAGCGCGGACTTGATCTTCCGATGTTTTGGTGGCGTAAGCAATTTGGCGATCGCTAAAACCCAATTGCTTTACTTCAAACATTGTCTGTTTTGTCAACTCTTCCAACCGCATTCGTTTCAAGAACTTCTCAGTTTCCAGCAATTGCTGCATTTTATCCAAAAACCAAGGATCGATTCCTGTAAACTCGAAGATATCTTCCACCGACATTCCCATCATCATCGCGTGGCGAACTGTAAAAATGCGATCGGGATTTGGCGTCCGCAATCCGGCGCGAATTTGTTCCAAACTCGGCAACTTTTCCGGTTTGTCGCACCCGAAACCTGCGCGGCCTGTTTCCAATCCCCGCAGGGCTTTTTGGAAGGATTCGTTGAAGCTGCGCCCGATCGCCATTACCTCCCCAACTGACTTCATTTGCGTTGTCAGAGTCGGTTCGGAACCGGGGAATTTTTCAAAGGCAAATCGGGGAATCTTCGTCACCACGTAGTCAATTGTCGGTTCAAAAGACGCCGGAGTTTTCTTGGTAATATCGTTGGAAATTTCGTCTAGGCTGTAACCTACCGCTAATTTGGCCGCCATTTTGGCAATGGGGAAACCAGTTGCTTTCGAGGCCAGGGCGGAGGAACGGGAAACCCGAGGGTTCATTTCAATAACGATGAAATCTCCGTTGACTGGATTGACAGCAAATTGAATGTTGGAACCGCCAGTTTCAACTCCGATTTCGCGGATAATTTTCACCGAAGCATCCCGCAGGCGCTGATATTCTTTGTCGGTGAGAGTTTGCGCCGGGGCAACGGTGATAGAATCGCCGGTGTGGACGCCCATCGGGTCGAGATTCTCGATCGAACAAATAATCACCACATTATCTGCCAAATCCCGCATTACTTCGAGTTCGTACTCTTTCCAACCAATCAAAGATTGTTCGATCAAAATTTGCGATACTGGACTGGCATCAATCCCGCCTTGAGCCATTTCTTCAAACTCTTCTTGATTGTAAGAAATGCCGCCTCCCGTGCCGCCCATTGTAAAAGCAGGACGAATAATTAACGGATAGCTGCCGATTTGGTGACCGATTGCTTTGGCTTCGTCGAGAGTGTTGGCAATTCCCGAAGGGCAAACTGCGACCCCAATTCGCGCCATCGCTTCCTTAAATAATAGTCGATCTTCTGCCATTTCAATTGCTGGCAACTTAGCACCAATCAACTCGACGTTGTATTTTTCTAAAACGCCATTTTTAGCGACGGCAACTGCTAAATTGAGCGCAGTTTGACCGCCCATAGTCGGTAAAATTGCTTGAGGTCTTTCTTTAGCGATGATTTGTTCTAGGATGACCGGCGTTAGAGGTTCGATGTAAATGCGATCGGCAGTTTCCGGATCGGTCATAATCGTTGCCGGGTTGGAATTCACCAACACTACTTCAAAACCTTCTTCTCGCAAAGCTTTGCAAGCTTGTGTTCCTGAATAGTCAAATTCGCACGCTTGACCGATAACAATTGGGCCGGAACCAATGAGAAGAATCTTTTTTAAGTCTTGACGACGGGGCATAGGTTCGTAATTGGTAATTGGACAAGGTTGAGGATTAATTGATATTTTGCATCACTCTTAGAAACAGGCTTTCCGATCTGTTCCCCCAAAAGCTTACTCAAAATAGTGCAAGTTTTGCTGTTAATGTGAAATTGTGCACCATTATCAGCATTTTGGAAGCAGAACCTCGCACCTCCGGCAGACAGACACCCCCAGCTAACCAGAAATATTGATGGGAAAAGGGTGCAGTCGATCGGTAAATCAAGACTATTTTAAGTGTTGCGGTCAAATCGTGTTCTAAAATACACAATCCCTGTATTCCGCCGGATTAATCATTTTAGGGACACTCCAAGAACCCTTCTTCGTGTCAACTTAACGTCAAACCCAATCACAGACTCTTGTTGGAGTATTAAATCTAGATCCCCCTAGCCAAGGGCGGGCACGGGGGCACCGCCCCTACGAAGGGGGGGGACAAGAGTCTTCTAAAAGTCAACCCCTACTCCCCTTCTTAAGGGGGATTTAGGGGGATCTAGACTTAGCTAAAAGCGAGATTTATCAATGGTTTCAGGCTTAAGTTGACACGAAGAAGGGTTCTTGGAATGTCCCTACCGTACTTCATCCAATTTTTAGGCTTTGCGGTGACGGCGAATGAGTACGCTTTTGACACTCCCCAGCCTAAAGGCGTGGGGATTCTTAATTCATCGACTGACCTTTAAGCACCATGTCCTTGTGGCAGTCCTTAAACCTTTCAACCGTACAATAGTACAAATTGACGAGTCTAATTCACAGTAACCCCAGAGGGTCTATCTCCAAAAGCTTACTAGGATACAAGCCTAGAGTTTGGGTATGCCCTACCCTACTTAACAAATCAAGAAATTGTTTGTTTTTACTGGTTTAAGGATGCGTTGATCCTTTAGCTGTATAGCGAGTTTTCGCCACTCTGCGTCCCCCGGTTTATACCTAAAAGTGTGTCTTAACTGTTTCACGATGGTAAAGGAGTTTAACCTTGACGATTTTAGTATACTACCAATACCAGCAATTCCTGATTTTTAGGAATGGATTTAAGAAATTAAAGCCGCCCCAGAAGGACGGGGTTTTAAACCCAATTTCCTGATAACTTGTCCCGGCTTTGCACCTCGCTGGGACGGGTTCCAATCCCCGACGGCGGCAAATCCCAGTCGGTACAAGGTGTGGATGGTTTCTAACACGGCTGCGCGGGAACCGACAACCGCGATCTGCACTACTTCCTGTTCCGATAATGCTGAGTCGTCATTTGGACGCGCGGAAAAGTTATCGTCAGGTACGAATTCCTGTGACATAATATGGTCTCCTGGTTTTTGGTTTTCTAGGAAAACCCAAAAACCCAGCCGCCCCGCACGGTAACACAGAGCAGGGCGGCTACAGAGAGTGTTAAAATTCTCCATTAGCCTCCAGACTGCCGTACTCAGTTTGGCGGTTAGCTGTCCATTGCTGTTGGTAGCAGCTTTGGGCAGTGCAACTAGATTTTTGGGCGGAGCGAAGCGGAGGGGACGCGGGCTGCCTCCTCTGCAAGCAAAGCAACCTTAATTTCACAGCGTAGCCGCAGATGGGGGCCGCCGTCAATCGATTTTAGATTTTAGATTTTAGATTGAGATTTTCCTACAACAACTCTATCGATTTTAGATTTTAGGTTTTAGATTGAGATTTTCCTGCAACAACTCTCCCGTCTCCCCCTCTCCCACCCTCCCCCTCTCCCACTCTCCCCCTCTCCCCCTCTCCCCCTCTCCCACTCTCCCCCTCTCCCCCTCTCCCTCAACCCAACCTACTAGATGAGGGAATGCGCCGAGGAAGGGGTAAAATATGGAATCGTTCCAAAAGCTTAAAATCAAAAATCTAAAATACAGATATGCCTAGAACACAAGTGCGAATATTTTGTGCACCTGCTGCTTGATGGCAACCACATCAATTTTAGATTTTAGATTTTAGATTTTAGATTGTCGTCCAACAACTCTCCCTATCTCCTATGCCTAGAACACCCAGCGAATATTCCGTGCACCTGCTGCTTGATGGCGGCCACCGCGAAGAAGTGCGTTTCGCAACACTGCAAGATTTTCAAAAGTGGTACAGCAGTACGCTGGTGCCGAAACAAGATTCAAGAGAATTTCTTAACGTCCCGATCAAAAATATTCAAGGCGAATACATGGTAGTTCGGCCTACCAGCGTGATCGCAATTCGCGTAGAACCGATATTTACTTCTAGCGTCGAACGATACGATGAATAAGGAAAATAATCAATTCAGTAGGAAAGATTGGAAATTGAGCAAGATTTTTCGCTATCAGCTATTAGCCATTGTCTGTTGCGTTTTGGCGATCGCTTTTTCGGTGTCCGCCGTTGCAGCCCCGCCGTTGCAACCAATTAGTCTAAATCAGTTACCAGCGAGTGAATTGGAGTCGATCGCCTTTGACGCTCAAATCTGGGGCGAAAATGGCAAACCGGGCGATAAAGAATTGCTGTTAAGGTCGATCGACCACAGCCTCCGCTATCTCAATACATCGGCCGCTGCCGCTGCTTACAGCCGCTATCCAGTAGCAGGAGTTACGCGCGATCGAGTTCGGCGTTCCCTCGATCGGTTCCGCCAATTAGTTGTCAGTTCCACAACCCCTGCACAACTTCAGGAATCTGTCAAGCGCGAATTTGTATTTTACAAATCCACGGGCAAAGATGGCAAAGGAACAGTCGCATTTACAGGTTATTTCGAGCCGACTTACGCAGCATCTCGCACGCCTAATTCCGAATACCGTTATCCCCTGTACCGGATGCCGCCAAACATGGCATCTTGGCCGAAACCTCACCCGACAAGATTGCAATTAGAAGGCGAAGATGCTTTGCAGGGAAGCAAAGGATTGCTGCGGGGATTAGAATTAGTTTGGTTGCGCGATCGCTTCCAAGCATTTCTCGTGCACGTTCAAGGTTCTGCGAGATTGCAGCTAACAGATGGTAGCGTGATGACAGTCGGTTTTGCAGGCAAAACCAGTCACAGTTATACAGGTGTCGGGCGAGAATTAGTTAAAGACGGAAAGTTTACTTTAGAAGAGTTGAATTTGCCGAAACTAAGGGAATATTTCACCAACTTTCCCGCAGATATGAACAAATATTTGCCGAAAAATCAAAGCTTTGTATTCTTCCGGGATACTAATGGAGTTCCAGCCACAGGCAGCATTGGAGTGCCAGTAACTGCCGAAAGGTCGATCGCCACCGATAAAGCCTTAATGCCCCCAGGCGCACTAGCATTAATTAGTACAAAACTCCCTTACCCGAATGCAGCGGGACAACTCGAACAAAATGCCGTGAATCGGTACGTTTTGGATCAAGATACCGGCGGTGCAATCAAAGGCGCGGGGAGAGTTGACGTATTCATGGGAACGGGGGATTTAGCGGGCGATCGGGCCGGTTATATCAACTCAACAGGAGAACTGTATTATCCGCTTTTAAAGTAGGAACAAAGCGAGTGGCCAGAAACCGGGTTTTTACGAAAAATATTCGCGACCATCCGCAGATTAAGAAAAAACCCGGTTTCTTCGATATTCACTCTATCTACGGTATTTGGTAATATGGGTTAGTTGGTTGGGTAGGGGCAGGTTTATCAATATTTGGGATGGGAATTGTAGAGGGTTGGCGAACCCGCCCCTACGGTATTTGATAATAAAATAATACATCTAAAATACCAAAATTGGTAGGGGCGGGTTCGCCGAAATTTATATCATCAAATAGCAGAACTCATAAACCCGCCCCCACCCATACCAGATACTGAAATACTCAAACACTCGCCCCTTTCCCATCGCAGATACCGACAAACCTGTCCGCATTGTTATAAAATAGAAAATACCCCACCCTCCCCATCTCACAAATGCTCAACAAAATTCTGCAATTCTTCAAACGACTATTTCAGCGAATATTCGGAACCCCAACCAAACCCTCCCCGCCTTCGGAAAATACCGCCATCCGCCCCACCTTAACTGACGCAGAATACGAGTCGAAATTCATGGAAATTCTCGAAGGGGTGAATGCCGGCTGGAGTCGAGGGGATGTAGCGGGATTCTTAATCGCAAAACGCCTTAAAGATGGTGAATTGGCGGCTTGGTTGCGGCGGTTTGGGAAAAGATTGTTAGAGGGCGAACATGATGAAACCGCTGCTGCGGATGCGGTGGCATCGCTTCAGGAATTGGCGCAGCGGCTGGTATTGTTAGGTAGAATTGGTAGCGGGGAATTGTCAGAGGTGGCGAGGCAAATTGGGCGGGAGATATTGACACGGTTTCCGCTGCCGGAGGTTGAGGAGGAGGATGCAAAGGGGAGGGTGATTGAGGCGGTGTTTGTTGGGGATGGTTTGGGTTTTTCTGGGGATGAGAACCGCAGAGGCGCTGAGGGTGCGGAGGAAGAATTGGCAGTTAATGTAGAGGCGAAGGCGTGGTGCGAGAGAGGGAATCAGCAGTATAATTTAGGAAGATTTGAAGAGGCGATCGCATCTTATAACCAGGCAATTGCTCTCAAACCAGACTACCGCGATGCTTTGCACAACCGAGAGGTAGCGCAACGTAAGTTAGGCGAAATTAAATAGGCGAACTCGCTTGTATCCAGCATTTTGGCTAGGTATTGCGATGGTATGATACTATTAAGAATTAAGCGCAGCCGCCGCTAATTATTATAGACTAAAAGAGGAGTGGGAGGATTGAAATTCTCACTCGAAACTTAATTGGTAAGGTGCACAGTCCGTACCCTAAAATAGGTTTATCCTATGAGGATTAATCCCAAATCCTTGCATCCAAAATCCCAAATCGAATGACACAAGTAATCGGCATTGACTTAGGCGGAACCGCAATTAAACTCGGCAGATTCAGCGAAGACGGCATTTGTCACCAATCCTTAACTGTCCCAACCCCTCAACCCGCAACGCCAGAAGCCGTTTTAGCCGCGATGGCGGATGCTATTTTACAACTGAATCCGGTCGAAAATGCTGTAAGTGCGATCGGCATCGGCACTCCAGGCCCTGCAGACGCCGCCGGCCGCATAGCCAGAGTTGCAATTAACCTCAAAAACTGGCATAACGTCCCCCTCGCTGACTGGGTGGAAGCAAAAACAGGACTGCCGACCATGTTAGCAAATGATGCCAACTGTGCCGGATTGGGAGAATCTTGGTTGGGCGCAGGAAGGCAATTTAAAAATCTAATTTTAATAACTTTAGGTACAGGAGTCGGCGGTGCAGTTATCCTAGACGATAAACTATTTGTAGGTCATCAAGGTGCGGCTGGAGAACTAGGATTGATTGCTATAAATCCCGACGGCCCGGAGTGCAACAGCGGCAATCGCGGTTCTTTAGAACAGTACGTTTCGGTGCAAGCAATTCGCCGGGAAACTGGTTTGGAACCTGTAGAATTAGCCGATTTAGCTAAGTCTGGAGATGCCAAAGCTTTAGAATTTTGGCAAAATTACGGGCGCTATCTGGGTATCGGTTTGGCAAGTCTCATTTATATTTTGACGCCGGAAGCTATTATTATCGGCGGCGGAATTAGTGCAGGTGCAGAATTTTTCTTGCCGAAGGTTCGAGAAGAAATTGAGCGGCGGGTGTTGCCCACTTCTCGCGCAGATTTGCAGTTATTGGTGGCTGAATTGGGCAATCAAGCAGGCATAGTAGGTGCGGCCAAATTAGCTTGGCAGCTTGTTCAATAGTTAAAATTAAAAAAAACAGCGCATTTTACGGCGCTTTTTTCATATCTAAACTTAGGGAGCAACCTAAACATTTTAGGTCAAAAAAAATAAAATGAATGTGAGGATTTACTAAACATATAGCCTTTCTCAGACAGATGAGGGAGGTACGACTGGGCATAGGGCATAGGGCATAGCAGGGCATACCTCACTTTTTTGAGAACTGCTATAGTCTCCTTCATCCTTCATTATTCATGCTTCTAACTAAGGACTAATGACTGGTGACTAATGGCTAATGACTTCTTCATGGCAGAGATTGTCCAGTCGTCTTTTTAATGTAGTCCTGAATTTCTTGATAAGCGTCCGGGTTGCTTTGGCGCAGGATAATAATATTAGTTGCGCTGTCAGGCAGGTAAAAGCTTAGCCGACCGTTCTGTTCGCAAGCAAAAGAGCTAATTCGACTCAGATCTATAGCAAATTCTTTGCGGTCATAAAGAATTTTAATCCACGAACCTCTAGAATTGCGATCTATGGTTTTTTTGAGGTAATCGAGAACTTGCTTGTAAGCCTCATAATTGCCTTGGGGATTGAGGATAATCGGCTGACTGCTATTAGGCAGCCAAAAGGTGAGACGCTTGTTATCCATTTCGCTTGAAAAAGCACTAATAGTGTCAAGGTCAATTATGTATGTACTTTTCTCATAAGTAATTT
The DNA here is from genome assembly GCA_036704825.1 of Microcoleus sp. F8-C3. GTDB lineage: Bacteria > Cyanobacteriota > Cyanobacteriia > Cyanobacteriales > Microcoleaceae > Microcoleus. The sequence goes on along the minus strand of JAUBSN010000023.1, from coordinate 81,150 downwards.
TGCTCCAATAAGCCACAAAGCCTCCTCAAACCTGTGTTTCCTGGTATTTTAGGATAGTTTGACAACTCCTACCATTTTAGATTTTAGATTTTAGATTGGGCATGACAGATGACTATCGGGGTTGGGAAGTGGCCTAAAGTTCCATTTTTTTTGAAACTGGTATCACCCTTCTTGAAATCCGTAAAAAGTTAAGTAAAAATATCAGAAAATTTTTACCTTCTGCCTTCTGCCTTCTCCCTTGTGGTACTATCCCCCAGCCCTAGCATAAGGGTTGGGGGGGAGGTTTTTCACTCGTTGAGAATGCTGCCCGATATCTAACCCCGTATGTGCGACCCCTATCAAATCCTATTGGTCTGTTGGGTGGGTTTTGTAATGTCAATTGTCTGGGCGATTTGAATATTGTCTACTCTAAACCGCCCCTACAGACATCTAATATATCAGAACTAATCGATCGCACATGATATCAGATCAGTTTGCGACAACTTTCCCGGCCACCAAGTCGCGACCCTCATCTTGTAAAAGATCGTGCTTTCCCTGGATGCTAGCCGCCTGGATAAACCCTTGAAACAATGGGTGGGGGGTGCTAGGTCGAGATTGGAATTCGGGGTGGAATTGACTGGCTATGAAAAACGGATGGTTGGGCAATTCTATCATTTCTACCAATCGGCCGTCTGGAGATGTACCGGAGACTGCATAACCTGATTCTAAGAAAAGATTGCGGTAGGCGTTGTTAAATTCGTATCGGTGGCGGTGCCGCTCGTAAATCACTTCTTTCTGGTAAAGTTTGAAAGCGAGGGTGTCTGGGTTGACGCGGCACGGATACAAACCCAGTCGCATTGTACCGCCCAAATCGACTACATCTTGCTGTTCTGGCAATAAATTAATTACCGGATTTGCTGTATCTGGGTTAAATTCAGCGCTGTTGGCATCCTCTAGTTGGGCGATGTGGCGCGCCCATTCAATCACAGCACACTGCATCCCCAAACACAATCCCAAAAAGGGTATTTTATGGTGTTTGGCATATTCGATCGCCGCTATTTTGCCGTCAACTCCCCGAACCCCAAAACCTCCCGGTACAAGAATGCCGTTGATATCTTTGAGATAATTATCGAGGTTGCCCGATTCTAAATCTTCTGAGTTAATCCAGCGCAAATTCAGGTCGCCGCCGATCGCAATTGCTGCGTGCCGCAAAGCTTCGACCACGGAAAGATAAGCATCGTTCAACCGCACGTATTTGCCAACTAAAGCAATATCAATTTTGTGATTGGGACTGTAAAGCCTGTTGACTAAAGTTTGCCACTGATGCAAATCTGGCTGTCGATGTTCGAGTTGCAGCAAATTGAGCGTTTGTTGGGCCAAACCTTCCTGTTCCATCATCAGGGGTACTTCGTAGATACTTTTAGCATCTTGAGATGTGATGACGCATTCTTCCGGGACGTTGCAGAATTCCGACAATTTCTGTTTCATGCCCAAAGACAGCGGGCGATCGCACCTACAGACTAAAATATCTGGTTGAATGCCGATCGACCGCAATTCCTTCACCGAATGCTGAGTCGGTTTAGTTTTCATCTCCCCAGCCGAAGGAATCCAAGGTATCAGCGTGACGTGCATATACACAACATTTTGCCGCCCGACATCCTTGCGAAACTGGCGAATTGCCTCCAAAAACGGCAAAGATTCAATATCTCCCACCGTTCCGCCGATTTCCGTAATCACCACATCGGGATTAGTATTTTTTGCTACTCGGTGAATTCGATCTTTAATCTCGTTAGTGATGTGCGGAATCACCTGCACAGTGCTCCCCTGATACTCGCCGCGGCGTTCTTTGTTAATCACCGCTTGATAGATGGAACCCGTGGTGACGCTGTTGAGGCGAGACATGGAAGTATCGGTAAAACGCTCGTAATGCCCCAAATCCAAATCGGTTTCTGCACCGTCTTGCGTGACGAAGACTTCTCCGTGCTGAAACGGGCTGAGAGTGCCGGGGTCAACGTTAATATAGGGGTCTAGCTTCAAAATCGAGACAGAATAGTCCCGCGACTTCAACAAGCGCCCGAGGGAGGAAGCGACAATCCCCTTGCCGATGCTGGAAACCACGCCGCCGGTCACAAACACAAATTTGCTCATAGGATTTTCGACTTTAGATGTTTCTGTTTCTAGTTAAGGTAACACTCAACTCTAAGAGCTAAAATCAAAAATTGTCCAGCAGTGTTTGACCATTTATCAAATACGGGTGGGGATACGACGAGTGACCCATTTGCTCGATCGGGCGGTTTGCAGGGGTTTTGAGCTGGTGGGCCAATTTCAAAACTGTTGATTGTTCCCCAGTAGGCTTTGGGCCGACACCTGTCAATCGATTGCGCGATTTGAGATTTGAGATTTTAGGTTTTAGATTTTAGGTTTGAAGCATTGACTTGCGCGAGATAAATTCGAGGGCTTGTTTATCTGATACAGGTTTTTTATTTCTGGACGGATGAATTCGGGGGCTTGTATCCTAAATGCTTGATTGTCAAGGGCGATCGATCTTCGGAGGGAACAACCTTCACGAAGGCTTTTGTTTCCTTCATGAAAAATAGGTCTCCAACCTAGCTGTCAAATCTGAGACACTGGTCAAATCTAAAACTGCCTCTCCTAAATTCTCTAATTGCTCACCGGATAACTGGCTGATGCGAGTTGGGATTTCCGGCGACAGCGAGCCAATACGGCGCTCCAACAGCGACACAACTAACTGCTGTAACTGCTGCTTTCCTCGTTCGATACCTTGTTCGATGCCTTGTTCGATGCCTTGTCTGATGCCTTGTTCTATCCCGATTCTAGTAGCTTTGGTAATTGCACCGCGCTGGTCTTGAATAAAAATTTCTCGCCTTTCCAAATCTTCTAATTCATCGGCATCTAAATTCGCTTCATTGGCAATTGTAAAAGCTTTGCGGAGTTCCGGTACATTTCCCAACTCTTCGGGTACCGACCTTAATGTGCGAGCGGTTTTCATGAAATATATCCACTTGTCAGTCAGAGTTTCTAATTCTTCTAAAGTTTTGTCAAATTTGGGCAACTCAACAAACACAAATTCTAATTCCTCCGCCAAATAATCTACCCGATTGTTTTTTTCTTTGATACAAAACCGCGAAATTACGGTTTCCAGATGCTCAAACATTTGGAAATCTGTAATCGTCAAGGCAATTACGGGATTTAATAAATTGTAATTTTCTCCGCTTTTCAATTGCACTGAATAAGCTTTGGTAGCATTGTATAAAATTCGCTTTTCAAAGTATTCTACATTTAATACCTGCATTTCAATGATTACAGTTTTGCTGCCGCCAATTTTGGCTTTGACATCCAAGTAAGTGTCTTTGACTCCTTTGATTTTGGGAGCTAGATAAGGATCGATAATTTCTAAGTCTTCGATGACTGGCTGTGCTTCGTAAACGAGGGCATTTAAGAAGCTAATCAAAATGTCTTTGCTGTCGGCAGAGCCAAATATTTTTTTAAATGCAAAGTCGGTTTTGGGGTTGATAAAATTCATAGCATTTTCAATGTATTAGAGGTTGAGAGGTTGAGGTTAAAGTTATTTATTTAACTATCATACAATCTTCTAGGTTGGGGTTCGCGGACGATCGCCCCAACCGACATCACTCCAATACAGATGCAAGCTGCCGACAGCAGTCGGCCCGAAATCATGGCTTCGACAAAAGTTCCAGCCCCCGCTCCGCCCCTAGGCGAGTCAATCTAAAATCTAAAATCAGCCCTAGGCGATCGGTCATTTTTACCAAAAAGCTAACTCAGGAACGTTTCGGCAATCATAAAGTCATGGTATAAAAAGCACCTCAAGTCTGCTAAAAAAAACAGCTATGAAGTTTGTCTGCGTTCTATCCCCTCAACAGTTGCTTTGTACTGGTATGGCATTGCTCGCTGCGATCCTCTTCGAGGGCTTCGCTAACGAGTGTAGCGCGTGGGTCGCTCCCAATGCAGCGCGGGCAAAAGATCCAGCGGAAAATTATGCGTCTGTGCCGTCGAAAATCCTCGCTAGTAACGATGTTAATTGCAATGGCGGACGATCGCCCCAAAATCGCTGTCGAGTAGGCGGTTTGTTCGTCACAACTCAAAATACGGCCCGAGAACAAGTCTTTCCTCTCAAGCAGACTCAAGTTAAAGCCAAAATTGCTGGCAATATCTCCCGCGTCGAAGTTGTTCAGAAGTTTGAAAATCCTTTTCCCGAATCTATAGAAGCTGTTTATGTATTTCCTCTGCCCGACGAAGCGGCGGTGGACGATATGGAAATTACAATAGGTTCGCGAACTATTAAAGCTGATATCAAACGCCGCGAGGAAGCTTTGGAAATTTACGAACAAGCCAGAAAGCAAGGCCGGACTGCGGGTTTGTTGGAACAAGAACGCGATAATATTTTTACTCAGTCTCTCGCTAATATCAAACCGGGAGAAAAAATTGAAGTTACGATTCGCTACACCGAAAGTCTCAAGTTTGCCGGCGGCGATTACGAATTTGTGTTTCCAATGGTGGTAGGGCCGCGCTATATTTCGGGAAATTCGGCCCCCCCCAACCCCCCCGAAGCTAAGGGGGGCGATGCTCAATCCCCCCCCTTAGCAAGGGGGGGGCAGGGGGGGGTGAATACCGATGCCGATCGCATTAACCCGCCTGTCTTGCCTCCCGGAACGCGATCGGGTCACAATATTGCTGTTTCAGTAGAAATAGATGCCGGAGTTGCGCTCGGCGATGTCCGTTCTACTTCCCATCAAATTACAACTGACCGCAGCGGCAATATTGTACAAGTCCAATTAGCCAATTCTGACACAATTCCCAATAAAGATTTAATTCTGCGCTATCGAGTCGCGGGCGAAAATACTCGGGCAACTATTTTGACTCAATCCGACAAGCGGGGCGGTCATTTTGCTACTTATTTAATTCCGGCATTAAACTACAAAACTAATGAAATTGTACCTAAAGATGTCGTGTTTTTAATGGATACTTCCGGTTCTCAGCGGGGCGAACCGCTAGCAAAATCTAAGGAGTTGATGCGCCGTTTCATTCAAGGGCTGAATCCCAACGATACTTTTACTATTATTGATTTTGCAAATACTGCAAAAGCGCTTTCAGCAAATCCTTTAGCAAATACAGCAGAAAATCGACAAAGTGCAATTAATTATATCGAAAACTTGCAAGCTAACGGCGGCAGTGAACTGCTGAACGGCCTTCAAACAGTGATGAATTTTCCCGCCGCGACAACGGGAAGGCTGCGGAGTATTGTACTAATTACTGACGGTTACATTGGCAATGAAAATGAAGTGTTGGCTTTGGTTCAGCAGAGTCTGAAACCGGGAAATCGACTTTATAGTTTTGGTGTCGGCAGTTCGGTGAATCGGTTTTTGATTAACCGTTTGGCGGAAGTGGGAAGAGGCACGTCTCAAGTAATTCGTCAAGATGAACCTTCAGCAGAAGCAGCAGAAAAGTTTTTTCGTGAAATTAATAGTCCGGTATTGACTAATATTCAAATTAGCTGGGAAGGAGTGGGGGAAAAACCGGAGATTTATCCGATCGCACCCCCAGACTTGTTTGCCAGTGGGCCGCTGGTTTTGTTTGGCAAAAAGACCGATCGAGCTAACGGACAACTTCGCATCCGCGGCACTCTGGCGGGCGGCAAAGCTTACGAGCAAGTTTTGCCTGTTAATTTTGCTCAATCCGCCGGCCCGCGGCAGCGGGAGTCTAGTTCAGTCGCAGCAACCGCTACGGATTTTGGCAATCCGGCGGTAGCTCAACTTTGGGGGCGATCGCGCATTAAAGATTTAATGAATCAAATGTTTGGCGGGGAGACTAAATCTCTGGTGGAAGCTGTAACTAATACTGCTTTGACTTATCGGTTGCTGTCGGAATACACGGCTTTTGTGGCCGTGAGCGAAGAAGTGCGAGTCGAACCCGATGGATCTCGCCGCCGAGTGCAAGTACCGGTGGAATTGCCGCAGGGTGTCAGCTATGAAGGTATTTTCGAGTCGGGAGGGGCCGAGTCAACTAGGGGCGGCATTAGGAGCCTTACCCCGACTCGCCGCCAGGCACCGGTGATGCCAGCTCCTGTTATGGCGCCGCGGCAGCGAGGTAACGGTGAGCCGCAACCATCGCAGCTAAAGGCTTCTCGCTGGGAAGTCGTCAGTGCCGAAGGGTTGGATGCCGGGGCGCGAGCCGCTTTGACTCAATACCTGCAATCTGTCAATCTCCCGGCGGGGGTTAGCGGTGAAACGGTGTGGGAGTTATCGGTACAAGACGGCCGCGTTGCCCGAGCGGCGATAGACACTCAAAGCTCGACGCTGCAAGCAAAAGACGCCGTAGAAGCTCTCAACAGGGCCTTGAGTTCCTGGCAACCTCCTGCAGGATTCAAGGGCACGCTGCGCCTGAAGTTGCGAATAACGGCCGATCGTTAAGGAATGACTATTTATGTCAAGAAACATTAACTTTTAATTCAAAAATGCCGAAAGGGCGATCGCTACCGCGCGGAAGATATAAAATCTTTATTAAGAGATTGCCTTTAAACAGAAAGTGATGTTAATGAAACTTATACCGTTGGAGGCAAACGCTAAAACAGTTTCCTTTCTGAAACAGTTTCCTTTCTGAAACAACCTTAACAGTAAAGATTTCCGGATCGAAACCCCCCAATCATAGAAGGTATGACGCCCTATGGAAGTTAGTGAACTGCTCAACAATTACGAAAAAGGACAAAGAGATTTTACTGGAGCCGACCTCAGCGGGAAAAACCTCAGCGGAGCAATCTTAATCGGAGTCAACCTTTCGCGAGCTAATCTTTCCGGGGCGAACCTCAGCAGGACGTTTCTCACCAAAGCAATACTCCAAGGTGCACTGCTGCACAGAGCAAATCTAACTTTTGCCAAAATGGGTGAAACCCAAATCTCAGGTGCAGATTTGACAAAAGCTAATTTGAGTGGAGCTTTTTTGGTAAAAGCAAAATTGCCCAGGGTAAAGTTAAGCGGCGCAACTTTAACTGGGGCAAACCTGCGGGCTGCTGTGTTGTGGAATGCCAATTTGTGCAGCGCCGACTTGCAATTAGTTAACTTGCTGGGCGCGAATCTGACGGCAGCTAATGTTAAGTGGGCAAACCTTTACGGTGCAAAGCTCAATTGTGCAAAACTTTTTGGAGCTCAATTAACCGGAGTCAGTCTGCAGCGAGCGCAGTTGACAGGGGTGAATCTCTGCGGTGCCGATCTAAGCGGCGTCAACGTGAGCGAAGCTAAACTAATGGGAGCTAATTTGGAAGGCTCGAATTTGGCGGGGGCGAATTTCAGTGCGGCTCAGTTGCGTGGGGTGAAGTTGGCGGGTGCAAACTTAACCGGGGCTAAGTTGAGGGGAAGTTGTTTGAGAGGGGCAAATCTGAATTGGGCAAAGTTGTGCCAAGCAGATTTGATTGCAGCAGATTTGAGCGAGGCGACGTTAATAGGAGCTAGTTTAGATAATGCTTTGTTGGCGGGAGCTATTTTGCCGGAATCTACTAGGCGCTATTTTTCCTTAGCTGGGGCTGGCAAAGTTAATTCTTGGGAAGTTACGGAAATTAAAAATGGGTAATGGGGAATGGGGAATTGGTAATTGGGAATATCAAATCTGGTAACTACGGAATTATAGACGAGTCTCAGCGTCCCGATCGCACTGCTTTAAAATCAATGGACGCACTCGCGGACAAAGAAACCGGGTTTTTTTACCGAGATTTAGGGTTTAAACCAAGTATTTTGGTTGAAAAACCGGGTTTCTCGGCATCGGTTCGCAAGTCATAGAATTATTAAAAGTGGCAGATATCCGCGCCGGACGCAGCCCGGGCCGTTTCCCTAAAAGTGACTGAGATCGAGGTTTTCTGTTGAAATCAATTATTTAATCTAAAATCTAAAATCGTTATGACTGTTAATTTTGGGGTGGTGCTGGTAACTGCGGCATCGGAGGCGGAGGCGGAGAATCTCGCGAAATCTCTAGTTGAACACAAGCTGGCTGGTTGTGTGAGTTTGTCACCCATTCGCTCTATTTATAGTTGGCAAGGCGAGATTCATGCCGAGTCAGAGTGGCAGTTGCTGATTAAAACTGATTTGGCTAAATTTGAGGCTTTAAAAACAAAAGTTCAGGAACTCCATTCCTATGAAGTTCCCGAAATTATTGCTATTCCTATTATCGCTGGCAGCGATGCTTATCTGAATTGGCTGGGACAATCTTTAAGTTTGCAGTCTTGACGGCAGTCCTAAACGATCCAATGAAGAGGAACTAAAGCCTTTACTAAAAACGCTCACAAACCTAGGAATTATGACTGGTAGGGCCGATGACGCCGATTTTGTGGCGAAAACTTAGTTCGCCACCGAACCAGCCTGTAACGCCCAGCAAGCTCGCAACGACGATCGATATTGCTAAACCTGTATATACGATCGGCTCAGCCGGATTTCCTTGTCGCAACACTAGGTTAATCAGGGTAAGTACCATAGCCGCCACGTTGCCGCCCATGTGCAACCAACCGGCACTGCGCTCGCGCACTCTTTTAACTTTGAAAAAATCTAAAAAGCCCGTGATTGCGGCCAAAATCCCCGCAGCAAAACCGACACCGATCAGCCAAACCGAAGCTCTCGCCCAAAACGGATCGCTTGTCAGCCAATAACCGATGTCCGAACCGGCGGCTCCTACTAAAAAGGCTACCGGAAAGATGACGATGATGGGGTGGATGGGATGGCCTGCAACTGAAAGCGTACTCGTAATGCCGGCGTCGCGATACTCTGTGTCGTCACTTTCGAGAATCGGCGGAATATTGGGATATGGCGTACTATTTCTTTGATTTGTTTCCATGATTTCTACCGATAACTTTTGTACAACAAACCCGTTGTTATTGGATGGAAATTAATCCCAAATCCGCTCCCCATTTTCGTCAACGCGGGCCTGCCGAATTACGTCGGAAATTTCCTCAGCGTCTTTGACGTGGTGCAAAGCTTTCTTTTCGCCGTCTGGTTCTTCGACGATCGCATAAGTTGGAACTGTAACAACATCGCCCGTGATGTCTGGCACGTGGTCTACTGCCAGTTGCTGGGCTTTTTCTTCGATGGTTTGCGGTTCGTCGGAAATGCGATCGCCCGGATTAACAGTGCGCTCCATATCTTTGCCTGGTTTGTCGGTACTCATAAAAACCTCTCTGGTATTTCTAATTTTTTGCTGGCTCTAATTCCTACTATTGAACGAAAAATATCCCTGCGCCAACATCTCCCGGCGGGTGGAAGTTTCAGTTATGCCGATCGCAGGCAGCCTATACCTACAGGAAGAGGCTTTTCGGCTGGTTCGGAAAAAACCTAAGCTAAAATCTAAGCATGATATTTTCCTTCCCTTTGAGTTGTCCATGAAAAGTTACGATTGGATTGTTGTCGGCGGCGGCATTACGGGTGCGGCACTGAGTTGCGAACTGGCAAAAAAAGGTTTTGCTGTGCTGCTTTTGGAGCGAGATGCTACCATGCAAAATGCTACTCGTTTTAGTTACGGCGGCTTGGCTTATTGGTCGGGAACGACTGATTTAACTCGGCAATTGTGTCGGGAAGGTATCGAACGCCACCGCCATTTATCGGCCCAATTAGAGGCTGATACAGAGTTTCGCGAGTTAGATTTGTTGCTGACAATTGATGCGGGTTCCGATGCCGAAAAAGTGGCGGCTAATTACGCGGATTTTGCGATTGTTCCGCAGCTTTTGAGCGTTGCAGAAGCTGGCGAGTTGGAACCTTTGCTGAATAAAAGTGCGATCGCCGGAGCTCTGACTGTGCGTCACGGTCACATTTCGCCGACTGCCACAAATAAAGCTTATTGTCAAGGGTTTCTGCGGTTGGGAGGAACTATAGAATTTGCTGAAGTAATTGGGTTGATAAAAGAGGGAAATCGGATTTCGGGAGTCCAGACGGTACGCGACAGTTATGCCTGCGAAAATGCGGTTATTTGTGCAGGAGGTTGGAGTCGGAGTTTGCTGAAGCTGGCTGGTGTTTCTGTGGGAGTTTATTTTACTCGCACGGAGATTTTGGAAACTGCACCTGTGGATTTGAAACTCAGGACTTTGGTGATGCCTGCGGTATTAAAACGTTTTGAATTGGAAGCTGAATCGAGTAGAAATGAGGTAGATTTTCTTTGGGATGAAGCGGGAAAAGAGTTGCAGCCGCCGATTTTAGATTCTGGTGCCATTCAGTTTAATGATGGGAGTTTGCGGATCGGGCAACTGTCTCGCACTTTGAGCGATTTGAATGCTAAAGTCGATCGCGAAACCAGCGAAACGGCAATTCGTGCAGGAATCGGCAAGGTTTTGCCTGATTTGGCCGGTTTACCGGCAACTTGGCACGATTGTATTGTGGCATTCAGCGCTGATAATTTGCCTGTAGTGGGGCCGATTGCCGATCGCCCTGGATTGCACGTTTTTTCTGGTATCAGCAATCCTTTGGTGATTGTACCTGCTTTGGCTGAGCGATTTGCTAATTGGGCGGTGGGAGAAGAAGATAGGGCGATCGGGCTTTTATCTCCTAATAGATTTATAGCCGAAGGAAGTTCGGCAACGGATTCGCTTTCTTCGGATGTAACGGATGTAACGGATGTCAGTCCGAGGGCAGTCGGAAGAAGGAAGAAAGATAGATAACTACTGACTACTAACTACTAACTAATGACTACTGACAATCAAGCATCCAGGATACAAGCCCCCGAATTTATCCGTGGGGTCAATCTTCAATTCTTTAATCTTTAATCTTTAATCTTTAATCTTTAATCTTTAATCGATTGACTACTGACTGCTAACTAAAACAGGCAGCGCGACAATAAATGTAGTACCTTTGTCGATCGCGCTTTCCACACTTATTGTACCGCCGTGCAGGTCAACTATGTGTTTGACAATGCAGAGTCCCAAACCCGATCCTTTAATCTTGCCTACATTAGCACCCCGTTCAAACTGCTGAAAAAGTTTTCCTTGATATTCCGGTGTCATCCCAATTCCCTCATCTCGAACGCACAAAATTATTTGTTGGTTTTCGCAGCTTAAGTCTAAACTGACATTGCCGCCGTTTGGAGAATATTTAATGGCGTTTGAAAGCAAATTAGTCAGAAGGTGGTGCAGTAGTTTTGCATCGAGATTGGCGTACAGTGGATTTGTGTGACTGCGGAAATGTACTAGGTGTTTGTCGGTGATGATAGGTTGCAGTTCTTCTAAAATAGAATTGCAGAAATCCGTCGCATTAATCCGATTTAAATTTAAGGAAATTTTCCCTGATTCTGCTTTGCTAAGCATTAAAATATCTTCCAGCAGCCCGCTCATATTACTGACGGCTTTTTTAATCCTATCCACATTTTTATTGGTAGTTCCGGGGCTTCTATGCAAGTCGCTATCTTCTAGCATTTCTGCCGATAACTGTATAGTAGTTAAAGGAGTGTTTAAATCGTGGTAAGCCATAGAAATAAAGCGCGCTCTAATTTCGCTTTTTTCTTCGGCTAATTCCATGATTTTTTTCAGACAGACTGCTTCTTGATGTTTGCTAAGCGCTATCTTGATAGTGGCGTGCATTTCTCTTTCTTTGAAAGGTTTTAGCAGGTAGCCGTAAGAACCGGTATTTTCGGCTCTCTGCAAAGTTTCGTCGTCAGCATAGGCAGTTGTATAGATAATTGGTATATCTAATTCTTGATTAATTATTGCTGCTGTTTCTATGCCGTCAATGTCACCTTTGATAACTATATCCATTAAAATTAAATCGGGTCTCAGTTCGCGGGCCCGCTGGATGGCATCCGCTCCTGAAGAAACGATATCGGCGATTTGATATCCCAATTTTTCTAATTTTGGGGCTAAATTTTTAGCAATCAACAGTTCGTCTTCGACAATCAAAATATTAATTGGTTCTTCGCCGGGCAAACTCATATTTTTACAATCTTTGAAAGTAGTTTAATTCGTTGAACTTTAAGTGAAACGATGTCCCAACTTCTCTGGATATTTCGATGCTTCCTTCTAACTGCTCGGTTAAAGTGCAGACAACTTGAAACCCCATTGAGTGAGTTTTCCGAAAATCTAAGTTTTGAGGAAAGCCAATGCCGTTGTCCTTAACTAAGAGGTTAATTTCTCGATCGCTCGTTTGATAGCATTCTACACTAACTGTACCAGTTGTGCCATCAGGAAAAGCGTGTTTCAGGGTATTTGAAACCAATTCATTGGCAATTAAACCGCAGGGAGTAGCCGTTTCAAGATTTAGGGAAATTGGTTCAGCTAATACCTGCAACTGAATTTGGTTGTTGCTAATATTGTAAGAGTGAAACAAGTTACTTACCAAATCTTCGAGATATTCACCAAAATTAATTTGGGCTAGGTTAGTCGATCGGTACAGTTTTTCGTGAATCAGAGCCATAGAATAAAGGCGATTCTGACTTTCTTCAAACATTTTGCTTACTTGCGGGTCGGCAACTGTGTTCGATTGCAATTCTAACAGACTGGCAACTACGCAGAGGTTGTTTTTAACGCGGTGGTGAATTTCTTTGAGCAAAATTTCTTTTTCTCTGAGGGAGTTTTTCAAATTTGCTTCCGCTTGTTTGCGGTCGCTCAGTTCAGCTTGCAGTTGCTGGTAAAGTAGAGATTGCTGAATGGCGATCGCTAATTGATTCACCAACTGGTGAAATAAATTGATTTCCCATTCTAGCCACTGGCGAGGACCATCGCATTGGTGGGCAATCAGCAATCCCCAAAGTTGGCTGTGCTGAATAATCGGCACTACTAACTTTGCCCTAACTTGAATCTCTGTCATAAACTCCGCCACACAAGCTGTAAGGCAAGGAGAATCTAGCGCACAGATCGCAGAAACTCGCCCTTCCAGATAAAGCTGATAACTTTCGGCCGGAAAAGCCTCTTCGCCAAAACATCTATCCATCAATTGGCTGCATCCTTCTGCCACGGCTTCAGCAATGACTCGACCGCCGTTTTCTGGTAAAAGTTGATAAACCAAAACTCGATCGGCTAATAATACTTGCTGGAGTTCAGCAACCGTGGTGTTGAGAATTTCCTCTAATTGCAAAGACTGGCGGACACGGCGGGCGATCGCCTCCACAAGCCGTTCTTGCTCGAACTGCTGCCCCCTAGCGAGTTCGGCGTGTTTAGAATTGCTGATATCAGCGACATAACCAATAATTTCGATCGGAACGCCCCTGCTGTCAACCAATAGTTTTAGTTCCGTCCTCAGCCAGCGGTAAATTCCGTCTTGGTGTCGAAAACGGTACTCGCAAATACAATTTTTGTCTGCGGACAAATTAGAATAACTTACTAGAAATTGCGACAGATCTTCAGGGTGAATTCTGCTCGACCAAAATTTACAATTTGCTAACATTTTTTGGCGGTCGTAGCCAACGACTGTCTGAACGTTGTCGCTGATGTAAGTAGTACAAAATTCCCCCGTCGGTGCGGCTGTAAAAATTACCGCCGGATTGGAACCCAGCAAAAATTGCAGGCGTTCTTTTAACTGCTGCAATTCCATTTCTGCCCGCTTGCGATAACTGATATCTTCGATCGCCTGCATGGTGTAGAGAGGAATGCCCTCGCGGTCGCGGATCAGCGTCACCGTCAAGTTTGCCCACATCAGCTCGCCATTCTTCTTAATCAAGCGTTTTTCCCTTTGGAAGCGAGAAATATGGCCGCAGACCAACTGCTTGAGTTGCTCCACATCTGCTTGTAAATCTTCTGGATGCGTGAGTTCAGTAAAAGTCATCGCAGCCAACTCCGAATCGCTGTAGCCCAACATCTGGCGGTGAGCTTCATTCACTTCGATCGTGCGGAAGTCGCGCACCCTTGCCAAACCAAGTGCGATCGGAGCATCGTCAAATAAGTGGCGAAATTTTTCCTCGCTCTTTTGCAGTGCAGCTTCTGCGCGTTTGCGGGCGGTAATGTCTCGGGCGACCCACATCACCCGATCGAACTCCAGCGGGGAAATACTGGCATCAAACCAAAATAACTTGCAGCCAATTTCCATGCTGTATTCAACTCTGTGGGTTTGCCCAGATGCCAATGTTTGGCGAATGTGCCCCAGGAAAAAATTAGCTTCCGCTTCTGGGAAGATTTCGGCGAGGGTTTTTCCCAGCACTTCATTAGCCGGTTTGTACAGCAGTTCGGAAGCCGTGGGGGCTATTTTGAGGTAGCGCCCGCTTGCGTCGAAAACCAGGACGATATCCGTCATGGCATTAAACAGCGCCAGCAGTTCTGCTTCGGAGTTTTGGAGTTTTTCTTCGGTCAATTTGCGATCCGTAATGTCGGTGTCAGTACCAGTCAGGCGCAAGGCCTTGCCGGAAGCCGATCGGATCGCGCTGCCGCGGGCAAGTATCCAGCAGGTGCTCCCGTCTTTACGCAGCATCCGGTGTTCTACTTCATAAATTTCTGTCACACCTTCTAGATAAGCCTTTACTGCTTCCTCGACTGCAACTCGATCGTCGGGATGAACGCGAGACACCCAATTTTCCATGCGGTTGGGCATCTCTGCATCCTGATAGCCCAACAAAGCTTTCAAAGACGGAGCAATGTAGATTTCGCCGGTTTCCAAATTCCAGTCCCAAACACCCACTTTGCCAGCCGATACTGCCAGTTCGTACCATTGAGTCCGCTGCTGGACTCGTCGTTCTAACTCTGCATTGAGCTGTTGCAAAGCGATTTCTGCTTGTTTGCGCTCCGTGACATCGCGGCCTGCTGCTTGATACTCGACGATTTCTCCGCTCTGGTTGAATATAGCCCGATCGATCCACTGCTGAGTGCGAATTTCCCCGCTCGGCAAAATGACTCGGTGTTCGCACGTAAAAACAGGCTTGTCGGGAGACACAGAAATATATTGCTTTTGAAAAAGTTCTCGGTCTGGTTCTGGGATCGGCGTCATGAAGTTGTTGCCGAGCAAGTCTTCTGGTTGCGCGCCGAAATAACGGCAGTAAGCTTGATTGACAAAAGTTATTTTACCGTCGGGGAGGTAGCGGCAAATCAGTTCGGTTTGGTCTTCCACAATTGCCCGGTAGCGCGCCTCGCTCTGCTGCTGGGCATTTTCGGCATTTTGGCGATCGTTGGCTTTTTCTAGTTCACAATTGGCCTCTAACAGTTCGCATTGTTCCTGCAGTTTTGCTACTTCTCGATCCAGTGTCTCGATCCAGCTATACATTGCTGGGCGAATCCTTTTTTCGCTGACTGTACCTACTGGCTGACCCCGTTCATCTACAATTGGCAAGCAATCGATCGCGTATTGACAAAATAGCTTGAATGCGGTAGTAATATCTGTAAATTCTGATTCTTGTAAGACAATTAAATTCCGGGTCATTGCGTCGGCAACTTTCATGCCTTGCCATCCGTATTCGGAGGCAGCTAAGTTCAGCACATCTTCCGGGCTTAGCAGTCCGACTAGCTGATTTTCATCGACAACTAAGACGCAACTAATCGATGCTTTTACAGTTTCGTTTGAGTCGGGAAGTGCAGGTGAATTAGGCAGCGGGCAAGGGTTGGTCGTCCGACGCATCAGGGCGATCGCCTCTGCGATCGCAGTTGAGGGCGCAACCGTGGCAGGATGGCGATCCACAACTTCGTCGGGCGATCGTAAATTTGCGGGCAAATTAGCAAGTTGCATCAGTCTTGGCGAAAAAGTATTGCTAATTAACTTTAGCAACACTTTTTGTCATCAGCCATAAGACTGATAACTGATGAGTTATAACTGACATTATTTTTTCCGAAGGAGAATATAAGTTTTCATTTCCCCTTTGCCTTTAACTTCAATAATTCCCCGCTCCTGAAACAAATATTTGTCTGCCAGTAACTTATAAGTAGTTTCGCTGACTTGAATCCGCCAAGGCAAACCCTGAGATTCCATGCGGGAAGCAATATTTACCGTGTCGCCCCACAAATCGTAAATAAACTTCTTGATGCCAATTACTCCGGCAACAACCGGGCCGCTGTGAATGCCAATGCGGATGCTAAAATATTTATTATGGCTAGCATTAAATCGGGCTATTTCTGCTTGCATATCTAGGGCCATTTGGGCGATATCCTCTGCGTGGTCGGCGCTGGGTTCCGGTAGTCCTCCTACTGCCATGTATGCGTCGCCGATAGTCTTAATTTTTTCTAACCCGTGCCGTTGGCACAACAGGTCGAATCCTGAGAAAATATGATTGAGAATCTCCACGAGTTCGATCGGATTCATGACGGCAGACAAAGCAGTAAACCCTACAATGTCGGCGAATAAAACAGTCACTTTCGGAAAGTATTCGGCAATAGTAGTTTCGTTTTGTTTGAGGCGTTCTGCTATTGCTTGCGGCAAAATATTTAGCAGCAGCTTTTCAGATTTTTCTTGTTCTTCCCGCAAAGCATCTTCTGCTTGCTTCCGTTCCGTAATGTCGTGGTAACTCCAGACTCTGCCGATAATTTTATCTCCCAGCCACTGCGGTTGCGAATAGCGTTCAAAAAATCTGCCGTCTTGAAATTCCAATAAGTCGTAACTTTCGGCTTCTGGCTGCTCGTAAAGCGATTCTATTCTTGCTTGAAATGCTTGAGGGTCTTTGAGTTTTTTCATAAAAAAAGCGTTCATTGTGGCGTCATCTCGCAGTTCCATCACTTCGTTAGGTATGCGCCACATTTCCACAAATTCTCGATTGAAAGTGACTATTTTTCCGCTCCTGTCAATAGCTAAAATACCGTCCGCAGTAGAATCAAAAGTTGCTTGCAGCAGGGATACAGATTTTGCTAGGGCGTCTTCTGCCATCTTTCGAGCTGTAATGTCTCGCAAAATAGCGCGAATCGCTACTAGCGAACCTTCCGCAAATTTACAGCTTATACTGCCTTCCAGCAAAATTTTTTCGTGATGTTTAGTAATAAAAATTGCTTGAATCGAGTCTGGATATAATGTATTTTCATTTACGGTCTTTTTGGTAATAGCTTGATACAATATATCCACAGACTCTGGCGAACTGTTGGGATGAATGATATCAAAAACAGTCATTTGAGCAATTTCTGCTTCGCTGTAGCCCAGAGTTTCCCGCCAAGCCCGATTAACATACAAAAAATGACCGTCTGCTCCAATACTTTGAATTAAGTCAGTAGCATTTTCAAATAAGTCTCGCAGTTGTTCTTCACTTTCCCGCAAAGCTATTTCCGCTTGCTTTCGCTTGATAAATTGACCGACTTGGCTACCGATTGTTGCCATTGTCTGGAGCAATTCTTCATCGAAAGACTGCACTTCCCGGCTAAAGAAAGTCATCACCCCCAAGACAGACCGGGCAGAATTTTCAGACTCGTAGTCGCCCAAAATCGGGAAGCCAAAAGCTCCGTGCAGTCCTTCTCGGGCGGCGATTTCTCGGCGTATAAACCTGTCGCTTTCTGCGACATCTGCAATCCACTGAGAGGAACCGCTGGCCCAAACGAGACCGGGCAATCCTTCGCCAAAGGCACAGGTCATTGTTTCGGCAAATGCGGCAAATTTGGGGATGGAAACTGAGCGTTTTTTCCAACTGGCGACGCACCGCAGCAAATTGGGGTCGGAAACAGCATTTATTCTGTTACTTCCTGACAGCAGTTTTTCCCCAGCTTCCGGCATCCAAAGTTCACCGGTATCCCATCCCAAACTGTTGCAAATTACGGGAATAATTGCTGCTAGAGCTTTTTTGATTGTTTCGGATGCCGACAGGATGCGAGTGATGACGTACTGAGCTATTTTTCGCTTGCTGGCTCGCTGTCTGTCTGTAACGTCGCGGCCGATGTACACGAAATCTTGGACGGCGGCCCAAGAGCCAGAAATGCCTTTAATGTCAGCCGGAATCGCAGTACAGGAAAAGGCAACTGTTAGCTTTTCTCCGGTTTTTGCCCTGCAAATTACTTCGGCGTTAGTTTGCGATTGTTGAGGTCCTTCTTGGCTGACTGCTGGCAAAGATGATCCCACAGCAGCAAGAGCATCTATTTGCTGGCCGACTAATTCCGATTCGCTGTAACCGAACAAATCTTGAGCCGCTTGATTGACTTTTTTAATTTTTCCCGAAGCTGTTGTTACCAACAAAACTTCTGCCATTGAAGTAATAATTTTTTCCACATAATTATTAGTAGCGGCTAAGGTAGTCAACAAAATATTCATTTCATTGGTAGCTTGGACTAGAGTTTGTTCCAAACCCATCCTGTCGGTTACATCTTCAAAAAATATAATTAATCTCTGATAATTATCGTCATTGCTGAACTCGACGATATACATATCAAAATAAAGCTGCAAGCCATTTTCTAATGCCCGCGCGATTGCTTTTAATTCAAAATTGGGCAAACGTCTTTCAAAAATATCGATTAAAATTTCTTCAGTTCCCACCAATTCTGGAAAGGGAATGCGGACATCGTTGCCGGCGACTACTTCCTCGGGACTATCGGCAAACCGCTGCACTTTGAGAGAGATTTCTTGGATTAAAAAGTCTTTATCCAGTGCTAGGTACTCCAAGTGGTGGGGAACTAACAGTTTTTTTAATAAGGTTTTCATGCGATCTTGGTAGTATTGAATGCGCCCTGTGTTGTACCGAGTTATCTGAAATTAATCTATTTATCTCTGTTTGTAAAATGGAATTTTGACTGCAAAGGTAGTGCCTAACCCTGTGTCGCTGGAAAATTCTATTTTACCTCCGTGCAAGTCTACACACAGCTTCACTATGGATAAACCCAGTCCTGTACCTGGTATTTTTCCGACATTTTGCGCTCGGTAATAAGATTCAAAGAGTTGTTCTCTGTCTTCGATGGGAATGCCAATGCCTGCGTCTTTAATTTGAAATTTAGCTTCTTCATTGTCACAATTTAATTCAAAATAAATATTGCTGTCGATCGGCGAATATTTGACAGCATTTGAAAGCAAATTTGTCAAGATGTGCCGGAGCAATTTTGAATCGAGTGCGGGCCAGTGTTGTTTTTCCTCCGACTCCCGATCGGTTTTTTTCGCGGGCGCCACTAATTCTGGGCAAATAAAGTTAATTCTATGATTTTTTCCGTAACTCATTTTAATTGATTCTACTAACTCGCTGCAAAATTTTTGTAAGTCAACGGGTGCGGGATTGAATTCGAGTTTTCCGGCTTCGGCGCTGCTGAGCAACCGCATATCATCTAATAGCTGAGCCATGTGTTTAGATGCTGATTTAACGTGTTGGAGGTATTCTTGTTTTTCCGCGCGGGTGATTTCGTCGCCGTAGTCTTGGAGGATTTTAGTAGCAAATAATACTGTACTTAAAGGATTGCCGAATTCGTGAGCGAGCATTGAGAAAAAACGAGATTTTACCTGTCTGAGTTCTTGCTCTTTTGCCAAAGAGCGGCGAATTTCTATTTCTTGTTGCTTGCGTTCTGTGATGTCCCTGCCGATATAGATGAAATCGTAAAGTTCCTCTAATTCTGTCTGAATTGCAGCACAGGAAAATTCTACCCAAATTTCTTCTCCTGATTTAGTAGTGCAGATTACTTCCAGTTCTTTGAGCAGCTCTTTATGAAACAAAATATAGCGGTGGCGAGCTTGGTAAAGCAATTTTTCTTCGACTACTATTTTGGAGAGGGGGTTGCCGATCAATTCTGCTTCGCTGTACCCAAATAACCATTGTGCTGATTGATTGACTGTTTTGATAGTTCCTAATGTTGTTGTCACCAACAAAGCATCGCCCATCGAGCGAATAACTTTATCTATATAATCGTTAGAAGCGGCTAAGGCGCTAACCAAAAGATTAGCTTCATTCGCCCTCTGAATCAAAGATTGCTTCATTACCATCTTTTCGGTGGTATCTTCAATCAAAATTAGCAATTTACTTGGCACATCTTCTTGTTCGCCTTCATGTTTGAGAGCCAACATATCAAAGTATAAAGGGCGGTTGTGGTCGGCAAACCGAGCGATACCTTTGAGATCGAAACTCGGCAGCCGTCCCATAATGATAGACATGAGGATATTTTCAATGCCAATCAGTTCGGGAAAACTCAGGCGAGCATCTGCACCGGGTATCGCGTCGCCCGGAGTATCGGCATAATACTGCACTTTGGCGGAGGTTTCCTGAATGATGAAATGCTGATTTACTATAAAATACTCTGTTTTTCGCGGCTCCAACAGCTTTTTCAAAAGGGGGTTCATACTTGTTCTACCATTGTGTAAGCTAGTTTATAGAAGATTTCGTCAACGTCTTTGCCTGTTTTAGCAGATGTGGCGTAAACTGCTATTACTTTGTCTTGACCTATCGCATGGGCTATTTCCACTAGCAGCTCCAATTTTTCCTCGTCAATCAAGTCTACTTTGTTCAAAGCGACGATTATTGACCCTTTAGGATTCACTGAAGAATAAAGTTGAATGTGTTCGGAGATTCGCTCAACTGTTTCGGAACGGCTGACATCGGCAACAATTAAAACGCCGCTAGCTCCCTGCAAGTAAGTCGGTGCTATTCCTTTGAATTTTGTATGTCCTTCTAAGTCCCAAATTAGCAACTGTGCAGTCACGTTTTCCCGCTGTTTTACGCCTTCTAATTCTACGCTTTTGCGGGAAATTTTTACTCCCACAGTGGAGAGGTACTGGTCGCTGAATTGCCGATCGACAAAACGGCGGATCAGGCTGGTTTTGCCGACGCCAAAGTCGCCGATCATGCACATTTTTTTAGATATAGTAACTGACATAATTATTTACTGTTTACCGTCTTGGTTATTGGTTCAAATAGCACGCATCTGCTTAAAAGT
Organism: Microcoleus sp. F8-C3; assembly: GCA_036704825.1. Lineage (GTDB taxonomy): Bacteria > Cyanobacteriota > Cyanobacteriia > Cyanobacteriales > Microcoleaceae > Microcoleus. The sequence goes on along the minus strand of JAUBSN010000023.1, from coordinate 60,449 downwards.
AGCGGTTGATTGGGTTCCAAGCCGGGAGGAGGATTTGGGCTGCCGACCGTTTGGAGGCGCTTCGGGTCAGCACCTTGTCGCACTAAAGCATCTCGCACTGCTGCGGCACGCTTGAGCGACAACTGTTGATTTGTAACAAGTTCTCCAGTTCGATCGCTGTGCCCAATTATCTTAATATGTTTTTGAGGATATCGATCCATGAATTTTTTGACACTGGCGATGGTTTCTCCGTATGTAGAGTCTAATGTTGCCGTTCCTGGCTGGAAGTAGATGCGGGTTGTAATTTTAAGAGGCTCTAATTTAATTGTGCTAATCACCGATTGAACACCGGGAATTTGCTTGAGGGACTGAGCTATTTTCTGTGCGTCTGCACCGTCCCTGACAGTGCCCTCTACTGTAACTTTGCGGTCGCCGTACCGAGTAGAAATTAAAACGCCCTCTCTCTGGTTCAAAACAGCGGTAATCCGCTGCACCTCTGCCGCCGTCAAAACTGGATCTGGGGGGACATCTACAGCTAGAATCCTATTATCTAATTGCAATTTCGGTGCAGTTGATGCGGCTATTTTTTCGGCTTGTGCCCGCAATTCTTGATTTGGCAACTTACCGGTTAGCTTTAAAGTTTTGCCATCAACTGCAACATCTAAGCGGTAAACTGCTAATTCGGGAGTGGATGCTAAAGCTGCGGTGGCATTTGCTTCGAGGCGGCGCTCAACGCTGCTGCGGTACTGATAAATTCCCCAAGGTACTAAGATTAAGCTCAGGGCGGCTAAACTGATAACGGCTAGGGCGATCGGAGGTTTGGTTGATTTTTCCGTTTGCAGGGGGTCGAATAAAGTTTTTATGTACGGGTGCAGCGACTCGGGTATAGTAGCGGGATCGCCGTTAAACTCGTGAATTACTTTAGCGTAATTAAGGATGATATTACTAACTGTTTGCCGCAGTTTGTTGATGAACGACTGTGGCGGTTCTCCTTTGATCGCGACTGCTATGTAGCAATATCCCGCTACTTCTAGCATAATTTTTGAGTCGCCGTATTCAATTTGATTGAGTTCGGAAACTTCTCCCGGCTGCACGATGCACTCGTTAACAAAGCTGCGAATAGCTGTGAGCATTCCTGCTACCATTTCTGATTCTAACTGGTAGCTTTCTGGGTTTTGAACTTCGGAAATTATCAAGCCAGATGCTTTGTGAATTAAGAATGCTGCTTGGATAGTAAAGGGTACTGATTCTTTGAGGATTAATTCGGCTTCGGAGACTCCTTGTACTTTGGAGCGAATTTTGCGCTGAACTCCTTCGACGCTGAGGGCATTTGATACTTTTTCATTGATTGTCTTGATAGCTTCTGCCATGTATCTGGAAATAGTATTGCCAATTACCGGATAGAGGGCATCGACCATTGCATCGCGTTCGAGTTCAATTTGGGCTGTAATCGCTTTGCCCATTTCCGGGGCAAGGGCTTGGGCGATCGACTCTTGGTCGAGGCGAATTTGCTCTTTGATTGCCAGACCGATTTCTGGGGCGATCGCCTTAGCAATATCCGCTGGCGAATTCACTATTTGTTGAGCAAGTGCGTCGGGCAGCAACTCAGCTATTGCCGCACTCATTGCCGACTTGTTTTCCTGAGTTTTTGCCCTAATCACTTCGTCAATAATTGGCACCATCGCCTTGACAACTTCTTCTCTGGAATCGGCAATTTTGCGGCTGAGAATTTCTGCGATCCAAGGCAGCATCAACTCAATCAACTCTTGGGGATCGTAGATTTGGTGCTCCAGTTTTCCTAATTTATCGTCGATGCTTGCCATGAGGTGGCGCACCCCCGGCAAATCGTTTTCTGCCAGCAGAATTTTCACTTGCTCGATATCCGACATTTGGGAGCCGAAAATTAGACTTTGCAGCCTTTCCATCGCGCTGTCGGCTTCATTTAAGTCCTGTTTAATTTGGCCTAATATTTCTACTGGCTGCGATATCGTTGTCGGCTGTTCTACCAAGTTTGGCATCGATTGAAGCGAAGCAACCACCGGATCTAAATATACAGTTTCTGGTGACTCTGAGACTGTGGAAAATATGGGATTATGGGGAATTTCCGAGGATTTTGACTCGGTTTCGGAAGCGGAAACATCCTGTAAATGCCGATCGAACTTGTGGGATTTTTGAGCCTGTACGTACTGTAGAGAATCTTCCATTGTCAAGTCAGACAATTCTTCGACAGGCTGTGATTCCTCCTCCAAATCCGGCTGGGCGATCGCTGAAACATCTATAGTTTTAGCGGAGGAATAGTTTCTTTCGAGTTCTGAAGTGTTGAGTTTTTGAGTAGCGAACAGCAAACTTTTGAACTCTTCTGTAACATCCCAGGAATCGCCAGACTCAGGTTCGCGAGATCCAGTTTCGGGCAGACTCGCTGCAACTTCCTCTTGCTTTTCTGAAGAAATACCTAACAAATCCATCAACCCGCCGAGATCCCCAGCTCGATCGTTTTCGCCGCTGCTGTCACCTTCGGGATCTGCATTTTGCTGGTTGGAACCAGCAATAATTTTGAGATCGAGTAACAGATTCAGCAAGGGTTCTAGCTGGGTTGCCGCACCGGCAGCGGACTCGTCAGGTTGAGAAACAAAACCCTCTAACTCATCTTCGTCAGCCGGATTTTCTTTCGGTAAAGCCATGCGTTATTATCCGTGATGGTGGCGCTCCGGCAACAGAAATTCGTTATTTAACTTATTATCAGCAACGCCTTTAAGTTCGGGTACAAATTCTGTTCCTTTGAGCCTCATGCCGAGTTCAAACAGAATTTCTGCCATATCGTCTCTAGAAACTTTAACATCTCTGAGCATGGAAAAGCGGCGATCTAGTTCTTCAAAAACCTGTGTTTTCAAAGTGCGGGTTTCTTCAGATAGTCGCTCTCTGGTTTGGGAGAGTTCGTCGCGAAGCGAACTGGTTTGATTGTCTATAGCTTCGTCGAGGGCTTCCATGCTGCTGGAGAATTTGCGGTTAACGCGATCGACTTGCTGGCGGATGTCTGCGCTTTCTTCTTGGGTGTTTGAGGTGAGCGATTTAACTTTTTTTTCTAACGAATCAACCGCAGCCCTCATTTCTGCAGATAGAACTGTTTTGACTTGTTCGATGCGAGCTTGCATATCTTGCTGCATCATCGACAAGTCGGAATCTATTTTATCGAAGCGATTGTCGTATTCTCTAAGCTGCGCTCCAAAAATTATATCGCGAATCTGGTCGATATTGCCCAGCCGTTCGCGCATTTCTTCTTTAGTTATTTCGGCCATACTTGCACCTGGAATCTCCGGAGATTGTGAGTTTAAGAACTGTGCTAGTGATTTACAACAGTTGTTCGCGGCACTAGCTTTTGTGAGAGGGCGGGCTTTTATTGTTTGAACTCTCACCCCTGCGTCGGGGAGGGGATTTTTTAGAGTTTTGACTCCTTTATATCCTGAGATTCAAATTCTCGAGCCGGGTATTGTCACCCAAAATGGGGCTTTGCTATCCTTGCCTTGCAGCAAGCTCACAGCAGCGTAGACTGCTATACAGCGGGTGGGTTTTTATGTCTTGACTGACATCCTCAATGATATCGCATATTGACAGTGCCTCATACCACAGCGTTTGAGTCCAGGCAACAAGCGGGCGGGCGCGATCCGCGTCCCATTATATATAATATATAACTCAAAAGCTGCACAGATCGCCGATCGGCTCCGAGGGATGTTGCCTTTGAGCAGAAAGCACTTACACAGTCGAACTCTGCCCCTCTGTCCCCTCGAATCCTCGAATCCTGCGATCGCCCTATAACAATTCATAGGGCCCGATCGACAGCGATCGGACCCAATAATATGAGAGCTTTGTTTTTTCTAACAAACGAAATGTGTTTCCGGTGGAGAACTTTTACTTACTAGGGTTTACAACTTGTGCAGCTTTAATTTTAATCCGCCACGACAACTATGTCTGACTCGACTGCGGTTTGGCTTGACTGCGGTTTGGCAGTTCGCCACTATTTCAAGTTGTGTTCGGTTAATTTCTGCTGCGCCTGGGAATCTAGACCGGAGACACCATGTCTATATCCTCGAACTTTGTTTCTAAATATAGCGACCTCCTTTCTTTTCCTGTCCCGGTGTCTATTATTAAGTTAGCACGAGCTTTCCGAGGAGTAAAGCACTATTTGCAAAACTTGATAGGTCTTTACATTACTAAGTATAATGATATGAATATCCACATAGATGTCTGTTAGGACTCACGCACTCGCCCACAAAGAAACCGGGTTTTTTCACCGAGATTGAGGATTTTAAGCCCGTGTATTTTGGTTTAAAAACCCGGTTTCTGGACACCCGTGCGAAAGTCCTATAAATTCTATTGTTGCTACATCTTTACATACTTAACAGTTCTTGTCATGTCTATTTCTCCTAAGTTTCTCAGCGGCAGCCAAATCCGCCAAACCTTCCTCGACTTTTATGCCCAGCGGGGACATAAAATTTTGCCTAGCGCTTCTTTGGTGCCCGAAGATCCCACAGTGTTGCTGACGATCGCCGGAATGCTGCAATTCAAGCCGATATTTCTCGGACAGCGCGCCGCCGAATCACCGCGCGCCACGACTTCTCAAAAGTGCATCCGCACCAACGACATCGAAAACGTCGGCCGCACCGCCCGCCACCACACGTTTTTTGAAATGTTGGGCAATTTCAGTTTCGGGGATTATTTCAAGAAACAGGCGATCGCCTGGGCGTGGGAACTTTCCACCGAAGTTTTCGGTTTACCAGCGTCTAATTTAATTGTTAGCGTTTACCGAGAAGATGACGAAGCTTTTGCAATTTGGCGCGATGAAATTGGCATTCCGGGCGATCGCATTCAGCGCATGGGAGAAGATGACAATTTCTGGCAATCCGGCCCGACAGGCCCCTGCGGCCCGTGTTCGGAGATTTACTACGATTTCCACCCAGAAAGAGGCGACAATATTGACCTCGAAGATGATAGCAGGTTTATCGAATTCTACAACCTGGTTTTCATGCAGTACAATCAAGATGCAGAAGGCAATTTAACACCGCTGCAAAATCAAAATATTGATACTGGCATGGGACTGGAACGGATGGCGCAAATCCTCCAGCAAGTCCCCAACAATTACGAAACAGATTTGATTTTTCCGATCGTTCAATCGGCGGCGGAAATTGCCGGGATTGATTACCACAATAGCGAGGAAAAAGTCAAGGTTTCGCTGAAAGTAATTGGCGACCACATTCGGGCTGTGGTGCACATGATTGCGGACGAAATTCGCGCGTCGAATGTTGGTCGGGGTTACATTTTGCGCCGGTTGATTCGCCGGGTAGTGCGCCACGGGCGGCTGATAGGAATTCAGGGCGAATTTACGGTACGGGTGGCCGAAAGTGCGATCGCCCTTTCGGAAGCTGCTTATCCGAAAGTGCGGCTGCGGGAAGCTCAAATTAAGGCGGAATTGGCAAGGGAAGAGGCGCAGTTTCTCAAGACTTTGGAACGCGGAGAGAAGCTGCTGGAGGAAATTGTCGATCGCACAAAACAGCAAACCAACCAACAAATCAGCGGTAAAGATGCTTTCACTCTTTACGATACCTACGGTTTCCCCTTAGAACTGACTCAAGAAATTGCTGAGGAACAGGGAATTACTGTGGATTTGGACGGCTTTGAAAGGGCGATGAAGGAACAGCAAACTCGCGCTAAAGATGCTCGCCAAACAATCGATTTAACCGTGCAGGGTTCTTTGGACAAGTTGGCTGAAACTATCCAGGGAACTGAGTTTGTCGGTTATGCTGAATTGTCGAGTTTAGCTGAGGTGGAAGTTATCTTAGTTGACGGCAAATCTGTCGAGGAAGCAGCCGCCGGTACCGAGGTACAAGTTGTTTTGAACCAAACGCCGTTTTATGCAGAATCCGGCGGACAAATTGGGGATAAAGGTTATTTGAAAAGCGGAGATAATGGTGATGGTTTGTTAGTAAGAGTTGATGATGTGAAGAAGGAATCGGATTTCTTCGTGCATTTCGGCTTGGTGGAACGGGGAACGCTGAGAGTTGGCGATAGTATTACGGCGAAAATTGACAACAGCAGCCGCCGCCGAATTCAGGCCAACCACACAGCAACTCACTTATTACAATCAGCTTTGCGAAAAATTGTGGACGATTCGATTTCGCAAGCTGGTTCCCTGGTATCGTCAGAGAGACTGCGGTTTGATTTCAATTCTCCGCGCGCTGTCACAGCAGAAGAGTTGCAGAAAATTGAGGATTTAGTTAATAGTTGGATTGCTGAGGCCCACGCTGCGGTAGTTGCAGAAATGCCGATCGCCCTGGCGAGAGAAAAAGGCGCGACTGCCATGTTTGGCGAGAAGTACGGCGACATCGTGCGGGTGATCGATTTTCCCGGCGTTTCGATGGAATTGTGCGGCGGAACTCACGTCAGCAATACCGCAGAAATCGGGCTGTTTAAGATTGTTTCCGAAGCGGGGGTAGCGGCGGGAACTCGCAGGATTGAAGCGGTTTCCGGTCAAGCTGTTTTAGACTATTTGAACGTGCGGGATAAGGTAGTGCGCGATTTGGGCGATCGATTTAAGGCCAAGCCTGAAGAATTGCCCAACCGGATTACTAATTTGCAGAATGAGTTGAAGGATACTCAAAAACATTTGGCTGCTGTCAAGTCGGAATTGGCGATCGCGAAATCCGACCAGTTGCTGAGTGCGGCTGAGGCGATCGGCGAATTCAAAATCATTGTAGCTCAATTAGGAGATGTGGATGCAGAAGCCCTGAAAACTGCGGCGGAAAGATTGCAGCAAAAGTTAGGAAATGCTGCGGTTGTTTTGGCATCAATTCCTGAACCGGACAAGGTAAGTTTGGTGGCTGCTTTTAGTCCTGAAGTCAATAAGAAAGGATTGCAAGCTGGCAAGTTTATCGGGGGAATTGCTCAAATTTGCGGCGGAAAAGGCGGCGGGCGGCCTAATTTGGCGCAAGCTGGGGGACGCGATGCAAGTAAGTTGCAGGAAGCGCTGGAAACTGCTCGGAATTTGTTAGTTGAAGGGTTGGGGTAATTCATCCCCGCGCCGAGCCCTGAAACCGGGTTTTTTCGACAATCATCGCCCAACACCCGAAAAATCCCAAAAACCCGGTTTCTTCATCCCCGCGCCCAGCCCAGAAACCGGGTTTTTTCGACAATCATCGCCCAACACCCGAAAAATCCCAAAAACCCGGTTTCTTCATCCCCGCGCCCAGCCCAGAAAAAATGTACAATATCCCAAACATGGGTAGTGCAATGAAAAGCAAAAAACAAACCTATTTCGACCTAATCGAATCCCTGATTAACTCCCCGAACAAGGAAGCACAAATCGCCATCCTGAAATCCAAGGGCAAACGGATCGATGATGACTTTGCGGATTTTTTGCGTAAGTGGGGAACTAAAATTATAGCCGAAAAGAATTTCCGCCAAGTTAGAGACATTATTATTAATATTTTCAACTTCAGTAACTTGATTCAAGAGTTTCCACTGGGTAGCAAAAGCAGCTATATGGAAATTGCCATTGCAGGCTACGAGGTGGTACTGAAAATTTTTAACCGATATGATTATGCCGAAGATTGGGCAAAGACTCAAAATAATTTGGCAAATGCTTATTATAACAGAATCAAAGGAGAACGGGGTGAGAATATCGAAAAGGCGATCGCATTTTTTGAAGCAGCTTTAGAAATTTACACCCGCCCAACTTTTCCGGAAAAATGGGCTCATACTCAAAATAATTTGGCAATTGCTTACTATAGCAGAATCAAAGGAGAACGGGGTGAGAATATCGAAAAGGCGATCGCATTTTTTGAAGCAGCTAGTGAAGTTTACACCCGCCCTGCTTTCCCGGAAAAATGGGCTCATACTCAAAATAATTTGGGGGCTGCTTACTATAGCAGAATTAAAGGAGAACAGGATGAGAATATCGAAAAGGCGATCGCATTTTATCAAGCCGCTTTACAAGTTCGCACCCGCGCAGCTTTCCCGCAAGATTGGGCTGATACTCAAAACAATTTGGCTGCTGCTTACGGTAGCAGAATCAAAGGAGAACGGGGTGAGAATATCGAAAAGGCGATCCAACTTTTTCAAGCAGCTTTAGAAGTTCGTACCCGCCCTGCTTTCCCGCAAGATTGGGCGATGACTCAAAATAATTTGGCTGCTGCTTACGGTAGCAGAATCAAAGGAGAACGGGGTGAGAATATCGAAAAGGCGATCCAACTTTTTCA
>JAUBSN010000023.1:34256-52121 GCA_036704825.1 Microcoleus sp. F8-C3 | reverse complement strand
AGCAGCTTTAGAAGTTTACACTCCCACCGCTTTGCCAATTAGCTGTCTCAAAGCGGCGAGAAACTTAGGCGATTTAGGATTTGCAGAAAGTTTGTGGGAAACAGCCATATTCGGCTACGAAAAAGCCATAGAAGCAGTCGAACAAAGCCGCGAGTGGGTAACATCCCAAAGTCGCAAACGAGAAATCATCGAACAAAATCTCAACCTCTACGAAAAAATGATGCAATCCTGCATCAATCACCAACAATATGACAAAGCCCTGCAAACAATCGAACGCAGCAAATCCCGCTACCTAGTCGAACTCTTCACCAACAGCGAAATCTACCCCAAAACAGCCACCGAAACCGAGAAACAGCAACTCAGAAACTTGCGCCGCCAAATCGCCGCCTCCCAACAACTCCTAGAAACAGAAACCCCATCTCCTCCCCCTCTTTCTCCCCCCCTTACCAAGGGGGGGCCGGGGGGGGTTCCCGAAGACTCTCCCTCACAACGCGCAACTCAAACCAGCAGCCTCAACCCCGAATCTTTCCAACAACAAAAAGACAAATTAGAAACAACCTTACAGCAACTAACACAACTGCTAGAACAGATAAAACAGCGAGAACCAGAATTCTCCCTAACTCAAAAAGTCGAACCCATAAACATCGCCGAATTCCAACAAACCTTAGACACCGAAACAGCGATCGTAGAATGGTACATCGGCAATAACTCCAACTCCGAAAATAGCTGGGGCGGATCGGCCTTCATCATCACCCGCGACAGCATAAAACCAGTCACATATACCACAACCGAAATAGCCGAATTAGAAACCTGGAAAAACAACTATCTCGACGAATACCGCAACAAAAACACCAACAAAACCTGGCAAAACACCCTATCCCAAAAACTCGAAAAACTCTCAGAAATCCTGCAACTGAACGAGATAATCGCCCACATCCCCCCCAACTGCAAACAACTAATCCTAGTACCCCACCGCTACCTGTACTTATTCCCCCTCCACGCCCTACCATTCACCTCAGAAACCCGATTTAAACAAAAAACCAACTCTCGCGGATACCTCCTAGACTGCTTCCCCGACGGCGTGAAATACGCCCCCAGCTTGCAACTGCTGCAACTCGTAAAAAATCGCCTCACCACCAGAAAATCCACCCCAGCAAATCAGCAACAACTATTTGCCCTCCAGAATCCCACCGAAGACTTATTCAACGCGGATATGGAAGTAGAAACTATCAAAATCCGATTCAATCCCCATCAAATTTTACTCAAAAAACAAGCCACAAAAACCGCCCTCAACGAAAACGGAGAAAACCTCGCAAACACCAGCTACCTGCACTTTTCCTGTCACGGCGTATTCAACTTTGACAATCCGCTGCTGTCATCCCTAGTCTTAGCCGATTCCCTGGAACCAACATTAGAAATTAACCCCCCCCAACCCCCCCTTGCTAAGGGGGGGCTAGAAGAAAATCCCCTTGCTAAGGGGGGGCTAGAAAAAGATGGGCTAGAAACCAAGCGCTATGTCACCCTACGCAGCGGCAGAAAAGCCATCCCCGAAAAATGCCTCACCCTGCGAGAAATCTTTGCCGATTTGCAGTTACCGCAGTGCAGTCTCGTCACACTTTCCGCCTGCGAAACCGGGTTAACCGACTCAACCGCAATGACCGATGAATACATTGGTTTACCCAGCGGTTTTTTGTATGCGGGTAGCATGAATGTTGTCAGCAGTCTGTGGGCTGTCGATGATTTTGCCACCGCAATTTTGATGATTAAATTTTATCAAGAATTGCCGGATGCAGATTCAGTAGCCCTCGCTTTGAATGCGGCGCAAAACTGGATGCGCGGGGTGAGTATCGAGGATTTTCGAGTTTGGGTAGAATTGTTAAATTTAGATGAAAAATCTAGACAAAGTGTGAAAGATTGGTTAAGTTATATACCCAAGGCTAAGCAGCCTTTTGTTCATCCTAAGTATTGGGCTGCATTCTGTGCTACTGGATATTAGATAATGTGGGTATTATAATGGTTTTAGGTTGAACCGAAAGACCGCCAGGGAATGAATTCCCTGGCTAATAGCGAAAGTCCTCTGAAGAGGACTGAAGATTTATGCTCAATTCGAGTTATTCACCGCCTCTAGACATCGGTTCCCAGGCAGAGTCGGGGAACCAGTTGAAGTCTGCCTCCGCAGACAAGCGAGATAAATGGGGTACTTAAGCTAGATTTGGTATTAGTCCTCTTTAGAGGACTTTCGCTTTGAGGCAGGGAATTCATTCCCTGCCGGACTTCGGGAAATAGCGTGTTGATTGACACCACTAGCTGACAATGCCCGCCCAAGTAAATCACATTTTATTAACGGAGGATTAGACTGTGAAAATTCACAAACATATCGCTACCTTTCTCTACTGGCTGAAGGAAGAACCGAGCATTTTTTTGCCGGAAGCATGGCGCGATTTACCCAACTTAGAGGACGAAATAGCCAACTTAGCAGATAATGAATCTTCAATTGCTGAAGCTATCAAAAATTGGTGTATAGAGCGCGACTTAGGAGAGCAATTAAGAGATTGTCTGCGGCAAGAAATCGACGATCCGGGCGAACCCACCTCAACTACAATGCAGCCGCTAACCAATATCACTCAAGTTCTGCGTCAAAGCATTGAAGATAGGTACAAAAAACTTCAACAAGAACTCGATGCAGAGAATCCATCAAATACAGACAATGACTCAAAATAGTAAAATCTATGCCCCCAACGTCTATCTATTTGCCTATCACCTCTGCCAACCCCTAGAAACAGAGTCGATTTCCCCTGGAGAATTCACCAAACTCTGGGAAAAGTGCAACGAGATATTGCAAGCTAAATTAGCAGTCGGTAAGGCATTCAACGGCAGCTACTTGTCCAAAAAAGACGAACCTGCCGGATGGCGAGTCAACCTGATTGATAAACAAGTTGTTGGCAACCGCAATTCCCTGCCTTTTGCTAAGAATATTTCCCTTGACAACCAGCAAATTAGCCTCAAAGGTTTCGCCCAACCGCTGCGGATTGATGACAGCTACGCTTTGGGTTTACAAATTCGCGTTCCCGAAAAAGTTGACGGCAATAAAACGCCCGATGTCGATGTTAGCATCTTCAAGGAATTTAATCCCGATAACTGCTTGCTGCCGGATTTCGTGCAAAGCTATTTCGGGCAAACTCTGCTGCTTACAGCTTGGCTGAGTGTCGAACAAAATCAGGCGGCGCGGGAAGATTCGCAGTTTCTGAAAAAATTAGCCCAACAGTGTCTAGAAAAATTTATTTCCGGTCAAAATCTGCCGAGTTTTTACCGTCAAGGCGAATTGTTCGGTAGCCCTATTTTAGAATACGGCAATCCGAGTCGGCAAGATACCGACTGCCACGTTATCGTCTGGTTTTTCAACAGTTCTGCAACTGATGAAATCTGGGATGAGACGCGGTACAGCGATTTTATGGATTTGTTTTTATACCGGAATAAGATTCTTCGCGCTTATCACGACAGCCGCAAGCTTTACGCCGTGACTCGCGAGGAATACAAACAAATTGAACTGGATATTGACAATACTTTTAAGTATTTGCAGCAAGATAAAGCCCACCAGCGACAATTGAAAGGTGCGGGTTTAAAGCAAGAGGAACTAGAACATCTGGAACGTCAGACAATCGAGATGCCGCCGCGCGCTGTGAAGTATGCCCGGTTGCTGATGGATTTGGAATTTCGCCAAAATACGATCGCCATTAACGCCCAAAATTACCAAGATAAATTAAATCAAATAACTCTTGACATCAAAGCAGCTAAAAAGTACAATGATAGTGATGCCAATTTAAGTTTCCTCGAAACATTCAGCAAAGAAACTTGCCCGCAGTTTCAAAGGCAGATTCAAGCAGATTTAGGCTATTTCAAACACGGTTCCGGCTTGCTAGACCAAGCAACCGAGGCAATTAGAGCTATTGTGGCGATCGAAGAAGCTTATCGGGATGCCAAACTAGAAGTCACGATTCAAGCTGTCGGCTTTGGTTTGGGAGTAGCCGGGGTGGTGGCTGGAAGTTCTCCTTATTTAATTAAACAAGACCCGCCGAATCAAATTGTTGCTTTGCCTTTGCTGAAGGTGGGAATTAATTCTTTTGCCTTGGTATTGTTGATTAGTATCGGTGCGGGGGTTGTGGTTTGGGGTGCGGTGATGTTGGGTGCCAATTCCAAGAATCTACTAGGTAAGTTCAAGAATCTACTAAATAGAAATAAACAGTTGCCGCCGCAATAATCCCGCTTCCGGGCGGGCAAATCACCCGCCCAGAAAAAGATCTATCTTAATATTGAGGTACAGATGGGTCTACTTCTTCACTCCAAGCAGTAATTCCGCCCTTAACATTAATCCCCTCAATTCCAGCTTCCTTCAAAATACCCAAAGCCTTCGCCGAACGTCCGCCCATTTTGCAGTGTGCAATCAAGCGGTGCCCGTTCAACAGTTCCTTGACCTTAGCGACACCTGCGCCCTGTTCGATATCCGGCAAAGGAACCAAAACCGACCCAGGAATTTGACAAATTTGATACTCGTTGGGATTGCGAACATCTAACAATACAAAATCCTTTGCACCGCTGTCGATTAACTGCTTAAGTTCTTTGACAGTCATCTCAGGAATTTGCGGTTGTTCTGCTTTTTCTTGATTAAAGCCGCAGAATTCTTCGTAATCGATTAACTTTTCAATTACCGGGCGGACTGGATTGGGGCGCAATTTCAACTGCCGGAACGTCATATCTAAGGCATTGTAAAGCAACAATCTGCCGCTCAAAGTAGTGCCTTGACCCAAGATAATCTTGATAGCTTCCGTTGCTTGAATGCAGCCAATTACTCCAGGCAATACGCCTAAAACGCCGCCTTCGGCACAAGAAGGAACCATCCCAGGAGGCGGGGGTTCCGGGTACAAATCGCGGTAATTCGGGCCGCCTTCGTAGTTGAAAACTGTTGCTTGTCCTTCAAATCGGAAGATGGAACCGTAGACGTTGGGCTTGTTTAAAAGTACGCAAACGTCGTTCATCAAATAGCGAGTCGGGAAGTTGTCCGTACCGTCGATGATAATATCGTAAGGAGTAGCAATGTCGATCGCATTTTCGGAACTAACGCGAGTCTCGTACAAATCAACTTGACAAAAAGGATTAATTTCTAAAATCCGATTTTTACCCGACTCAATCTTCGGTTTCCCAACCCAAGAAGTGCCGTGAATTATTTGTCGCTGCAAATTGGAATGGTCTACAACATCAAAGTCTACAATCCCAATGCGGCCAACACCGGCGGCTGCTAAATACAGCAGCAGCGGCGAACCTAGACCTCCCGTACCGATGCAGAGCACGCTGGCAGCTTTGAGACGCTTTTGCCCGTCCAATCCAACTTCTGGGAGGATGAGGTGGCGAGAGTAGCGTTCGTATTCTTGTTTGTTGAGCTGGATCTCCTCCAGATTAGGATTTAGCATGATATTTTGTGTAGCGCCGATTTAGAATTATATCCTATCTGAATCTTTCGCATTTTTACGTATTTGTTATTTTTACTAATTATTTCTTAATCTGAGTCGGTTCGGCTGCGAGAATTTCCTCTGCTTGAAAGTTACCCTCTCCGTCAAGACTCCAACTGCGGAGGTCTTCCGAACAGCCTTGTCGGACGGACACAATGATGTAAGAGTATTGGGCCCAAGCCAATGTCCGATCGCACTCTGAGGGCACTGCGGGACAATCCGTGTGAGAATGATATATACCGATAATATCCAGAGCGCGATCGCGCCCGTGTTTCATCGCCCGCAACATATCTTCGGGACTTATAGCATATCTGCGTCTTTCTGTCAATTCTTTTTGGTCGGGCCAATTCTCCTGGGCTTCGGCACTCCAAGCATTTTCAGTCGGCCAAACTTCCACTAAAGTTTTAACCTCGCCAGTAACTCGACCTAGCAACAAACCGCAGCATTCTTCAGGATAAGCGCTTTCGGCGTGGGTGCGGATGGATGAAATGTGTTCGGGGGAAAGTGCGATCGGCTCCATAGGATTTTATTGTAGTTTTTATTGTAGATTTTATTGTAAAGTGCGATTCCCTGCGGGATAGCTACGCTTCACGGGCTTTTTTTATTGTGGAACGGGCCGGAAAGCCTGTTCAATACTGGCTTTTCTAGAGATGTCTATTGATTTGAGCTTTCTGTAGCTGTTTGCAAAACAGTTCTATAAGCAATGACAGCTTCAGTTTGGTTAACATATCCTACATATTGACTCAATACAGAAAAGTCTAACTCAGGCAAAAATTCACTCCTCGAAATTAACTCATAACCAGACTCCCGCAAACGGTAAATAGAAAATCGATTGTTAGCCCAAAACCAGACTTCAGGAACTTGCAAACCGCGATACACATCCAGCTTGTCAACACCGCCGCCAGTCAGAGCAATTTCTATGACAATATCCGGGACTTCTGCAAGTAAACCTAAACAGTAACACTCATCTGGTTCAGCACCCCGTCTCACAACTTCGCGACGAAATGTAGCATTTCCGTAACCGTTGAGATTAATTAGCCTTTCAACCGCATAGGTTTCTATCAACCGGGCAATAATTTTTTTGAGCCTTTCGTGTTCGGGCGAAGTCGTCATAATAATTTCTAACGTTCCTTCCAAGTATGTCATCCTGGGGAATTCATCGACAAACATCTCAGAAAGTTGCTCGTATTGATCCCAACTCACCTCATATAAAATAATGCGCTGTTCGGTAGCAGGTTCGAGAGTTTTTGGATCTAAAAGTAACATAATTAATTTCCGGCACTTCAGATATCTCAACGTTATATTTTTTCGTTCTTTCTCAACTTCTTCTCTGTGTCCTCTGCGGTCTCTGCGGTTCGTTAAAAAAGTTCCTATATAAATTTAACGAACCGCAAAGACGCTTGTGACACAAAGGAAGAGAATAGAAGGGGAAAAACACTTAATTCAATCAAGAGGGAGTTTGCTGCAACTGGGGGCGTTCATCGGGAACGATCGCACCTTCCACCGGACACACCTGCAAACAAATGCCGCAGTCAATGCAGGTATCAAAATCAATCCAAAACCAATCAGTACCCTTGACATTTTTGCCGGGGCCGGGGTGAATGCAAGCAACCGGACAAGCGCCGACGCAATCAGCAACTCCCTCGCAAATATTCGTAACAATAGTGTGTGCCATAGCGTTCTCTCAAAACATTTTAGGTAGATAGGGAATTAGCAATTAGCAATTGGCAAAACCTTCTCTCCACCAGCAGGATACATAATATCATATCGGGTGATTTTTAACCAATTACCAACTACCAATTACCAATTATCAATTACCCTAATTTACAGTTTCAATTGTTGGCAATCCTTCGGCATTTACCCAAGCAATTTGAGCAATTCGCCGATCGCGCGCGTATTCCCGCGCCGCCTCCTCCGTCTCCCGACTCTCCAAATCTATTTCCACCCGAACTAGGTGAGTAGAGTCTCGGAGTTTGCGCGCGTAAGCAAACGCAGCGGCACTAGCTTCAGGAGTTTGAGGCACAACCAACCAGTCGCTAGCGGGCGTCTGGCTGGGCAATTGCCCCTCTGTCAGCAAAACTTGGTGCAAATCTTCAATATTCAGACAAAACCCGATGCCGGGGGAATTTTGCCCTTGGGGATCGAACAGTCCCAACAGTTGGTCGTAGCGTCCCCCTTGTCCTAAAACTCGCTGTCCAGTCTTGCTGCTGCTGACAACTTCAAACACGATGCCAGTGTAGTAATCAAATGTTTGAATTAAACTCAAATCGAGGTGAATGTGAGATTTGAGATTGGGGATTTTTGACTGACATTTGTGCAGCAATTCGATCGCCGATTTGAGATTGTTTAAGGCGGCTTGCTGCGGCAAATCTAAATCCAGCTTGGCAACAATTGGCAACACCTCTTCTGGGCGGCCGCGCAAGTCAAATAACAGCAGTGCTCTTTCTCGCAATTCGGTTGACAGCGGCAAAGTTTCCAAGGCAATTCGATCGAGATTGGCGATCGCCCCCCGAACTTTTTGGCGCACGTTTGGCGGAAACGGTTCCAGCAATCTTGCAGTCAAGCCCGCTTCTCCCAAAACCAAATGCCAGCCATCAATTCCCAAGTTCTGCAAGCACTCAGACAGCAGCAGCAGCACTTCCGCATCCGCAACCGTCCCCCCCGCGCCGAGGAGCTCTACCCCAGCTTGATAGAACTCCTGTTGCCCGCCCGATCCAGTATCTGGGCCTTTGCGGAACACGTTGGCGTTGTAGTAGAGGCGAAACGGCTGCCAGCGAGTCCCGGCCATCCGCATCGCAGCCGCGCGGGCGATAGATGCTGTCAATTCCGGCCGCAAACCGAGTTCTCCATCCTCGGCGTCTTGCAGTTGAATTAAGGTCGATCGGTCGATCGCGCCCCCAGCCATCAATGTCTCCAGCCTTTCTAGAGTAGAAGTAATAATCCGGTGATAGCCCCAGCGGTGAAAAACCTGCTGTAAGCGCCGTTCGATCGAAATTTTTTGAGCAACGTCAAGGGGCAATAAATCTCTTGCACCGGATGGGGGTTGATGAACCATATCAATTTTAGATTTTAGACTTGAAATTTTTGATTCCGCTTAGCAGCTTAGCTTGAGAGGACGTTGTTAAAGTCGAACCAGGCAAGCTTAACATTCGACTTTAACAAATTAAGATATCAACAATACGCTTGGGATCGGAAGACCGGGCGATTGAAACCGCCGTATTATTTTTTCAACGATTCAAAACTGACAACCCTTCGACTTTCGCTCAGGGCAAGCTGACAACTGACAACTGACAACTGACAACTTTTCACTTCTTCTTCTTCCCGCCAAACAAACTTGCAAAAAATCCCGGTTTATCGTCACCTTTTTTGGCTTTTGTGGAAACTTGTTCCAGCTTTTTCTTAACCTCCAAAGCCGTCGGTTCTTCAGGATTTGATGCCAAAGCTTTGTTCATCTCAATTTTTGCCATTGTGGCTTGATTTTGTTCCAGGTAACACATTGCTAACATAGCGTGAGCCTTGCTGTGTTTCGGAGCGCGCTTCAGGGCTTCCCTCAACTCCAAACTTGCTTTAGCGTAATTTTTGCTGTCCATAAATCCTTGAGCTCGGCGGCAATAGGGGTCGGCCAGCGTGTTTGGGGGTTCGACTTTAGGTGGAGTTGGGGTTGGAGTTGGGGTTGGGGTTGGTGGTGGCGGGGTTGGAGTGGGAATTGGGGTCGGTGGTGGCGGGGTTGCAATGCCTTGCCGCTCTTTTCGCAGGAGGTAAACCATATTTAGTTCGCTAATTCGATCGATCGCCTCTTGCGTTTCCTTAACCGATTCGTACTGCTTGAGAGCGAGTTTGCTAACTGCTGTTTTGTAAGCTTCTTCCCAATTTTTAGCGGTAGCTAACTGTTTGGCTGCTTCGCTTTCAATTTGCATTTTCGCCTGTTCTTTAACGACGCGCTTGGCGATGGCTGCTAATAGCAGGCTGTATTCTTTGCGATCGCTTTCCTTAGAGAATTTGTTGTAAGCCGGATTGACTACTTTTGACAAAAATTGGTTGGCCCAATCTTTATCTGCTTGGCTTTCAAAAGAGCAAGTATCCGAATGCAACCGCCGGGCGATTTTCATGTAGCGCTTGCGGATGTCGTTAAACTCGGCGTCTAAGGGAATTCCCAAAATTGCGTGCTGATCTGTAAAGTCATACTTGAACAGCCCTTTTGTCATTTCAAAAGACATAACTTTTACTCTTCCTTTCCTGGCTTTTCACTATTCTTTAATGTAGCTTGAGTCAAGGGGTTGTGACCCCCGTACTACCCCCGATCCTTGGCTGCGGGGCGCTACTGCCAGGAAGATAAGGGAGGAACGGCTAGCAGTGCGCCGCTGAGTTCGGCGTGTATTTTGCCGTTTGTGGCCAAAATCCGACCCGAGTTCATCTCAAAGGCACTGCCGTCATAAGCTGTAATTTGACCTCCGGCTTCGGAGACGATGAGTACACCGGCTGCTACGTCCCAAGGGGAGAGTCCCCGTTCCCAGTATCCGTCCGATCGCCCCATCGCCAGGTGTGCGAGGTCTAGGGATGCCGAACCGCTGCGCCGCACGCCTTGGGTGAGGTGGGTGAGGTGACAGAATTCGGCATAGTTATTGTCTGCTGTTTCGCGCCGATCGTATGCAAAGCCAGTGACCAGCAAGCTGCTTCTCAATTCTGAGATTTGGGAAACTTGGATGGGCGAACGGTTGCAGGTTGCTCCCAATCCTTTGCCTGCCCGAAACAATTCGTTATGAAAAGGGTCAAAAATTACTCCTATTTGTGGTATGCCGTCGATTAAAAGTCCGATCGACACGGCCCAAAAAGGATATTGGTGAGCATAATTGGTTGTGCCGTCCAAAGGGTCGATCGCCCACAGGTATTTGCTAGTTGCATCCCCTAATTTGCCGGATTCTTCGGCAAGGATGCCGTGGTCGGGTACGTGGCGGCCGAGAATTTCTAAGATGACGGCTTCTGAGGCTTTGTCGGCTTCTGTGACTAAATCGCCCGATCGGCCTTTTTCTTGAATTTTTTCTAATTTTCCGCAGAAAGATTTCAGGACGGAACCGGCGGCTAGGGCTGCTTCGGTGGCTACTTCTAAGAAGTTTTGCAGTTGATTGTCAGTCATTTGTTAGTTGTTATAGCAGAAGGAAGGAGGAAGGAGGAACCGCGAAGACGCGAAGGACACGAAGGAATAGGGAAGAGGGAAGAATGAAATCATTGCTCATTAGTTGTTAGTTATAACTGAGGAGTTTTTAGTCATTGACTAATGACTACTGACTAATGACTACTAACTAATGACTACTGACTATTTCTGATTTTGCTGGCGAAATTCTGCGGGAGTTTGGCGCAGAGCTCGTTCTGGATTCCACAGGCCTTTACCCATGAGTCTCGCCCATTCTTGAGCGTTCGCGAGTCGCTGCTGGTATTTGGTGTTGGGCGATCGCACTGAGGCCAGGGCATAACCTTCTTTGACTAGCTGTTCGTTGAGCAAATTTTTATCTTGCCACAAGTAGGCTAGTTTGCGATCGAACTGGTCTTTCTGTTCGATGTCTGATTCTAACAGTACCTGTTTTCCCCCAATTAGCTGTTCTAGTCTTTGTTTGGCTGCTTCTCCCCAAGGCTGCTGTTTTAAATCCGGCGCATCAATACCAATCAGCCTGATTTGTTCTAATAAGGCTATTTTGTTGGCTGTACTGATAACTTCGATGGTTTGGCCGCTGATAGCCCTTTCTACTTTGGCGATCGTACCTTGGGGATTTTCTGGTTTTTGGCAGCTAGCTAGCAACAGACAAAGGGCGATCGCCAATAATCGATAAAGCATGGATAATTGGTAGTTGATAATTTATCAAATTGCCTCACTCTTCATCCAACGGCAAACCGGCTTTAACTTTACCTTTGCCGAAGTAACGGCCGAATTGCAGTTCGTACACTTCGTCTTCGTCTTGCGTCTCTACCTCGATGTGGGAACGGGGATAGCTGACGCACAGCAGGGCATAACCTTCTTTTTGCAGTTCCACAGAAAGCCCCATTGCTTCTGGCTGGTGCAGTTCCCCCGACTTGACGCGCACCGCACAGGCGGTACAAGCGCCGTTGCGGCAGGAAAAGGGCAATTCTACTCCTTGATTTTCGGCGCTTTGGAGGATGTAGCGGTCTTCGGGTACTCGCACGGTGTGGCGATCGCCTGTCTGTCTGTTATGAATTTTAATTGTGTAAGAGTTTGTCATGGAATTTTAGATTTTAGATTTTAGATTGGGGTTGGCGGGGCCAGATCCTTGAAATGAATGGGTTTGCGGTCCAGAGGGGAGAACCCAAGCCTGCCCGTTTCAGACCCTACCCATATTAAACAGCAAATTTATGCCGTTACCCCTTCCCAAATCAGATTTGTTCTGCTAAGATAGTTTAGCTGTGGCTAAATGAATGAATTTAGCCCTGGAGAGGTGGCCGAGCGGTTGAAGGCGCACGCCTGGAAAGTGTGTTTAGGGCAACTTAACGAGGGTTCGAATCCCTCCCTCTCCGTTAAACAAGCTGTTTAGGCAAAAAAAACAGCTTGCAACAAAAATCTCTGAGATGAGATAAATAGTTTGATTAGAGCGAGATCCCTTGAATTCTTTTAGAAAAACCAAGGGATCTCGCTTTTATATTTTTGAGTGTAAATTACGGGCGATCGCCCCGAGAATAAACGCCCAGATATAGCAATCCTCGCATCATTTGTAAATCTCTTACTCCCTCCCCGAACTCGCGGGGAGGGTTGGGGTGGGGTAAAAAATTTACGGCTCCTGCAAGGATAGCTATATAATGCCAATAGCAATCCTCGCATCATTTGTAAATCTCTTACTCCCTCCCCGAACTCGCGGGGAGGGTTGGGGTGGGGTAAAAAATTTACGACTCCTGCAATGATTGCTATAGTTAGCGGTTACTGGTTAGTAGTTTTTCTAATCACAAATAACCAATGCCCTATTCCCAATGCCCTATTCCCCAATTAAATAAACAAGCTAGGTGAGATTTTAAAATAATCGCCTAGTGCCTTAGCTTGTGCCTTGCTAATCGCTCTTTTCCCATTCACAACCTCAGACACCACACCGCTCGATCCGATGATACCTACCAAGTCCGCTTGACGGGTGCCGCTGGATTCCATGATGTGTTGCAAAATCTCATGAGGCTCCGATTTGTCCATCGGATAATTTTCTCTCTCGTAAACTTCAATCAGCGTGACTAACAACTTGTATAAAACTTTCTCCTCTGGAGTGAGGTTTTTAGCGAACGTTAGCCGTTCTGCCACTGCCAGGAGGCGATCGTATTCCTCTTCGGTTTCGATCGCCCTAGGAGCGATTTCTGCAAGCAAATTGCTATAAGTGGCTCCATCAAAAGTAAGGATCATTTTTCCATTTGTCTTTGTCGTATTCAGCGTGGGTTAGGAAATATTTGTAAAAAATAGTTTGCTCCTCGTAGTTGATGCCGACAATCAGGCGATATTCGTTGCCTTTGATATTAAAGACTGTGAAGTTTCCTACTGCTTCGGCATCCCGGTAAATCTTGCGAACATCCTCCAAATTCTGCCATTCTGCTTGCTTTACAGTTGCGTTCCAGCTATCAATTTTATTTTTGACATCGGGATACTGGGCAGCATCTTTACGGAGGTTCCGGAGCGAAATTAAGTGCATGGGTTTTTCGTTTTGATATTTGTGGGTTTTGCATAGGTTGCCTGGGTAATTTTGCTGCGAAGTTTTGCTTATCCTTTCAAAATGAGGCGTTGCTGAATACAGGTATGAATTCAATATTTCCCAACTGCTATAAGCCAAGTATGGTGACTTTTGTAACATCAAGCGAAAAGTTGATTCATACGCCACAATCAGCAACGCCCAAAATGAGAGGATAATGTCAAGAGCCGATCGAGTAAAAATTCTTTAGCGAAGTTTTGCTTATTCTCTCATTTTGAGAGGAAGATGTCAAGACCCGATCGAGTAAAAATTCTTTAACGCCCTCCAAGTGGGTTTTGTCTGTGTAGGCGCGGTTGGAAACTGCAGGCTTTGTCTTTAATCCCACTCTTCCTCCCCCGACTCGCTCCTCATCGTGTAAAAAAGCTTCTAGCAGCGTGGTTCGGGCGAGATCCTCGCAAATCAGAGTCAGCGTTTTAGCAAAGGTTCTACCCACGACAGGGTTGCGGTGATGTGCTAGAGCTTCCAGCAAAAAAAAGTTGCAGGTTTGCCAATTGAGCCGAGAGTTTCGGCTAAACTCAGCCTCACCATTCCCTGCGAATCTCCCATACATTCGATCATCTTTTTGAGCAGTTCGCTGCCGTTGAGATTGAAAGTTGCCAGGGCCATTTACTCCCTCACCGTTTGCAGCCAAGCGTCGCTTTCTGCTGGATCAATTGCTGTTTGAATATCAGTCCGGGAATTTGAGATTTTAAATTTTAGATTTTAGATTGAGGTAATTTATATCGAACTTAGCATCAGCGAGATTTGCCCCTCTGAACGAAGTACCCTCAGCATTTCCAATCTCTCGAATAATAGCCGAGAAAGACACCAACGCAAACCCAAGATACAGCAGCGACAGCAAACCGAAACCCATAGCCCAAAACAGTTTGTGAGTGCTCAGAAAAGCACTCGCCGTTGCACTGAACAAAAAAGCCGCTGCGTAAGTCGCCACACTTCCAGCCGATGCGATCGCCACCCGTGCAAATTGGCTGCGAATCCGGGAACTCACAAAAAACATTAACAGCCCGCCGATCGCCATTCCAGCAATAGCAGCCTGGGAATTATTATTAGTTGCAGTGCCAGCATAGAAAAAACCCAACAAAGCTCCTGATAGAATAGCAGAAATTGTTCGTGCCAATCTACCTGCTTTTGAGGTTTTTGGCTGTTTGCTGGCGATCGCCGAAGCGAAACCAGCAGCGCTCAAAACCCCGTACAGCAACAGAACAAAAGGCCAACTGCGAGAGTCCGGTACTTGTCCTTGAGCTCCCAAAATTAGCCGAGTCAGAACATCGCCCACAACCAAACAAATCGCGATCGCCCCAGCACTCAAAACAGCTATCTGTCGCCGAGAAAGCCCGATTTTCGCACCGATAAAATTCGCACCCGCTAACTGAGCATTTCTAAAATTGCAGCCTCGAACATCCGCACCGCTGAAATCAGCACCGTTAAGAACTTGTCCTTGGAACGATCGATTTCGTAAAATTTGATTGCTAAAATTATTGGAATCCGAATACTTCATATTAGTACAGGATGCGGGAAAATATATCAATCTGTCAGTGTTCCCGTCCCCCATCTCAAATCTAAAATGGTATGATTTATCGACCCACACTCAAACAAATTTGGCATATTCTCGGTTTCGGAATATTGCTCGCACCAATACTAATCTACAACATTCCCTACTTTTTGCGCCCCGAACAAACAAGCGAAGCCCGATCGCTCTTTCAAGGAATAGCCTACCGCCGGGAATTTCGGACTAATCCGCGTCCCACCCTAATTCACATTCTTAGCATCGACCTAAAAGCGCCGGGAATAGGAATTTTCGTCACTCCCGGAAACCCAACCGCCGATTTAACAGAAACCCATGCCCGCACCGCTACTGAATTCCTGAAAGAATTTAAATTGCAATTAGCAGTTAACGGCAATTTTTTTTATCCCTGCATCGAGGAAGCACCTTGGGATTACTACCCCCGCAGGGGCGATCGAGTAAATAATGTCGGACACGCCATTGCCAAAGGCCAAGCTTATTCTCAACCAGATCCAGGCTTTCCCGCCCTTTGTTTTGATGCCAAAAACCGCGCTCAAATAATCGAAAACGGCACTTGTCCTGCGGGAACAGCCCATGCAGTTGCCGGAGATACTTTGCTGGTGAAAAATGGTCAACCCGTAGCACAAAGTCAGGAAGAACGCAAACAGGATATACCCTATCCCCGTGCAGTCGCGGCAACCGACAAAACAGGCGACAAGTTGTGGTTAATTCTGGCAGACGGCAAGCAGAGGCTTTACAGTGAAGGGCTGAAATTGAGCGAAATAACTGATATTTCGATGCAGTTGGGAGCCGAGACCGTGCTAAATTTAGATGGTGGCGGGTCGGTAACTTTTGCAGTAGCATCGCCGTCAGGAGCGAAACTGTTGAATGCTCCGATTCAGAATAAAATTCCCATGCAGGAACGTCCGATTTCCAATCATTTAGGATTTTATGCGCGCGATAATAATGATGGCTCGGCATACTCAAATAAATAGGGTATTGATTGCCTTCATTACTAATACAAAAGTTCGCTTAAATACCCACAAAATTTTTTATTCAGCAGTATTTTTTTTTGAATCTGCCCCAAATCCGGGAATAATTGCTAAAATTGTAAAGAAACGTAACAAAAATATATAATTGGCTTATGAAAATTAGCGAAATCCAAGCAGCGCTGGAAAGTTCGGATTCTCAAGAGAGGCTGCGGGGGGTAACGGCTTTGAGAAAGTGCGATTCTGCGGTGGCGCTGCCGATGTTGCTGAGCAAAGTGGACGATCGGGAGTTTATCGTGCGATCGTGTGTGGCGATGGGATTGCGGCAGACTCAAAGTGCGGAAGCTTTTGCGGCACTGTTAAAAATGATGCAGTTCGATCGCGATCCGAACGTGCGCGCCGAAGCCGCTAACTCTTTGTCAAGGTTCGGAACCGAGGCAATTTCTCATTTAGTCGAAGCTTTTCGCCGCGATGACAATTGGCTCGTCCGCCGCAGCATTATGGCTCCTCTGTATGAAATGCAGTGTCCTGATGCAGTATTTGAAATTTGTGCGATCGCTCTCGGCGGCGAAGATTTTTCTGTTCAGGAAGCAGCAATTGACGGATTTGGTCTGCTGGCAAATACCCAGAAGCAAGAAGAGGCTTTGCAGCAATTGTTACCTTTGGTAAGCGCGGATTACTGGGGAACTCGGCTGCGAGTTGCGCGGGCGCTGAGCAAATTTGACAATCCTCAAGCTCGCGCTGCTGTGAGCTATTTGGCAAAAGATCCAGATCATCGGGTTGCAGGTGCGACTTTGGAAGCTTCGCTTTAAAACAAGGGCTTACAACCTCAAGCAGACATTGGTAGCTGCCCTTAAACTCTTAAACCCGCCCCTAGATTAGCCCGATCGCCCTCACAATATTACGGATTGTTACTTTGTTTCTCATAAACGAGACAGGGGCGATCGGCATCCTTGACGATCGCTCTTAGTTTTGCCATCTGAGTTAATTCGCCATGTACCAGCCTTTTTGGGAATACCTAGAGCAATAGCTGTTTGAAAAGTTTGATTTGGCAAGTCGCCCATTCTTTCGGCGTTGGAAGTAATGTCAGCCGAGGCAAAACCCCCGCTACTATCGGCAGTTGGTGTTGCGACTGCCGGCAATTACGGACAATCCGCTACACTTACATCGATGCGGGTGAATCTGCTCAACTTTTTAATGGCGTGATTTATCCGACTCACAATTACGATTTGCCGCTGTTGGGAATTCACATCTTGTCTTTGAGCTAGAAGAAAATTTTGGTGGTTCTCGACTTTGGCCCGCTATTTAGAGATGAGGCTTATATAGCAAATACGTTCTGGCGGTTTATTTGGATTTGGTCGATCGCGCCGCACCGGTGAGATCGGGCGCAAAGTTAGATAGTATCTAACAAGCTCAACTGCGCTCTCTGCCGTATCGTGCCGAAAAAAAACCGACCCGGGGAATGTTTAAGCGGTTCTACGGCGAGGAATGGATCGAAAAATACATTCACGGATTTTTGTTCAATTGGGAACGCAAGCTGGCACAATTGGTAAGTAACAAGAATTAATTTTAATACAAGCTTCAGCCACTATACTAATAAGTGTAGGTTGGCATGAGGAAAATGCCAATGGTCAAAAAAAATCGCAATGTAGTTAGTTCCAATTCAGACAGCAAAGTCAAAGTCGGACTTTCGCTGACTTCTTCTAGTGCCGACCGATTGAACACGATCGCTCGAAAGCTCGGAATATCAAGGTCGGAGCTCCTAGAACGCTTGGCACAAGGCGCTCTGGATATTTCTAAGGACAAGACGGAAGTTACTGTCACTTGGAAAAAAGGTGAAGAAACGCAGGTAGAGGCAGCCCACTTGCAAGGGGAAACAGCCGAAAAAACCGAAGTTAATGACGCTGTAACGGCAGAAACTCTATCGGACTCGGTGAGTGTAAAGCCAAATCCGCTGCAAGAAAGTTACGAAAGTTTACAGCAGCAGTTGAGTGAACGCGAAAGTTCGATCGCTTCTTTGCAGCAGCAATTAGCCGCCGAAAAGCAAAATCTCGAAAGCCAATTGCAGGAAACAGTAGCGAAGTCAAGTTACGAAAGTTTACAGCAGCAGTTGAGCGAACGCGAAAGTTCGATCGCTTCTT
>JAUBSN010000023.1:0-34156 GCA_036704825.1 Microcoleus sp. F8-C3 | reverse complement strand
GCAGGAAACAGTAGCGAAGTCAAGTTACGAAAGTTTACAGCAGCAGTTGAGCGAACGCGAAAGTTCGATCGCTTCTTTGCAGCAGCAAGTCTCCGAAAAAGAACACCGAGAACACGAGTTTCAGCAGCAATTGGCAGAAAAATCCAGTGCTCTGGAATCTTTGCAGCAACAGCTAGGCGAAAAAGAACACCGAGAACACGAGTTTCAGCAGCAATTGGCAGAAAAATCCAGTGCTCTGGAATCTTTGCAGCAGCAATTGGCGGAAAAATCCAGTGCTCTGGAATCTTTGCAGCAGCAATTGGCCACCGGAAAGCAAAATCTCGAAAGCCAATTCCAGGAAACCGTGTCGAAGTCGAGTTACGAATCTTTGCAGCACGAGTTAGCAGAAAAGTCAAGTGCGATCGGCGACTTCCAAGTTAAACTGAGCAAGTTGCAATCTCTAGAAAATCAATTGAGCCAGAGTGCGGCGATACAGCGAAATTACGACGCTTTGCAGCAACAGTCTCAAGAACAGCTAAGAACCATCAAAGCTTTACGGGAACAGCTAGCTCAAATGCAGGCTGTGGCTGGGATTGGCGAAGCTTATCTCAATAAGTGGCGGCGTCCCTGATTTTCTCATCAGCACAGCACAGTCTAACGCTCCGGGTGCGATCGGAGCACTTTACCCGTAAAACTTCCTCTAAACTCGGTCTCCTTCCTCTTGTAGCGATAGATTTCAACCTGTCGCTACAAGAGCTTTTTATTGCAAAATACGAGCATACTATTAAGAAATATTACAATAAATAAATTTATGACAGGCGATCGCACCCCTTTTGGCAAATCAAGTCCCACAAACACTAAGGGCCACGTCACGGTAATTGGGGCCGGAATCGGCGGGCTGACAGCAGCCGCCCTGCTAGCCCGCAGAGGATACAAAGTGCTAGTCTTAGAACAGGCGATCGTCCCCGGAGGATGCGCTTCCACCTTCAAACGCAAAGGCTTTACCTTCGATGTCGGCGCCACGCAGGTTGCAGGATTGGAACCCGGAGGCATTCACCACCGAATTTTCTCAGAATTAGACATAGAACTTCCCGCCGCGACACCCTGCGATCCCGCTTGTGCGGTGTTTTTGCCGGGAGAAACCGCACCGATTAGCGTGTGGCGAGATCCGCAAAAGTGGCAGGAAGAAAGGCAGCGGCAGTTTCCTGGAAGCGAACCTTTTTGGCAATTATTGTCTGCATTGTTCAAAGCTAGCTGGAAATTTCAAGGGCGCGATCCAGTGTTGCCGCCCAGAAACTTATGGGATTTCGGGCAATTAATTCAAGCAGTTCGCCCCGATACTTTAATTACTTTGCCTTTCACTTTTATGACAGTGGGAGATGCTTTGCGGCTTTGCGGGTTGGGCGACAATTTGCGCTTGAGAACTTTTCTGGATTTGCAGTTAAAATTGTATTCTCAAGTTGATGCCGAAGAAACGGCGCTGCTTTACGCGGCTACGGCTTTAGGAGTTTCGCAAGAGCCCCAGGGATTGTATCATCTACAAGGAAGTATGCAGGTATTGAGCGATCGACTCGTAGAGGCGATCGAACTCTACGGCGGCAAAGTCCTGTTGCGGCATACAGTTGAAAGTATTGTCACCGCCAACGGTCAAGCCACCGGTACAGTGATTCGCAATCAAAAAACAGGCGAAGTTTGGACAGAAACTGCCGATCGCATTGTTGCCAACGTGACAGCGCAAAATCTAGTAAAATTGTTGTCAAGCGAGCCAAGTGTCGGAAATTTAACAGATAATTTATCCGTTAAATCAGAGAGTTCAGAGACAACAAACAAACTCCCAAATCAAATGGCAGGCTACAAATATCGAGTCGATAAGTTGCCGCCCGCATCCGGTGCATTTGTCATATATTTGGGAGTGCATGAAAGCGCAATTCCGGCTAATTGTCCGCCGCACCTTCAGTTTCTCTACGATTACGACGGCGAGATTGGGGAGAATAATTCATTATTTGTTTCAGTCAGCCATCCGGGTGATGGGCGAGCACCGGAGGGAATGGCGACGGTGATAGCTTCCTCATTTACCGATACTCGAATGTGGTGGAATTCGGTTGATTATGAAGGATTGAAGGAAAAATATACCGCAGGGGCGATCGCCCGTTTGAGCGAATATTTCAATTTGACGCCAGAGTCGATCGTACACCAAGAAGCCGCCACACCCCGCACCTTTGCCCGCTACACAGCGAGAGATAGAGGCGTTGTGGGTGGCATCGGGCAGCGAATACCAACCTTCGGCCCCTTCGGATTTGCCAACCGCACACCAATTAAAAACTTGTGGTTAGTGGGCGACTCCACCCATCCCGGAGAAGGAACTGCCGGTGTTTCCTATTCTGCTTTAACAGTCGTGCGGCAAATGGAAGCAGCCTCTAAAATCTAAGAGGCCACCGCACTCCCGCCCTTTCCTTATACCAATTTTCAAAAAGCATGCAACAGTATTCTTGTTCCCCCCCTTTACAAGGGGGGGCTAGGGGGGGTCAAAGAGTGTTGCACAATTTTAGAAAAATGGTATTACTCCAAAAATAATTAATCGCGCGAGAGATGTAACTATCGCGCGATTAATTTTAGGGAACAGTCAACAGTTAACAGTCAACCATCATTCCGGTGTCACCGGAATTGATATCAACTACATTCTCTGACTACTTGATAGCAATCTTTGCGCCCACAGCTTCAAGCTGTTTCTTCATTTCTTCAGCAGCTTCCTTAGCAATAGCTTCCTTAACTGCTTTCGGTGCGGCTTCTACCAAATCTTTTGCTTCCTTCAGGCCCAGACCGGTAATTGCGCGGACTTCCTTCAGAATTGCGATTTTCTTGTCAGCAGGAACTTCTTCGAGCATGACAGTAAATTCAGTTTGCTCTTCTACGGGTTCAGCAGCGGCACCACCACCTGTACCGGGCATCATCATCATGCCGCCTACAGGAGCAGCAGCGCTGACGCCGAAAGCTTCTTCAATTTGCTTGACCAATTCAGATGCTTCGAGCAAAGTCAGAGACTTAAGTTTTTCCAAGATTTCATCAGTTGCAGTAGACATTCGTTAAACTCCTAATTCGATTGTAGATTTGGGATTTCGGATTTGAGATTTGCTCCTCGATCATTAGTTTCTCGTCTCCAGTCTTCAGCCTGTGGATTAACACTAATGACTGATAACTAATGACTGATGACTAATGACTAAGCAGATACGCTTTCTGCTTCAGGTTGTGCTTCTGCTTCTGCTGCTACTTCTGCGGAATCGCCGTCTTTTTCAGCATAAGCTTTAAGACCGCGAGCGATCGAAGTAGGAACTTGATTGATACCCACAGCCAACTTAGTTGCGACACCGTTGATAGCGCCAGCAATTTGAGCCATGAGTTGTTCTTTCGACGGCAGATCGGCTAATGCTTTAACATCAGCTTCTTTGAGTACCCGTCCTTCCATTACGCCACCGCGTAGTTCAGTCTTCTTAGAAGCTTTTTGGAATTCTTGGTAAGCTTTAATCGCGCCGCCAATATCTTCTTGCACGAACAGAAACGCCGACGTACCTGTCAGCAATTCTTGTATCGGCTGCCAGGTTTCGTTGCCTTCAACAGCAATTCGCATCAGCGTGTTTTTTGCCACTTGGCAACTGCTGCCTTTCGGACGCAAACGCCGGCGCAAATCTGTGATTTCAGCAACAGTTAAGCCCCTGTAGTCGATCGCGATTACCAGTTGAGATTCGCTCAAGGTTTGCTTGAGGTCTGCAATAATCTCATTTTTTACTGCTAAAGTTTTGCCCATACTTATTTCACCTCCTTTCAGGATAGAAAATTGCCCGTCAAAAACCCCGACCTTAGAGCCGGGGCAGAGAATTAAAAATTAACAAGCCACAATTAAAAAATAGAAATTTTCTAATCTTTGAGTCTTGAGTTTTTATTTCTTCAGCCTCGGCAGGAAATTAAGCGATCGGCACCTGCGGTCTTCAGCTTATTGATTTTTGATTAGGCTATCACCAGAAGGCAGACATTAGCTAGAGGTGTGGAGTAAGTCTTGTCAGAGATTTACACAGACAGCTTCGGCTGTCTTTTACCTTCTGCCTTCTGCTTTATTCTGTACTAGGCAGCGTCAATTTTCGTATCGCGCAGGGCATTGATATCGACTTCGATCGACGGGCCCATTGTTGCCGATACGTACAGACTGCGCCAGTAGCGACCTTTAGCACCAGAAGGACGGTTGCGGTCAACAGTTTCTTGCAAAGCATGAAGGTTAACCAGCAAATCTTCCGCTGAGAAAGCTGCCTTGCCAAACATAACATGAACGATGCCAGTTCGATCTGCGCGGAATTCTAGTTTACCACCTTTAAACTCATTGATCGCCTGAGCAATGTCAGTCGTCACCGTGCCACCTTTGGGAGAAGGCATCAAACCGCGCGGCCCCAACAACCGACCCAATTTTGCCACCAACGGCATCACGTCTGGGGTAGCAATCAGACAATCGAAGTCCATCATGCCCTTCTGAATTTCATCGATCAACTCTTCAGAACCAGCAATATCCGCGCCGGCATTCTGAGCTTCTTTAACTTTTTCGCCCTTAGCAATCACCGCAACTCTGACTACTTGACCAGTTCCTTTTGGCAGCGATACAGTTGTCCGCAACTGTTGGTCAGTATATTTCGGGTCAATTCCCAAACGGATGTGAGCTTCAGCAGCTTCGCCAAACTTAGCGGTTGCCGTTTCTTTCAAAAGTTGCAGAGCTTCCAGCGGTAGATAAGGTCTGTCTTCAACTTTCTTTTGAAGTTCTTGCAGTCTTCGCGATACTTTCTTTGCCATTTTTATCTCCTGGGGTCAGTCGATTTTAGATTTTAGATTTTAGATTTTAGATTGAACCTATCGGACAATCTTAAAATCTACCAGTTTTCGGTTACTAGCGAAGCTTTGCTTCTCCCCCTGAACCGATCGATTTTGGATTTGGGATTTGGGATTTTAGATTGAAGATTTTACCTTCAAAATCCTGAATTACTGACAACTGCCAACTGTCAACTGACAACTGACAACTGACTTCAATCAGCGATCGCCACGCCCATATTTTTAGCCGTTCCTGCCACAATTTTCATTGCAGCGTCAACATCATTAGCATTGAGGTCAGGCATTTTGGTTTCAGCGATTTCTCGCAACTGAGCCTGTGTAATCGACCCTACTTGCTTGCGGTTAGGTTCTCCCGAACCCTTAGCAATCCCAGCCGCTTTTTGGATCAAAACCGACGCCGGCGGGGTTTTGAGAATAAACGTAAAACTGCGGTCTTCAAAAACCGAAATTTCTACCGGAACCACCAGACCCGCTTGGTCTGCGGTTCTAGCATTGTACTCCTTGCAAAACATCATAATATTGACGCCGTGCTGACCCAATGCCGGGCCGATCGGAGGAGCTGGGTTGGCTTTTCCCGCCGTAATCGCCAACTTAATTACTGCAACAACTTTCTTTGCCATTAGTTAGTTCTGTTTCTGAACCTGATTGAACTCCAATTCTACAGGCGTATCGCGCCCAAAAATCGAGAGTAAAACTTTGAGCTTGTTTCGTTCCGGGCTAACTTCAATCACATCACCTTCAAAATCCTTAAACGGCCCGGAAAGTACCACAACGTGGTCTCCAGCAGACATCGATACTTTGACAACCGGTTCTGATTCCTGAGCGTTTCTGAAGATCCGTTCTACTTCCGAATGACTCAGAGGTAGCGGTTTGACGTGACCCCTGCCGCGCCCGTAGCGGCGTTTCTGCTCTGCCCCGACAAAATTAATTACATTCGGGGTATTCTTGATCACCTGCCACGTATCCTCGTCCATAAACATGCGGATGAGTACGTAGCCGGGAAAGATTTTTTCATCTGACTGCCGCCTGGAACCGTCTTTGCCGACTTTGATCGCCGGAGTTTGCGGAATTTCGACTTGAACGATGCGATCGGCAACATCCAAAGTTTGAATCCGCTGATCCAAGTTTGCCTTCACCCGCTTCTCGCAGCCCGAGGCAACTTGAACAGCATACCAGCGAGCATCCATCTCCGGCACATCTGGCGATGCTGCCTGTCCCGTCGCTTCTGTGGAATACTCAGATTCTTCTGATGCAAAAGTCATGGCCCAAACACCTTTCCCGCGCCCCAGTTAAAGAAATTATCCACCAAATAGATCAGGCTTGCTGAGAGGATTACCATCAAAAGCACGGCCAAAGACTCGCTGATTAGCTGCTGCCTGCTGGGCCAAACCACTTTGTCGAGTTCTTCTTTAGTTTCCTTAAAAAAACCCGCAGGGTCAAACCCAGGCGATGTTATTTCTTGAGTTTCTTGAGCTTCGTCTTTTTTCGCCACGATTGAATCCCCCTTGCGATTTTAGATTTTAGATGGTGTGAGTGGCCCGCGGCTCTCAGATTTTTTGACACTAACCACTTACGCCCAAGTCCCAAATCTCAAATCCAAAGCCACGACTTTTTTACAAGCCCAACCAATCAACGGCGTAAATGCCGATCGCCCAAATCGACGATCGAGAAGCGACACCGAGCATTTGTTGATGGCATTTTTTGCGAACCGCCCACAAAAATTTATTCTACCCGAAAGTTTGGGATTTTGACTGTTGCCAGCCAATAATCCGGGCGCTTTCGGGCAGAATTTAAACTTTGGTGATTCAGCGCGCCCTGGAGGACTTGAACCCCCGACATCAGGTTTTGGAGACCTGCGTTCTACCAACTGAACTAAGAGCGCACAGGTGAGGTTGCTGAAATTCGCTTAACCTCTAGATTTCTATTTTAACACAGTGCGCTCGTAAATGGGAAACTTTTTTTTGATTTTTTTCAATTTCCCATGAATCATGAACCGAGGGAAAGCTGGGTGCATTCCTAGAGGGAGCGATCGAACCGCTGTTTGACGCGAGTAGCTTTGCCCACCCGATCGCGCAGGTAGTAAAGTTTTGCTCTGCGGACTTTCCCGCGGCGCATCACTTGGATCGAGGCGATGCGGGGCGAGTGAATCAAAAACACCCGTTCCACTCCGACGCCCTGAAACACGCGGCGGACGGTGATTGTTTCATTAATCCCGCCGTTACGCATGGCAATCACAGTCCCTTCGTAGGGCTGAACCCGTTCTTTGTTACCCTCTTTAATTTTCACGCCGACTCGCACTGTGTCGCCCACGTAAATTTCCGGGATTTGTTTATTAAGTTCTTGCTTGACTCTATTTATTTCTTCCGTTTCGATAGAACGGATTATTTCTGCGCCTTTCATGGGATTTACCAAAACTCACAATCCCTTATCATATATCGCAATGCCCGTTTTATGTCAAAAAATTTCTATGTTAGATACCTCTGGGGTCGTATTTCTGCAACTGGGGGCAATGGCTGCACTCGCCTTGTACGTCGCCGCCAACTTGGGGGCCAACGATGTCGCTAACTCGATGGGAACATCCGTAGGCTCGAAGGCGCTAACGCTGCAGCAGGCAATAATTGTTGCAGGCATACTGGAGTTTTCCGGCGCAGTGCTGTTCGGGCAAGGAGTTTCCGAAACTCTCGCAACAGGAGTTGTGAATGCACAAGTGTTCGCTGCCCAACCGCAAGTATTTTTAATCGGGATGGTGTCAGTGCTGATAGCTTGCGGGATCTGGCTGCAAATCGCTACCAGTCGAGGTTTGCCGGTTTCTTCATCCCATGCAGTGGTGGGCGCGATCGCGGGTTTTAGCTGTGTTGCAGCCGGAATTAATGCAGTTGATTGGCGAACCATCGGCACGATCTCCCTAACTTGGCTGGCGACACCTGTTGCCAGCGGTGCTTTAGCCGCGCTATTTTACAGTGTTGTGAAGTATTCGATTCTCGATCGGCCAGATCCTCTATCTCAAATGCGCGAGTGGATACCCTGGCTGAGTGCAGCAATGCTGAGCGTATTTGGGATAATTGTACTGCCCTCTATTGTGGATGTTGCTTTGGTGCAGACAGGGGCGATCGCCGCGGCGCACGATCGATTTGGCTGGAATCTGCCAATTCACGATATTGTCATCGGCATTGGGAGTATGGGGGCGATCGGCCTGACACTCAATAGCTGGAAAAAATTAGAATCATTTGAGAAGGAAGAAGGTTCGGCAGCGAGCAATGTACGGGATGTAACGGATGTAACGGATGTAACGGAGGCAAGGAATAAGAAAGAGGGAATATTTTCCCAATCTCCCCCTCTCCCCCTCTCCCCCTCTCCCCCTCCCCCACTCCCCTCTCCCCCTCCCCGCCACTCTCTCATCGAGCAACAAATGGCGAGATTTCAAGTCTTGAGCGCCTGTTTTGTAGCATTTTCCCACGGTTCCAACGACGTAGGCAATGCCGTTGCTCCCCTAGCTGCGATCGCCTACATCCGGCGCACAGGTTCCTTTCCCTCAGAGGATTTCAGCGTTCCCCTGTGGATTTTAGTCGTCGGAGGCGCAGGAATAGTCATCGGTTTAGCCATCTGGGGCAAAAATGTAATTGCCACAGTCGGCGAAAAAATCATCGAACTGCAACCAAGCGGCGGATTTTGCGCGGAATTAGCCACAGCCACCACAGTCTTGCTAGCATCCCGCTTCGGTTTGCCAGTTTCCACATCCCACGCTTTAGTTGGTGCAGTCGTCGGAGTCGGGCTGATCAAAGCTTGGAAAACAGTACGCTGGCAAACTTTGCTGTCAATTGGTTCGGCTTGGGTGGTGACAATTCCGATCGCAGCAGTTTTGGGTGCTAGCATTTTCAGCATCGCCCAATGGATTGGGCAATTTTAGATTTTAGATTGAGGAATTTCAGAAGAGTCAACAGTCACCCGACTAATCTTTCTGATTGCCTCGGTTGGGATAAACTCGCGAAGGCAAAAGTTTCCAAGCCGCAGCATCTGCACCCCAGTTGCGAAAAATCTTCACTGAAGCGAAAATTTTAGCGAAACGCCAATTATAGCAACGCTTCCAGTCAGCGGGCCACTGGGCGGTTTCGTCAGCGGCTTGCAAAGCTCTGACTTCAGCTTCGAGTGCTGCGGCGTGGCGCTGCATGATGATTTCTAGTTGCAAAAAGTGTTCTTCGGGCGATCGCAATTTTTTTACATCCTAACTACAAACGTGATAAAGCGTATTCCTGTACCGTAAGGAAACGGCATTGCCGTGTCCCTTTAGTCTCATCAAACTCTGAGGACTTTAGTCCTCACTACAAACGTGATAAAGATTATTTTATTCGACACACAAGCACGCGGGTTCCTCAATCACTTAATTCCTCCTCAAAGCAATGCTTGAGCTTTTGAGCCAGCACCTCAACGTTAGGCTTTCTCAACATCGTCAGGTGATTTCCAGGAACTCTAATTACCTCTACTTTTTCCGTCGTTAATTCGCTCCAGCCAAGAGTCGGATCTTGATGACTCATGCTTAGCTTTTCCCTCGATCTAAACACAGTAATTCGCTGCGGATAAATTTTCGGTACATAGCTGAGAGTTGCTTGACTGTTAGCCTGAAATACAGTAAACATCGAGGGAATTGCCAGCTCGCGCCAGCTCCGTTCTTTTGACTCCTGAGATAGGATGCTAACCATAACAGCCTGTTTCCAATTCCAGCGATGCAAAAAATTAGCTGCCAAATTAAGCATCTTATTTAATTTCGGAAACTTGGCCGCAATACCGCCACTTTGAACATTTTCCGCAGCAGCCACCAAGCGAAAATAATCTACTACAAAAGGCCAGATAGAGCGCGAAACAGTAGTCAGAATAAACTTGCAACCGTCCCAAAAAGAAGGTTTGTTAGCAGAAACCGGCGCTAAAGTATCCAGCACAGCAAGCAAAGCCAATTCATCCCCCGCTGCGAGCAACTGTTGAGCCATCTCAAAAGCAACCAAACCTCCAAAAGACCAACCTCCTAAAAAATAAGGCCCTTTTGGTTGAACGGTACGCAAGGCTGCGATGTAGTCAGCCGCCATGTCTTCAATGCTAGTTAACGGAGAACTTTCGCCGTCAATCCCCTTTGGTTGCAGCCCGTAAAACGGTTGATTTTCTCCTAGCCCAAAGGCTAACTCGACATAAGGAAATACGACGCCAAAGATGGGATGGACGCAGAAGAACGGGGGATTTTTACCGCGAGGCTTAATTGCAACTAAAGGCGACCATTCCAGAGAATTTGTTTCTGAAGATAGCGAATCTGCTAAACCTTCTATTGTCGGATTTAAAAAAAGAGCAGACAGCGGCAACTCGCGCTCAAATTGCTGGTTAATCTCATTGATGAGGCGGATTGCCAGCAGGGAATCTCCACCCAAATCGAAGAAGTTGTCGCGAATGCCAACGCACTCTGCGTTGAGGATTGTGGCCCAAATTTGGGCGAGGGTTGACTCGGTTGGTGTGCGAGGTGCAATGCAGCTTTTATCTATTGAAGTGCTAGTTAGAGTTCCCGGTACAGGTAGGCGCAGGCGGTCGATTTTGCCATTGGGAGTTAGGGGCAGAAAATCCATCGCCACAAAAGCACTGGGAATCATGTAATTGGGCAGTTGTTGTTTGAGGAAGTTGCGTATTTCCCCGGGATTAAGCGTCCGATCGCGATTGGGGACGACATAAGCAACTAGGCGTTTGTTGCCGGACAAATCATCCGCAGCAACCGCCGCTGTTTCTTTGACTGCTGGATGCTGAACCAGCAGGGCTTCAATTTCTCCCAATTCTATTCGATAACCGCGAATTTTTACCTGTTCGTCTGTGCGGCCTAAAAACTCAATATTGCCATCGGGAAAATAGCGCGCTAAGTCACCAGTTTTATAAATTCGTTCTCCTGCTTTCTGGCTAAACGGATTAGCAATAAATCGCTGGGCGGTTAATTCGGGGCGGTTCAGGTAGCCTCGCGCCAATCCGCTGCCGCCGATGTACAATTCACCGGGAATTCCAACGGGTACAGGCTGTAAATTTTTATCTAAAATATAGAGTTGAGTGTTAGCTATTGGGCGGCCGATTGGCGGTTTTTTGCTATCGCTAATTTCGGCAAAACTTGACCAGACTGTCGCTTCTGTAGGGCCGTAGGCGTTAAAAAATCTGCGCCCCGAAGCCCAGCGTTTAACAATATCCGGGGAACAGGATTCGCCAGCACAGATGATTGTTTGCAGTGCGGGAAGTTCGGCGTTTGGAATGACAGCTAGCAGCGAGGGCGGGAGGGTAGCGTGGGTAATAGCATTGTCCTGCAAAAATTGGATTAATGTTTGTCCGGGCAACAAAGATTCTTTCTGGGCACAGTAAAGTGTTCCTCCGGTTCCCAAGGCCATGACAATCTCAAAGATTGAGGCATCAAAACTCAGGGAGGCGAATTGCAAAATGCGGTGATTTGAGTTTAAGTTAAAAGCTTCTATTTGAGCTAGGGCTAAGTTGGAGAGTCCCCGATGTTCGATTAGAACGCCTTTGGGTTTTCCGGTTGAACCAGATGTGTAAATGACGTAGGCTAGGTTTTCTGGTAGGATATTTGTAGTTGGGTTTTCTGGGCTTTGTCGGGCGATAATTTCTCTGTCGGAGTCCAAACACACTACTGAAAAAACTCCGAAATTTTCCGGCTGCGTCAAGTTTTTTGCTAAGTGCTGCTGAGTTACCAAAATCGACACCTGAGCATCTTCTAACATGAAGTTAAGGCGTTCTTGAGGATAAGTTGGATCTAAAGGCAGGTAGGCTGCGCCTGCTTTGATAATGCCTAGCAATCCGACGATCGCATCTAAGGAACGTTCTACACAAAGGCCCACTAAAATTTCTGGTGCTGCTCCGAATTGCTGCAAGTAACGTGCAAGTTGGTTGGCTCGGCTGTTGAGTTGGCGGTAGGTTAACTGCTGGTTTTCAAAGACGGCGGCGACAGCATGGGGCTCACGCGCGACTCGCTCTTCAAATAGCTGATGGAAACACTGGTTTTGCGGATAATCTCTCTGAGTGTCATTCCAATCGATTAATAATTGCTGGTATTCTGGCGCTGTCAGCAAAGCCAAGTCGCTGAGGTGCTGTTTGGGATTGGCAACAATGGCTTCAAGCAGGGTTTGGAAATGTCCCGCCATGCGCGCAATTGTGGCGCTATCAAATAAATCTGTGCTGTAGACAAATTGCCCTTGAATACTTCCTGCATTTTCCCACAAGTGGCACTCTAAATCGAGCTTGGCGGTTCCCGCGTCAAAGTCGATCGCCTCTGCAACGATTCCCGGCAATTCTAGCGCTGCTACAGGAGTGTTTTGCAGGCTGAAACTAACTTGAAATAGGGGGTTGCGGCTCAACTCGCGATCGGGGTGCATTTCCTCAACCAACTTCTCGAAGGGCAAATCTTGGTGAGCGTAGGCTGCCATTGCGACGTTTTTTACCCGATGCAATAGTTCCCGAAAACTGGGGTTTCCCGAGAAATCTGTACGCAGCACTAAACTGTTGACAAAAAAACCGATTAATGCTTCTATTTCGCTCAAGTTGCGATTGGCGATCGGCGTTCCTACTGCAATATCTACTTGTCCTGTATAGCGGTACAGCAAAGTTTGAAAAGCGGCTAGTAGAGTGATAAATAAAGTCGCGCTTTCTTGCTGGCTCAATGACTTTAGCGCCTCGCTCAAAGCAGGTGATAGTGTTATAAATTGTTTAGCGCCGCGGTAGGATGGAACGGCTGGTCTTTGCCTGTCTGTTGGTAGATTGAGTGCGGTAATTCCCTTTAACTGCTGCCGCCAATAAGCTAACTGCATTTCTAATACTTCGCCCTGCAACCATTGGTGCTGCCATTCTGCAAAGTCGGCGTACTGCACGGGCAGTGCTGGTAAGTGCGAGAGCCAATTTTTTACAAAGGCTGTGTAAAGCGTTCCCAGCTCTCGAATTAGCACTCCAATCGACCAACCATCAGCCACAATATGATGTAAATTCAGCAACAATATATGTTCTGTTTCACTGAGCTTTAAGAGCGTTACTTTGAATAACGGCCCAGCGGCTAAATCGAAAGGGCATTGCGCTGCATCGGTTGCGAGTTGCAGCGCTGCGGTTTCCTGCTGAGTTGGCGAAAGATTTTGTAAGTCGATTGTGGGGATAGATACGGTTAAAATGGGAGCAATAACTTGTACGAGTTCCCCTTCCAAAAGAGTAAAAGTGGTGCGTAAAGTTTCGTGCCGCTGCACAATTTCATTGAAGGTTTGCTCTAGGCATCTTAAGTTAAGCGAACCAGTTAACCGGAGCGCTGTTGAAACATTATAGAAAGGATTGCCCGGTGCTAATTGATTGAGGAACCAAAGCCGCTGCTGAGCAAACGATGCGGGGAATACAAAAACTTCTGTTTCTTGCTGCATACTTATCGAAATTGCATCCTGTTCAACAGCCATCCTTTTCATTTACTTTCTCAATTCAACATCTTGCCCAACTCAAAAACCATCTTAAAAATATCTGCGTTTATCAGCGTTAATCTGCCCTTCATCTGCGGTTGCTCTATCAATCAAAAATTCATGCAATAGGTCTATTAAAAGATGATAGCTTCCGCCGCCGACTATCGCGCGAAATCGGCACTAAAGCCGGAGCATCACTTTTAGCATTCTTATCTTTCAAATTCTCCACAATCTTAGATAATTCTGCAATTGTCGGCGCTTCAAAAACCCGTCGCAAAGGCAACTCTACCCCGAAAGCATCTCGCACTCTAGAAACAAGCTGAGTCGCCAGCAGCGAATGGCCTCCCAATTCAAAGAAATTGTCCCGGATACCCACTCGCTTTATCCCCAAAACCTCAGCCCAAATTTTCACTAAAACTTCCTCAATAGAAGTATGAGGCGCAACATAACCGCCAGCCCATTCTAACTTAATCGGCTCCGGTACAGGCAAAGCGAGCCGATCGACCTTTCCGTTAGCCGTCACCGGTAGCGACTCCAGCACCACAAAAGCCGACGGAACCATATATTCCGGCAGTTTTTCTGCTAGAAAAGCCTGCAACTGCGGCACTAATTTACGCGCTGCTTTAGCTTGTAAAGGATTGTTAGCATAAGAGCGCCAAGAACGCAAGTTATCGCTTCGGGTTTCTGGCACAAAATCTCTGGTTTCGCCCCGTGCAAACACTACATCGTAGCGCCCTTGACTGTCGGAATTAGACCAACTAATATTAACATTATACGGAACTTCCAAAGCATACCACGCTTCGGGATCGACTCCTAAATCCTCGACTTTTTCTACGGCTTTCTGCAACTGACCTGCTGTTGAAAATTTATCGACAACAGACAGCAACTCTGCCGCCTTAACTGCTGCCGTTACCCGCGCATTAGGCACATTAGCAATTCTTAAAACATTGAGTTGATTTTGCAATAATATTTGTTGCACCTTAGTAACAGTCAGATTCTGATTTTGAGCAGACCAATCCAGGCGTTTTGATCCCCCCTGCCCCCCTTGAAAAGGGGGGTTCTGAAGCTCTGTTTTGTCATAAAAGTTAGAGACACTTCTTAGCCCCCCTTCATAAGGGGGGTTGGGGGGATCTGTTTCAGATGCAATATGCAGAATAGCATTGTACCGAAAATCAGTTAACTCATTGTGGTAAGTACCGCGAATTAATTGAATTTCTACGCCATCAATCTGCGGAAAGCGGTGCGTTAATGCGCTAAAAAACTCTGGTGCAATAACTAACTCTGTTTCTTGAAAAATTTGCATTTGTACTCGCTGCTGCAACTGTTCTACCGCGAGAGAAGGTTCGGCTTGATACAGTTGTACCGAAGCGTGAAAAGCTGCCAGCAACGGCAAGCTGCGGACATCTCCAATGAATATAAAGCCGCCGGGGGCAGTTGCTTTCACCGCACCTTCTAGCACCTGCACGAGATAGTCGATAGTCGGGAAATATTGCACGACAGAGTTGAGAATCACTGCGTCAAAAGCTGCTGTCTCTACTCCTTCAAAGTCAGTCGCCATTTTCTGAAGCAGCGTTACATTAGCTAACTCTTGATTTTCCAAGTGCTGCTGAATATAGTTGAGCGAAATAGGTGAAAAGTCTGTGCCGCAATATTGAGTGCAGCGAGAGGCAATTTGGAACAGCAACAAACCTGTGCCGCAGCCAATTTCTAACACTCTGCTGGGCTGCAAAGCTAAAATTTGGGCGGCTTGATTGTTCGCCCAGTCGCGCATCTGTTCTGCTGGGATTGGCTGATTAGTATAGCTGCTATTCCAGCCGACAATATTAAATGTTGGATCTGACTCAACAGCAGGTCGATCGTAAGTTTCATTGTAGAGCATTTGCCACTGCAAAACCTGTTCGTCCTGCAATTGCATTATTTGGTTTTTTTCGCGGGCAACGCTATATTCAGGATTCAGGGCAATATAAGCTACTAAACGTTTATCTCCCTGTCCATCTTCGGAAGCTATTGCTACAGTTTGCTGCACGGCGGGATGTTGAGTTAATACTGTCTCGATTTCTCCTAATTCGATGCGGAAACCGCGAATTTTTACTTGTTCGTCAATGCGTCCTAAAAATTCAAGGTTGCGATCGCCTCTGTAGCGCACTAAGTCGCCGGTTTTGTAAATTCGCTCTCCTGAATCTGGTTTAAAAGGATTGACAATAAAGCTTTGTGCGGTTAAATCGGGGCGGTTGAGGTAGCCGCGAGCGAGTCCGTTTCCGCCGATGTACAATTCGCCAACAACCCCCACTGGTACTGGCTGCAAATATTTGTCTAATATGTAGATTTGAGTGTTAGCAATGGGGCGGCCAATTGTCGGGGCGATGTCTGTTTGCTCTGTTGCAGGAATATAACCGGAAGTTGTGACGACG
The DNA here is from genome assembly GCA_036704825.1 of Microcoleus sp. F8-C3. Taxonomy (GTDB): domain Bacteria; phylum Cyanobacteriota; class Cyanobacteriia; order Cyanobacteriales; family Microcoleaceae; genus Microcoleus. Next base: position 18,447 of record JAUBSN010000023.1, on the reverse strand, counting down.
GTGTTCTCGGTTGGGCCGTAATTATTTACTAGCTTAAATGGATGGGATTTTAAAGGATGTTGTTGCAGTTTTTCGCCGCCTGCGAGCAAGATTCGCAACGCTGTTTTTTGAGGCCAATCTAATAGCAAAACTTTCTCGGCTAAAGGTGTTGGCAAAAAGCTAATTGTAATGGCATTTGATACTAACCAGTTTTGCAGTTTTTCAGGATCTCGCCGGATGTCATCTTCTGGAAAGTAGATGCTAGATCCGGCGGCGAGATAAGGCCAAATTTCCCACCCGCAAGCATCAAAACCGATCGCTGCAATTTGCGTTGCCCGATCGCCCGCTGACACCCCAAACTCTCTTTGATGCCAAAAAACGAGATTTAACAAGCTTCCGTGCTCAATTTCCACTCCTTTCGGCTTTCCCGTGGAACCGGAGGTGTAAATCGCGTAAACCAGATTTTCGGCTGTGACTCCGCTGGTGGGATTGTCGGCGATTTCTTGGGAAATCATCTCCCAATCTGTGTCTAGAAAAACAACCCTTGGATGGTGAATTTTATCATCTGACTGTGTTTCTAAATTTGGCACTTCGCCATCATCCACCAGGGAATAAATTCCCTGGCTCATAGCTGAAGTCGGCTGAAGCCGACTGGAAACTTGTCCTCCTTCAGTCGTCTTTAGACGACTTTCGCTATAAGAGGGGGAATTTATTCCCTGGCGGGCAAGCAATACTGACTGTGTTTCTAAATTTGGCACTTCGCCATCATCCACCAGGGAATAAATTCCCTGGCTCATAGCTGAAGTCGGCTGAAGCCGACTGGAAACTTGTCCTCCTTCAGTCGTCTTTAGACGACTTTCGCTATAAGAGGGGGAATTTATTCCCTGGCGGGTAAGCAATACTGACACTTGAGCATCTTCTATCATCAAGCTCGATCGCTCAGCAGGATAGCTCGGATCTAAAATTAGGTAAGCTCCTCCCGCTTTCAGGATACCCAACATCCCCACGATCAGATCGAGCGATCGCCCGCAGCAAAGCCCGACTAAAACTTCCGCCCCAACCCCCATTTTTTGCAAATAACGTGCTAGTTGGTTGCTGCGGAGATTGAGCTGCTGGTAGGTGACTCGCTCCTCTCCAAATACCAGCGCCACGGCATCCGGTGTCCGATCTGCCTGCATTTCAAATAGCTGATGGATGCACAAATCTTGCGGATAATCTGCCTGAGTATTGTTGCATTCAACTAACAACTGATAGCGCTCTTGGGCGCTCAAATATTGCAAATTTGCGATTCGCTGTTCGGGATTTGTCACAATGCTTTCTAACAGAGTTTGAAAATGCCCGATCAGGCGCGCAATCGTAGCTTCATCAAATAAATCGGCGCTGTAAATAACCATGCCGCTGATGCCCTCCGAGCTATCAACCCACAGCTTATTGCTGGGCGATTGGTTGCTGCCCGAGCTGTTGGGCGATCGCTCCCACAAATGAAACTCCAAATCAAACCGCGCTGTACCCACATCTAACTGCTGCGGGCTGAGAGTTAATTCTGGCAATTCTAACTGATTCCCCGGCGCGTTTTGCAGCGCAAACGCCACCTGAAATAAGGGATTTTGGTTCAACGCGCGATCGGGGTGCAGTTCTTCTACTAACTTCTCAAACGGCAAATCTTGGTGAGCGTAAGCTCCTAATGCTACCTCTTTGACTCGGTTTAAAAGTTCCCGAAAAGTTGGATTTCCCGACAAATCTGTACGCAGCACCAAACTGTTGACAAAAAAACCGATTAATGCTTCAATTTCACTGCGGTTGCGATTGGCGATCGGCGAACCTACAACAATATCTTCTTGCTGCGCGTAATGGTAAAGCAGCGTTTTAAAAGCTGCCAGCACAGTCATAAACAGCGTCACTCCTTCGCGCTGGCTCAACGTTTCTAAAGCCTCGCTCAGTTGTTTTGGCAGTTGCAAAAATTGCCTTTTGCCTCGGTAACTTTGAATTGCTGGTCTGGGGCGATCCGCAGGCAAATTTAGCATAGAAATGCCGTTTAACTGCTGTCGCCAGTAAGCAAGCTGCGTTTCTAAAACTTCCCCTTGCAGCCATTCGCGCTGCCATTTTGCAAAATCAGCATACTGAATCGACAAAGCCGGTAAAGGCGAAGGTTTTTCCCTAGCAAATGCCGTGTAAAGTGCGCCTAATTCCTGAATAAGCACTCCGATAGACCAACCATCGGAAACAATGTGGTGCATATTCAGCATTAGTAAATATTCGGCATCATCTAACTGCAATAATGTGACTCGCAGCAACAAGTCCTCGGACAAATTGAAAGAGCGTTGAGCTTCCTGGGCCGTGAGCCTGTTTGCTTCAGTTTGTCGAGATTCCTTTGGCAAATTTCGCAAGTCCACTACATTAATCGGAAGGTGGAAAGCAGCAGCTATTCTCTGAACGGGTTGCCCCAAAACTACTGCTAAAGTCGTGCGTAAAGCTTCGTGGCGGCGCACAATTTCATTGAAGGTTTGTTGCAGCGCCGAAAAATTGAGCGAACCTGTCAAACGCAAGGCTGCGGGAACATTATAGAATGGATTGTTCGGGACTAATTGGTCGAGAAACCACAAGCGCTGCTGTGCAAAGGAAAGCGGTAGATTTCCGTCCCGCCCCATCGGAACAATCGGTGTAGAAGTGAAACTAGAAGTACGATTAGCTGCTTTTAAAAATGAAATAATTTCGGCTTTTTTATGAGAAATTTCGGCCCGCAGTTCGGGTGTAATAATTCCTTCTGGAGCGTTGCAGCGCAGGATCTCGCCCTCAACAAAAATATTAATATCTAGACTGCGAAGGTAAGATAAAAACTCAACTAACTCCACCCTGACAGAATCTCTGGCATTTGGCGATGAACTCGCTATTTTTGGATCGGGCATCTTGAGTCATCCTGTCATTACTTGGGCAAATCAATCAAAGAAATTCCACCAGCGCACAAGTTAAGAGCTTAACTTATCGCTTGCTTAATGTGGCCTAACCTGAGTATGATTCTGTTTGAATCCGCAACCAAAATCCTACCCAAGGTTTCAGCTTATGCCGTTCATGCCCTTCAATTTCCTGTTCCTATGGCTGGTGGGACTGCTGTCCGTCGGGGTACTTGGCGGAGGTATATACATTATTTACGAATGGTACATCGGCGCACTTGTAGGGATTTCCTACTTAGTCAGCGGAGTGTTGATGGTTCTTTGGTCTGTTGGCGGCCGCTTTATCAGTTTGCCATTGTTCCGCCGCCCCGGTGCTGACGAACCGAAGCCGACGCGGACGGGTACGGTGCAGCGCGTAGAGAGGCCTGATGGCACTATTTTACAAGTAGAATTCTACGGCCCAGAGGACGGACAGCCGATTATCCTCTCCCACGGTTGGGGGCCGAACAGTATGGTTTGGTATTACGCTAAACGGCAACTAAGCGATCGCTTCCGAGTGATTGTTTGGGATCTTCCAGGTTTGGGAAAATCCACTCGACCAAAAAACAGCGACTACTCCCTAGAAAAATTTGCCCGCGATCTCGAAGCCGTCATTTCCCTAGCAGGAACTAAACCTGTTATCCTACTCGGACACAGCATGGGCGGCATGATTTCTCTAACATTCAGTCGGCTGTTTCCAGAACTTCTAGGTAGTCGAGTAGCTGGTTTAATTCTGATAGATACCACTTATACTAATCCCGTCAAAACCGCTATTTTGAGCGGCTTATTACGCGCTTTGCAGAAGCCGCTGCTTCAACCTATCCTCTATCTCACCATAGCTCTGGAACCCATTATGTGGGGAATGACTTGGCTGAGCTATCTCAATGGTTCACTGCACATCAGTGTAGAATTATCGGGATTTAAAGGCACTGAAACGCGCGGTCAATTAGAGTTTTCCGCTTTCTTATCAGCCTTGGGTTCTCCCGGCGTTCTCGCTCGCGGCACATTGGGAATGCTCAAATTTGACGAAACAAAAACTTTGCGATCGATTGACATTCCTGTGTTGGTGATCTGCGGCGATTCAGATATTGCCACTACTCCCCCAGCTAGCCTGCGAATGAAAGCAGAATTACCTCAAGCAGAGCTAGTTACTATACAGAAAGGAGGACACATGGCATTAATCGAGCATAACCAGCAGTTTGCAGATGCTGTCAGGGCATTCTGCACAGAAATTTCGTGATTTTTAGCTGCCGTCAACCTCACTGGTAAAACCTGCCCCACCCAATCCAAAATACAGCAAATAATTCATTCTCCGGGGTGGGTTTTACCAACAATAACAGCCAACAATTAACAATAGACCTCTTGCAAAAGTCTGGAGGCAAAAGAAGCTGCACCAATAAACTCAGCTTAGAATATCAGGTCTTGATAACACTGAAATAGCTGGACTTTATAATTTTGAAATCAATCAAGTTCAAAAGATTCATAATTTTTGGATCGGGCATTTTGAGTCATCCTGTCATTACTTGGGCAAATATAAAAGAAATTCCACCGGCGCACAAATTAAGAGCCAGGACTTACGGAAGTGTCACAATTAGTAAGGTGCGTCAGATCCGAAACCCTTGATAATCCGTTCATAATCAAAGTCTGACGCACCGTACAAGTCGATTCGAGCGTGCTATTGCAACTAAGTAGGCTGCGATCGCACCCATCGGGCGGTTACGCGATCGTAAGAAGGCGGCGCGGAGGATCGTCGCAAAAAAAGTGAGGCTATCCTACCTGAACTTCCTGCTCAGTTTGAACCTTTGCTAAAGCCGCTTTGAGATTTGCTTCAATCGACTCCACCTCACCCCAATGCTGGCAGTAAACTAGCAGCTTGCTACCTCTCTGAAGGATGAGATTTTGATTCTAGGTAGCTAGACATCAGGCATTGCTTTCTAAATCTTGGCTTTGAAAAATAGCAGGTGTGTCAAACTGTGTCCAGGAAAGATGGCAGCGCGATCGGCAAGGAGTAGTAGCGGAACATCGCCCCTCGTTCCATAAATTGCTCCATCACCAGCAATCTTTACTGATTACTTTCAAGTATTACCTTCGCCTGCAAAAGTCCTTGAATATTCGTGCCGCCATCGCTGCTAGCTATTAAATAGATGGGTTCACCCTTGGAGTTAAAGGATACCCTCGCATCTTTGACATTAAAACCTTGCTGTGGTATGATATACACGAATAGAGCAAGATAGTGATTAGAATGCTGATAAATAATCAAACTAGGATAAATTTACTGGGTTTGAGCGATCGCATTTGACTAAAAGTGAAATTTGTGGTAATTTATCCTTAGTAAAGTAATTAAACCGCAATTGAGTTACAACTTCAAATTCTATCGACCGCCAAATATGGAACTTGATATAGTATGCTAAAGTTTGCCTCCGCAAAAGAATTTTTCGTTGGGATCGACAAACCAACGAAACTCTTAACCGCGTGGCGTATTTGCTGCGATTCAACTAGCAATTTAAACCGGAATTAAACTAAACAATAAGGAGTAGCCTTTTAAATGACGATAAATTTCTTTGAACTCTTAGGTTCAGTTATGGAGCGAGAAATTGATTTCATTGCAGATCACTTAAACAAGACAGTGGATGAAATATATGAGCTTATTGTGGAGGAGGCTGAACGTAATCAAGCACAATGGTACTCAAACCAAGTTCCTGATTTAAACTACCGCTCTCCTGCTTGCCGACTTGCATACTTGTATATTGTTGCTGCTGCTAATTCCAGTACCTTTCAGTATGTTCTCGAATCCAATCCAGACTTAAATCAATATGTCTTGGGAATTGCAAAGGATCGTCATGAGATAAAAATCTGTGCTTTTGGTGCTGGCCCAGGTACAGAGTTGTTGGCGATGGCAAAGTTTTTTGCTCAACAGAATCTTGAACATAGTATTAGTGTGGATTTTCAACTCCTTGACAAAGTTGAGGAATGGACAAGTTCCTGGTACGGAATACGGGATCAAATTAACGATTCTTTTAGAAAATTGTATGGTTTGAATCGATCTAACTGGCCCATGATACCAGCAGGTAATTTTCTGGCTTGCGATGTTACTCAATTAGATCGAATTCCTTATCTGGGTAATGTTTGGGGACAAGATGTGTATGTAATAAATTTTTTGTTGTCTGAAGTATTTAATGATGATCCAGGACTAAGAGCCTTTTTAGGCAAAGTTGCTGAATTTGCACCTTCTGGTGCACGTTTTGTATTTATAGAGAGGCGTGGTTATATGTGGCAAACCCGTATGGCTAATATTGCAGAGGAATCAGGATTATTACTTTCACCCTTTACGGAATCTCAAGGCAGACTTGAAGAAGATCCGATAGCATTAGGGAATGTATACGACACTCTTCGAGATGAAAGGCAACCTCGATTGACTTGGAATGTAGTCTACAGCATTGGAATTAAGCAGTGAGCTAAAGCTAGAACTTCTTATCTTTTATGGAATATCATAGCGATACACAACTGTCTCTGAGCCTTTGGGATAAGGCAGAAATATTCTCATACTTAGAGATAAATCATCTGTCCATTCCCGATGCAGAGGTTGATTTGTATTCTACTTGTTTTTCTGGTGAGGAGAGCGACAAAATTTTCCAAACACTCTTATCACAAGTTTGTTGGAGACAAGAGAAAATTAAATGTTACGGGAAAGAGGTCGATATACCAAGACTAACTGCTTGGTATGGAGATACTGGTAAACGCTATGTTTATTCAAGGATAGCGATGGAACCAGAGCCTTGGTTGCCAATATTGCTTTATATAAAAAGCCGAGTTGAAGAGATTACTAAATTCTCATTTAACAGTGTTCTCCTTAATCTTTATCGTGATGGTCAAGATAGTATTGCATGGCATAGTGATGATGAACCAGAACTGGGGAAACAACCAGTTATAGCTTCTCTCAGCTTCGGGGGAGAGAGAAAGTTTCAACTTAGACATAAAGTTAAAAAGGAGCAGGGGAGAGTAGATATTAATTTGACTCATGGTAGCCTGTTAATTATGAAAGGCAAAACCCAAGAATATTGGCAACATCAAGTACCTAAAACTTCAAAACCTGTAAGGCCAAGAATCAACCTAACTTTCAGACTCATAAATTAGTCGCGTTTTATCCCTTATAGAGTTGCATTACCCTAGCAGTCTAACGATCCGCTTGCAGCCCCTTAAGCAAACCGTTATATCAAGAGCGATATATCCGTTAAACTCGGTTATTTCTATCCGAGATTAGGCAAGCAAAAATGGTTGAGTTCCGAGAAGTTCTAGGCGATCGCTAAATTTAAGAAGCGATAAGCGATCGCCTAAAAATCACGACTCACAGGAATAGCGATCGCTTTAGGGTGAGTTAATGAAATGTAACGCTCCTTATTTTTGTTTGAACGAAAGCATTCTGTTCGGAAATGTAGGGAGTGAGAGATTTTCCAAGCACATCAAGGTAAAAACTTCGCTACACAATCGATCGCACCACTCCACCCTCAACTCGCAGGGCTGCACCATTAATCGCAGAAGCTAAGGGACTGGCAACAAACGCAACTAACGCAGCAACTTCATACGTTGAAGCAAATCGCTGAATTAGCGAAGATGGACGCATCTTCGTAAAAAACTCTTTCTCGACTTGTTCGATCGAAATATTTTGCTCCTTAGATAATCCCTCGATGAAGTCTTCCACCCCTTCGGAACGAGTTGGACCAGGCAATAACCGTATTTACAGTTACATGACTGCCCGCAGTTGTTTCCGCCAAACCGCGACTCAATGCCAATTGTGCAGTTTTAGTCACGCCATAGTGAATCATTTCGGCGGGAATATTCAAGCCAGATTCACTAGAGATGAAAATAATTCGTCCCCAATCTTGCTTCAGCATCAGCGGCAAATAATGGCGCGAGAGGCGAACACCGCTCATCACATTCACTTCCAGAATATTCATCCACGCTTCATCGGAGATATCTTCAAAAGCTTTGGAGGCATAAATTCCTAAGTTATTCACTAAAATGTTGACGAATGGCACTTTTTGAAGTAACAATTCAACGCCTGCTTGCGTTCCCAAATCGGCGGCAATTCCCTGAAGTTTGGCATTAGGGACTGTTTGCTGAATGCGATCGATCGCATTGTTGACGCGCTCTTGCGTTCTGCCATTGACAATGACCGTCGCTCCTTCTTCAGCAAGTGCGGTAACGATTGCCAGTCCAATTCCACCTGTTGAACCACTGACCAATGCCACCTTTCCTGATAGTTTGAGATCCATACTTTGTTAAACCAAATATAGCAGTTGACAGTTGACAGTTGACAGTTGACAGTTATGGTACCCGAATTAAACCGTCGATCTAGCGCTCCTTTGAGACTCTATTCATTAGGTTATTGATGCCCTAACCGATGTGGCGATTGCTATAACGTCAAGTAATTATCTACGACTATGGCCTAATCAATTGGTCGCCACCTAATCCAATTTCACCACCATTTTGCCAAGATTTTTGCCTTCAAAAAGACCGATAAATGCGCCCACAGCCTGGTCAATTCCTACTACCACAGTTTCTTGATTTTTCAATTTTCCAGCGAGGATTCAGTCCCCAAATTAGCTCAACATTTAGATGCAAAAGATTACATCTGTTGGAGTTCTATTCCTCTGGTTTCCTGCCACCAATTTGATTGCACTTAGACACACACTTTTTGGGAGCATCTCATATTTGTAAAAACACTTTTTCTGGCTCCTTCCTTCTTCCTCTTTCCTCCTGCCTCCTGCCTCAAAACTCCAATTTCTAGCTTGCCTGCAAAAGTGAGATGCTCCCCACTTTTGGACGGTCATTCCACAAAACAATCAAAATCATCCCGCAATTATGTAAGCCCTTAAAATTCCACGTCTTCGCGCTCATTTTCGTCGGTTCTGGGAGTATCCAAACCTTTCGCGGCCCAGCGCATTGTTTCAATGTATTTTGCCAGACTCGCCACAGTCGGAGCCTCAAACAAATTGCTGACCGATAACTCGACTTGCAAAGCGTCTCGGATGCGAGAAATTAACTGAGTTGCTAGCAGGGAATGCCCGCCTAGTTCAAAGAAATTATCGTAGATACTAACCTGCTGTTTTCCCAAAACTTTAGCCCAAATTTTCCCGATCGCATTTTCGAGTTCAGTCCGAGGCGCTACATAATTTTCTGTTAGATCCTCGCTGTCTGTATCTAGATCGGGCAAGGCGCGGCGGTCTACTTTGCCGTTAGGCGTCAGCGGCATATTCTCCAACACTGCATAAGTTGCAGGAACCATATATCCTGGTAACTTTTCTTTCAAAAATTGGCGCAAGTCACTTGACTTAAGATTGGGAATTTCTAATTTTTCATTACTGCCGTCAGGAATAACATAAGCTACCAAATGTTTATCGTCAGGGATGTCTTCTCTCACAATTACTACTGCTTCGCGCACTTGTGGATGCTGGCACAAAGCCGCTTCAATTTCTCCCAACTCGATGCGGTAGCCGCGAATTTTTACTTGGTCGTCAATGCGGCCTAAAAACTCGATGTTGCCGTCAACGCGATAGCGACCTAAATCACCTGTTTTATAAAGCCTAGAACCAGATTTATTGCTAAAAGGATTGGGAATGAATGCAGCAGCAGTTAAATCTGGCTGGTTGAGGTAGCCTTGCGCCAATCCGTCACCGCCGACGTACAATTGACCTATAACACCGATCGCCACCGGCTGCAAATCCGCATCGAGGAGATAAATTTGCGTGTTGGCGATCGGGCGGCCGATGGGGATAGATGTTGCAGTTTCGGGTACGTCTCGCACGCAGTAATAAGCCGAAAATGTGGTGTTTTCTGTCGGCCCGTAAACGTGAATTAATTGAGTGGTTTGCGTCTGTTTTATAACTTTTTTAACCCATCTCATATCGACCGCTTCTCCGCCAAACAGCAAGCAGCGCAGCGAATTAAAAGCTTGCGGTAAAACTCTAGCAATTTGTTGAAATAAGGCAGTTGTTAAAAACAAAACTGTGATGCCTTGTTGGCGCAGTTCTAAGGCTAAATCGTGAGGCGAAAGGGTAATATTTGTGCTAATTCCCGCGAGTTGAGCGCCGTTAAGCAAGGCTCCCCAAATCTCGAATGTGGCTGCATCGAATGAAGCGTTTGATGCTTGGGCAATTTTATCGGTAGGTTCTATTTTTATATAGTTGGTGTTGAGTACCAGCCGATTTACTGCTTTGTGGGTGACAGCAACTCCCTTGGGTTTTCCTGTTGAGCCAGATGTGTAAATAACGTAAGCTAGGTTGTCTGCTGTTGCGGTGTTGGCGGGATTTTCGGTGCTTTCTTTGGCTATGTGTTCCCAGTCGCGATCGAAGTAAATCACCGAGTTTGAGAAGTCTCGGAAATTCTCAATCAATTTATCCTGAATTAGCAAGACTTTAACTCGAGCATCTTCCAGCATCAAGTTTAGCCGATCGCGCGGATAGCTCGGATCTAACGGTAGGTAAGCCCCTCCCGCTTTCAGTATAGCCAACATCCCGACAATTAGGTCGATCGACCGCTGTGCACAAAGCCCCACTAAAACCTGGGCCCCCACGCCCAGTTTTTGCAGGTAGCGCGCCAGTTGGTTGCTGCGACTGTTGAGTTCTCTGTAAGTGAGGTGCTGGCCCTCGAAAGTTAGGGCGACATCCTCCAGATGCTGCTGGACTCGCTCTTCAAATAACTGATGAATGCACTTATTTTGAGGATAATCTGTGCGAGTATCGTTCCATTCTCTGAATAATTGATTCACTTCATCCTCGCTCAATAAAGGTAAGTTAGCGATTCTTTGTTCGGGATTAGCCACAATGCTTTCCAGCAGGGTTTTAAAATGCCTCAGCATTCGGGCGATCGTAACTTCATCAAATAAATCCGTATTGTACACAGCTAAGCCTCTGAGACCTTCCGAATCTTCCCAATGTTCGCCGTACCTGCTCCTAAAATTATCGGAAGCTTCCCACAAATACAGCTCTAAATCAAAGCGCGTTGTTTGAGTCTCCAAAGGAAAAGAACTCAACTTTAATTCTGGCAATTGTAGCTCGTCCAGCGGCGCATTTTGCAGCCCGAATACTACCTGAAACAGCGGGTGGCGATTCAACGATCGCTCTGGGTGCAATTCCTCGACTAGCTTCTCAAAAGGCAAATCTTGGTGAGCGTAAGCTCCCAGGGTTACTTCCCGCACCCGGCCCAAAAAATCTCGAAATGTCGGGTTTCCCGAGCAGTTTGTTCGCAGCACTAAAGTATTGACAAAAAAACCGATTAATGCTTCTATTTCGCTGCGGTTGCGATTGGCGATCGGCGAACCTACCACAATATCTTCTTGCTGCGAGTAGCGGTAAAGCAAAGTTTGAAATGCTGCCAGCAGTGTCATAAATAAAGTCGCTCCTTCTCGCTGCGAGAGCGCTAAAAGTGCGTCCTTCAAGTTTTTTGGCAGTTCTAAATATTGAGTTTTTCCGCGATAATTTTGCCGAGCTGGTGCAGGGCGATCTGCGGGCAAATTTAACACAGAAATTCCGTGCAATTGCTGCCGCCAATAAGCTAGCTGAGTTTCTAATACTTCACCTTGCAGCCATTCGCGCTGCCACTCGGCAAAGTCGGCATATTGAAGCGATAATTCTGGGAGGGGAGATGGCTGTTGATTTATAAATGCTGTATAGATAGCTTCTATTTCTCGAATTAGCACCCCGATCGACCAATCATCGGAGGCTATGTGGTGCATATTGAGCAAGAGAATATGCTCGGTTTCTGTCAGCCGCAGAACGGTGACTCGCATCAGCGGCCCGGTGGATAAATTGAAAGGGCGAAGAGATTCTGCTGCGGCGAGTTTCTTTGCTTCTGTTTGCCGTTGTTCTGGCGGCAAATGTTGCAAGTCTAATACTTTTAAATTAGTCTTGAAAGTGGCAGATATTATCTGCACTGGTTGGCCTGATACCGCTGCAAAAGTGGTTCGCAAAGTTTCGTGTCGCTGCACTATTTCGTTGAAGGTTTGCTCTAACGCTGTTAAGTTGAGGGAACCCGTTAAGCGCAGTGCTGTTACTACATTATAGAAAGGGTTTTCCGGTGCGAATTGGTCGAGAAACCACAAGCGCTGCTGGGCAAATGATGCCGGAAAGACAAATACTTCGGCTTCTGAGGAAATATTCAGTTTTTCTATGTCGTTTGTAAAGGAATTGTCATAAATTTCTGATGCCATATCTGTTGCTCTTGGGGGATGGGATGTGTTAATTTTTTGATGGCGCGGGGTGGCTTTTTCAGGGTGCGATCGCCTCTTAAACCTTTCGCGAGCAAAAGATCGGAACTGTTAAAATCATAAATCTGGGTGCGGGAGTGCGGGAGAGACGCGGGCAAAAAAAACCCGGTTTCTGGCTGTACGATCGAGTTATCCGTTGAGGGGCTAGGAGTGCCACCCCCCAATCAAATTTAGTCGCGGAAGGGGTCATTAGGCTTGTGCTTCGGGTGCAATCGGGTGAGTGAGATGCGAGAATTTCCGGGAGCAATCCGTAGAGAGGTCAAGGTGTAGTATGATTTCTAATTGCACAAAGTGTTCTTGGGGCGATTTCTTGCGGGATAGCTTCGCTTCACGCAAATTTTTCACATCTCCAAGTGAGCGACTACTATTGATTAAACAGTGTTCGCAATCTTTTAGATCGACTCACTATCACTTGCGACCTGATGCAGGCCAAATACTTAAGAACACTCTCACGTGCAGTTTAAATTAGAGGTTATAGGCTAATGGCGCAGCGGAACGTATACTCGTCAAAGGACGAGCCAGAGGATGCACAATCAGCAGAAGAAGTCCTCCACTCAGTAATGCAAGAACTGGACGCTTTGCATCAAAATGTCAAAGGCCAGTTAAATCAAGACATTACTCGGCTGCAAACTGAAAAAAATCACCTGATTGAGGATATTGAAAACCTCCGGGAGCAATATCGCAAATTGCAGTCTCAGCAAATGGAATCTCTGTCTGGGCGATACATTCAGCAGCAGCAATTGTGGCTGAAGCAGTTGGCTCAAGTTTTGGCTCACAATTTGCAGGATTTGTTGGTGCAGCGGTTCAACGAACTCAGCGCTAACTCGGGAAATTCTCTCAGCAGCCCGATTCCCAGCGGCGAGTTCCCGATACCCCTGCCGCCGAGCAACTACGACGAACGGGCTTCGCAGTTGCTGGCGGCGCTGGATGAAAGGATCGATCGCAGTTTCCAGATGCTGGAACAAGATTTAACCAGTTACGAAAGCGAGCTTTCCGTGCGGCTCAACAACATGAAAACCCTGGAACTGCAAGGGGAAGAGCTGTTACAAAATCTCGTCAACCGCATCAGGGAAGAACTCGAATCAGAAGAAGCATATCTTGAGAATCCTTTCGATGCTCAAGATTCCTATGTCGAGGAATCAACTAATTCTGTTAATTCTGTTAATTCTGTCCGCCCGCAATTTCAGCAGCCAACACCTGCGGATGCGCCCCGGGAAGCCGTGCCACCTGCTGCAATTGCTAAAGCATCTTCTCAAGTGCAAGCAGGTTTGGTGCTGGCTTTGTCTTCGGCGGTGGTATTGTCGCTGTTTAATGTTTGTTTGAGAATTTTGATTAAAAGCAAAAATCCTCGGGTGGTTTTTGGCTTGTTTGAATTTCCGGGGGTGGTAACTCCGGGTTTTGGAAATTCTTTGTTGATTTTGTTGATGCGGCTGATCGTGGTGATGGCTTTGATGCCGATATTGGCGACATTTCTGTATCCTTCTGTGTGGAAAGATATTAGGCGGTTGTTCCAGTCGGGCGATCGAGCTTTGTGGAGCAAAGTTTTAGGAAGCGCATTTTTTCTGTTTTTGTCTCAGGTTTTGATTTATTTGGCGATCGGCAATATTCCAGCCGGGATTGCGATTACGATTTTCTTTATTTACCCGATCGTCACCGTACTGGGTTCTTGGATCTTGTTTGGTGCCCGCCCCAGCACAGTCGGCTTTTTGGCGATCGTCGGGATTACCGCAGGTCTGATTTTAGCTGGATCGCCCAGTTTTGCGGCGCCAGCTCCGGGCGGCGGCAATGTCGGGGTGGGAGTCGCTGCGGCACTGGCTTCTGGGATTACCTTTGCAGGTTACGTATTGCTGACGCAAATGGCTGCGGGCAAGCTGCACCCGATTCCTTTTAGTTTAGTTAATTTCGCCGCGATTTTTGTATTTTCCTCCCTGAGTTTGTGGGTGCCGCTGTCGGAAAATTTGGCTCCTAAAATCGACCAAAATGTTTGGCCCGGTTTGATTGTCGGAGGCGTTGTTTTAGGGGTACTGACGCTGTTTAGCTATCTTTTGAATAATTTTGCCATCCGGTTCGCGGGGGCGGCCTTAGCGTCAGTAATTGGCACTTTGGGGCCGGCAATGACCGCACTCTTCGGGTTTCTAATTATCAATGAGAAGTTGCAGCCTGTGGCAATTCTCGGCATGGCTGTGGTGACTTTGAGCGTGGCTGCTATGAGTATCGAACGCATAGTGGCTCCTCAGAAAAAGGCTAGTTAACGCTTGAATTTTGGCGATCGGCCATTCAAAAACCCGGTTTATTCAAGAAACCGGGTTTTTCTATGCGAACACAATATCATATCAAATCTGTTAGCATCGGAATTATTCCTATCTCTACTCTCCTCATCTGCGTTAATCAGCGTCAATCCCTTGTCCGGGGCGGTTAATAAATTCTCTTATTTTAACCGCAGATGAGGGCAGATGCAACACTGATTAACGCAGATGAACTCTATCAATTCCGCAGATGCAACGCAGAGGCATTTCAAGATAGTAGGATAGCGAATGCCTGCAATTGCAGTCTAAACAGCAGAAACCACCACTCGAAAACCCACAATACTAGCCTTGCAATCCGCCTGATATCTGAGGCGGCACGCGCTGCGACAATTCGGAGGACGATCGTTCCAAGAACCCCCCCGCAACAACCTCAGCGAAGAGTCGCCGTCAGACTCCCAAACGCTGCCATCAGCAGGCGCACCGTTGTAATTATTGTGCCAAGCATCCGCGCACCATTCCCAAACATTTCCGTGGAAATCGTACAATCCGAAAGCATTAGGTTGAAAACTGCCAACATCTGTCGTTTGAAAGCGATAAACTCCCTTCGGCGCTTCAGCGTAATTAGAATTTCCGTTGTAATTTGCTAACTCGCTGGTAATCGTTTCCCCAAAGTGAAACTGCCCCGTAGTTTGCCCCCGGCAAGCATATTCCCACTGGGCTTCGCTAGGCAAGCTATAATTCTTACCAGTTTGGCGAGAAAGTCGATCGCAAAACTCCACAGCCTCGTACCAAGATACATTTTCTACAGGTCGATTTGCACCTTTAAAACGGGCTGCATCTGGATTGAGAAATATTTTAATTTGCGGCAGTGCCGCAACTGCTTTCCACTGGGCCTGAGTGACTGGAAATTTGCCAATATAGAAAGATGCTAAAGTTACTGGGTGCTGGGGTTTTTCGTCGCTGTCACCCCGATTTTTTGGGGAACCCATCAGGAAAGTACCGCCAGGAACAGATACCATTTCCAGGACTGTACTGTTACTGAGAGGTTCTTCAAAAAAACGCGCTTTGCCGCTGTTAAGGTTAGTTTGCTGCCCGCGCTTGTCTACTGTCACTACCTGAAATTCAAAAGTGCTTTTGACAGCCGCAATTCTCTGCGATGCCTTGTTATGAGGCGGATTGGTGTTGGATTTTTCCCTAGGATTGACAGAGATACTGCTATTGATTTGCCCGCTTTGATTGAGGGGAGTATTGATAGCAAGTGGCCCTCTCTTTGTCACGGCAGAATTTAAAGCAAGTGGGACTCCTTTTGTCACGGCAGAATTTAAAGCAAGTTGTCCTCCCTTGACAAAAGGGGGTTGGGGAGGTAAGGAATAGAGATTTAAAGCTTTGATTACTTCATCAGCCGATTGATATCTATTTTTGAGATAATCTTGAATTAACTTATCTAAAATTATTGTCAACTTGCTGCTGAGTTTTGTGCCTGCGGGCAACCGTTCTCTCCAAATCCAGCCGCCGTTTATCGGGTCGTAAAGGTCATCGGAACCGTCAACTTTTGGCAAACATTGAGTTAGCAGTCTCAGGCAACTTATTCCCAAACTGTACAAATCGCTTCCGGGGAAAACTTGACCGCGCATTTGTTCTACCGGCGAATATCCGGGCGTTCCTACTGTCGTGCCTACTTCGCTCATCAGCGAGCCCGTCACTTGTTTGGAAATGCCGAAATCTATCAGAACTAACTCTCCGCGCCCTCCCCTTCGGAAAGCTGAATTGCGAAAATTTCCCGCCTTTGGCAGAGATGAGCTAGCAGAGGTGCGGCGGCGTATGATATTCTCGAGTTTGATGTCTCGATGAATGACATTGCGATCGTGCACAAACTTCAGAATCGGCAGTACATCTGCCAGCAACTGCCAAATTTTTTCTTCGCTAAAAACACCCTGCTGAGTTAATTCTGCTAGTAAAGTTTGGCCCTCAATCAACTCTTGTACTAAATAAAGTCGCTGGTCTTGTTCAAAATAAGCAATTAATCGAGGAATTTGGGGATGTTCGCCGAGTTCGTAAAGTCGTTTCGCTTCTTGCTTAAACAATTCTGCGGCTTTTTCAAGTGCTGAGGTTCCTTGAAATTGGGGTACAAACTGCTTGATTACGCACGGATCGTCCATGCGATCGGTATCTACCGCTTCATAAGTTCTGCCAAATCCCCCTTCGCCCAAAAGTCGAATCACGCGGTAGCGGTTTCTGAAGAGAGGGTTGAGGCCTTGCGATCCGCAACTTTGACAAAATTTAGAGTTGTCGGGATTGAAAGGATTAGAGCACCTGGGATTAGAACAGTAGAACATATCTGGGAAGAAATGATCCGGTTAAGGTTATGATATACCTTTTTGGCTTCCTCATGGAATA
The DNA here is from genome assembly GCA_036704825.1 of Microcoleus sp. F8-C3. Classification (GTDB taxonomy): domain Bacteria; phylum Cyanobacteriota; class Cyanobacteriia; order Cyanobacteriales; family Microcoleaceae; genus Microcoleus. Next base: position 1,630 of record JAUBSN010000023.1, on the reverse strand, counting down.
TTAACAATTAATAATTGATTGTTGACAATAGACCGTAGCGAGGGCATTACCCACCGCTTGTGTCGCCCCAACGGAGAAAGTAGAAGGCAGCATTTAAAACGCCAATTAATCCAAAGAAAGCGATTTCAGAGCAAAAAAGGCCAGTGCGATCGACCGATTTTAGCAACCCGCTTACCGTCGATATGCGTCTGGGGATATTGGTAATTGCTTTACAGAGGCTAGTATAGTACAACTTGGCGATCGCCCAAACTAAAAAGCGATCGCACTCAAATAACTATCCCACTAAAAACTAAGAAAGCGATTTCAATAACCCATTCAATCGCTTCATCGGGGCGTAATAATTCTATAAGCTCGATCGTCTTTAAAGGCGATCGGGGTAATTTCCACCTAAAATGCCCTATTTCTGCTGCTTTAACCAATTTTGTATTACCGCTAAATAACTTGATTTTTGAAGGCTTTGATTGCGAAAATAAGTGATAAGAATAGACCACAGCATGATACGGTCACTATTGTTTCGGTGATATTTGGTGATATGAATACGATAAATCCCTGCTCTTCGATCAAGGCAGAAAAGCTTGAGACACAAAAGGGCATGAGATATAACCTGAATGTCTGCCAATCATCTCTTTTGCCTTTACTAGAGGAAACACTTAGCATCAGACCCGTACCGATTACCACACTTATACCAAGTGAATTAATCCAGATATTAACCGAAGGATCGAAATGAAAAAAAACTACTACAACATACCAAATGAGGTAGCACCAGAGAATAGCTTTATCTAATTTGATTCCGTTAAGATATTGAATCAACCATTTCATGGCTCTAAAAATGCTTTTATTTTTTCAACCTGATTGATGAATACAACCCGGTAGATTGAATAATTAAGGATGGATAGCAAAAGAGTTTTCTAACGAGACAAGTTGATACCCCGCATCGGCTGGTGTCACAATTGAGATAAAAACCAATGGCTCATCACCGTTGTTGAATACTCCATGTACACATCCGGTATGAGCGACTACAACATCCCCAGCAGCGATCGACTTCGTAGTGCCTGCTTTATCCAAATAGTAGTCTCCCTTCCCGCTTAAAACAGTCCAAGTGTCTTGCCCGTTGGGATGGATGTGCGCGGGGATTGCCTGACCTGGCTTGATATACCAGGCGACAACGACAGCATCCTTAGATTCGGTAACGATCGAACGAACAGGCTCTCCATCACTCGGTTGAAAAAATTTAGAACTGCTGAATATCCTAGTTATACTCATCTTTGCATCACTCTTTGAAAAACTTCTCAAGAGCGATCGTCTCACCGATCGCCTACAAAGAACTGTCTCACCGATAACTTTACGGAAAAAAGTTTCCCTGATTTGTCTCGCCCCAAAAAAATAAAAAACCCTCAAACTAATTTAAAAATCGTGGTTTGGGGGTTTTCTTCCTAAAACCCCATCGAATCACAACTTGCAAGCAGCGCGATCGTCCTTGACAAAGATCGTACTCTCGGCCGAACAATCAGGCTAGAAACCCCAAGTGCGATCGCGCGCCGGTAATTTTGAAATATTGGGTAGGGCGATCGAGTGTGGGAAACTACAATTCATCAAATGAATGATTGCATATTACTTTGTAGTTTGGGGC
>JAUBSN010000022.1:0-92492 GCA_036704825.1 Microcoleus sp. F8-C3 | reverse complement strand
GGGATTTTAAAGTCCCAAAAGCCTTTCGACCCCAATTATTTACTTGCTACCCCTTGACTTGTCTAGACAGTATCTACCAAAATTACGGTTAATTCCGAACCCGATCTTAGTAGATGGCGGTGAACTTTCTCCCCAGCATGGCTTGCCACAGTCCGCTATTCGATTTAAGTTTCTCGCTAATAGCTAAAATCTGCAGCGAAAAGGACGAATATTTTAACTCTCAGGGTGGTGTTCCGTCATCCATTTTTGGTAAGTATCCTCAAGTTGCTTGTCTTCCAGAACGAGTTCGAGGCGGACTTTAACGCAACCGTGGCGGGGTTGAGAGGCGATCGAATTTAAGATTTTGCTAGCTTTCTGCACAGAGGTAAATTCCGCCTTAACTGTCGGTTCTTGGCGATCGGTCTTACTCTCCGTCAAATCTATACCGGTGATGTTTCCCTCGCCTAAATCTATTTCTGCCAACAGCTTCGGATCGTCGCCGACTTGTTCGACAATCAGCTTTTCCCGCTGGATAGGCACTTGTACCATCCGAGTTTCAATTTCTTTACGCACTATGACTTCGCCGACTTTGCGCTTGCTGCGATTAATCACCAAGCGTTCTTCTAGCAGGCGAATTACTTCTCGATCGACAATATCCAAGTTTGCCTCATCCCGATCGGTCTCCCAATTTGCCTCTGCGCGATCGGCATCTGTTAGATTTGACATAACTGTTGAGGGATTTGTTAACTCACTGTTGCTAAATTCACTATTCGGTTCAGAGGCATTTTCTAAATACGGATGCCCGCCATTTGCCGAAACTACCGGCAGCAAATCGACTTGCTTGGAATTAATAGTTACAAACAGCGCTTTTTGGTGATAATCGACTTTTTTGAGCAGCTTAACACTTAATAAAAAAATGCGGGGGTTTTCACTGCCTAGTCTGGAAACCACAAAGTTTAACTGACCGCTAGCATCAAAATAGACATCTTTAACTTTGCCTGCTAAGTGACCTTGGTTGTCTTTAACGGTAAAACTTTTTAGCTTAGTTCTGACTTTTTCAGGCACCCGGTTGAGACGGGTTATTGATTTGGCAGTTGCTATTTTTTCTGCTGATGCTTGACCGTTCATTTTTTAAACTTTCCTGCTTGGGGATTTTTATTATGAATTGGTAAGGGGAAATTCGTAAAGACGGGGAAAGTGCATAAACTTTGCCAAAACCAGACAAGTTTTGTACCCCCCGCCCCTCGCATAGGAATTGCGCGATCGCCACCAATTCAATCAAACCTGCCCGGTGACAGAATTATGTCATTAAGGCGCAATTCCTGTGCAATAGCTGTTGCGAGTTGGTTTAGATGTTTTTATTATCTACAACCGCATTTCCATCGGTCTTAACGTCTAATTCTTCGCGACGCAAGGTTTCTTCGCCTTCAACCGTGCTGCGAACAACTTCTTTTCTGACGTTGACTTCTTCCCGCACGAAAGCTTCCTTGTGAATGTCGGCCGTTTCTTCGTAGACTTCCATGCGTGCAACTTCACCTGATTGGAAGTCAGCGTCACCGACTGAAACTACTCGACCCGCTTCTACCGGGGTTACTCTATCGATTACGACTCGTTCTTTTTCAATAGGTACTGAAGCTCGCGCTGTTTCAGTTTCCACGCGCTTGCCAACTGCTACTTCGCCTGTTTTTGCGCGGTGTTTGTTGGCAATCAAGCGTTCTTCATAAAGCTTGAGATTTTGGTGCTGGTTTTCGTTGGTGTCGTAGAGGGGGCGATCCATATCGTAGCTGTAGCTGCTGCGATCGTAGCTAGCAGGAGTTGCTGTGGGGGCAGTGGCAGTTCCTTGATTGCGGTAAACACCTCTTACCTCTTCTTCGCGATCGTAATCTACTGATTCTAATTCATTGTAAGCCGGCAATTGTTCTGCTTGAGATTTGCTGCGAAGACCTGTTGCGTAAACGCGACGGTCTCCGTAGTCGAAGCGGGCAGACCCGATTGGCAACAAAACTTTTTTGCCAAAAATCCAAATACCGGTATCAATTACCAGATAGCGGAAACGACCAGTTTCATCAACCAAAGCATCATAAACGGTGCCTACTTTTTCATCAGAGTCGCCAGCATAAACATCAAATCCCTTGATGTCGTCTCCAGCAAAGATTTCTTCCTGATAGTTAGGATAAAATTCTGCTAATCTTTGAAGTGCCATGTGTTTTTTCCTCTTTGCTCTACTTAAATTAATAGTAGAAATTAATCGGCTGACTTCCCTCTCCCTAAAGTCAGAAGTGCATAATTTAGGTTGTTTAATACTATAGGAATAGTACGGCATCTCTTTTTTTATGCTAGCGCGCTCAGCTTTTTTTATGCTAGCGCGCTCAGCTTTTTTAAAGCTTGTAAAACTCTACAATCGTCAATTTTATAACAAGTATTAAAACTCAAAGCCAACCGCAGGGACACGGCATTGCTGTGTCCTAATCCCCCTGCCGGACACTCGTTTACGCTGTGCCTACTGTTAATAATTGTTAACTATGTGGTTAAAAATCAACATTACATAGTATTACCCAAATATCAAAGCCTCTCAGCTTGCAGGAGAGGGCAGGGCTGTTTTATTCTCAGGGAAATCATCGTTTTGTAGGGGTAGCGCCCCCCTGCCTACCCCCTCCACGGACAAGGGAATCGGTGTTTTAAATATCGGGGCTCTTCACGAGGGTTTGCCCCGATGTCGAAGGAAACCGCCCTGTAGGAGCTATGCTTTATCGAGATATTTCTTAACAACAAAGTTGATAAAAATTAACATCGGTGCAGTTGAACGATCGGGCGATCGCCCAGGAGTCGATCGATTTGAGATTAAAGATTAAAGAATTGAAGCATTGGCCCCACGCATAAATTCCGGGACTCCTTTATCGGATACAGGTTTTTTATTTCTGGACTGATGAAACCGGGGGCTTGTAAGCTGTTGCGGCATTTAAATTGTCTGTCAAAAAAAATTGAAGTCTTGTGGGGAGTAGGGGGTTGGGCGTCGGGCCCTTCCTGAATATACAATTTAAATGCGCGACAGCTTATCCTAAATGCTTTCGGTCAAAGATGGCTTGATGCTTTAAAAAACACCTCATCTATCATCCCTAATTCACAACAAGTAGGCACAATTGCGGGTCGAAAAGCGGACTTTTATGAGTTGGAAAGCCTGTGCGAACCGCGAACAACCAGATTTTTTGATTGGAGGTACTCAAAAAAGATGTTTAGAGGCTTCATCGAACCATTTTAAAGAAGAGATGGAATCGATGGAACCACAAGTCACAATGACTGCGGCATTGAAACGCCATCCGACTCGACAATCTCGACTGGCAACTTTGACTGTTCGGTATCAGAATTTAACTATCCAACCCATCAAAATCGTGCTCGAAAAGAACAATTAAATCCGATAGAACAGCAAGTTGTTTTAGTCAGAGAATCACAACCGCCATCTGAGTCCTCAGTAATTGAGTGGTGGTTGGTGAGATGGTATAGTTATCGTTGGTTGATTGAGCGTTATCATTATGTATTAAAAAGTGGTTGTGCCATTTATTCTGTTTGTCCAAAATGTGCGATCGGGGTTTTTCCCGATCGCACTCGAGCAAACTCATTGAAAGAGGAAGACATCAATTAACACTCTTTGCAGAAGAATTCGTATTTTATCAGAAGCGAGATCCCCAATAGCTTATACACAAGTAGTTACTTTTGTCAACTATTTTGTTAAGACAGATGTTGATTAAGCTTGCTTAATAAGGAGGGACAAGAGTTGGTAAGGTGCGCCAGTGCGGAGATTATAGATTTTTGAGAAGATAATGCACGCTGACGTAAGCTGTGTTGCATCTAGATTGCCTATGGTATTAGAGAGGGAGAGGGGGAGTAGGTCCGATGGGGATCGGATTTGACGATTTTAGATCGGAAAAAGAAATATACAATTTAAATGCACAACAGCTTACCCTACAATTTAAGGTGACGGTTTACGGTTGAATGAAAATACCGATCGCATTATGAACTCTCGCAGCCGTTGACGGAGGTCGAGCGAGCAAACTCCCTCCCAAATACAAACTCGTCGAACTTCCCCCATCCAAATTTAAAGCCTCCACAGCACCCATTTGCTGCAATATCTGCGCCAGTTCTGCGAAATTTGGTCCCGCCCCGCCCGCGCGATTGTGCACCGCTACAATCAGCAAATTCCCCGCAGCAGTTCGCCCGATCGCACTTCTAATTGCTGTCTGTCTGACGTAAGCATCGCTAAACCCTTCCGCCTTCGCATCCAGCACAACTTGACTGTTTTGCACCAACACCGGCCCGCCGCCGAGAATGTAAGGAAAACGGTTAAAATCAGCAGGAAAAGTGTTAGTTTCCAAACGCAATAGAGTGCCGGGGGAGAGTTCAGATGCAGGAAAAAAATCGGAACGCAAAGCCAAAATATAACCGTTAGCTGGAATCGGAAAAGTTGTTGTTCCCGGCGCACCTCCAGGGGATTGGCTGACAACTCTATCGCCCGCAACTGTCACAACTATTTCATTGCCCGACAAAGGAGTATAAGTTGTTCCCCAATCAGAATTGTAGCGACCGATTCCCGGTTGCACGTAGGCACTATTGAGATGAGAAACAGGCAAAAATTGATTTGCCGGAGTTATCAAAGTTTCTTGTAAAGTCAAACGATCGATCGCAAATTCCCCCCGATCGTTCCAGGCGATCGCCCCCCGGTTCAAAATCGGCCCGGAAAGCCATTTATTGTCCCGCCGAATTGCGCCTAAAGCTAACCGATTAATTCGATTGAAAAAACCTGCATTAATTGCAGCCGCCGCTCCCGAAACTTCGGCTGTTTGCAATAAAGGTGCAGTGCCTCGGTCGGCAGGCGGATTGCTGAGAATTGGTCGAATTTTTACACCAGCTTGACGGGGATTAACTTCTAACCAAACTACTGGAAAACGAGCAGTTCCTAAATTCTGATACTGCTGCCGCCACTGCACGCCGGGCGCCCAAACAATGTTTTTTTCTACTAACGAATCTGGCCGAATGTCGATAACTAATCGATTGGGATTTCCCAGTCCCAAAACTTGCGGCCGCCAACCTAAAGGAATCGTTACTTTGACTTTGGTTCGATCGCCGTCAGGTTCGACTTTTAGCGATAGCAATTGTTGGCTGGTTGCAAAAGTGTCCTGAAGTAAGGCGGGATCGACTTTGGCATCGATCGCGATCGACCATTCTTGACCGGCGATCGGTTTTGCGGGCGTTATTTGCAGCGGGAGAGCGGGTTTGGTCGGGTCGTCTGGTGTTTCGAGGTTTGGCGCTGTGCGGAGGTTTGGCAGTGGGATAGCGGGCTTTGTGGGATCGTCCGGGGGGTTGGGTGTCGGTGTCGGCGACGGGCTTGGTTTATCGACAAAGTTGACTTGCCAAGGGGCGGGGCGATCGAGATCTACAACAATGCGATCGCCCGATTCTATTTCTGCTTGCCGAATTCCGGTAACAATTGCAGTTGGAGAAGTAATTTTTAGAATATTTCCATCAGCAGATATCTGCCAGCCCGCAAGTCCAGCAAAATCGGTAACATCTAGGTAACGATAGGGGCCTGTTGCCCGCGCTGCTAAGCTTTGAGCGCCGGTTAAAGATACCGAAAACCACTGCACCGGTTGTTTGGCACTGTCAGCGCTGTTGAGCAAATCCACTCCCGCACTTTGCATCAATCCAACGTCAGCAATCCAAGTTCTCAAATCCGCAGCAGTGCCGTTTGTCGGCTGCTGAGTCCAAGCTAGGGGCAGAATGCGGCCGTTTAGAGAAACTTGGCGGCCTTGTCTAATTATCGAAGATGGCGGTACAGATTGAGCCAAAAACTTATATTCCGACAGAGGTTGAAACCCCTGTTTAATAGCTGAAGTTTTCTCAAGAGAACTATCGGTCAGTATTTCAGTCGGTTTTAACTGAGATGTTGCACCATTATCAATAAGCTGTAGGGGCGGGTTCACCAACAGCCTTAAAGGTAGCAAACAGGTTATATAAACCCGCCCTCCCCCACGAAAAATTTCCTGATTGACATTGCTGCAAGATGTCAGTTTTAACCGACTTTCGCTATCAGCCAGGGAATTCATTCCCAGGCGGACTCTCGAAACATGAATCAACCCAGCCCTCTCGCCTTCTTGTGCTGTTGGGGGTTGATTCCAGACTAAAGACGGGGCGATCGCCAGTACGGGTAAAATCGAAACTGACAATATTAGACGGCAATAAGATAAATTACGTTTCACAGCTTAACAACTCACAATTTCACTTCTCAACACATGGGTGTCTAGAAACCCGGAATATCCGTATGTTCCTGCTTGCTAAACGGCGCTAATCGCGTTAAAGCCCTACTACAAACTGCTCACGCCGGAATAGAAATCACAAACTCCGCTCCCTGCCCCAAAGAAGAATTCACGAGTAACGTACCTCCATGTTTTTCCACAACAATTTGGTGGGCTATAGACAATCCCAATCCGGTTCCTTGACCCACAGACTTGGTAGTGAATAAGTGGTTAAAGATGTTTTCCTTAACATCGTTCGACATCCCCACTCCATTATCCTTAATCCGAATCACAACCAGATTGTTGGATTCGCTCAGAGCAGTTTGAACCGTGATTTGATTGGGTAGGGCTTTAATTTCATTAAAACTGCGCCCCTTATTTGACTCCTCCAGAGCGTCAATCGCATTGGCCAGTACGTTCATAAATACCTGGTTTAACTGTCCGGGAAAGCATTTGACGAGGGGCAAGTTACCGTACTCTTTGACAACTGCAATGGCAGGGCGGAAATCGCTGGCTTTTAAACGGTGCTTTAGAATTAGCAGAGTGCTTTCGAGTCCGTCGTGAATATTGAAAGAAACTGGTCGATCGCTATCTGCCCTGGAAAACGTTCTCAAACTCGTACTGATATTGCGGATGCGCTCGACTCCCTCCTGCATCGAGCCAATCAATTTGGGCAAATCTTCTCGCAAATACTCCAAGTCCATATCCTCAATTTCTGCTTCAATTTCCCCTCCCGGATGGGGAAATTTTTCTTGATACAAATCGATCAAATTGAATAAATCCCCGACATATTCTTGAGCGGGTTGCAAGTTGCCGGCGATAAAGCCTACGGGATTGTTAATTTCGTGGGCTACCCCTGCGACTAAATTTCCCAGAGCCGACATTTTCTCACCCTGCACCAATTGCAACTGCATCTGTTTGAGATCGTGGATAGACTGCTCTAATTTTTGGGAATAATCCTGAGATTGTTGATAAAGCTGTTGAGATTGTTGATACAATCGGGCGTTTTCCAGCGAGATAGCAGCTTGGGAGCAGAGAATGTTAAGCAGGGCGACGCGATCGCCAGTGAAAGCCCCCGTCGTCAGATTATTTTCCAAATACAGAATTGCCATCATTTTGCCTTGATGGATAATCGGAGTACAGAGGATGCTCTTAGGTTGGTGCTGCTTGATATAAGGGTCAGAAGCAAATATTAATTCAGTCTTGACATCATCGAAAACTAGGTTTTTCTGGGTGCGTTTGACGTAATTAATCACATTCTGGGGAATTGATTCGCTGTCCTCAACCCCAATAGTTTCTTGCAGAAGACAGCCTTGCTGCTGGCTACAGTGGACGGCGATTGTCCAACTGTCCTCTTGTTTCAAAATTAATACTCCTGTTTGAGCGCCTGCATTCTGAATCGCCACTTCCATCAGGGTAGTGAGCAATTGTTCCAGCTTTATTTCGCTAGACAAAGCTTGATAAGCTTTGATAACAGTTGGTAAATCTATTACTGCGGTACTCGTACTTCCAGCAATTGTTTGGCGATGACTAGAAATCAATGAAGTCTCATTGGAGGTAGTACCTGCCTCGAACGAACGAGCGTTTTCTTGTTTGAAGATAGCAGCAAGAAGTTCGGGATAGCGTTGTTCTAGATCGTCGATTTTTGCTTTCGCTCCCCAACGAGCATAAGCATAGTAAGCATCTATTAGATATACTCGGGCCACTTTTTCTTTCCCCCATACCAGGTAGAATTTAGCAGCCAATTCATTCGCCAGAGCTTCTTCGTTGAGATAATCGTTTTCTTTAGCAAGCAAAATGGCGCGATCGTATGCCTCCATCGCCTGCACGTTTTCACCCAGCACTCGGAACAGTTCGGCTTCCACCAGGTAACATTTGTGAGAGAAATTCATGGGTGCGTGATGCGCCCATTTATGAAGGGTTTCCTGGTTGCTTTTCACTTTTTGCACGTGTTCTTGTTTCTCTGCGGATGAACCCACCTCGCTACAAACTCCCAGCCGTGCTAGAGAGTCATAAAAGTAGAACATCGGCACATTGAGCATACCCGTCACCGCGTCTAAATACTGTTCGGCTTGCCTAGCATTTTCTAAAGCTAGCTCGGTTTCTCCAAACAAGTAACACACAAGCAGTTTATGGAAGTATAAATAGTGGAGTCCGTTGCGATCGTTGGCTTGGATGTGAAATGGGAGCATTGTTTGTTCATTGTAGGCATCTCCCAGAAATTGACAGGTATTTTCCGATCGCCCCAGCAGATTTAATAAAGCCTGATGAACGATTTGAGTATAATTTAACGCTGCTTCTTGTTTAAATTGAACCAACGCATTGCAATAGGTCGTTACCTCTTCTTCGAGTCCCGCGAGTTCCCGACCGATTAAATATGAATATTGAGAGATTTCTTTGGCCGAATATCCTAATTCTAGCTCTCCCGTTTCCAGTCCTCTGGCGTAACCCTCTTTTAAAAGAGGGATTGTTTCTTTAACATGATGTTTGCCATGTATGATGTGGACGCCAACTGTATAATATACTTTGGTCTTGAGGTAATTAGCATTAAATAAATCAACAATATTTAACGCTAGTTTCCCAAATTCAAATCCTGTTTCAATGTCTTGAAGTACACCGCTTAATACCAATCCATACAAGCCGTAAGCAAAAGCAGATAAGGGAGCATTCCCATAACTAACCGACAAATTCACCATTTCGACAATAACCAGTGGCAGCAGAAGTGGAGCCGTGATGTAAGCAGGAGAAACTAAACCTGATAAAATCCGCAATGCGGCTTGTTTTTGGAGATTTTCCATTTCTGGCAAATCAATAAAGTCCGCAATTTTTTTCCCAGCAAAAAGTGACGCGGTTTGTTCTAGTCCCTGCTGAATATCTGCCGGAGTTGGATTTTCTGGAAAGCAGGTTCCCAAGAGTTTGAGAACTGCTAACCCCATTTCAACGGCTTGTTTCGGTTTGACTTGCGCCGTACAAGCAGAAAGCTCTATTTCATAAACTTTGACCTTATCCAGCAGCGTTCTGGCATTGTGCAGGACTAAATCAGCTAGTTCCTCCATTTCCTGAAAATCATAGCTCAGGTATGCAGTTTCTGCCCCTAATACGTGGAGGTCGAGGGCTGTTTCATAGTGAGTGTGCCAGCTATCGGGAGCTAAGATTTGCCTGCCAAAACTTAAATATTTGCGTGCAGCAGCATAAGCGGTAGCAGTCTTCGCCTTGCGTCCCGCGATCGAATTCAACTCCGCCAGTTGGTAACGCTGTGTTGGTTCGGTAATTAAATCAACACCATAATTCAACTGATTGACTATATTAAAAATTTTCTCTTCCCTTTCTGTTGTGGGAGTATTAATTAACAAAAGTTGACCGATTTTGAGGTGAGTGGATTGTTTCTGGGATTCGGGAATCAGAACGTAAGCTGCTTGCTGTACGCGATCGTGCATAAATTTGTAATAACAGGAGTCTGGATTCTGGAACCACGAGTCAGAAGTATTGCTTTCTCCTTCTGAATTCTGATTTCTGAATTCAAACTCCTCTGAAGTGAAAAACTTATAAACTTCAGTCAGTGGGAGAATCAACCCTGCTTGCAAAGCAGGCCACAAGTTTGCTGCCGTCTCGGAAGAAGATTTTTCACAAACGACAGCCAGCGTAGCTAAATCGAATTGGTTGCCAATGCAGGCAGCTAACTTTAAAACTTCTTGTGTCTGGAGTGGCAACTTTTGCAATTGCAGCGCCATGAACTCTACAACATCATCTGTCAGGGCTAAGATTCGCACGGCGGCAATATCGCACTGCCAATACCGAGCCTCAAAATTAAACGTAATTAGCCCATCTTCATGCAAAGATTTGAGAAATTGCGTGCTGAAAAATGGATTGCCTTGGGTTTTTTGATCTACCAGTTCTGTTAATGGCATAGCCAACGCTTTAGAACAAGCTAAGGTATCGGCAATCAAACAATTCAAATTGAAGCAATCGAGCGGCGCGAGGGTAATGGTGTTGACCGTAGCTCCTGTTTGTTGAATGTCGGATAGTGTCAGCACCAAAGGGTGTACGGAACTGACTTCGTTATCTCGATATGCTCCAATTAACAACAGATAGTGGCGAGCGGGATCGCTCGTCAAAAGTTGAATCAACTTTAATGAGGCTGAGTCTGCCCATTGCAAGTCGTCTAAGAAGATGACGAGGGGATGTTCTTTGGTTGTGAAGAGTTGAATGAAGTTATCGAATAACCGATTGAAGCGATTGTGGGCAGCACTGCCCGAAAGCTCTGGTGCGGGGGGTTGCTCTCCGACAATCTCCTCTAGTTCGGGAATTACCTCAACAATTACCCGAGCATTTTCGCCCAATGCTGCCAGGATTTGAGTCTTCCACTGTTCAACTTTAGCATCTGTTTCGCTCAGCAATTGCTTCATTAAATCGCGAAAAGCTTGTACAAAAGCGGAGAATGGTTGGCTGCGTCCAAATTGGTCGAATTTACCTTTGATGAAGTAGCCTCTAGCTGCGACAATCGGTTTGTGAACTTCGTTGACGACGGCGGTTTTGCCAATCCCTGAGAAGCCAGCCACCAGCATCATTTCGGCGCTTCCTGCACTCACTCGATCGAAGGCTGCCAGTAGCGAGAAGACTTCCCTCTCTCTACCATATAATTTTTCGGGAATGATGAAGCGATCGCACAAATCTCGCTGCCCTAGTTTAAAAGAGGCGATTTCTCCAGTTTCTTGCCACTGGTACAAACAAGTTTCCAAATCAAACTTGAGTCCGATCGCACTTTGATACCTATCTTCAGCATTCTTCGCCATCAGTTTGCTAACAATTTCAGACAGCACCAATGGAACGCTGTTGTTAATGTGATGGACTGGAATAGGCTGCTTGGCAAGGTGACAGTGTACTAACTCTATCGGATCTTCGCTTTGGAAAGGCAACTGTCTCGCGAGCAGTTCGTAGAATGTAACTCCCAGAGAGTAGAAATCTGTGCGGTAGTCAATACCTCGGTTCATTCGCCCAGTTTGTTCGGGAGATATGTAAGGTAAAGTGCCTTCAAGGAGGTTGGGATTTTGAATTTCTTGAGTTTGGCGCGGCAACAGGGAAGCGATGCTGAAATCAATCAGCTTCACTTCTTTGCTGACAGGGTTAATCAAAATGTTGGCGGGTTTGAGGTCTTTATGGATGACGTGGTGGCGGTAAAGTCCATCAAGCGAGTTGGCAATTTGAATTGCAATGGGAAGAAACTCGTTAACGGGCAACCCTTTCAAGGGTTCCTTGCTGGCGAACACCAGGCTGGCGAGGTAGCTACTTAAGGAAATTCCGCCAAAGTCTTCCATCACCAGAGCATAGTGGTTGTGGTAAGTCTCCAGGCTGTATGCCTTGACAGTGCCGGGGAGCTCTAAGTTTTTAGCAATGACGAACTGATTGCGGAAGTGAACCAGTTCGTGGAAGCGGGGAAAGTCATTTCGCAGCAGTTTTATCACTACGGGCTGCCGGTCTGACGACCGACGGCCACGATAAACTAGAGTTCGATTGCCTGCGTATATTTGCTCGTTAATCTGATATCCTCGAAAAATATTTGTTATGCTAGCCATATCTACCTCTTGCTACTGCTTCTGTCAAGCCTGAAGCTTTTTAGAGTTACTATCTACTATTTTCGCTCTATCGGCCGTGCTATTGATTAACTATATTTAGTTTAATCTACTTTTTATATCGAATTATTAAAATGCGGATTTAAAAACAAGACTTAATATTTGAGGTAAGAGGTTTTGATGCTGAAGTTGACACTAAGTATAAAATCCATAAGGCTAATGCTGATTGAATGAAAGCAGTTCATTAAAATGTGATTCGATCGGCCAATTAATCAAAAAATATTGTTAAAAATCATAACCTACCTAAGTCAATTAACGAGGGATTGGTATCAGTTTCCTTTCTGAATAGAATCCTTTGCAAAAGCATTTACAAGATTCACGGTTGCGGTTAAGGCACAATACAACAGCCAAGAATGCTGTAGTTGCGGAGTCGCGGTAAAGGAAATGCTATCTACCAAAACCCATATTTGCAAGTGTGGTTGTGTATTAGCTCGCTACGAAAACCCAGCTAGAAACATCCTTGGCCGGGGATTGGGTACGATCGGGCAGGCCGAAACCTCTGGATTAAATCTAGGCAACGCTTGTGGAAAGACGATCTCTACCGCAGAAGAGAGAAATCCTGCATCAGCAAACCGCCTCAACGAACCAAGAATCAAGCGCGTCTTTAGACTTGAGAGGATCGAAAAGGTTTGTGGGTAAAAAAACAGAGAATAGGGTTACGGACAACTGTCAATCTTTTTGGGCTAGGCATCTTAGCCTGGGTTGCGGACGATCGCTTACAAGACTGGGGCGCAAACTCTGACTGCAATCGGTGAAATTTTATCAGTTTCTTGATACACTTGATGTTCGCGGCCCGAGAGTTGACTGCACAATAAGACAGGTTTCACGAGTTGTGAACCGCGCTGCTACATTGCACCTACCGACTTACCGGGCAGGTAGGTTTTGTGTCTGCGGCCGCTGACGAAAGCAACTCAACAGCGCAGCAAGCAAAATAAAGCTAGATTTACTATCTACCCGTGTTCGCTGCAAGGATACCCTTGCGGACTCAGGAAAAAAACACCCAAAAAACTCGTCAAGCGCAACTATCCCGTAGGGAATCGCCTGCAATGTATCTAGTTGCAGGGCGGCGATTTCCCAAAGAATCACTGCTTTTTAAGAGCAGGGTATTCTACGAGACATCTCCGAAGCGATTCCAGCGAGATAATTTAAAATCTGCAAACAGCGTTTCAGTGCTAAGTACAGGCAGCATCGACGTAAATTTTTATCAAATCAGCTTCCTATGTGCTGTTTTAAAGTTTACTTGGCTCCCACCGCTCGGCAGCCTTCTCTCTCGGAGCTATAAAAACGCATCCACCACACATCTTGCACGATTCTCAAGAACAGGCTTTCTCGCCGGTGAAGCGAAGAGTGAATTTCTTGTGGGGTGGGCCCGAAAGCCCGCCCATCAAAAGCTTATTGAAAATGGTGCAAGATGTCAGATCGACCACACAATCACGGAAATAACATTCAATCAATATGGGTAACACGATCGATCCAAACAGCAACGTGCATCAGACTCAGCGAGGAACTCCCTATGCCGGCCAAAGCTGGTTAGTAGAAGAAAGAGATGCCTGCGGTGTGGGTTTTATTGCCAACCAAAACGGCGAAGCTACCCACTCAATTATTCAAAAAGCGCTGCCAGCTTTAACTTGTCTGGAACACCGCGGCGGTTGCAGCGCCGATCGAGATTCCGGCGACGGTGCGGGTTTGATGACCGCGATTCCTTGGGAATTGCTGGATGCTTGGTTTGCCGAACAGGGAATTGTGCCTCCCCCACGGGAAAACTGCGGCGTGGGAATGCTGTTTCTGTCTCAAGATAAATTTCAAGCGACTATAGCGCGGCAGGTGGTCGAGCAAGTTCTGGCCGATCGCGGTTTCAATGTTTTGGGATGGCGCCAAGTTCCCATTGTACCGTCCGTTTTGGGCGAGCAAGCGCTAGAAAATCAACCTCAAATCGAACAAGTAATTGTCAGTTCACCGCAATTAACCGGAGACGAACTCGACAGAAAGCTATTTCTGGCCCGCCGCACGATCGGACACGCGCTGTCAAATCGCCCCAACTTCACCCGCCGAGACTTTTATACTTGCTCTTTCTCCTGCCGCACGATCGTCTACAAAGGCATGGTGCGATCGGCAGTACTGGGAGAATTTTACCAAGACCTGAAAAATCCCGCTTATAAAAGCTCCTTTGCCGTCTATCACCGGCGCTTCAGCACCAACACCATGCCCCGCTGGCACTTAGCCCAGCCCATGCGCTTGCTGGGACACAACGGGGAAATTAACACGCTGTTGGGCAATATTACCTGGATGAAGGCGCGGCAAGCCAATGTATCTCACCCGAATTGGAGTCAAGCCGACATCGACACGTTCAACCCAATTGTCAAATCCGAAAGCAGCGATTCGGCAAACTTGGACAACGTGATGGAATTGTTGGTACACTCCGGCCGCACCCCCCTAGAATCCCTGACAATTCTGGTGCCCGAAGCCTACAAAAATCAGCCGGATTTGGCTCCCTATCCAGAAATTGTCGATTTTTACGAGTATTACAGCGGCATTCAAGAACCTTGGGACGGCCCGGCACTGCTGGTGTTCAGCGACGGCAAACAAGTAGGTGCTACGCTCGATCGCAACGGTTTGCGGCCGGCCCGCTACTGCATTACTAAAGACGGTTTGGTAATTGTGGCATCCGAAGCCGGAGTTGTCGATATTCCCGAAGCAGATATCGTCGAAAAAGGCCGTTTGGGGCCAGGACAAATGATTGCAGTTGACCTGCAAACTCAAGAAATTCTCAAAAATTGGCAACTCAAGCAGCGCATTGCTAAGCGGCATCCCTACGGCGAATGGCTGAAACAAAACCGCGAAATCTTGCAGCCGCAGCCTTTTGCCGAAACACCAACCCTCGACTCGCAAACGCTGTTGGCAACCCAAACTGCTTTCGGCTATACAGCAGAAGATTTGGATATGGTAATCGTCGAGATGGCGAGTTCTGGGAAAGAACCGACTTTCTGCATGGGCGACGACGTTCCCTTGGCTGTGCTGTCAGAAAAGCCTCAGTTGCTGTACAACTATTTCAAACAGCGGTTCGCTCAAGTGACCAATCCGCCGATCGACCCCCTGCGCGAGGGGATGGTGATGTCGCTGACGATGAGTGTGGGCCTGCGGGGCAATTTGCTGCAAGCAGTGCCGGAAAATGCCAAGCGGCTGAAAATTGATTCCCCCGTACTCAACGACGCTGAACTGTCTTTCTTGAAAGACCAAAAGTCTTTCCCAGCAACCGAATTGTCAACGCTTTACAAAATTTCTGCCGGGCCTTTTGGTTTGAAAAGCGCAGTCGAGCAACTTTGTCAAGAGGCGGCTGCTGCGGTGCGCGAGGGTTCGAGAATTCTGATTTTGAGCGATCGACTTTTGAAGAAAGAAGGCAATGTCTCTTCTGGTGGATTGAGTGCAGAATTCACTTATATTCCCCCCTTCCTGGCAGTTGGCGCGGTTCACCACCACTTAATTGCCGTCGGGCTGCGGATGCAAACTTCTCTAGTTGTCGATACCGCCCAATGTTGGAGCACTCACCACTTCGCTTGTTTGATGGGTTACGGTGCGGTGGCTATTTGCCCTTACTTGGCATTGGAAAGCGTGCGCGCCTGGTGGTCTGACCCCAAGACTCAAAACTTGATGCAGCACGGCAAAGTTCCCAATATTACTGTCACGCAGGCTCAAGCCAGATACCGCACAGCGGTGGAAAACGGGCTGCTGAAGATTTTGTCGAAAATGGGGATTTCGCTGCTGTCTAGCTATCAAGGAGGGCAAATCTTTGAGGCGATCGGCATTGGCGCCGATCTGCTCGATTTGGGTTTCAAAGGCACTGTTTCCCGGATCGGCGGTTTGAGTGTGGCGGAACTGGCTAACGAGGTAATGTCTTTCCACAGTCAGGCTTTCCCAGAATTGCACCTCAAAAAGCTGGAAAATTACGGCTTCGTGCAGTACCGCCGGGGCGGTGAATATCACATGAACAGCCCGGAAATGGCGAAGGCTTTGCACAAGGCTGTGACTACTTTTAAGGCTCAGACTAACGGTAACGGCAATGGGGCCGAACCAAAAATGGAACCAATTGGTTCCAAAAATTCTGAAACGGCTTACGATCACTACGAGGTTTACAAGCAACAGCTCGAAAACCGCCCGGTAACGGCTTTGCGGGATTTGTTGGATTTCGTGAGCGATCGTCCTCCCATTGCGATCGAAGATGTAGAATCTGTAGCAGATATTGTCAAGCGGTTCGCCACGGGCGGAATGTCCCTCGGCGCTTTGTCCCCGGAAGCCCACGAAACGCTAGCGATTGCGATGAACCGCCTCGGCGGCAAATCCAACTCCGGCGAAGGCGGCGAAGACCCGGTGCGCTACAAAGTTCTAAACGATGTGAGCGCGGCGGGGTTCTCACAAACACTACCTCACTTGAAAGGTTTGCAGAACGGCGATACAGCTTCTTCATCCATCAAACAGGTAGCTTCCGGGCGTTTCGGCGTGACTCCCGAGTATCTGATGAATGCCAAACAAATCGAAATTAAAATCGCACAAGGTGCGAAACCGGGTGAAGGCGGTCAATTGCCGGGGCCGAAAGTGAGCGAGTACATTGCTTATTTGCGCCGGTCGAAACCGGGTGTGACGCTGATTTCGCCTCCTCCTCACCACGACATTTATTCGATCGAGGATTTGGCGCAGTTGATTTTTGACTTGCACCAAATCAATCCGCAAGCAGGAGTTTCGGTGAAGTTGGTGTCGGAAGTCGGCATCGGAACTGTAGCCGCCGGTGTTGCCAAGGCAAATGCTGATGTGATTCAAATTTCCGGCCACGACGGCGGCACCGGTGCTTCGCCACTGAGTTCGATCAAGCACGCAGGTTCTCCGTGGGAACTCGGATTGACAGAAGTTCACCGGGTGCTGATGGAAAATAAATTGCGCGATCGAGTTGTGCTCCGCGTTGACGGTGGCTTTAAAAGCGGCTGGGACGTGATTGTAGGCGCTTTGATGGGCGGCGAAGAGTACGGTTTTGGCACCGTGGCAATGATTGCAGAAGGCTGCATTATGGCTCGCGTTTGCCACATGAATACTTGTCCGGTGGGGGTGACAACTCAACAAGAACACTTGCGGAAACGGTTCCCCGGAACGCCGGAACACGTTGTTAATTTCTTCTATTTCGTAGCGCAAGAAGTGCGGAGTTTGCTGGCGAAATTGGGTTATAAGTCGATCGCAGATATCGTCGGCCGGGCCGATTTGCTGACAATGCGCGATGGGGTGAAACTAACTAAAACCCAAGCGATAAATTTGGATTGTTTGATTAAGTTACCGGATACTAAGAGCGATCGATCTTTCTTGGTGCACGAACCCGTCCACAGCAACGGCCCGGTTTTGGATGACGATTTGCTGGCGGATGCTGAGATTCAAAGTGCGATCGCCAATCACGGCACTGTGAGCAAGAATGTAAAATTGGTGAATACCGATCGCACTGTGGGCGCGCGTTTGGCAGGTGCGATCGCACAGCAGCACGGCAACACGGGCTTTAGCGGTCACATCACCCTCAACTTCACTGGTAGCGCTGGCCAAAGCTTCGGCGCGTTCAATTTGCCGGGGATGACGCTGGTACTGTCAGGCCAAGCCAACGACTACGTTGGTAAAGGAATGCACGGCGGCGAAATCGCGATCGCACCGCCGGCTGGTGCGACTTACGATGCTTCCGAAAATGCGATCGTCGGCAACACTTGTTTGTACGGCGCGACGGGGGGAACTCTGTTGGCTGCGGGTAAAGCTGGCGAACGGTTTGCGGTGCGTAACTCGATGGCGAAAGCTGTGATTGAAGGTGCTGGCGATCACTGCTGCGAGTACATGACTGGCGGCGCGATCGTGGTGTTAGGAAAAGTCGGCCGCAACGTCGGCGCTGGAATGACTGGCGGCTTGGCTTATTTCCTCGATGAAGATGGCAGTTTCCCGGCTCACGTCAACGGGGAGATTGTGAAGGTGCAGCGCGTTTGTACGGCCGCTGGGGAGGCGCAATTGAAGGAGTTAATCGAGGCTCAGCGCGATCGAACGGGCAGCAAGAAAGCTGAAAAGATTTTAGCAAATTGGTCGGAATATTTGCCTAAGTTCTGGCAAGTTGTGCCGCCGAGTGAAGCGAATTCGCCGGAGGCTTCGGAACAAAAGATTGCTGTGGAAGTTTAATTTTGCAGTTGGTTAAATAGATGAGGGGCGACGCGAGTTGCCCCTTTTTTGCATCTACCGGACTTATATTACATATGAATAGTCAGAAACCGAGTTTTGCACAAAACCTCAAAAAAACCTCTTGCTTCCCCCCTTAGCAAGGGGGGGCTGGGGGGGGTAAAAAACGCCAAGCAACCAAGAAAAAACCTCAAAAAACCCTCTTGCTCCCCCCCTTGCTAAGGGGGGGCTGGGGGGGGTAAAAAACGCCAAGCAACCAACCAAAAAAACCAAATATAACAATGACAAAACTTTACAACAAAACCTCAGAAAAACTCAAGCGACACCGGCTTCGCAGAGAAATGACAAAAGCTGAAAAACGTCTCTGGGACAAAATCAAAGGCAGACAGCTTGAAAATTGTAAATTTCGCAGACAGTACAGCGTAGCAGAATTTGTGATAGATTTCTACTCACCGGAAATCAAGTTAGCACTAGAAGTTGACGGTGATAGTCATTTTGAAGAAGGTGCGGTAGAATATGATGCAGCAAGGCAAGAATTTATTGAATCAGCAATAATTAATTTTTTGAGGTTTACAAATGATGATGTTTATCATAATTTGGATGGGGTTCTAGATGTGATTGTAGATGAGATTAAATCCCTGAGAGCATTAGGTGTTTTACCCCCCCCAGCCCCCCCTTGCTAAGGGGGGGAGCAAGATCGGATAACATGAGATTAAATCCTTGAGAGCATTAGGTGTTTTACCCCCCCCCAGCCCCCCCTTGCTAAGGGGGGGGCAAGACGACAGGAGATTAAAAATTACCTCAAAGGTCAATTATTCACCTTTAAATCCTGTACACATTGCATAAATTCGCGCACAAAAAAATGTGATTCCAACATTTCCAAAGACGATAAACATTGCTTTAATATTAACTCAAATCGGTCAGGCGATCGGCATTCGCCCAGGTGCTGTTTTCCACATCAAATCTATTTCTTCCGGTGTCAATCCGCAAGCTTGATTAACTAAGTCAGATAAACGGTGTTCGAGTCTCAACGCCTCAGCTTTGCGAGATAGAATGGCCAGTGCATATTGATTATAAGTTTCGCGGACGGCTTTTAGTCCTGCAACGCCGAGAGGATCGGAGGATTTTGTTTTCGGCATTCGCTTTCTGATTTTTGCTACAATTCCGCAAAGGAAAGGGCAGAAAAAGATTCGATTTTTTGTCCGAGTTTATCAATTATATAAGTGATTTCCAGCCAGTGCAAGACATCTTGATGAGTTTGTTGATTAGTTTTGGCTATTTCAATTAAACGGCTGACAATTAATTCGACTTCGGCACGAATTGAGTCAGTTGGTGGTGCGATCGGAAGCTTTCCCGTTTTAAGTGAAGCAATCCACGTTCCCAATTTTTGGCGGGGCACTTCCATATCTTGCGGAAAGCTAAAAGCACGCAAAGCAGTGTTGAGTGTTTAGCTGTGAAAAAGGGCGCGATTAGAGCGATTTGTCATCTTTTCAAGCAGGTCGATCGAGTTAATTTTACAGCATCCAAGTGCAACAGCCGCTCAGGCCTTCTGCTATCAAATCAGTTATACTCGAAGGTCGATCCTCTTCGTTGGCGTAGCCCCCGTAGGGGCGGGCTTCGCTAACGCGCCCTACCCCCTCAAAAAAGCGTGTGAAGTGCAGCTATCCCGCAGGGAATCCCTTGCTCAACAGTCAAAAACGCCACCTCTAAAGCTGAGCTAGCTCTCATTTACTTTGCATATCGTAATTATTAAGAAAAGCTATGATTTTTTTTCACTAGCTTTCCGCTGCTCCCTCCGGGTTTTAGAGCAAAAGTTAAATACGCCTGAGCATATCTGCACGGAGCGAAAAGTTTTGTTACAATAGGTGAGCTGTTACAAATCGTAACTTATGCTGGTTTCTATTTTAATAATTGACGTTGCCCTCGTTGCTTGGTCTTTGCACTTGATTCAGGAGGCGATCGCGCAACGGGAATTTTCACTAATGCTAGCCGGTACTCTAGTTGCTGTCTCAGCAGCGGCTCTGGTAGTCGTCTACTTCCTGATGGGGTCTTGTTTGAGCCATTTGACCGAAATATCCCAACACACTTACTAAATGATAGTAGGGATTTACGGTTGTCCAGAAGGGAGGAGATGTTTTTTGACAAACAGCCGAAAGCCTTGCCAGTCCAAGGCTCAAAAATAATTTTGTAAAAACGCTTGACAAATATTGGTCAGTTAAGGCATGATTGAGTACGCGAAAACAAAGGGGAATTAGCTCAGTTGGTAGAGCACTACAATGGCATTGTAGGGGTCAGCGGTTCGAGCCCGCTATTCTCCATAAAGAAAACGTAAACAGCGATACCTGCTAGCTCCTCGACTTCTTACAAAACTCGGGAATATCGGTATTCTGTTTTTTCAGGTGGGCTTACTTATCGACGATTTATCCCCAAGTCGATCGTCCAAAAATGCGAACTCAATTTTTGGTAAAATCAAAACATTCTACCCGCAACCAAAGCGCTACCTGTGGCCAAGTCAACTGAACCCAGCAATCCAGAGAGGCCGAGCCAACTTGCCCGCACGCCTCTATACGACCTATCATTAGAACTCAAAGCTCGGATGGTTCCCTTTTCCGGGTGGGAGATGGCGGTGCAGTACGCAGGCATCAGCAGCGAACATCAAGCAGTACGCCAGCAAGCAGGAATGTTCGACATTTCCCACATGGGAAAATTTGGTTTGAGAGGGAAACAAGTAAGAGAAAAATTTCAATCCTTAGTACCTTCTGATTTGAGCCGACTGCAACCGGGTCAAGCTCAATATACAGTCTTGCTAAATGCCAAAGGCTGCATCTTAGACGACATTATTTTCTACTGCCAAGAACCCGATGCCACTACTAGCGAAGAACGGGCAGTAATCATTGTCAACGCCGCCACTCGCATCAGAGATAAAGCTTGGATTGCCGCCCATTTAGAATTGAGCGGAGTTAGTTTTGCAGACATCTCCAAAAACAAAGTTTTAATCGCGATTCAAGGGCCGGAAGCTGTTAGTTTTCTCCAGCCTTTTGTGGAAGACAACCTCGCACCAATTAAGGCATTCGGTCACTTAGAAACAAACCTGCTGGGACAGCCGAGTTTTATCGCCAGAACAGGTTACACCGGAGAGGATGGATTTGAAATTATGGTCGATGCCGAAGTTGGAAAAGAACTCTGGCAAAAACTGTTAACTGCTGGCGTTGTACCCTGCGGCTTGGGTGCGAGAGATACTTTGCGTCTAGAAGCAGCAATGGCTCTTTACGGTCAAGATATCGATTACAATACTACGCCTTTAGAAGCGGGATTGGGTTGGGTTGTTCACCTCGACACCAAAGGCGATTTTATTGGGCGCGAGGTTTTGGAACAGCAGAAAGCAAATGGAGTGTCGAAGCGCTTGGTAGGGTTAGAAATGCAGGGGCGGCACATTGCGCGCCACGGCTATCCGGTAATATTTGAAGGCGAAACTGTAGGAGAAGTTACTAGCGGTACATTATCGCCTACTTTGAATCGGGCAGTAGCCCTCGCGGTTGTTCCGGCAAAATTAGCTAAAATCGGTCAGCAGTTAGAAGTCGAAATTCGCGGCAAAAACTATCAGGCTAGTGTGGTAAAAAAACCATTTTATCGATCGCCAAACCGCCCCAGTTAAATTAAGTAGATAAGCCTTAATTTAAGGGCGTTGCTCATAGCAACGGTTGACAATAAAGTATAGCCTTTCTGAAAAAGATGAGGTATGATTGACACATTATATAATCACTTAAACGTATAAGGATCTCTTCCCAACTACGTCCGCGAATCTTTCGCTCGATCGGCTATATAAGTGTATGTGCTGTTGTGGAACGGGCTTCTAGCCGGTTGCTCATAATTGCGGTCAAGAAGACTCATCTACTAGCTTAGCAAATTGTCGCAACGTTGCAGCATAGCGATCGCCCGCCACATCCATCAAATCATTATGACCGGCCCCATAAACCCAAAAATTTAATTTCGGCTGGTTCGCCGCTGCAAACAACTGTTCTCCATGCCAAAAATGCACCACCTCATCAGCCTTACCGTGAATCACCAAAACAGGCGATCGCACTTTGCCAATCTTATCAATATTCACAAACTTGTCAAAGGGTAAAAGCGGAATCCGCGTCAACACCCGAAAAGCCGAAACAAAGGAACTTTCAACCACCAAACCGCCGACTTTTTGCCGAGAAGCCAAATCAATTGCCGGCCCACCGCCCACAGAACGCCCGTAAAGAATAATTTGCTTTGCAGGTACTCCCAACTGTTGGGTTAAATAATTGTAAACAGCATCAATATCGCGATAAGTATTATACTCAGAAGGATTTCCCTGACTCGTGCCGTAACCTTGATAATCATAGGCAAACACAGCAAACCCGCTATCTCGAATCTCTCCGAGCAGCCACAAAATCCCCTCCAAGTTTTCTGCATTCCCGTGACTGTAAAGTATGGTATATTTAGCTTGCGGGTTAGGAAAATGAACGGCAGAAATTTTCACGCCATTAGCTGAGCTAACTTTGATAAATTGCCTGTTATCACTCTGACTAGATGGCGGAGGTTGAAAAATTAGCCGTTCTGAAAAAAAGAAACCGTAAAAACACAGAAATGCGTAAATAAAAATTATAGATCGCATCAGTCGTTTGACAGAAAATTCTCCAAAAAGCAAGCGTTTAATATTTTTTTGCCACTTAGCCATCACGAAATGCCCGTAATTTAATAAAATTTACTTGATACTTTGTTTATTGTGAGAAAACACATGGCACAATACCCAGATGACTTGAAATACCTAGACACCCACGAATACATCCGACTCGAAGGCGACACAGTCACGATCGGCATCACGGCCTTTGCCGCGAATCAATTAGGTGAGCTCGTATTTGTGGAATTGCCAGAGGTCGGTAAAAAGCTGGAAAAGGGCGATGAATTCGGTTCAATCGAGTCAGTGAAAGCAGTTGAAGAGTTATACGCACCCGTTACCGGCACTGTGGTAGAACGCAATGAGGGGCTTGTAGACTCTCCCGAAGATGTGAACGACGACCCCTACGGCGATGGGTGGCTGGTGAAAATGCGCGTTGACAATCCCAGCGAACTCGATGACGCTATGTCTGCCGAGAAATACCGTGCACTGGTCGCCGAAGCGGATCAGTCTTGAGTTTTGATTGGGAATTTGGGGCTAGGGCTCGTTGATGATTCCACAATCCGCCAGGGGTTGAAACCCCCTGGCTAATAGCACAAGTCGTCTAAAGACGACTGAAATACTAACCAGTTGGGCGGGGAGTTGCGATAAGTGCGCCTTAATCTACAGTCGTCTTCAGACGACTTTAGCTATGAGACAGGGGTTTCAACCCCTGTCGGACTGTCGGACTTTGATATACGCAGAAAATCTTCCTGGTTCTCTTAGCAAAATGTTACAAACAAAGAAGCAAAAGTCTATTCAGGAGAATCCGCCTTGGTACTCTACAGCCCTCAACTTGAACCCAACCAGCAGCAAAACCTTTCATCCATCGATGGTTTTGCGGGCCGGCACATTGGCCCGACACCCAGCGAAATCCAGCAAATGCTAGATGTTTTGGGGATTTCTAGCCTTGATGAGTTGATTGACAAAACGGTTCCTGCGGCGATTCGCATTTCTGGGCCCCTACACCTTCCCGACGCGCAAAGCGAGTACAGCGCATTGGCAGAATTGAAAGAAATTGCTGCCAAAAATCAGGTATTTCGATCGTACATCGGCGCTGGATATCACGACTGCATCACACCCCCGGTTATCCAGCGGAATATCCTAGAAAATCCCGGCTGGTATACAGCTTACACTCCCTACCAAGCCGAAATTGCTCAAGGGCGGTTGGAAGCTTTACTGAACTTCCAAACCATGATAATTGACCTCACGGGTTTGGAAATTGCCAACGCTTCTTTGCTGGATGAAGGGACAGCGGCGGCAGAAGCGATGGCGGTGAGTTACGGCGCCAGCAAAAAGGGGGCAAAAGCGTTTTTTGTTTCCCAAGATTGCCACCCTCAAACTGTGGAAGTGGTGCAAACTCGCGCTAAGCCGCTGGGAATTGAGGTAATTGTCGGCGACCATCAAAGCTTTGAGTTCGATCGTACAATCTTCGGCGCTCTGGTGCAATACCCCGCCACAGACGGCGCAATTTACGACTATACCGATTTTATTCGATCGGCACACGAAGTCGGCGCATTAGTCACAGTAGCCGCCGACATTTTGAGCCTGTGCTTGCTTACGCCCCCCGGCGAATTCGGCGCGGATATAGCCGTAGGAAGCACTCAGCGCTTCGGAGTGCCGATGGGATTCGGGGGGCCCCACGCCGCCTATTTTGCCACGCGAGAAGAGTTTAAACGGCAAGTTCCCGGAAGAATCGTCGGCGTTTCTAAAGATGCCAACGGCAAATCTGCTTTGCGTTTGGCCTTGCAAACTCGCGAACAGCACATCCGCCGCGAAAAAGCAACTAGCAATATTTGTACTGCTCAAGTTTTGCTGGCAGTGATGGCGAGTATGTATGCTGTTTATCACGGCCCGTCTGGACTGAGAGACATTGCTGAGAAAGTATGGAGTTTAACGGCACTTTTGGCATCCGGTTTAAGAAGTTTCGGATACAAAATTGGTTCTCAACCTTTCTTCGATACTTTGCGGGTAGAATTGGGAGACAAACCGCTATCAGAAATTCTAGAAGCTGCTAAAGTTCGCCAAATTAATCTCCGAGTTTTCGATAATTCGACAGTGGGAATCACCTTAGATGAAACTGTCAGCGTTGAAGACGTGCAAGAGTTGTGGAAAATATTTTCACAGGATAAAGATTATATCAGGGCCGACGGGCAGAATGCTCTCAACATTCCGCTGGATGCCGACGCATTGAGTTCCTATTTGACCTTACCAGATTTTTGCGATCGCACCAGCAGCTATCTCGCCCATCCAGTTTTCAACAGCTACCATTCAGAAACTGAACTTTTGCGCTATTTGCACCGTTTAGAAGTCAAGGATTTATCGCTAAATACATCGATGATTCCGTTGGGTTCTTGCACGATGAAATTGAATGCCACAGCGGAGATGATCCCGGTGACTTGGGCGGAATTTGGCAAGATACATCCCTTTGCACCTCGCGATCAAACTCGAGGCTATCAAAAGATGTTCGTGCAACTAGAACAGTGGCTGGCAGAAATCACCGGTTTTGCGGGAATTTCTTTGCAGCCAAACGCCGGTTCTCAGGGCGAATACGCGGGCTTGTTAGTTATTCGCCAATACCACCAACACCGAGGCGAATCCCACCGAAATATCTGTTTGATTCCCCAGTCAGCCCACGGTACAAATCCGGCTAGCGCGGTGATGGCGGGGATGAAAGTAGTTGCTGTCGAGTGCGATTCCCAGGGCAATATTGATGTCGCAGATTTACATAAAAAAGCAGAAAAACACAAAAAAGAACTGGCGGCTTTGATGGTGACATATCCATCAACGCACGGCGTTTTTGAGGAAGAAATTAAAGAGATTTGCGAGATTGTCCACAACTGCGGCGGACAAGTTTATATGGACGGCGCAAATATGAATGCTCAAGTTGGTTTGTGCCGACCCGGTGATTTTGGTGCTGATGTTTGTCACTTGAATCTGCACAAAACTTTCTGTATTCCCCACGGCGGCGGCGGGCCGGGAATGGGACCGATCGGGGTGATGTCTCATTTAGTGCCTTTCTTGCCTTCTACTGATGAAGAATTAAAATCTTACCCCCCCCAACCCCCCCTTGCTAAGGGGGGGAGCAACATCAAATCCTCCCTTCCTAAAGGCGAAATATCCCAATCAGTTGGTGCTGTTTCCGCAGCACCTTGGGGAAGTGCTAGCATTTTGACTATTTCTTGGATGTACATTAGGATGATGGGAGGAGTGGGTTTAACTGCAGCGACAAAAGTAGCAATTCTTAATGCTAATTACATGGCAAAACGGTTAGAATCTTATTATCCAGTTTTGTACAAAGGGAAAGCTGGTTTGGTGGCGCACGAGTGTATTCTGGATTTGCGATCGCTCAAAAAGACAGCAGGCATTGAAGTCGAAGATATCGCCAAACGGTTGATGGATTACGGCTATCACGCGCCGACGGTTTCTTGGCCGGTTGCTGGTACGGTGATGGTGGAACCGACGGAAAGCGAATCGAAGCAGGAATTAGACCGTTTTTGCGATGCGATGATTGCGATTCGAGGCGAAATTGCGGAGATTGAAAAAGGTAATGTTGACGCGCAAAATAACGTCTTGAAAAATGCGCCGCATACCGCAGAATCTCTGATGGTAGATGAGTGGAATCGTCCTTATACTCGCGCGCAAGCGGCTTATCCGGCACCTTGGACTCGCGAACATAAGTTTTGGCCTGCGGTGGGTCGGATAGATAATGCGTTTGGCGATCGTAATTTTGTCTGTTCTTGTTTGCCAATGGAGGCTTACACTTAAGAAACCGGGTTTTTCGCCCAAATTAAAACTGTTACCTAAATCTCGGAAAAAACCCGGTTTCTCAACCTCACCCAAAGCCCCAAGAAACCGGGTTTTTTCAACAATACCTAACTACCACCCACAAACTCCGAAAAAACCCGGTTTCTCAACCTCACGCGACAACTCAACCAAAATTCCCCCGTCTCAGCTATAATCCAAACCATCATCCCCACATCCTCACCACCCACCATGAGGCACTGGCCCCCCGGACAACAACTCCACCAAGGCAAATACCTAATCGAAGCCATCCTCGGCGGTGGCGGATTCGGTGTCACCTACCGCGCCCAAAACCTTAAAGAAGGTAAAGCAGTCGCCATCAAAACCCTAAATGCCAACGTTCAAGGTAAGCCAAACTTTCGTGAATTCCAAACCAAATTTGTCAACGAAGCTTTATCTTTAGCCCGGTGCAGCCATCCTCACGTCGTCCAAGTTTACGAAGTATTTCCCGAAACGGTGGGAAATATCGAATTGTGGTGCATGGTGATGGAATTAATTGACGGGATTGACTTAGCCAGCCATCTAGAAGATAACGGCATTTTGCCCGAAGAAAAAGCTTTGCCAATTATTCAACAAGTGGGAAGCGCGCTGAGTTTTGTTCACAAGCAAGGATTTACTCACCTTGATGTTAAACCCCAAAATATTATGCTCAGGTAGCGGGGTCTTGAAGCCGTTTTGATTGATTTTGGCATAGCGCGACAGGTGACGGCACCGGGGAAATTGCGGACAAATAGCAATTCCGGGACTGAGTGTTACGCACCCATCGAACTATTAGAAAAACGCGCTCAACTCGGCGCTTATACTGATGTTTATTCCCTAGCAGCAACGCTTTATGTCATGTTGACTGGTGAGTTGCCGTTTCCGTCGCAATTCAGGAAGCAAAATATTCCTTTAACTCCGCCACAGCAATTCAAATCTGAGATTAGCGACAGGGTGAATGCGGCGATTATGAAAGGGATGGAGTTGGAGCCGCAAAATCGCCCGCAGTCGGTGCAGGAATGGTTGGATTTGCTGATACCGAAACCATTGGCTGCTGAGGTTAATTTGGTTTCAGCAGTGGGGATGGATTATAGAAAATTGCGGAATTTATTGGCGGCTAAAAACTGGAAAGAGGCGGATGAGGAAACTGCTAGAGTGATGCTGAAGGTGGCGGGTAGAGACGAAGAAAGATGGCTTGATCTAGAAAGTATTAATTTTCCCTGCGAAGACTTGCGTACCATTGACCAACTTTGGGTAAAATACAGCGATGGGCGCTTCGGCTTTTCGGTACAGAAGCGTATCTATCAAAGTCTGGGCGGAACCAGGGAATACGATCCTAAAATATGGGAAGCGTTTGGTGCTCGGGTAGGTTGGCGCGTGAATAGTGAATGGACGGAAAACTGGCAATATAACACCAAAGCACCAGAAGGAAACCTCCCGACACCTCCCGGCTGGGGTTGGTTGATTTGGGTGGGCAGTTTTGATTGGTGTGGGGAGCTAATTCTAGTGGCGCTCTTCTCTCTTGTCGAGACTTGTAGACTCTAACATCTAAGCGTTACAGGATTTCAAAAAGATTTATAATAAAGGCTATGCCCAAGCTAGACATCATTCACTACGCTGTCAAAAACGCACTAATCAAAGACGGCTGGACAATTACTGACGAGCCCTATGTAATTCAGTATCGTACAACAACGCTGTACGCCGATCTCGGTGCCCAACAACCTATTGCTGCTGAACGGCAGGGACAGAAACTTGTAGTTGAAGTGAAAAGCTTTATCGGTGCCTCAAAAATCCAAGATTTAAAAGAAGCTCTCGGTCAGTATGATATTTATCGTTACCTTTTAGAAGAAACAGCGCCCGATCGCAAACTTTACGTGGCTATTAGTACCATAGCATATAGAACCTTCTTCACTCAAGATGCGATTCAATTAATTGTAAACAGACATCAACTTCCCCTAATAGTCGTCAATACAGAAGTAGAGGAAATAGTACAATGGATAAACTAACCGAGTATCCCAAATTAATCGAGCGGATTTTAACCGAGTATATAGAATTGTGCCGCCGTCCTCAACCAGACATCGAAACCTTCTTAATTACCGATGCACAAAAAGGTCATTATATGTGGATGAATCTGGGCTGGCACAAGGGAGAACGCATTACCGGGATGACTGTCTACGTTAGGATTCGGGATGGGAAATTCTGGATTGAGGAAGACTGGACAGAAGATGGAATTGCAACAGATTTAGTGCGTGCTGGGGTTCCTAAAGAAGATATTGTATTAGCATTTCACGAGCCTGGAATGCGGCAGTACACGGATTTTGCAGTAGCTTCCTAGCGCTATCAAACATATTTGATACGAGGAGACATGAATCCCCATAAGTTAGAAACAAAATTTGTAGTTTGCATTAACAACCAAGACTACCCAGCATCATTGGAAGTGCGAAAAATCTACCAAATAATCTCGGATAATCGCGCTGGGGAACATCAATTAATCCGAGTTATTGATGAATCTGGCGAAGATTATTTGTATCCAGTTGCATATTTTGTACCGATCGCATTGCCGCAAGCTGTAGCAGCCGTATTTGCCTAGTAGAAACTATCAATTCTCTTACGCACTTCGACTAAAGAAACCAGTTTTTCACTTGATCTGTCGGTGGGAACGAAATATTGTCGTAAAAAACCAGGTTTCTGAGTCAATCTCAAGGAGTAACCTGTTGTGCATTTACATCGTCCTCAGCATCCGAGTGTGTTAGCGGACAAATACAACTCTCCTGTCCCAGCCACTGCGATCCTACTTGATGCAGGGCTACCATCACCGGTTGAATTTGGCGACCCTTGGGCGTGAGGGAATATTCTACACGGGGCGGAATCTCGGCATAAACACGGCGCGAGACTAACCCTTGAGATTCCAACTCTCGTAGGCGTTGGGTGAGGGTTTTGGTGCTGATGCCAGGAAGTGCCGCGAGTAATTCGTGGGTACGCCTCGCGCCTCCAAACAGTTCGCGTAGAACCAAAATTGACCATTTATTGTCCAACAAATCCAGCACAAATTGAATCGGACATTTGACTTCTACGCACTGACTTGCTTCCACCATAAACTCCCTTCAAAATGGATATTCCAGGGGTAGATAACTGCGCGATCGCAATTTCAAGCTGGTTTGGACTTCTAAAATGTTTGTAACGTTTTTTTGATTTGCCAAACCCGAAAATTAATATTTCTTTAGAAATGGCTCAAGCGTCCTATTTGCTTCAATGCTTTACCTAAAGTAACTATAGGATAGCGCTGGTAACTGACTTGTGGGCGATCGCGGATTAAGGCAATGTGGTGCACAGTCATCAATTCCGAAAAATCCACTCTGCACTCCTATGGTCAGTTCAATTAGTAAATCAGAGTCTGCTGGTTTGCCATCCGGCATTAAAGCACCCGTTCAAGAAACCCTGTTAACCCCCCGCTTTTACACCACCAATTTTGATGCCGTTGCCGAAATGGATCTGTCCGGGCAACAAGCGGAATTAGAAGCAGTTGTAGCAGAATTGCGCGCGGACTACAACCGCCACCATTTTGTCCGCAATCAGGAGTTTGAGCAATCCTGGGACAAAATTGATGGCGAAACGCGAAAGGCATTTATTGACTTTCTAGAGCGCTCTTGTACCTCAGAATTTTCGGGTTTTCTGTTGTTCAAAGAACTCTCCCGCAAACTTAAGAATCGCCAACCGCTGTTATCGGAAGCCTTTAGCTTGCTGGCACGGGATGAAGCGCGCCATGCCGGTTTCTTGAACAAGGCGATGGCAGATTTTGGGTTGTCTCTGGATCTGGGCTATTTAACAAAAAATCGTACCTACACATTCTTCCCTCCAGAATGGGTAATTTATACTGTTTATCTGTCGGAAAAGATTGGCTACTGGCGCTATATTTTGGTGTATCGCCATCTCGAACAACATCCCGAACATCAAATTTATCCCCTGTTTCGCTACTTCGAGAATTGGTGCCAGGACGAAAATCGGCATGGGGATTTCTTTAAGGCTTTGTTGCGATCGCAGCCTCAGCTTTGGAATAACTGGAAGGCAAGACTCTGGGCGCGCTTTTTCCTGCTGACGGTGTTTGCCACCCACACAATGACGGTGTTGGAACGCTCCACATTTTATGACTCGATCGGGATCGACCCCCAGGAATACAACAAGCAGGTGATTCATCACACCAATGAAACCGCAAAACGCGCGTTTCCCACTATTTTAGATACTCACCATCCAGAATTCTTTCCCCGTTTGGATCGATGCGCGATCGCCAATCAGAAGCTAGCAGAAATCTCAAGTAACCAGCGCCCTGCCGCCATCCAATTTTGCCAAAAATTACCTTGGATTGCTGCGATCGTCTGGCAGTTGTTGCGCCTTTATTTACTGCCGTCGATTAATGCTGAATCGTCCAGAACCGCTATTAATTAGGAGATATTGCCATGACTAATCTATCGACACGCCTCCGAGAAGGCACGATGCAATCCCACACCACAGCCGAAAATACGGCATTTATGAAATGCTTTCTCAAAGGCATTGTGGAACCGGAACCTTTGCGAAAACTATTTGCCGATTTGTACTTTGTTTACAGCGCCCTAGAAACGGCTTTGCAAAACCATGTCAACCACCCGATTATGGGGACTCTCTATTTCCCCGAGTTAAATCGCGCTGAGAATCTGGCTTGCGATCTAGCTTTTTATTACGGTGAAAATTGGCTGGAGGAAATTACGGCTTCGCCAGCGGGTTGCGTGTATCGCGATCGCATTCAAACCCTCTCAAAAACCGATCCAGTCCTGCTGATTGCCCATGCCTACACCCGCTACATGGGTGATTTATCCGGCGGACAAAGCTTGAAAAACGTAATTCGATCGGCGTTGTCTCTGCCGCCGGATCGAGGAACAAATTTCTATGAATTTTCCCAAATCTCGACACCAGAAGCAAGGCGAGTATTTAAGGAACGCTATCGCCAAACTCTGGATGAGTTTCCAGTGGATGCTGACACGATCGAGCGAATTGTCGCAGAAGCAAATCTGGCATTTGCCCTCAACTCGGATGTAATGCACGAACTGGAAGCCGATGTAAAAGCGGCGATTGGAGAACATACCTTTGATTTGTTGACTCGGCAAGATCGCCCCGGCAGCACAGAAGGCCGCAGCCCTGGGGCCAAGCGAGAATCTGTTGCGAAATAACTCGCCCTACGAAAACAAGATCGATCGGATCTCTAAAATATACCGGGAATCTGAATTTACACAACAACAGAAGGACACATTAGTTAATGAAACAGTTATCACAAACGGTTGAATTTGATGCTGCATTGTTGAATAAATACAACCAGCCTTTACCCCGCTATACCAGCTATCCACCCGCCACAGAATTAAGCACTGACTTCGATCGCAACGCATTTAAAACCGCGATCGCTGTCGGCAATCACAAACAAACCCCCTTGTCACTTTACTGCCACATCCCCTTTTGTGAAACGCCCTGTTATTTCTGCGGCTGCAATACCATCATTACCCAGCGCAAAGAGGTTGTAGAACCCTATTTAGGCTATCTCGATCGCCAAATTCGCCAAGTTGCCAGTTTGGTGGATGCCGATCGGCTGGTGCATCAGTTGCACTGGGGCGGCGGCACGCCCAACTATCTCGATCGCAGTCAGGTAGAGTGTCTCTGGAACCAGTTAAATCGATATTTTCGGTTCGATGACGCGGCAGAAATATCGATCGAAGTCAATCCTAGCTATATCGATCGCGAATACATTCTCTTTTTGCGACAATTAGGATTTAATCGGATTAGCTTTGGCATTCAAGACTTTAATCCCACCGTGCAGGAAGCAATCAATCGGGTGCAGCCCGAAGCGATGTTGTTTGATGTGATGGATTGGATTCGGGAAGCTGGGTTTGAAAGTGTCAATGTAGATTTGATTTACGGCTTACCTTTCCAGACACAAGCAACGTTCCAAGAAACGGTAAAGAAGACCTTGCAATTAAATCCCGATCGCATTGCCGTCTTTAATTTTGCCTATGTTCCCTGGCTCAAACCGGTTCAGAAACGGATGCCGGAATCTGCTTTGCCGACTGCTGGCGAAAAGCTGAAAATTATGCAAAGTACGATCGCCCAACTGACGCAAAATGGCTATGTGTTTATTGGTATGGATCACTTTGCCAAGCCCAATGATGAACTAGCGATCGCGCAACAAGCGGGTCAACTCCATCGGAATTTTCAGGGGTATACCACTAAGCCCGAATCGGATCTGTTGGGCTTTGGCATGACTTCCATCAGTATGTTGCAGGATGTATATACCCAAAACCACAAGGGATTAAAAGACTTTTATCGGGCGATCGATGCGGGTGAATTAGCAATCGAAAAAGGCGTTCGACTCAATCAGGACGATCTGATTCGGCGGACAGTAATCATGGAATTAATGTGTCAATTCCAACTGTCGGTGCCGGATTTGGAAGAAAAATACCATCTCGGATTCGATCTCGATTTCAATGACTATTTCGCTCGGGTTTTGCCCCAACTTGATGCCTTAGAAGCCGATGGGTTAATCAAACGTTGGGGCGATGGGATTGAAGTAACTGCGATCGGACGATTGCTAATTCGCAATATTGCATCCGTGTTTGATACCTATCTCATCCCCGCATCCAACAAACGGTTTTCCAAGTCGGTGTGAATGTTTTTAAAACACCAATAAAACAAGGAAAAAAACAATGTTTTGCGAACAATGCGAACAAACAGCAAGCGGACAGGGGTGTCATCAGTTTGGCGCTTGTGGGAAAAGTCCCCAGGTGAATGCTATCCAAGATTTGCTGATTTATTATCTGCGCGGGTTGGCTCCGATTGCCCTGAAAGCCAAGGAATTAGGCATTGATACTCGTGCAGTGGATGTCTTCACCTGCGAAGCGATTTTTGCCACGATGACGAATGTCAACTTTTCCGAAAAGCGGTTTGTTGAGTATCTCCAGGAAGCGATCGCCCATCGCGCCAACCTCAAGGCTCAAGTACAGCAAGCAACAGACAATCCACCGACTTGGGCTGCAATTTCCGACTTTGAACCCAACTTTGAGGAGAGCCTGGTTGAGCAGGGCGAGCTGATTGCCATCCAGTTCCTGAGTCAGTCTGCCTGGAATGTGGATATTTTCTCACTCAAACTCACGGTGCTATATGGGGTTAAGGGTCTTGCTTCCTATGCCTTCCACGCATACGAAGTTGGCCGGGAAGACGAGCGGGTGTATCGTTTCATTTACGAGGCACTGGTCGCCCTGGATAATCAGACCTTGAGCTTGCAGGAGTGGGTGAATCTTGCTCTTGAGGTGGGAGCCATTAATCTGCGATCTATGGAACTGTTGGATGCCGGACATACCAGTACCTACGGACATCCTATTCCCACGCCTGTTCCCCTCAATCCACGGCAAGGGAAGGCTATTCTGGTTTCAGGACATGACATCAAACAACTCGAAGCCATACTGAAGCAAACCGCAGCCACTGGAATTACTGTTTACACCCACGGCGAACTTCTACCAGCCCACGGCTATCCCAAACTAAAACAGCAGTACCCCCATCTCTACGGTCACTACGGCACTGCTTGGCAGAACCAAACCAAGGATTTTGCCAAATTCCCCGGTGCGATCGTGATTACGACCAATTGCTTAATGCCAACCCATTCCTATTATGAAGATAAACTCTTTAGCGTTGGCCCAGTCGGCTATCCCGGTCTGATTAACTTGAGTGCGATCGACAATGGCACACCCGATTTTACTCCCGTTATTGAGAAAGCACTGGCACTTCCCGGCTTTACTGAAGATGCACCCCCCAGGGAAGTCACAGTTGGTTTTGCCCGCAATACAGTCCTAGGGGTGGCTGATAAAATCATTGAGGCTGTGAAACAGCGTAAAATCCGCCATTTTTTCTTGGTGGGGGGCTGTGATGGAGCCAAACCCGATCGCAACTACTACACCGAGTTCGTCGAAAAAGTGCCTGATGATTGTGTCGTGCTCACCCTGGCTTGTGGCAAGTTTCGCTTCTTCGATCGACAAATGGGCGAAATTGACGGTCTGCCCCGCCTGATGGATGTCGGTCAGTGCAACGATGCCTACTCCGCGATTCAGATTGCTGTAGCACTAGCCAATGCCTTTGAGGTAGGTGTCAACGATATACCCCTATCCATGATTCTGTCCTGGTACGAACAGAAGGCAGTAGCCGTCTTGCTAACACTCTTGCATTTGGGGATTAAAAACATTCGCCTAGGGCCGACATTACCGGCGTTTATTTCCCCGAATGTATTCAAGCTTCTGTCAGAGCAATACAACTTGCAGCCCATTACCACCCCCGATGCCGATCTGGCAGCTTGCTTGAGCCGATCTAGAGTCTTAGTATTCACACCTTTGCCCACCTTTGGGTCTTTGTTTGTGTAGCCGCGATCTTTGCCATTTATATCTCTTCTATAAGTGCAATAGCACCCCATAAGGGGTGCTATTGCACTTACAGAAAACTTGTCGTTCAACCGCTTAGCTCTTAATGGCAGGAGTCACTAGGGCGATCGGTTGAGCTTCTGCTGAAGCTAAATCCAAGGGGAAGTTATGGGCATTGCGCTCGTGCATGACCTCAATCCCTAGATTGGCACGGTTGAGGATATCTGCCCAGGTGGCAATCGGTCGTCCCTGGCTGTCTAGGATGGAATTATTGAAATTGAGTCCATTCAGGTTGAAAGACATGGTGCTAATTCCCAGTGCCGCAAACCAAATTCCGACTACGGGCCAGGCAGCCAGGAAAAAGTGCAAAGCGCGGGAATTATTGAAACTGGCATACTGGAAGATCAGCCGTCCAAAGTAGCCGTGGGCTGCATTAATGTTGTAGGTTTCCTCCTCTTGACCAAATTTATAGCCATAGTTTTGAGACTCTTCTTCGGTCGTTTCGCGCACCAGACTGGAGGTTACTAAAGACCCGTGCATGGCACTAAACAACGCACCGCCAAACACGCCGATTACACCCAACATATGGAAGGGATGCATGAGAATATTGTGTTCGGCAGAGAACACAATCATGAAGTTAAAGGTTCCAGAAATCCCCAGCATTAGACCGTCTGAGAAACTGCCCTGTCCGATCGGGTAGATCAATAACACGGATGTTGCTGCTGCCACAGGAGCAGAGTAGGCAACTGCAATCCAGGGACGCATTCCTAACCGATAGCTCAGTTCCCATTGCCGACCCATGTAGGCATAGATCGCAATCAGAAAATGGAACACGATTAGTTGCCAGGGACCGCCATTATAGAGCCATTCATCCAAGGAAGCGGCTTCCCACATTGGGTAAATGTGCAAGCCAATGGCATTGGAGCTAGGAACCACCGTCGCGGTGATGATGTTGTTACCGTAGAGCAGCGAACCGGATACAGGTTCGCGCAACCCGTCGATATCCACGGGGGGAGCCGCAATCATGGCGATGACAAAGACAATGGCTGCGGTTAGGGCTGTCGGAATTAAGAGGACTCCAAACCAGCCAATATAAATTCGATTCTCTGTACTGGCGATCCAGTTGCAGAATCGCTCCCAAACATTAGCGCGATCGCGCTGTTTTAAGATAGCTGTCATGATTCCAAAAAATGAGGACAAGTGATATTGCAATCTGGCTCAGAAACAAGAATTAAATAACATCGATTTTTGGAAGCTATTTAAGTCGCGCTCCTTTAAAAATATTTTTACTTGAATCCTCTAGCGTCTACAAGTTAGTTACCGGTACTGTCTCATAGTTGCTTGGGGTAAAGCATTGGCTCAAATCCTGAAGTTGAAACAATTATAAAAAAAATATTACGATGTTGTTTTTCCCCGGTCGAAAGAACGCTAGAACATTAGACCGCATCAGCAACTCGGTAGTGCATCCAAATCAGTATTGATATCATGTCCGGTCGATTATCCTAATTCCTGTAGGGGCGGGTTCACCAATAATATTTGCCAAAAACGGACAATCTGACAAACCCGCCCCGGCTATGTATTATGGGCGATCGATCGGACACGATATGAATGGGTTAATAAGTCATTCATATCGTGCCAGCGAAAATTTAACAATTTTTTCTGAATGT
Source organism: Microcoleus sp. F8-C3 (assembly GCA_036704825.1). Taxonomy (GTDB): domain Bacteria; phylum Cyanobacteriota; class Cyanobacteriia; order Cyanobacteriales; family Microcoleaceae; genus Microcoleus. Next base: position 55,853 of record JAUBSN010000022.1, on the reverse strand, counting down.
CTTCAATCTATTAGCCGTCCCCAATCTTTTACTCGCCGTAACTATAGGGACTTGAACGTAACTATCTTGTCAGCAGAATTGAAATCTGTAAGATTGTTGATTATGTGGTGGTGGAACCAAACCTGAGTTAAGCTCATCCCACGCCTGAAGGCGGTTATGACCCGTTTAAGGATCGTGTATCGCTAGACTGAGGAGTCTTGCGTGGATATCTCCGTTACCTGCTCAATTCTCATCACCATCCTGACTTGTTTGAACAACGATCGCACATCAGAAAATAGTTTTTTCGTATTCACAACCGACCCGATGAACCAACTCAAAAGTAAAAAAAATTCGAGTCTCTCAAGGAGGATACCCATGTTTAATAATATTGGTACGATCGATCGCCTCATCCGCTTTAGTTTAGCAGGCGTACTACTTTACCTCGGCTTTGGTGTTTATGGAGGTTCGGCATTAGGAATCGGATTAGGAATTATTTCAATTATTCCTGCCCTGACAGCTTTAATTGGAACTTGTCCACTCTATAGCTTGCTAGGCATTAATACTAAAAGCCAGCATCCTCAAAAACATTAAGTCTGCACCCGGAGATGAGAAATGGAAGAAAGTATCCCACTCGAAAATCCTTTAATGTCCAGAAGGCAGCTACTCGACTTTCTCACAGGAGCCGCTGTCGCCACCACAGCTACTGTAGCTCTTTATCCTGCCGCCAAATTCTTTGTTCCGCCAGCAGAGGGGAGTGAAGATGGTTCGCTCCTCGCTAAAGATATCAATGGGAATCTGATTCGGGCTAGCCAGATTTTAGCAGCACCCCCTGGAACTCGCGCCTTAGTTGCCGGATTGGCTGGGGAACCTACCTACCTCACCGTCAGAGAAGATGGTACGCTCCATCCTTGGGGGATTGTCGATAACTGCACCCACTTGGGCTGTACTTTCCCTTGGAATCCCAATGACAATCAATTTCAATGTCCCTGTCACGGTTCTCGATATGACCCAGAGGGCACAGTAGTACGCGGTCCAGCACCTCTTCCCCTTAAACTCGTCCGCGTGGCTGTCGCAGAAGAGGCGATTTGGATTTCTCCGTGGAAAGAAACCGATCCCCGCACGGGACAAAAACCCTGGTGGGTTTAGCCGTGAATGATATCCAAACAATTCTGATTGAAACCGACGAACAGACGTGGGTGGCGCTGCAGGTGGCGTTGCGATCGCCCAAGGCGCACTTTTAGCGATCGCAGTTTGGACTCGAAGTAGCAAGTGAAGCCACAAACGAACAGGCTGAGTTTTGCTGGAATCGATCGATGTTGAGTTTTTCTAAATGTTTATTTCCAGTCTTGCTGGCGATGGATGTACCCATCTGCGTAATTTGTTGTTTTGTGAGGTAATTGATGACCGCTAAACTGTTGCAAACAACTCCGACTCGATATCCGCTGGATTGGACTGCGGTCTTCTTTTTCACCACAATTCATGCCCTCGCATTTTTAGCACCCTGGTTCTTCTCCTGGTCTGCCGTGGGTCTGACCATCTTTTTGCACTGGTTGTTTGGCAGTATTGGCATTTGTTTGGGCTATCACCGCCTATTGAGCCATCGCAGTTTTCAGGTGCCTAAATGGCTGGAATATGCGATCGCCCTGATCGGTGCCACTGCTTTACAAGGAGGGCCAATTTTCTGGGTGGCGGGTCATCGGCTGCACCACGCCTATACCGAGGATGTCAATAAAGATCCTTACTCAGCCCGTCGGGGGTTCTGGTGGAGCCATATGTTGTGGATTTTCTACCCGCATTCAGAATTCTTCGATTATGAACAGTACCAGCGGTTTGCCCCCGATCTGACACGCGATCGATTTTATTGCTGGCTGAATCGAAACTTTTTGCTGCTGCAAATCCCCTTGGGGCTAATGCTGTATGCACTGGGGGGATGGTCGTTTGTCATCTGGGGTATGTTTGTGCGAGCCGTTTTGCTCTGGCATAGCACCTGGTGTATTAACTCGGTCACTCACCTGTGGGGATACCGTACCTTTGACACAAACGACAACTCCCGCAATCTTTGGTGGGCGGCTATTCTCACCTATGGCGAAGGTTGGCACAACAACCACCACGCCCATCCTAACGTTGCCAAAGCAGGCTGGCGCTGGTGGGAGTACGATCCGACCTGGTGGGCAATTTGGCTGTTAAAGAAATTGGGTATCGCCCGAAAAGTGGTGATGCCACCGGCTCAAAATGGCACACCTTAGAATCACCAACAGGATTTACGCATGAGAGACCAAAAACCCGGTTTCTGCGTCAATATCTCTCAGGAATAGCGACGATTTTTCATAGAAACCGGGTTTTTTGCGTAAGTCCTAATAAAAATATAGGAGCTCGAGCTAAAGCCATGTCTGCTGTCACTAAACCCTTCACTTCTGTTTACGGCCCAGTGCAATCCTGGCGCTTTGGGCGATCGCTAGGGATCGATCCGATCGGGCCTGATTCTACTTGCTCGTTTAACTGTGTCTATTGCCAGTTAGGTGAGATTGAGCACCAAAGTTGCCACCGCCAGATTTTTGTCCCGACTCGGAAAATTCAACAGGATCTGCAATCCTTCCCTGTCGGCGATGCGAACACCATCACCCTCAGCGGTAGCGGTGAGCCAACTCTGGCGCTGAATTTAGGCGAAATTCTGGTTATGGCCAAGGATATGACCGGGAAGCCAGTTGGGGTATTGACCAACGGCAGTTTGCTGGGCGATCGCGCGGTGTGTAACGAACTGGCGATCGCCGATTGGGTAGCTGTCAAAGTTGATGCCATTGCTGCTGAATCATTCTGTCGCATCAATCGCCCCATGCCAAGCATCAACCTCCAGGACATTTGGGCCGGTTTACTTCAATTTCGCCAACTCTATTCAGGACACCTGGCAATTCAGACGATGCTACTCACCGACTGGAACGAACAGGATCGGGCAGAGTACATCCGGCGGATGCAAGCATTATTACCGGACGAAATCCAACTCAACACGCCGACGCGACTTTGCCCCCTGACGCATCAGCTAGAAGCACGAGGGAACGATCCGCCCAATGCCTGTTTATATCCGACAAGGCAACTCAAGCAAGTCCATCCTGAAGTGCTACAGGTTTTTGGCGATCGCATTGAACGTGTCACAGGAATTCCAGTGCGTTACCCATTATTAAAACAAGAGGCAAAGAACCGATGAAACCTCAGAAAACAAACCCATATTTTCAGCTTTTAGAATTTCTCCCTGGCTATCTCAACATCATGGGATATGTAGACGAGTCGGAAGTGAATGGACCGGGTCGTCGAGCCGTCATCTGGGTGCAAGGATGTCTGCGGGAGTGTCCGGGCTGTTTTAATCCGGCTTCTTGGTCCTTTGAGATCGATCGGCTAATCAGCGTTGATGCCCTTGTCCAGCAGATTCTCAGCAATCCTCGCAATCAAGGCGTCACTTTTTCGGGCGGAGAACCTTTTTGGCAAGTTCCTGCTTTGGCAGATTTGGCACGCCAAGTCAAAGCAGCGGGATTAAATGTCATGTCGTTTACTGGCTTCACCTTAGAACAATTGCGATCGGAACAGAGGCCCGCCGGTGCTGAGGAGTTGCTGGAACAACTCGATATTTTAATCGATGGTGCCTACGTGCAGTCTTTGGCAGTCCACTCACCCGATTCTCTCGTTTCTTCCAGCAACCAGCGCGTACATCTTTTCAATCCTGCTTTTGGGGATCGACTCACTTGGGCGAGCGATCGGATTGAGATTCATATTCTCAAAGATGGCAGTCGGATTTTCACAGGCTACCGGGGTCAAATGAATCTGGCTGAGTCGGAGTTATGAACCAGATCGCATTAAGCATTTACCATCCAAGCAACACACTTTTGCATTTGATTGCTCATTGTTTGTCGATCGGCATTGTACCTGCGGCCGTGTCCCGGCAACACCCATTCAAACGAGTAATTAGCCAAATTCTCCATAGATTTGATTTGTTCCGGCCAAGAATACCAACAGACTTCGTGAAAGCCAACTAGCTGCTGCAAACTTTCCGACCAAGCAAGATGGTCGCCGCTGAACAAAAACTTGTCATTGTAAAGCAAAACTGTGTGACCTTTCGTGTGGCCGGGAACAGGTACAATCAACAAATCATCGGCTATTTGATGTGGTTCGCTGCCCGACAATTGAATTTCTACACTGCGAGTATCCGCGTTAATTTCGTCAGCATGGAGAATGCGATCGCACCCAAAATGGTCGCGGTATCTTTGATGGTCTGCTACGTCGTCGCGGTGAGTCAAGTACAGATAGCGAATGCCGCCCATTGCTTCTATGTTTTTGACTAGCGGCGGCACAAAACGGGGAGAATCAACTAAAATATTGCCCTCTGGACGGACAATTAAATAGCTAGCAGCACCGTAGGATTTCTCTGAATGGTAGCCGCAGTGATAAACATTTTCTGTTACGAGTGCGGGGAACTGTTGCTGAACTTCTTTGATGTTTTTGGGTTTTTCAACAGTGCCGATCGAACTTGTGGGACAAGACAAAAGAGCTGCGAGCGATCGCATTTCTTCAGTTTCATTAGTTGGCTGGTGGTAAACTGCAGACTGTTCTCCTGCTTGAGTAAATACTTCAGGTGCCATCCACCGACAAGTATCGCAGTCAATACAGGTACTATCTACATAAAAGTTACCGTTAATATTTTCAGTACGCCTCCGATTAATGTTAGCCATTTTTATACCTCTTAATAACCCATATACATTATGGTAACTTACTATAATGACTACCCCCGATATCAGGGCTGTTTCATTCTCACCAAAAAACTCAAACGATCGGGAGATGGGGGGAGAGGGGGATGGGGAGAAGGGCAGTATAAGGGATGACTCAAAAGCTCAAAAATTAATCACTCTCTTGATTGGGGCTTTTCTCCCCATCTCCCCCGATCCCCATCGGGCCATCTCCCCATCAACCGAGAATGAAACAGCACTGCCCCCGATATCCCGCCGGAGGTTTAAACCATTCTCACAGACCAAGCCGATTAAAACTTAGATATTGCACCATTCTCAATAACGGGCAACATGCCCGTTCCACAAAAGAATTAGTTTTCTTGTGGAACAGGCCGGAAAGCCTGTTCATAAAAGGATTATTGACAATGGTACAGGATCTAAGTTTCAATCAACAATTCTACCGCTGCCGATCCGCTGGAAAAGCACCCGCTTTCACCGCCACACTAACAGGTTGTCCGCCGCGGCTCAATTCAAGCTGCAGATCGCTGCCCACTGTACTTTTCTCGACAATTTGCTGTACGCTGCCAGCATCAGTTACTTCTGTACCGTTGATTTTCTTGATCACATCGGCAAGGCGAACTCCAGCTTGTGCCGCCGGAGAATTTTTGGCAACTCCCAAAACTAACACGCCTTTATCTTCAGTCAGCCTCAATTGGGTGTTGGGATTTTGATTGAATTCTCTCTTGACTTCGGGAGTAATGCTCAACATCCGAACGCCGAGATAAGGATGTTGGGCTTTTCCGGTTGTTACTAATTGGTCGGCAATTTGTTGTGCTCGATCGATCGGAATCGCAAAACCCAATCCTTGAGCGCCTTGAATAATCGCCGTATTCATGCCGATAACTTGACCGCGCTGGTTCAGCAGCGGGCCGCCGGAATTGCCGGGATTGATCGCAGCGTCGGTTTGAATAAAGCTGACGCGCTTGTCGGGAACGCCGACAGCGGTGCTAGAACGGCCTGTAGCGCTAATAATTCCCACAGTCACAGTATTGTCCAAACCGAGGGGATTGCCGATCGCGATCGCCCATTCTCCCGGCTGTAATTCTTCAGATTTGCCCAAATTCACCACAGGCAAATTGTTAGCTTCTATTTTAACAACAGCCACATCAGTAACTGTATCGATGCCTAAAACTTTGCCCACAAATTCGCGGCCGTCCTTCAGTTTTACCGTCACCGTATCCGCACCGTCAACAACGTGAGCGTTAGTCAAAATGCGGCCGTCGGAACCAAAAACAAAACCCGAACCCGAACCCCTTTCTACTCGATTTCCCGGTTGAATGGGAGATTCCGGGCCGAAGAAGCGGCGAAATTGTTCGGGGATTTCATCTGGAACTTGATTCGTCACCGTGCGAGAAGAATTGATCCGCACCACTGCCGGGCCGACTTCCTGAACAACTTTAGTGACAAAATTAGAGTCTTGAGAGGGTAATATATTTGCAGGCAATGCTGAGATCGGTGCTGCAGGTGAAGGTTGAGCTTGAATCGCGTTAGAACTTCCAGGAACTTGAGAAGTTAGGGCATTGCACCCAACAGTTGCAGTGGAACCGAGTAAAAGGAGAGATAAAAAAGCAATTTTTTTCGGGAAAGCAAAAGTGCTAGAACGCTGAGCCGCAGGCATATTTTTGGTTGACACAGTATTGATTTGGTGGGAGCTAGAACGAGAGTTATAATTATGGTTTTGCATTTTTAGCACCTACTGTAATTAAATTACAACCAAAGGTTGTTTAATTTTAATTCAAGCATTGATGAACCCTGGTTGACTGGTGGGGTTTACCCTACAAGCTGGGGTAGAAACCGGACAATCGCAAGCAATTTGTTGATTCGAGCTTTTGAGAGCGATCGAACTTGGTCGGCACTGGCGAATTGCTGTCTGAGCGCGACAATACAAACTACGGTAGCCAGCTCGGATATTCCGCATTTCTCGCGAAAATTTCACAAAAAAATTGATATCCGAAGTCAACAACAATCCGGGACTCACAAAAACCTGGTTTATACGCCAAATCTTCGTTGTGAGCGATCGGCGTTAACGTATAAACGCGGTTTTTCACTCCGGCTGCATCCACCACAGGAGCTAAAGCACCCGGAAAGCCTAAACCTCAAGCAGCAAGTAAAAAACCTGTAAATCCTCAAGCTAAAGTACTAGCTAAACCTAAGTCAAAATAACCGGAAAAACTCTGTGAAAATCTAAAACTTTCACCTAGTTGGCAATTTTATTGCTCCATAGGTTCAATGGAACTAACCGAATCGATTTCCCTCGACTTGTGCCTCGAAATTTCCAAAATATCAACAGTATTCTTAATAAAACCAGCCATCGGCACAGCAACTAACAAACCGGCTACTCCCGCCACCTTAACCCCCACCAGCAGCGCCACTAAAATCCACACGGGATTGAGACCGATAAAACCGCCTAATAACCGAGGAGCAACCCCGCTTTCAATTACTTGATCGATTACTGTAGCAACAACTAAAACGGTAACGCCGAGCCAAAAGTTGTTTAATGCGATCAGCAAACTGACAATGCAAATACTTAAAGGTGCCCCGAAGGGAATTATGGTCATTACACCCACACCCAAACCGAACAGCAGTCCGAAAGGAACTCGCAAAATTAAAAAAGCAACAGTCATCGACAGTCCCATCAAACCCGCCAAAGTTGCTTGGCCGACGAAGTAGTTGTGGAAGCTTCGCGCTAATAACTGTCGCAATTGAAAGCTCAGCTTGGAGGGAAACCATTTAAACAAACCTTCCCAGAGGCGATCGCCGTGCAAGAGCAAGTAGAATGTCAGAACTATTGTCAGCAGGAAATTCAACAAACTGTCTGCCGCACCCAAGCCAAATTTGAGAACTTCGCCAGTGAGAGATTGTAATTGAGCTGAAAGTCGATCGCTCAATTGGGTAGTCAAACCGCTAACATCAATGCGGAGATTGCGATTTTCCGCCCACTTGTGAAACGCTTCAATCTGTTCTGTACCAGAAACTATCCAAGTCGGCAGTCGGGTGGCAAGTTCAGTAATTTGGTTTAGCAGAATCGGGGCCAGAGTGACACCTAAAACCACCAATAGCAGTAAAGTCAAAAACAATACCGACAAAACTGCTCGATCGCGCTTCATGCCGTATCTGTGCAGAAAGCGCACTGGATAATCCAGCAAAAAAGACAGCACTGTAGCCACTACCAAAACTGTAATCAGGGCGCGAAAATATTCAAAGACTAGGAGGGCTAACCAGCAGTTGAGTACCGCTAGGGGAAATACCAGTCCGTAAGTCCACCACTGCGGCAGTTGAGTGAAACGTCTCATCTAAGTTAATCGAGCTAAAATTTGAGATGCAAGATGTGAGATTGACACTGCTATTTGCCGTTCTCCGTTAACCATTTTATGTTGCATTTATTTATACCCGACCGCTGAAAATTCCCAGTTGCTCGACCCGCAGCGGAAATTGGGTTGCTGGCAGGCACTGCCTGCCACAACCATGTTATATCGTTTCCGCTGGTATGGATATATCACCTGCGAAAAAAAATATATTTTCCTGTTGGCAAGGCAGCATTTTGCAGCGCGCGATTCAACCTTTTTCCCCGTGCCGTTCGAGAGCTAATTGAATTAAACGGTCTACTAATTCCGGGAAAGAAATGCCGTCCGCTGCCCACATTTGCGGATACATACTGGTAGCTGTAAAGCCTGGAAAAGTGTTGATTTCGTTAATCAAAACTTCTCCGGTTGATTCAATGTAGAAAAAGTCTACTCGCGCTAAACCTGCCGCGTCTACAGCCAAAAATGCTTGCACTGCCATTTCTTGGATTTGCGAGACGATCGCACCGCTGACTTTTGCCGGGATTGAGCAGTCGGCTTGTCCCAGGGTATATTTAGTTTCGTAGTCGTAGAAATCGCTTTGAAAAGTAATTTCTCCCACCGTTGAAGCTTTGGGGTTGTCGTTACCCAAAACTGCACATTCTAATTCTCTAGCAACCACACCCGCTTCAACAATTATCCGCCTGTCGTAGCTGGCGGCGCTGTCGAGGGCTGCTTCTAACTCAGCGCGCGATCGAGCTTTAGAAATCCCCACAGACGACCCCAAGTTAGCCGGTTTTACAAAGCAAGGATAGCCCAAATCAGCTTCAATTTTATCGCATAGTTTGGGGAAAACGCAAGGATTAGACCAGATTTCGGAACGGTTGACAGCGATGTATTTTACCTGCGGCAAACCAGCCTGAGCAAAAGCCATTTTCATGGCAATTTTATCCATTCCCAGCGCCGAACCTAAAACCCCGGAACCGACAAAAGGAACTTGCATTAATTTCAGCAATCCTTGCACCGTACCGTCTTCACCGTTTGGTCCGTGCAAAACAGGGAACCAAACATCTACAGCATTAAAATTAGGAAACTGTCGAGATGTGGGAGAGTCGTCTTGTCCTGCTTGTTCGTCTATTTCCAGAGGTTTTCCGGTGGCTAAGACTTGTTGCGGTAATGTTCCCGACAACCAGCGGCCGTTTTTTTGAATGTAAAAGGGCAGAACTTCGTATTTAGAGGCATTTTCCTCCGCAGCGAGGGCACGGGCGATCGCCCGCGCCGAACTAATTGAGACTTCGTGTTCGCCCGATCGCCCCCCGAACAATAGCCCGATCCGCATCTTTGTCATTTTTCACTACTCCTAGGACTTTTCGACAAATATACACGCAGTTAGCGCAGCTATCACAGGAAGTATGCGACAGAAACTAAGAATTAAGCATAAGCTGTTGCGAATTTAAATTGTATATTGCGGGCGGTCTCGAAGAAACTCCCCAGTCATAGTTTGATTATTTCTTGACATACAATTTAAATGCCCCAACAGCTTACAGCATTTCTCCCGTCAAACTAAAAGCGCGAATATCTGTAATTTTAACCCGCACAATTTTACCCGCCAATTCAGCAATATCGCCCTTAAAAAATGTGAGGCGATTGCCGCGAGTGCGTCCCATCACTTGAGTTGAATCTTTAAGATTTTGGGCTTCCACCAAAACCTCTTCAGTGCGTCCGAAATAGCGCTGCGATCGTTCCATCGCCGTTGTTGTGACTACATGATTGATCCGCTGCAGGCGATCGGCTTTCACCTCCTCACTCAACTGATTTTCCCACAAAGCCGCCGGCGTTCCCGGGCGAGGCGAATAAGCCGCAGTATTCACCAAATCGAAACCCACATCTTCGATTAACTTCAGAGTCTTCTCAAACTGCGCTTCCGTCTCCCCAGGAAAACCGACGATCGCATCCGCAGTAATCGAAGCATCCGGCATATAACGGCGAATTGTATCAATAATCCGGCGGTATTTTTCCTGAGTATAACCCCGCGACATCGCTTTCAAAATATCATTATCTCCCGACTGAAAAGGAACGTGAAAGTGTTCGCACACCTGCGGTAATTCCGCACAAGCCTTAATCAATCTCTCCGTAAAATAGCGCGGGTGGCTAGTAGCAAATCTGAGGCGATCGACACCAGGCACATCCTGCAAAAAATAAAGCAAATCCGTCAAAGTATGCTGGTGGCTGCCGTCCGGTTTTGTCCCCGGCAAATCGCGCCCGTAAGCATCAATATTCTGCCCCAATAAAGTTACTTCCTTGTAACCTTGACGGCCCAAATCCTCCATTTCCGCCCGAATTGCCTCCGGCATTCGCGACTGTTCAACCCCGCGAACATTCGGGACAACACAATAAGTACAGCGTTCATTGCAGCCGTAAATTACATTTACCCAAGCAGTCACCTTGCTGTCGCGGCGCGGCTTAGTAATATCCTCCATAATCTCAACAGCTTCAGTCGCCACAACTTGATTGCCCTCAAAAACTTGTTCCAGCAAATCTTCAAGTCGGTTAGCGTGTTGCGGCCCCATTACTAAGTCTAATTCCGGCACTCTCCGCAGCAGCGCTTCACCTTCCTGCTGCGCGACGCATCCAGCTACAACTAAAGTTAAACCCGGTTCTTGGCGCTTGCGATGAGCTTGCCTTCCGAGGTTAGAATAAACTCTTTGTTCGGCATTGTCGCGAATCGTGCAAGTATTGTAGAGAATCAAGCTAGCTTCGTTCGGGTCTTCCGAGAACTCAAAGCCCATATTTTCCAGAATGCCGGCCATCCGTTCCGAGTCGGCTTTATTCATCTGGCATCCGAAAGTAGTGATGTGATAGCGGCGGGGTTTAACGGTCATGGCGAATTGCAGGCAATAAAAAATACAGGTTTTCAACCTTAACCAACTATTATATAACAAGTCTAAACCCTTTGTGAACTTTTATTTTTTCTCCGTTTTTTCTCTTTCTCAGCCCCCTCTGCTGTTTATTAGACTTATTGCATAAATCTTTGATGGATAAGGGAAACCGCAGATCGACGCAAATGCCTTTCAAGATAGTTTGCGAAGGCATACAATCTTGTCTTTTAAAAAAAACACTTTCACAAATCTGTAGGGTGTGTGAGGCGCGGCGAGTAACTTGCGCCGCTGACAATCAATCTTAAACCGCGCGTGACGCACCAAAATCTAGTTTTGGCAGTGCGTGAGGGTTAAAAATCCACAGTTTGAATTCAAAAAATACTCGCCCTTATTCACCACAGCGAAAGTCCTGATGCTAAGGTTGATTTCGGCCTATTTCTCTATTTATTTTGTCTGTAAAAACTGTAAAATTGTTTTGGCAATACCTTGTGCAGCCAAATAAGGAACTCCATTGCCAACAGTTTTAAACATATTAGTCAACGTCATCTTTGCCGGCAGTGCAAACTCTTTTGGGAGTGACTGAACAGCCAGCGTTTCTGCAACAGAAAGCCGGCGAAGTTTGTAAGGGTGCAAGTGAACTTCGTTATTGCCGTAACAAGCTGTTGGCGAATAACGCCACCGATGCAATCGCTTGAAAGATTTTTTTGAATCATCTCCTTCATCAACGGAAGCAAACCGCTTAATGCCTGCTTTGGGTTGAAAATAGTCTTTGGCATTGGGATGGTTGAGAACGTCATTTTTTTGGAACCAAAATTCAACCGTTAAATCTTGGGGTATGCCATCAGGACAAGGCAGGAAACCATCATCTGCAAAGGCTGTTCTATCAGGCCAAGGATGAGAAAAAATTTCTGATTTGGGATATAATATCTGACCTTGCCAAGGAAATAAACTTTCGGCTAACATCTGGCTTTTTTCGTCTAGGGAAATACCCAGATTTTTGACAAGGTTTTTTCTAAGTCCAATTAAAATAATTCTATCCCTATCTTGCGGAACCCCGTATTCGATCGCATTAATTAAACGTTCGGCAAAAACGTATCCCGAATCAGCCAACTGATGTTTTAGTTTTTCGTAAAAAGCTTTATGTTTTTTTGTTCTCCACAAACCTTTGACATTTTCAAATAAAAAGAAATCTGGCTGCTGCTGACAAATCAATTCAATGTACGAAGCTGAAAGTTTGCCTTTATCTCCTTCTTGACCCCGGTTTTTGCCGCCAATAGAAAAGTCAGGACAAGGCGGCCCCGCGATAAATCCCACAATATCGTGATGCTTGCGGGCATCCTGCATCAATTCCCGCAGGCGAAAAGCTGGTTTTCCCCCTACAAGTCGAGTTACATCTGCTTCCTCTCCTTCGCAATATCCGTATTCTGGTTGCGGCAAATTCAGGCACTGCCGAGAATAGCGGTATGCTTGCATGAAAGGTGGGAAAATTTCATTGACATACGCTACATTAAAGCCGCTTAATTCAAAACCCAGATCGAGCAAGCCAGAACCTGAAAAAAATGAGAAAATACAAGGAGGACGGTGCATTGAAGGATGCCAGCAATTTTGAGTTTAGCTTACTATAAATTATGTTGGGTATCCAGGTATCGGTACACCTGACTGTAAATTCTCTAGAGAATTGGGAATTGGTAGAATAGCCGGGGCGGGTTTATTAAACTATGGGTTTGAGGCGATTATTGTTGGTAAAAACCGTCCCTACAGGTATTATTACAACCATTGCCCGCCTCGGAAACGCCAGTGGGGAAACAAAATCCGCATCAGTGTTTGGGATGCCAGATAAATAGCCAGCCACACTAAACTATAATGCAATGCAAAAGCTCCCAAGTCAAAATCTTGTGCAGGTATCCCCGGCAAACCGATAACTTTGATTAAAAATAACACAAAAAGTGCTTCCCAAAATCCAGCGAGCAATTGAAATACACCGGGCCAATCTCGATCCCAGCGAAACTTTTGGATGTATATATATAAGGCATCCCAGCCGATGCCAAAAATCGCTACATATCCTAAAATCCAGAAAAAAATTGAGCCTGATTGGGAGGTAATTAAACCCAGACAAAAGGGCAGTGTTACTAAAACGCCTACTGTTGCAAATAGCAATAACCGAGTTTGCCAGCGGCCGAATAAGGTGGGAGTCATGCGATTTTGAATTGAGATTTTAGATTTTAGATTGAATGACAAAATTGTTCGATTTTGAATTGAGATTTTAGATTTTAGATTGAATGGCAAAATTGTTGAAATCAATTAAATTCCGTACATTGCTTGTTGCCGAACTTCGTCCTTCAAGTTAGGCGGGAGATTTATTGAAAATCCACTTCAACCACTGCACGAACGATCGCCAAACGCTCAATTTCCGCACACCAGCCGCTCGTTTGGCGGCAAGACTTTCAACCGATCGCAAGGCGGCGTATTGCAAGCCCAAAAAGCTGTCTGCGGGCGCGTAAGGCCCTCCCAAAGTAATCGCGCCGGCTGCATATACCCGGCCTTCTGTGTTGCTAGCAGAAGTGTTTCGCAATTCGGGCACTTCAAAATCGTTGTTAACACTCAGCCGGCCCAAACCGTTGAGGGGAAGATTGTATTGAGCTACCAAATCGTTTAACAGGGGACTGGTTTTTACCTTAGCGTCCAAACCCGTAGAATCAATAATAAAATCAGCTTCTAACTTAATTTGCCCCTTGAGTTCCTTCTCTTGAATGTACGTCACCGTGCGGTTTTGACTGTCGCGCTCGACTCGCTCGACTTCACCGAAGGTAATTTGATACCATCCTTGACTTAAACCTTCTTTGACAATCCGCCGCCAGTCGCTGCGCTGGGCTGTAGTAGTTCCACCCCAGTCTGTGAGCAACTGCGGGCGCAATTCGGGGGCGGCTTTTTCCAAAATTACTCGCAGTTCCCCGCCCCAGCAAGCTTTCGGCCAGTTGAAAGGTTGAAATTCGTAGTGATTTTCGACTCTTCGCTGAGCGAGTTTAAATTTGTTGCCCTGGGGTTTGGGCGATCGCATCAAATGCAATACTTGAATGTTGCGGTTGCGCTGCCGCGCTTCGTAAATTCGCTGCACCACCCGCGAAGCCACAATTCCCCGGCCTCTAATTAACACGCTGCCGCCCCGGGCTTCCAATTTTTCGTAAACGCTGTCGTGGTTTTCGTAAGCGTTGACAACCGACTCAAAATCCTGGGTTGTTTCGCGGTAAGCTTGCAAGTCGGGCAGAAATTGAATGGCGGGATAGCCGGTGGCTAAGTGTACGTATTTGGCGATTAAAAAAGCGTGGTCGCGGTGATCGGCATTCGATCGAGAATAAGCGATCGCGTACCTGCCGTCATCTGTTTTGCGAATTCCCCGCACTCTACCGTAGCGAAACATCTGATTCCACCCAATTCTCTCGACTTCCCTGTCGATAGAATCAAACACATTCCCCGCGCGAGGCGTATAAGTTTCGGCAAAAGTCGGTTCGGCAAACACCTGCCACATTAACTTTAACGAGATCCCCAAACGCCCTTTGAGCAATTCCTGCCAAGCTTCCCGCAAAGCATAGGGAGGCCACCCCCAAATGTTGTCTGGACAAGAGTCAGAATTCGATCGCAGGCGTTCCCGCAGCGGAATTTGAGAATTCAGGCACAGACGGCGGTAGCGGGCGTAAGGCTGGTTTTCCATGCCCAAAACCGCTATTCGATCTGTTTTCACGCCGCAAATTCTCAGCAAATCCACCCACATCAAGCTGCCCAAACCGCCGCCAACGGCAGCCCAATCAACTTCTGTCACAGGGACTCCCATAGATTGGAGCGATCGCATGGACACTTGAGAAGCGTGCAAAAATGCGATCGGCGGAAATTCTCCCCTACTACCTGTTTGAGGAATCTGCAACATTATTTGCTGCCCCCGCGGGTCTGGCCCATTGGTCTGGGGGTTAAAGAAAATGTGAGAATTGACAGACGGCGTTTCTGGGGAATTAACAGCAAAAGAAATACCGATCGCGTAGGGCCCAACTTGCAGCATATCCCCGTTTGCCAACACGCACCGGGTTTGGCGAATGCCGTTAACAAAAGTACCGTTGCGGCTGCCCGTGTCAGTAACTAAAATACTGTTACCTTCGGTATCAATCACTGCGTGAAAGCGAGAAACTTGACTGCTGCTGAGGGCAATTCGAGAAACTCGTTTCCCGTTGATTGTGGCGGGCATAGCTTCAAAAATTCGTCCCAAAGCGATGGGTAAGTCGAGTATCGGGGATCGACAATCCCCCGTAGCTGTATCAGTCCAAGTCAGTCGCAGGCGCAATGGTTGAGAATTCATGATTATTTTTTAAACATCAGCAGTCGGCTTTGAGTTTTCTGCAAAAAAACATTTTTGAAGTTGAGAGTGTGTAGCCGATAGCCCGACTTTCCATTTTTGAAACTTTTACGGAGAGATGACCACACTCGCCGCCGCCGCCAAAGAAGTACCGCACCACGGACACCCCGCATTCAACTGGGCGTAAGGCGAAATTCGGCTGCATTTGGGACACTGCAAACCGTATTTTGAAGGTCCCGTCGGCTGAAAGTTACCAGGTGCGGGAGGCCCAGACAGCAAAACTGTCTGGGGTGCGGCTACCTGCACCTGTGTCACATTCACCACCTCAATTTGCACTTGGCCTAAATGGATGCGGCTTCCCGAGTTCAATTTTGCTTCGCCTCGGGCGAGAATTTTTCCATCTACCAGGGGCGGATTGCTTTCGCGCAAATTCCGCACTGCATACTCCTGCAATTCCTGATTAAAAAATATTTCAACGTGCAGCCCGGATACGCTGGGATGCGAAAATACTAGATCGCACTTCGCCGGATCGCGCCCTAGCCTCACGGTTCCTGGATTTTTGCTCGGCTGTCCGTTTTGAATTGTCTGAGTTTGGCGCACCCCAGCTTCTGTCCATGCTAAAGTGAGCTGGTTGGTCATAATTGTATGGTTGGCTCAAAAATATAAAAAAATATTAACTGATTTATTTTGAGGACGGACTTCGCCATCAACAAACTTAATTAGAATTATTGAGACCGACTCGATCGAACTTCTAAAAATATTACGTGCAGCTATACAAAAAAGCCCTCGATTCGGGGCTTTTTGTGCTGGTATTGGCTTTTTTCGAGAGACTGAACCGCGCTTGCCAGCTTTTCTTTGCCGCCAAATTATTGACAGCAGTGCAGCTTGGTTAAAAAATTGCTGTTCAAGATTGGCCAGCTATTGCTAAAAAACTAAGGATCGCGAATTAAATAATTTACAAAAATTTGTGTGGTGGGATCTTGTAGCCCGCCCTTTCTGGACGGGCTACAAGATCCCATCCCACAAGAACCATCACGCATTGCAAGTTATTTAATTCTCTTTCCTAATTCCTGTGGGCTTTTCACCTTTGCGAATCTTTGGTGCGCTAGTGACGAATTTTGGAGGTTGGGCGATCGAACTACCTGGGTAAATCCGATCGCCCCACCTCCTCAAACGCTCACTTTCCTAGCGCTGTCTCTCAAGCTGCCACCGTGCAATCTTTCGTTCCAGGGTCAGGCCTGGAGAGACTTATTCGCTTTTGCGGCTTTTCCGACCGCCTTCGCGACCAATTTGAGCCATGTGTTCGCGATTTCTGCTGACAGCTTCGCCGCCTTTTTGGCCAGCTTGTCTGGCTTCTTCAGGGGTGAATTCGTGTGCAGTTCCTTTCTCGTGTGCAGCTTTTCCGCCTTTGCTAGCAATTGCGCGCTGTTTTTCTGCATCCATAGAAGCGAATCCGCGTTTGCTTTTCTCAGCCATGACTGTCTCCTTGTTTTTTTCTGATTTTTTAGCTCGATCGCGCCTTCGCCTCCCACTGTTGTGGTTGCTCCCAGTCAGTGGTGAGATATCCGACGGTAAATTATGAAACTTCATCAAACGAATCTAAGCTTTTGGTTTAACTCGCAGAATGAATATTGCATAATTTACAACTGTGAACCAAAAATAGTTCACGCCCGGGCACTATAGTTAGAGCCGCCAATTTTTTAAGCTGGTTACTGTGTTTCAATCATTCTATAAACCCCCCCAACTTTTATACCTCTTTCTCAGGTATAGTCATTCTTTAGTTCGCTGGAAGGATGGAACCGAAAGCTGATTGGCAGTAGACTCAGAGGATTTTTCGACTCTGGCCGCGCCACCTCAAAAATTAAAAGTCCAAAGACGGATGCTTTTTTGGTCTTTTTACTTTTTTTGAGACATTCCGCGCTTGCCAGTTATCCCTATGTTAGTTGGTCTGCCGATCGAGTTGTTTCTGGTAAGCGATATTTTGGGGCGCAGCGCAGGACGTACTCGATCGCACTTTTCAAGTTTACCTTATGACCTATGGAAACATAAATCGGTTTTACCCCTGTTTGCGTCCTCAGCGCTGCGCCTACCGTCGATCCCTCCAGCAGCAAGGGTTGCCAACTGCCCCGGTCGAGTCCGACTTCTGAATGTTCTCCCATAAATCGATTTTTGGCAACTCCGATCGCGGGTATCCCGGTCAACACCCCCAAATGGCACGCCAGACCGAATCTGCGGGGGTGGGCTAGTCCTTGACCGTCGCACAATATCAAGTCTGGTCTCAAACTGATATTTTCCAAAGCTTCGAGAACTGCCGGCACTTCTCGAAAAGACAGGAAACCCGGAATGTAAGGAAAAGTTGTAGGACTGCGAACTACAGCTTGCTGCTGCAACTGCAAGTCGGGAAAACTCAGAACTGTTACAGCGGCCCGCGATAGGTCGTTTGCACTGTCGTAGCCGACATCTACGCCTGCGACGTAGCGAACTGTGTCCAGTTGATTGGCGGTAATTACCTCTGACCGAAGCTGTTCTTGAATGGCGATCGCCTCTTCAACTGTCTGCGGCCAAGGGTGTCGCTGCAACATTTTGATTTTTCTTCAACCGTTCTCATCTAAGTTTAACTTATTTTCGGGCATTTTTAAACTCTGATTTTTATCGTTTGTCGCTATAAATTCCTAACTTGCCCGATGAGTCTTTTTTTCTACTCTGGAGGTTTGAGCAAGGCGGGCGTCGCCTTATTCTACATATAAAGTCTGTACTTCGCAGAGGAAAATTCGGGAGCATCTCATATTTGTAAAAACACTTATTCTGGCTCCTGCCTTCTGACTTTTTCCTTCTTCCTTCTGACTCTTTCCTCCTGACTCCTGACTCCTGACTCCTGACTCCTAGCTCCAATTTCAAGCGGAGGGCTGCTTTCATTGAGATGCTCCCGAAAATTCTCTCTTTCGTCGCTTGCAGCAACCCGCAAAGGTTTTAGGGGGACGCACCTGCCATTTACCATTAAAATTTACCCAAAAATTAGCTGTTCAATTCTCATTTTTTTGCTCTGTTGAAAGCTTTCTTTTTCCGATCGCCATTTTATCGCTTGTCCCAGAGCGATCGAGCTATCTATTTACTTATGCTTTATCTAAAAAAATACTCTTTGTCAAGATGATTGAAACATTTATTCATCAATAATCTCACCCAGCTACAAGTGGCATTTTTCATCCCCGCTCATCGAGCTAAGAGGTTCCCATAACATGGCAACTATATGACTTTTACGAAAAAAAAACCAATGAATTTATGAGTTGTTGCACCCTTAACATGAAGTTATAATCTTAGATAATATCGAATATAAAACTAACATCAAATAACACAACATAGGTGAATCAACATATGAAAACCATGCAAAGTGTTCAGTACAACCTAGCTCTCTACATCCTGGGTGGCATCATCTTCATCATCGCCGCCTTAATTTTCAGACCTTTTGCCCTCGTCGGCGCAGGGGAACGGGGCGTTATGATGCGCTTCGGGAAAGTTCAAGACGTGATTTTAGATGAAGGCATTCACCCGATTTTACCGATCGTCACCTCTGTAAAAACTATCAGCGTGCGCGTACAAAAAACTGATTTGAAAGCAGATGCAGCATCCAAAGATTTGCAAAGCATTACTACAGATTTGGCAGTCAACTGGAATGTTGACCCCGCCAAAGTAAATCAAGTTTTTCAACAAGTGGGAGACGAAGAACAAATTGTGACCAGCATTCTGAGTCCGGCAATTTCGGAAGTTCTCAAAGCAGCAACTTCTAAAAAAACCGCAGAAGAAATTATCACTAAGCGCACCGAACTCAAAACAGAAATCGACAACAGCCTCAAAAAGCGTTTGGAACCTTACGGCGTCATCGTCAGAGATGTTTCGTTAATAAATTTTGGCTTTTCGCCAGAATTTAGCAAAGCCATCGAATCCAAACAAATAGCAGAACAAGAAGCTAAACAAGCAGAATTTACAGTTAAAAAAGCCACCCAAGATGCTCAAGCTGAAATAAACCGCGCTAAAGGTAAAGCTGAAGCTCAACGCTTGCAGCGGCAAACTTTAACAGCCGAAATTTTGCAGCAGCAAGCAATTGAAAAATGGAATGGCCAGTTTCCGACAGTAATGGGAGGAGGCGGAACTTTGCCATTAATTAATATTGCGCCGCCGACTTCTCAAGCTGCAACTCCTGCTAAATAAGCTGCTGCGGATCGTGATTGCCAGGGCGCGGGGAGAAGGGGAGAGGGGAAGAGGGGGAGAGAGTCTGAGGGGGAGAAGAATAGAGGGTTTTTCACTGCGGAAGTCAAGATGTGCTTTTTTTTAAATGCCGAACAGCAAGCGTAGAAAATACAAGCAACAACTAACGTGAAATCCAGCTTACTTAAATGCCGAGATACAATTTAGGTTGCGCGAGTCCTGAAAAACGTTAGAGTAAGAAACAACTCGGAAATTGTAAAGGTTTGCTTGAAAGTTCGGCTGATGGGAGATCGGGAGAACCAGTCAATTTCTAATTTAGGTGAAGTGGGGAGTGGCGGCGATCGCCATACTGCGTCAGAAGCGCTGTGGCTGCGCGATCGAGCCTTGGCAGCTAGTAGCTGCGGCATTGTCATTGCTGACGCCAATGCACCCGATTGTCCGATAATTTATTGCAATCCGGCCTTTGAACGGATGACAGGTTACTGCGCCAGTGAAATTTTGGGGCGCAATTGCCGATTTTTGCAAGGTCCGGATACCGATCGAACTACTGTAGCTAAAATCCGCGAGGCCTTGCGCCAAGGTCGAGAAATCCAGATACCAATCAAAAATTACCGCAAAGACGGCACTCCTTTTTGGACAAAATTATCGCTATCTCCCGTGCGAGACAACAACGCTAATTTGACTCATTTTGTAGGAGTTCAGTCTGATTTGTCGGAACCAATATCCGAAGTGCAGGAAGCATTGCAGCAAGCTAACGACCAACTGCAAACGATTTTGGCAGCAGTTCCGGGAACAGTATCTTGGATTAGCTCGGATTTGCGCTATTTGGGGGTTAACCAGCACTTAGCGAAACTGCACGGTTTGCGGCCGTCGGCTTTTGTCGGTCAAGATATTGGTTTTCTGGGCGCTAGCTCGGATTTTAACTCTTTTGTGGTGGAGTTTTTTGCCGGCGACGCTACGGAAGCGGTTAAAGAACTCAACGTTAAGGTACAAACCGGCGGGGGAGAGTCGGAGGGATACTATTTGATTGTGGCTCAAAAGTACGATCGGGGCAAAGCAGCTTGTCTGGTAGGGATTGACATTACCGAGCGCAAGCGGGCAGAAGAAGCTCTGGTGCTGACTCGCAAGGCGGTGGAAAGTTCGAGTGAGGCGATCGGCATCAGCGATGCCAACGGCACTCACATCTATCAAAATCAAGCGTTTTCTCAGCTATTTGAATGGGACACGGCAGAGGAATTTAAACTCGCCGGAGGTGTACCGGCAGTTTTTGCTGACCCCGCAGTCGC
Source organism: Microcoleus sp. F8-C3 (assembly GCA_036704825.1). Lineage (GTDB taxonomy): Bacteria > Cyanobacteriota > Cyanobacteriia > Cyanobacteriales > Microcoleaceae > Microcoleus. The sequence continues at coordinate 35,111 of JAUBSN010000022.1, read as the reverse complement.
CAGGGAGGTACTCGACACGATCGCCCGGGGTTATTCTTGGTTTGGTGAAATTACCAACCGCACTAAAAGCGGTGAAACTTTGCAAGTGTTGCTGCGGGCCGATGCCATTAAAGACCCTACAGGCAAAATTGTCGGTCTGATTTACATCTATACCGATATTACCGACCGAAAGCGCACGGAACAAGAGCTGCGGCAAAGCGAGAAGCGCTTTCGATCGTTGATTGAAAATGCTAGAGACATTATTGTGATTCTCGACGAGAAAGGCTTTTGCCGCTATGTCTCTCCTTCCCTAGAGCGGATTTTGGGCTACCCGACGGCGGAAGTCCTGGGCCGGTCTATCTTTGACTTGATTCACCCTGACGAATTGCTGATAGTGGACCAAGTGTTCAAAGGTGTCATGCAAATGCCGAGAGTTAGCCAGGGAATGGCGGAATACCGAGTGCAGCACAAGGACGGTTCCTGGTGCGTGTTGGAAGCGGTGGCGACGAATTTGCTCAACGAACCTTCGGTGCGGGGAATTGTGGTCAACTGTCACGACGTGACTGAACGCAAGATGGCTGAAGAACAACTGTTGCACGATGCTTTGCACGACGCGCTGACGGAGTTGCCCAACCGCGCTTTGTTCACTGACAGGTTGGGGCAAGCTTTTGCCCGCGCGCAACGGCATCCCAGCTATCAGTTTGCGGTGCTGTTTCTGGATTTGGACAGGTTTAAGGTGATTAATGACAGCCAGGGACACCGCACGGGCGATCGGCTGTTGGTGGCTGTGGCTCGCCGTCTCTTGACTTGTTTGCGGCCCGGCGATACGGTGGCGCGTCTGGGGGGAGATGAGTTTGTGATTTTGCTGGAAGAAATTCACGGTGTTGATGAGGCGATCGCCCAAGCAAAGGCAATTCTCAAAACGATCGAACGACCGCTGTATTTGGAAGGTAATAAAGTTTTAATTACTGCTAGCATCGGCATTGCCTTAAGTACCAACAAATATCAGTGGCCGGGAGATATTTTGCGCGATGCTGATATTGCGATGTACCGCGCCAAAGCTCTCGGAAAAGCTCGCTACGAAGTTTTTACCAGTGCGATGCACACTCAAGCTGTGGCTTTGATGCACTTGGAACACGATTTGCGGGAGTCGGTTGAAGAACTCAATTTGAACTATTCGATAGTGGATTTCGCCTGTGGGACGGCGGCAGAAAACTCGCCGATGAGCGAAATCGATCGGAGATTGGAGCGTCCGAAGTCGCAATTGACTACTTTAAAATTGGAATGTCCTTTTACTGTTTATTATCAGCCGATCGTTAGTTTAAAAACAGGTTCAGTTATCGGATTTGAGGCGCTGGTGCGCTGGCTGCACCCGGAACGGGGTTTAGTTTCCCCGATGGAATTTATTGCGATGGCGGAGGAAACAGGGTTAATTACGCCTTTGGGTTTATGGGTTTTGAACGAAAGCTGCCGCCAAATTATCAAGTGGCAGAGTTTGAATTTACCTGTGGGAAATTCGCGGCTGACAGTCGCAGTAAATCTTTCCGGGAGGCAGTTTGCGGAACCGGAATCCATCGAGCAAATTAAGCAAGTTTTGCTGGAAACGGGTGTTGATGCTCGCTGTTTGAAGTTGGAGATTACTGAGAGTGTGGTGATGGAAGATGGGGAAGCGGCGGCGGCGATGCTTTCGCAGTTGAGAGACTTGGGTATCGGGCTGTGTATTGATGATTTCGGCACTGGTTATTCGTCTCTGAGTTATTTGCACAAGTTCCCGATTAATATTTTGAAGGTCGATCGCTCTTTTGTCAGCCGCATCGGAGAAACGGGTGAAAATTTGGAAATCGTGCGGGCGATCGTCATGCTGGCGCGCAGTTTGGGGATGGAGGTAGTGGCAGAAGGTGTCGAAACCGCCGTCCAATTGGCTCAAATGCGGGCGATCGGCTGCGAGTACGGTCAGGGGTACTTTTTCTCTAAACCTCTCGACAGCGAGGCAGCTACAGACTTGTTGAGGCGATCGCCCAAATGGTGAACTGAACCAAATATTTAATTTGTATTTTGAAAAATATTAAAACTATTGCGGCCTGTGCTTATTGGAAAGTCAATAAGGGCGATCGACCTTTTCGTACTCAAGGCATTGAGTGTTAAAATTAAAATTGAGTATAATATAGCCATCCTAAATCATTTGTGAATTTCTTACTCCCTCCCCTTGATAAGGGGAGGGTTGGGGTGGGGTCAAAAATTTACGACTCCTGCAAGGATTGCTATAGTAAACTATCGAGATAGGTAAAAATATATGTCTCAATCTATTGTGCCAGCAGTCGCAGAAAAACAGTTCGATACTTCTCCCACATTGACCTTTGAAGAATACAGAGTTTATCAAAGCAAGGACGATGTAAAATACGAATTGTACAAAGGCAAATTAATACCAATGGCAACGGCTAGCGCATTACACACCAGCATCTGCGAATATTGGGTTTACAAATTGCAGCGTTACCTAGCTGAACACAATCTCGACTTAGTAGTAAAAACTTCTGTAGGAGTGAGAACAGAAGATGCGACATCGCGAATTCCCGATGTGGTTGTCTGCACGGAAAGTTTGTGGCAACAAGCTCTAGCAAGACCTGGTTCCGGCATCCTTGACTTTGATGAAACACCATTATTAGTAATAGAAGTGGTGAGCCAAGATCGGCGGGCAGACTATGTAGTTAAACGAGGAGAGTACGAACTAGCTAACGTGCCGGAATATGTGATTGTTGACCCAACAGAAAATAGACAGCGGGTGCGAGTTGCGGCATTTCCCGAAGGTGAAGAAAGTTATGCACAGATAGATTATTTGCCGGGAGATGACATGGTATCTGTAGTATTTCCCAATCTGAGATTATCAGTCAATGAAATATTGTGTCCGCCATTGGTGGAAGGGTTGATTAAGGAAGAACAAGCGCGATTGCTGGAACTCGGACAGCAAGCTACAACGGAGCGACAACGCGCTGATGAGGAGCGACAACGCGCTGATGAGGAGCGACAACGCGCTGAAAGATTGGCGGCGAAGTTGCGGGAGTTGAATATAGATCCTGATGCTGTGTAGGAAATTGGATAAAGTACGCGCGGCGAAGCTATCCCGCAGGGAATCGCCCTTGACGTATCTCAATCATCTAGCGGCAAGTCGTGGAGTCAAGAAGGGCGATCTTTGCCGAACCGAAGCCTATATTCTTAAAATCAAAATTGAGTATAATAATAAACTATAGAGATAGGTAAAAATATATGTCTCAATCTGTTGTGCCAGCAGTCGCAGAAACAAAACTCGATACTTCGCCCACATTGACCTTTGAAGAATACCGAATTTATCAAGGAGAATCTGATGTAAAATATGAGCTGTACAAAGGCAAATTAATTGCGATGCCAACAGCTACAGTTTTACACATCAAAATTTGCGAATATTTAGTTTACCAATTGCAGCGTTACCTAGCTGAACACAATCTCGACTTAGTAGTAAAAACAGGTCTGGGAGTGAGAACCGATGAAGATAAATCTCGGATTCCCGATGTAGTTGTCTGCACTCAAAGTCTTTTGGAACAAGCTGCTGCTAGACCCGGTGCAGGTATCCTCGAATTTGATGAAAAGCCGCTGTTAGTGGTAGAAGTAGTCAGCGAAAATCGCCGCGAAGATTACGTGATTAAACGCGGAGAGTACGAATTAGCTAATGTGCCGGAATATTGCATTGTTGACCCTAAAATGGGCAAGCAAAAAATCCGGCTTTTTTCATTGATTGAAGGTGAAGAAGGTTACACGTATACAGATTTCTTGCCGGGTGAGGAAATGGAATCTGTAGTATTTCCCAATCTGAGATTATCAGTCAATGAAATTTTAGATCCGCCATTGGTGGAAGGGTTAATTAAGGCAGAACAAGCTCAATTGCAGAAAGCTGAAAGATTGGCGGCGAGGTTGCGGGAGTTGGGCGTAGATCCTGATGCTGTGTAGGAAATTGGATCGAGTACGCGCGCCGAAGCTATCCCGTAGGGTATCGCCCTTGACGTATCTCAATCATCTAGGGACAAATCGCGCAGGAAATAAAAGCGATCGCGCCCTAAATTCTCGCCTTTAATTCGCCCTGCATAACCTGTCAGCGGAGAAGAAAGTTCTACTAACATTTCGTGCAACTCTTCGCGGGACAACTTCTTGGGTGGGTTAGACATTGAATACGCACCGATCAGAGCATCAACACTGGCTCTTTCAGAACCTGTAGTTTCTAAATACTTTTTCAGGATACAAAGAACGTGCGATCGCACTTTAATTTCTTGTTCAACTTGCTCAATATATTTAGCAACTTCATCATCAGATTGCCCCGGTTTTAAGTATTCTTTCAGTTTAAATAAGTCCACCGAGTTAGGATATTTGCTTTGAAGTTTAACCAGTTTTTCCAGCGTCTCAGGGTTCATAATTGCCATACCGTGTACTTTTGCTGCATCCATAAGTTGAGGAGTTGGAACGCCAGGGCCAATAATCAACTTAGTTGCTTTTGCGAGTGTTTCTTTATCTTTGAGCCGTAGCGTTCCTAAATTGAGCAATTGAACTGCTGTATCGTTAGGGATTTTTTTACCGGCTTTGCACTCGCCCACTAAGGGGTAAGGTTTTGAGCATAATAAATCTAAGCCACCAGCACCACCTTTGTGAGCATAATCTATTGTAAAACCCAAAAACTCAAGGCTATCGCGCACTACAATTTCAAAGTCTGTTCCTGCTTGATAGTTGCTTTTGTCTTTATCTAGTTCTTTGGTGCGATTTCCCAAAGCTGCTATGGTATTTATCCAAGCTAAATTCGGTTTGATTGGTTTTACAGGCTTATCGCTACTCCAACCGAGAAATATTTTGATTTCTGCGTCTAGTTGTTTGGCTTTTGGGTTGGTGGTGGATAAATGCGCTAATGCACTTTGCAACTCTTCCAATTCTGGATGTTCTGGCGGCTCTAGTTTTTCCAGCTTTTGACGGCGTTTGGCAAAGATAGACTCGCTCAACACTGGCGTTGAATCAGTAACAGTTAGAGATTTTGGCAAAGGTACAAAATTGCCGCTGGGATACACTGGCATTTCCAGCGGCTGAGGCAGCAAATAGACGCGAAGATAAGCTAGAAAAATAAAAGGACGCTGCTGGAGAATTTGCTGTAGCGCCTCTGTTTTCCAGACTGTTAACCGCGACAAAGCCTCTAATGATTCAGACTCATTTACCATTTGGCACAATTCGCACCTAGCCCAAGCTTTGATCGAAACTTTATCTGAATCTAACTGAGCAAGTGCCTTTTGAGCTATCGGCAAAAAATGCGATCGATAATATCGATCGCCCGATAGCAAATCAACCGAAAAATTAGCTGGATACAAAGCAAATGTCCGCCCCGGATTCAGAAACATCCGAGGCATAGCTGCAATCATGCGTCCTTGGATTAAAGCTTCAATATCTGGAACAGGTAAAGCCAGTGCTGTTTGAAGCAAAATTGATTGATTCATACTTAACTAAATTGGTCGCTTAGATCGCCATCATCCGTATCATCACTACTGGTAGGGTTGAAAATATCTTCTAAAAGTTGGAGTTCATCTTCATCATCAACCACAGGCATTTGATTCGACGGATCGCTCAAAATTTCTCGCAGTAAAAGATTATCAAAAGTGAGCTTTTTCTGAGATATGAAATCAAAAACGTCGTCTTCGGTTAAATTATACTCTGTGCATTTTTCATAAACAGCACGGAGAGCAAATAACGGTTTTATTTGGTCTTCAATCAAGTACACCAACTCACCGCCTTTTTCTACTGATACGAGTTTTTCTAGTAGCTTGTAGGCTTGAGAATTTTTGCTCATTTTCTCTATTTTTGATTGGGAACGGACTAAACAACCGCGAGTTAAATCAAATTTTTGATAATCTATTAAGCGTCTTAAGCCAGCAACTAAGTCAGATTGAGAAGTTTGAATGACTGAAACACCAATCTTTATCTTTTTTCCATTTTCGACACCAATTATCTTGAAATTAATCCAACCTGCATTTTGTAATTTTGGTTTAACCTCTGTCATAATGTTATTTATTTTTACATTATCCACAGTCTCATCTATCAGGGTGGCAAAACCAAAGCAAATAGCATTGGCAATTGTGAAACTATCCTTCATATCCTCTCGGATGTCTTCCTCAAGTTCCTTGGTAAAAGCAAGATCAAACCGTTCAGCAGGATCTTCTGGAAGTTCAGGCGTTGGAGGCATCAAAACTTTAAAATTCTCGGCACACCATCTCAAAGCTTCGCGTACAGTTGGCTTACCTCTGCCATATTCTCTCAGTTGACTTTCCTCAAATGGGTAGACCGGATGAGGAGGATTTAAATTTCTGATTTCATAAAAATCTTGCAACCATAGTTTGACTAAATCAACTAAATAATCGCCATTCAAGTAGTTTAAATCGATTGGTTTGCGCTGCGTGTATGTTGAAACTCGATCGGGTATACTACCAGGCAGCATATTAACTGTTTTCCAAGTATCGGGCGCCATTACTGTGATAATAACCAAACCTTGACTGAGTTCTGATTGTTCGAGAGTATCGTACAAACGCTTAACTAGAGCGGCAATTACGTGTACTGTTGTTAATCCATCACTGCTACACCAATCTCGATTTACATCTATTTCATCAAAACAAATGATGATAGGACGGTAGTAACTCACCAAATTTAAAATTTTCTGGACATTGTTAAGAGATTCTACTTCTCTCTCCTGATTAGTCTTGCCGGAATTAGTCGGCAATCCTAGTTCCTCAGCTTTAGCTTTATCTAACTCTTCACCAGACAACCATTTGATAGCAAAAGGTGTTTCAGTTTCTGATAATGTCCACAAAACAGCTCGAAGAATATAAGGGTCTACATTTGATCTTGTCTTAAGAAATTTCTTAGTTAGGGCTTTCATGTAATTTTTATTTTTAGTAGCCCAACTAGCACATGCTTGATCAAATTGATCTAGTAGTTTTTGAGGAGAAAGATTTGGTGTAGCAGGATTAATAGTTTTGAAACATTCGTTAGCCATTGCTGCTGCTATTTCCTGGCATTGCATGACACCTTGGCTACTTAGGCGACTTAAACTATTAACTAAAGTTTGCTGAAATTGGTAGTTGATAAAGTTCAAGTCTGTGTAATTATTAACACTCGCATAAACGAATAAAGCATTACCATTGCTTTCTAGCCTGTGGCGAGTGCGATTCAAAATGTGGCTTTTACCCACTCCCATTGAAGCAGTTAATGCCAGTGAAGTCACCTTTTCTTGACTAGATTGACTTGTCTTTACTTTTTCAACTGCCTGAAAAATGGCATCGGAAGCATGAGCATTTAGAGTAGGAAGATCGGGGAACCCTTTCCCCCAAATATCTTGCTCTTTGACAATCCCAGCTTTGCTAAATGGATTGTGATTTTGAATGGCAGCATTCAGGGCTTCTATCGGGGAAACTGGTATATTGTTCATGGTTATCGGGTGTGAGGTAACGAACTACAAAAAGATTGAGAACAATTTTATGGATTTAAGCGCTTGGCGTAGTAACGCAATGTACCACCAGGAATGATGATTGAGTCTTCACGTTTATCTGGGGTGATGTCTGGGGTTTCCCCTGCCATTAGCTGAAAAATGTCATTAGCCTGCATTTCCAACAGCCACTCATTGAACTCCGATCGCCCTACCCTTTCCCCGATCGCCCGACGCATCCGATAAATCGGCACTAAATCGTCTAAGTTGTAATCCCGGTTCAAGCTGTCATACACATCGATCGCCACAACCTTAAAATCCTCATAGGATGCGATCGTCCCTGCATCCCCCTTCCCCTTCTCAACCGCAACACTCGCCGCACCATCCTGATGCCGAATCCACTTCAACAAAGAATTTCCCAGCCGAGTACCAATTTGAGAACCATCAAACTCAAACAAAGAATCCTTACTTTTGAGCCCCTGCGCTAAAACTTCTTTCCCCTTCGCCGTCAATTCCACCAGCGTCACCCGATTTACCAGCGAATACTCGATCGCCCCAGTCGCCTGCAACTCGCCGAGAACTTCCACATATCTCTGACTCGTCTCATTAGTGCGAACAATCCGCTTAGTCAAATCCCCCTTTTTCACCTTCATCTTCCCGCCGCCCAAATCCCACAAATTCAGCAGTACCCGAACTTTCGCCTTCGCATCCCAAACCGCTTGCTGTTCGGGTGTCAAAGTTTGAGACACCGCAATTTCATCTTTCTCAGACATATCCAGACCTTTAAATACTTGTTCTTACTATCAAATTTTATCAGAAATCTTGCTGACAAACATCTCAAGTTTTCCGCAAAATCCTCAGCCGCGCTGGACACAACTCATGCAAATTTTATTTGAGAATAATTCTGCTTGACTAAAACATGATTTTTTGATAAAATAAAAGCGGATAAAACGAGCGATCGCAGTTTTAATTCTCCGCAGTAAATGCGATCGAAACAATTTTAAGCACAGCCCGCTACCTCCTAGCAACCTCTACAAATATAGCGCTCTCAACCGCAGCTAACAACCAGCAAACCAGCGTAACTGCGACTTTAGTTCAATGCTCGATTCTGCCTTTAGAAAGACGAATTCAACTTAAGCATCTTGTTACATTGCAATGGCAATCAAAACATTCAACAACAGTTTAGCCATGAAAACTATTCCCGACAAAATTTCAGACATCAAAGAAAAACTTCCCGACCTTACTCCCACCCCTCCCGGTTTAAAAGCTCAAGCCTCTAGCCACGACCTCAAAGCCCGTTTAGATTGGGGCGAACCAGGACTCACAATCATCGACGCCCGCGATTTTGAAACCTTCGCCAAAAGCCACATTACCGGCGCCGTACCGATGCCAATAGACGAATTAGTCGCTAGAGCACAATCGAGTTTAGAACCCATCCGCGACATCTACATCTACGGCGAAAACGACGAACAAACCGCCGAAGCTGCCAATCTTCTGCGCGCAGCAGGCTTTAGAAAAGTAGCCGAACTAAAAGGCGGAATTCCTGCTTGGAAAGCCATCGACGGCCCCATCGACGGCGCAGTCGAACACGACAATCCCGGCCCCGATGCCTACAACGTTTTCTCTCGCTTGCAACACCACGCAGCAGCGCAGAAAATCAACAAATAATATCAATTCCGGTTGCACCGTCCGTGATTGTTGACTGTTGAGTGTTGACGGTTGACTGTCAGTCTAAAAAATGAATAATTTTTGAGTGTTGACTTTTGACTCCATTTTATTATTCCGATGCAACCGGAAACGATACAATCTCAGATTTGTGGCAGGATTCGCCCGCCGAATCTGACACTTAAAAAACCCGGTATCGCAAAATTTACCGGGTTTTTCAATCATAACTTATACCAAATCCGTCTTATACCAACTCCGCTCTCTTCCACCCCCTTTATGATATCGTAGGGTGCGTCGCTCTTAAATCATTGTCCGTCAGCGAGAATTATCCGTGGCGACGCACCCTACAAGTGCGATGGTATAAAGGGGTTCCCAAATCCAGATTTGGTCTTAAATTTTCTTAGTCTTTTAGAAAGGAACTTCCTTTGTCGAGTAGCGGTTTCAACCGCCGACCTTTAACTTGCTGCCATCCAAATATGCTTTAACTTCCCCAAACATTTGGCGATTAGCATCAAAAGTAATCCGCTTAACAGCTTCCTCAAAAGAAAGCCAAGCAGAATTTTGAACTTCCTCCTCTTGCAAAACAACTTCCATCGACTTGACAAAACCTAAAAAATAAGTCACAGTCTTTTCAATCGGCTCCCCATCCTTAACAAAAGAATAGTGTTCCGTAAAACTCGGCTCATCCAGCATTTCAAAATCCGATATACCAGTTTCCTCCTCAAATTCCCGCCTTGCCGTTTCCGCAGGAGATTCCCCAGGATTCGCGTGACCTTTCGGAAAAGCCCAATGTCCCGCTTGATGTTGGATCAACAAAAACAAAGCATCAGCTTCCTTTCCAAAAATCGGCACAATCCCAAAACATTCATCTTTCATTTTCCTGATATTTCCTATTAACTATTATGTTTTTTTAGTCTCGCGTTGCGCGGACGAAAGTTTGTGCAGACGCGATTTCCAATCGCCGGGAATTTGTGGTTTCAACTAAAATTCCCACCCCAAGCGAGTCGGCTGCTGATAAACCCGCTTCAAAGTATTAACATCCCTCGCTGAAATAGGCGGAGGATTTCTCACCTGAGAAAAATAAAGCACATCAGTTTCCATCAAACTGTGGCCCCAAATTCCCAAAGCGTGACCCAACTCGTGCCGCGCCGTCGCGGGAACATACTTACCGACTTGATTCGGATTCAAATAAACCGAAAACCGATGAGATAACACAGTTTTATCCCCATCGCGACGGGCGTACAATTCATAGGTAGCCTCTCCAGAACGCGATCGCAAAACCCCTTGACGCAAAGGCGGAGCCCGACGTAAAATCCTAATATCAGCCACCTCCGAACTATCCACCACTTCCAAAGGCAAATAAACCCCCCATTCGCGGACAACATTCAACACAGCCTCCACCCATTCTTCAGACTTATTAGCATCAACTGGACGCTCAACATAAACCTGAATCGGAAACTTAGACCACAACAAATGACCGAAATTCGGTGGCTTAACCTGCTCAAAATAATCACCGCTATCCGTGGAATCTTGCCAATTCGCTAGCGTTGGCGGCAAAGGATGAACCTGTGGATTCGGCAAACTATTCGGGAGAGAAGAAACAGTCGCGGCAGGAGTATTAACCTGACTAAAAATTATCAGGCTAAAACAACATAAAGCCAAACCCAAACCAGCCAGCAATCGAGCTTTTACCGTAACTTTCCACAACCGCATTTTTGCAACCGCAGATAGACACAAATAAACGCAGATGAACTTGATATTATCTGCGTCTATCCGCGTTCATCTGCGGTTAAAAATCCGAATCTTATAACTTAGGCGCCAACCAACCAGCACTCAAAATCACAGTCAAACCCATAAAAACAATAGACAGACCCCAAGTAATCCGGTTCAAACTCGTTTCTGCACTCTTGGCGCTGGTAAACAATTGAGCTTGTCCGCCAATTCCTCCAATACCATCGCCTTTAGGACTGTGCAGCAATACAAAAACCACAAGTCCTAAAGCAGACAAAGACCAGATAACTTGTAACACAGAAACAATATCCATAATCAGGGGTAATTGGTAATTAGTAATCGGTAATCAATCATCATATCAAATTCAGTCGATCGCGCACAAACTCGGTTAGGGGCACGGCAGTACCCATTGTTGTCAATTAAGCTGTTAGTCCGCCAGTCCGCCAGGGAATGAATTCCCTGTCTAATAGCTAAAGTCCTCGCTATGAGGACTCATGAGTTTAAAAATTGTTCTTCTCAGTCCTCTTGAGAGGACTTTCGCTATGAGGCAGGGGTTTCAACCCCTGTCGGACTATGGCTTATACCTTAAATTGACACGACGAAAAGCAGTGCCGTATCCCCACCTTTAGCAAGATTTCGCCCAGCCCTACTACAATCGGACTCGCACCGGAGTGCGGTTGGCGCGAACTTCAAACTCAGCCGATCGTATCATAGAGCGTCCCGTCATCTCCGGGGGCTGAGGCAACCTCAACAGCTCCAGAATCGTCGGCGCAATATCCGCCAAACAACCGTCAGCCCTCAGAGGAACATCCGTTCCGTGACCCGGAATCTTCAGACCTTCGCCTTCTACTAAAATAAACGGCACCGGGTTAGTAGTGTGAGCCGTCCAGGGATGCCCGTCCTCGTCGAACATCAGTTCAGCATTGCCGTGGTCAGCAATAATAATTGCCGTACCTCCTGCTTTGCTAATCGCCGCCAACAGCCGCCCCAAACATTTATCCACAGTTTCGATCGCAATTACCGTCGCATCCATCATCCCCGTATGACCGACCATATCCGGGTTAGCGTAGTTAATTACCATAAAGGAATAGATGCCTTTTGCCAAAGCCGTCACCGCCCCATCCGTCACCTCGGCGGCCGACATCTGGGGGGCCTCATCGTAAGTGGCCACCATCGGACTCTGCACCAACTCGCGGTCTTCCCCTGCAAAAGGCTCTTCCAGACCCCCATTAAAAAAATAAGTCACATGAGCGTACTTTTCAGTTTCCGCCGTCCGCAACTGCCGCAAACCGTGCTTAGAAATCACCTCGCCCAGAATATTGTTCAAATTCTGCGGTTCAAAAGCCACCATTACTGACAGTTTCGGGTCGTACTGAGTAAAAGTTGCAAACGCCAAGGGATCGATTAACTGCCGTTCAAACCCCTTAAAATCGGGAGATACAAAAGCCTGAGTCAATTCTCTCGCCCGGTCCGGGCGAAAATTAAAGAAAATCATCCCATCCCCGGATGCCACCGCCCCCGGAGAAATCCGAGTCGGAACTGCAAACTCGTCGGTCACTCCTTCAGCATAAGATGCCCGCAACACATCAACAGCCGATCGACCGTCAGGCGCCACCTCAGTCGTCATCACCTCGTAAGCGCGCTGCACGCGATCCCAGCGCTTGTCCCTGTCCATCGCGTAGTAGCGGCCGCTGATGGTCGCAATCCGACCGACCCCTACCTTTTCTATATAACTTTCAATCTTTGCTAAAGCTTCTACGCCCTCTTTCGGAGTAGTATCGCGGCCGTCTGTAATCGCGTGAATGCAAACCTCAGAAATTCCCTGTGCCTTTGCTAATTCGAGCAAACCCAAAATGTGACTCAGATGCGAGTGAACCCCGCCCTCGGAACAAAGACCTGTCAGGTGCAACTTGCCGCCCCGAAGACGCACTTTCTCGCAAAGCTCAACCAGCGCGCGGTTGTTGAGCAAAGAACCGTCTTCGACGGCATCCGAGATCCGCACCAACTCTTGAGGAACCACGCGGCCCGCGCCCAGATTCAAGTGACCGACCTCTGAGTTGCCCATTTGCCCGTCTGGCAGCCCTACCGCCCGGCCGGATGTGTGAATCAGAGTTCGGGGATAAGCGGCCCAGAGACTGTCCATCACGGGTGTTTTTGCCGCGGCGATCGCATTTCCGTCTTTTTCTTCACGATAACCCCAGCCGTCTAGAATAATCAGCACTACAGGAGATACAGACGCTTGTGCCATGCGAATACCTTATTTACAATAGTTAATTTCTCGATCGTCATGATTGCCGATTTTGCGGAACATCTGCCGCTAATCAGTTTACATATTTTCTAGGCTCCGGCTGAACAATGCCAACTAAAATTCTCTCAGCCACAGCATTTTGGGAACTAATTTCGACCTGCTTGGCGAATTGTTTAATTGATTGCCTGGGCTTGTACTGTGAATCGTTGTCGGAGACTGTTACCGAGCTCACCAACACCAGCCGTGCTTTTGTGGTCGGATTTTACGGACAGTTTAACCGTCGGTGGCTCTTGAAACACTAAGAACCATACCACACTTGGTTGCATTTTGCTACCGTCTCAACCAATAATTTTAAAAGCCTTGACCGAGCTGCGAATAAATTTATAGGACTCGAGTAGAGCAAAAATCGCTTTCCAACTCCGCTCACACTCAGCGGACATAAAATTCTACAACATCTTTTTTAATTTTTACATCGTAATTGCCAAAGAAATCGTGGCCGAGCAGACCTATTGGCATTTGTTTGGCGATCGCCACTTCGACATTTTGGATCGCAGCACCCCCAACCCGAATCGATCGCACGACGCCGATCGGAAACTCGACAACGCTACCGTCAGCGATCCCCGCTCTCACGGTACGCACTGGCTTTACTCCCAGTGCAGTAGCCATCCGCTGAGAAATCAAAGTGCCGCTCGCCCCGGTATCGAGAATCATCTCAAAAGTCTTGTTGCCGTTAAATACCACATCAATCACCGGCGTCCCGCCTGCGCGGCGCTTGATTTTAGCTTGAAATACCTGTGGATTCCCCCGTGGCCGAGCAGGTTGATTTGCTCGCGGTTTAGCACCAGAATTGGATGGGTTCCAAAACTGAGAGTACAATTTGCCAGTTGTCAATCCCGATCCCGTTATAGTGCGATCTAGCTGCTGGGAACTCACATCGGGCATCAATGTCATCACCTGGGTTTCTGGCTGATGTGAATCAGAATGCACCTCGCCGCCCCCCACCGATCCCAGACCAACCAAAACGCTCGCACAAACCAAGCCCGATCGCCAAATTCGCTTGAGAATCACTTTTGCCATGATCTAAATACCTTAATTGATTCAATATGTCCAACAAGGACCGCCATTGATATCCTAACTTGCTCGCCCAAAACCCAGCGCCCGAAGAGCCCGATCGGATCGTCACGAAAACTTGGCAATTTTCAAGAGATTGCATAACATCGAACACAGTTGACACTCCCCTAGCTAAAGCCGAGGGGATTCTTGATTCGCCGAATCGACTTGCCGAGGTAGAATTGCTTCAACATCGGTAGCGGTCAACTCTCCACAAGCGTTCGGATTTAAGATCCAAGTTCCGGTGTGCCCCACCGTACTTAATCCCCGACTTAGGATATTTCTAGCAGCATTCCAATCTCTATCGAGCACGCATCCACACCGACAAACGTGCGTTCGCGTTGATAGACTTTTCTTAACAACTGTTCCGCAACTAGAGCATTCTTGACTTGTTCCATTGGCTGGCACGGCAACTGTAATTCTTCCGAATACTTTACCGAAATACTCCAGCCACACTCGGAACATATACCAAGATGCGTCGTTAATCGATTTAGCTAGACAGTGATTCTTCACCATATTTTTAATCCTCAAATCTTCGTAGACTACACAGTCGTTAGACTGGATGACGCCGGAGAGCCAATTTCACAGCAAAATCTTTACGTTGTCTACTTATTTTGAGGTGGCGTTTCCCTAGAATCACTCTAGCTTTTTTTCTGTTTTCTGAACCGCAAGACTGCTTTGAAACTCGTCTTTGAGCTTTCTTTAATCTGCGTTCTCCTTTGCCCAGGAAGCGCGGATTATCAACTGCAACGCCATTAGAGTCTGTGTAGAACTCTTTGATTCCTACGTCTAACCCGATGGCGCTGCCTGTGACTTCGATGTTTTCAGAACGGTCAACTTGAATGCAAAACTGGATGTAATACCCATCGGCTCGTTTTACTAAGCGTACTCGTTTGATTTGAGCAGGTTGATAAAAATGTAAGTCGCGCGTTCCTTTTAGTTTGAGTTTTCCAATTCCCTTTTTATCGGTAAAAGTGATAGATTTTCGGTCGGCTGCCAGACGCCACCCGGTCGTTTTGTATTCGGCTGAACGGTTGTCTTTCTGGAATTGCGGAAATCCCTTTTTTCCGGGAATTTTCTTTTTACGGTTGTCGTAAAATCTGGCGATCGCCGACCATGCTCTGTCTGCGCTAGATTGTCGAGCCATGCTGTTCAATTCATCGCAAAACGGAAATTATTTAGCTAAAATAGCGCTGTACTTATTCAAGTCATACTTGTTGACTTTTTCGTTTTCTATCCAAAAGCGTAATGCTTTGTTGCGGATGAATTGCACTGTTCTAATTGCTTCGTCTACAGCGTCAAATTGCTGCTTTTTACCGTATGCTTTGAATTCAAAAACTAGCATGAGTTCGACCTCATCACGAGATTCTTATGCTAACAGCGTCAGCTTAATACTGCTAAATGTGTTCACAAAGCTTTACAGGCAGATGCCATAGTAGATTAAGAGAAAGCCGTCCTGTAAGGACGGGGTTTTAAACCAAAATTTTTGATAGACTTAAAACGACAACAGGCTGTAATTGCAGAGCCTGGTTGGATCTCTTGAAATTAAGCATTTGGGGGCGATCGGCAATGCACAAACTTTTATATTTTGCGACTATAGGACTACTAGCTTTCTCGATCGCAGGATGCGGTGGGGACGAGGGCAGCAACACAGCCAGCCCCAGCCCCAGCCCCAGTCCAGCCTCTCCATCCCCGACCGCCACTGGCAGCCCTACCCCAGCAGCTCAGGCTTTCCCGTCGCCAGTAGTAGCGGCTCAGCCTCCTGGGTTAATTCGATCGACCAACCCAGACGAACGAGCAAGACAGGCTCAAACAAATATCGGCGACAAAAAGGACAGGAATCCAACGCTTCCGCTTCAGCCTGTGCCCCAAGGCCCTGTGACAGTCAATCCTTCTGGGTTAGATCCCTTTGGGCCGCTGCCGCCGATCGCATTACAAATCCCTCCAGGAGCCAACGGAGCGGGTGGGACTACCTCAGAACTTCCCAAACTGCCACAGCGACAAGTTGCCGTGCTACCCGAACTTCCCGAGTTATTGGCTCCCCCCCCACTTAACAGACCTGGTCAGACGGTTGCTATCACTACGCGACCCACGGGCGGTCGAGGAGGTACTCAGCAACTGCGAGGCCCGGGAGGCTCTTTACTTCCCGGAGGTGATGGGGGGCAAATTGGCTCGCCTCCCCTGGTTCCTGGGCTAACTGCTCCTCGGTTAGGTGGCGGTGGCAGAAATGGTTCCTTACCCGGAGGTGATGGGGGGCAAATTGGCTCGCCTCCCCTGGTTCCTGGGCTAACTGCTCCTCGGTTAGGTGGCGGTGGCAGAAATGGTTCCTTACCCGGAGGCACCGGGGCGCAAATTGGCTCGCCGCCCCTAGTTCCGGGGTTAAATGCTCCTCAGTTAGGTCGTACTCGCACATCCCCGCCCGGACTCGAACCAATAGCAGCCAGACCCATAGGAGTGCCGGATCTGCCGGAACTGCCAGTAGACAAGCGCCCCCCCCAATGGAGAGACCCCAATGCCAGGGCAAGAATAGGTACTGGCACCCGTCCTCCTGGAACTACTGGGCCAATAGCAAGTAGACCCCAAGATGCGCGGAATCGGCCGGCTGCCCGTCCAGCACCCCCGCGCCCGCCCCAACCAATAGCAGCCAGACCCATAGGAGTACCGGATCTGCCGGAACTTCCAGTAGACAAGCGCCCGCCCCAGTGGGTAGACCCAAATCCGCCGCCTCCTCCCGTCATCCCAGTAGTTCCGCCACCGCCTTCTACTGACCTCGCTACAGGCACTGAAGTCAGCGGGGTGGTAAAAGTCGGGAGCGAGACGCAAGTGATTGTCAAAGTACCGAATGAACCAACCAGCCGATATGTCAAAGTCGGGCAGCGGCTGTCTAACGGGCAAGTGTTGGTGAAGCGGGTCGATCTCAAGCCAGGAGCAGATCCGATCGTGATTCTGGAGGAAAACGGCGTTGAGGTAGCCAAAGGTGTTGGCGAAAAACCCGCAAGTCCCCAACCACAACCGGCCAATACAGTGATTAGCCGTCTCCCAAATCCTAATAGCTCAGCTCGGCGCTGAGAATTGACAGTAAAGTAGGAAAAATGCTAAAGGCAAAAATGAGAGTTTTTGCCTTTTTGCATTTAGGGCAGATCTCGAACCTGAAGGTAAAATTAGTAAAGGGATTAAAAAATAGAGGACTTTTCAGCGAGTATTAGCTTCTAGAAAATCCCTATTAGTAATTGAAGTTAAAGGAGATCGATCGTGCTCGGTTCAATTCAAAAATTAGGGATGGTGATATTAGTTGCTTCTTGTACCGGGAGCGCCACTAATCTCTTGAATCCCCAGCCATCAATGGCTCAACAAAAACCAGAAGAAGGAAAACGCTCTCCCTTCTGCCAAGGCAACCCTCCTACGGGAAGAGTAAAATGCAATTACGAGGGAGGCGATAACTACGAGGGAAATTTCGTCAACGGCCTGCCCGACGGCAGCGGAGTCTACGTGTACGCTAATGGCGATCGCTACGAAGGAAATTTTCGGAATGGAGTGCCAAATGGTAGAGGGACTTTCATTTTTAAAGATGATGCCCGCTACATCGGCGTGTTCCAAGACGGCACAATGAGATCGGGGACGGTCGTTTTTCCCAACGGCGAGCGCTACGTCGGAGAGTTCGCAGTCGTCAGGAACGTTCAGACTGATGCCATTAGCAGCCAACCTGCCGGGCGGGGTCAATTTTTTTATAGCAATGGCGATCGCTATGAAGGACAATTCTTTGCAGGCTCACCCTTTGGCCCTGGGGTATTGGTGCGCGCAGACGGCACTCGCTGTTCCGGCAGATTTTTTAATCAAGAACTTGACGCTAGTGTCTCCTGCACTTTCCCCAACGGGACGCGCTATGAAGGAGAATTGCGAAAGGGAGTGCCTCACGGTGTCGGGACGATGATCGATGCTAGCGGTAGGCGCTTTCCGGGGGTATTTCGCAACGGCAAGCCCGGAGTTTCGTAAAGGATAAATGATTGAGGTTTTCAGCCAACTTTTGACAACAAATGAGACAAAAGACAAAGGACAGAAGCAGATAATATCTAACAGCGCACAGGAGAAAGTTGATTGATGATTTCCCGTTCTTGGACCAGTAGAATCGCTTTATTAGTTGCATCAGTGTTGGGAATTGGTAGTTGCGCGACTTATCCATTGCCCTCAATGGCGCAAGGAACAGAAGCTAAAACCGGTCGCTGCGTGCCAGCTATCGCTACAGGTAGAGTTAGGTGCGATTATGACAGCGGTGATAGCTACATCGGACAGTTTGTTAACGGTTTGCCCAGTGGCACTGGGGTATACATATATTCCAACGGCGATCGCTATGAGGGGCAGTTCCGTCTGGGCAAACCAAATGGTCGAGGACAATTTATATTTAAGGACGACGCCCGCGTGGAGGGTATATTCCGAGATGGCAAAGTTAGTTCCGGGACAGCTATTTTTACTAATGGCGATCGCTATATAGGGTCGTTTTCTCTGGATCAAAAAGTAGGCGTGCCCACGGGACAAGGACAATTCATTTTTGCTAATGGCGATCGCTTTGTGGGTCAATTTTTAGGGGGTAAGCCTTTAGGTACGGGAGCGTTCACCCGCGCTGACGGCAGTCGGTGTTCGGGACAGTTCTACAGTCAAGAACTTGATGGCAGGGGTAACTGTTCGTTCTCCAACGGTATCCGCTATCAGGGAGAGTTACGCAAGGGATTGCCTCACGGTAAAGGCACAATTATCGATACCAGAGGCCGGCGACTTCCGGGAGTATTCCGTGACGGCCAGCGGGTAGAGCAATAAACAGGGAATAAGTGCGATCTATTAGTAAGGGCAGGTTGAGGGCTGATAATTTTTCCACAAAACCTGCCATTGCTAGGGTTTAAATTCAAAACTATGGATAATTTACGATCGGCTTTTTCTCAACCGAATTGCTAATGTTAAATATTCACTTAATAAAGTTAATGGAGGCGTTTTGATATGACAACTACTGCTTCTGCTTCCGGCCGCACCGGCCAGTTTCCCTTCGACTTTGCCCCGCAGCGGACTCAAGATGCTGATTTGTTGCGACAACTCAATTTTGTGCCCGGTTTGAAAGAAGTCTTGACTTTGCGCCAAGTTCATGCTTTGGAACACGCTACGGTTTGGGTACTGGGCCAATCGTTTGGTGCGACGACAGCAAGAACCGATAATGAGTTATTGGGCGGGATGTCCACAGACCAAGGGTTTTATTTGTACGGTCACGTTAACGTTGCACAGTTGCGTCAGGCAGTGCGCGAGGCTTTGCACCGGGTTGCCAGCGGAGAGTGGGATTTAGCTGTACATCCCCGCTGCGGCACGAATTTGTCGGTGGCAATGCTGCTGACGGCTGGACTTGCTGTTGGCATCAATTTAGCTATGCCGAAAGGGCCCATTCTGCAACTGTTAGGTGTGGGTGCAGCGGCGGCGGCGGCGGCTCAGTTAGCTCCTGATGTGGGAGCTCTGGCTCAGCGGTACGTCACAACTGCTATTCCGTTTAATTTGAGTGTTGTTGATATTGCTGTAAGTCACGACTTCTGGGGACGCGAAGCTCATTTTGTGCGGGTGCGCTGGGTGGAATAGTTGCACAGTATCAAGCGCGATCGATAGATATTACTCATCTGCGTTAGTCTCTGTTAATCTGCCTGTATCTGCGGTTAAAAAAAAGATAATTTTGCAACCGCAGATGACAATGGATGAACGCGGATTCACGCAGATGCAGAGCATTGATATCTGAATAATTCTGCTGCTAACAGATTTTATATAACTAATAACAATTAACTCCTGACTTCTGTGTCATCCCAGCTCCTAAATGCGATCGGGATCTACTCCTAATTCTCGCAACCTCACCGCCAATCTTGCAGCCCGTTGGCGCTGCTCATCAGCTTGCTGCTCAAGTTCATGTAACCGAGCTTGCTCTGCTTTAATCAACCCTTCAACTAATGGCGGAGACAGTATTTCATTCACTGATAATGTCAGATTGGGAAATACTACAGACACCATTTGTTGCCCCGGCACAAAATCTGTTTGTGTGTAGATATCTTCACCTTCAGGAAAGGCTAAAACTCGCACCAGTTCTTTGTTAGGTGTAGGGTCAACAATTACATATTCAGGTACGTTAGCTAGTTCGTACTCAGCTCGTTTAATCACATAATCGGCGCGCCGATTTTGACTCACTACCTCTATGACTAACAGCGGCTTTTCCTCAAAATCGAGGATACCAGAACCTGGTCTAGCCGCAGCTTGTTCCAAAAGACTTTGAGTGCAAACAACTACATCAGGAATCCGAGAGGTATCTTCTTCTGTTCTCACTCCTAAAC
The DNA here is from genome assembly GCA_036704825.1 of Microcoleus sp. F8-C3. GTDB lineage: Bacteria > Cyanobacteriota > Cyanobacteriia > Cyanobacteriales > Microcoleaceae > Microcoleus. Next base: position 14,554 of record JAUBSN010000022.1, on the reverse strand, counting down.
CTGTTTTTGCTACTAAGTCAAGATTGTTTTCAGCTAGGTAACGCTGCAATTTGTAAACTAAATATTCGCAAATCTTGATATGTAAAACTGTTGCGGTTGGCATCGGAATTAATTTGCCTTTGTACAGTTCATATTGTAGATCTGAATCTGTTTGATAAAATCGGTATTCTTCAAAAGTCAAGGTAGGTGAAGTATCAATTTGCTTTGATTCAATAACTGGTACTACAGATTGAGACATATCTTTTCACCGATGTCGATATAATTCTATTATATTCAATCTGCCTCCTTCTGGGTGCATTTGCGGTTAAATATTCCCAATTATCGATCGCACCTGCAGCCGGAATTGTCAGAGAATAGTTTAATAGTGTAAAATCAACTTTGCGATCGCCCGGGCAACTCGACCTCACACTGCCGTACACTATCCGAGTTCTTATGTCAATCAAAAAAATTCTTTCCATAGCGCTGTTAATTTTCATCCCCATTTCCATCGCCGCTGAGTATTTGCACTGGGGTTCCCTCGCAGTTTTCATCACATCCGCTTTAGGCATTATACCTCTGGCGATTTGGTTGAGCACAGCAACAGAAGAAGTGGCGATCGTTACGGGGCCCTCGATAGGAGGCTTACTAAATGCACTCTTCGGCAATGCTACGGAATTAATTATTGCCATAGTTGCCCTCAAAGCCGGCTTAATTGACATTGTGAAAGCCAGCATAACGGGTACAATTATCAGCAACTTGCTCTTAGTGATGGGATTTTCCATGCTGTTAGGAGGAATCCGCTACAAAGAACAAGAATTTCAGTCAATAATTGCGCGGGTGAACGGTTCCACAATGACTCTAGCAGTGATTGCAATCCTGCTGCCGACAATGGTAATTTATACCTCTAATGGAGTGGAACCCTCAGCCATTCAGAATCTTTCCTTAATAACTGCGATCGTCCTAATTGCAGTTTACGCTCTAACTCTGCTATTTTCATTAAAAACGCACAGCTATCTTTACGAAGTTGGGTTACTAGAACTACAGTCAGAAAATTCTCAAAATACCAAAGAGGAATCTACTACGAATCAACCGAATTTGTGGCTTTGGCTAGGAGTGCTAGTTGCTTCAACCGTTGCCGTTGCTTTTGAATCAGAAATTTTCGTGGGTGTTGTCGAAGAAACTACCAAAGGATTGGGATTGACGCCACTGTTTACAGGGGTAATTCTGTTGCCGATTGTTGGCGGCGCAGCCGAATATGTAACTGCGGTGGGTGTTGCGATGAAAAACAATATGGATTTGTCAGTTTCTGTCGCAATGGGTTCGAGTTTGCTAGTTGCTTTGCTGGTAGCGCCAGTGTTGGTGATTATCGGAGTAGTGATTCATCAGCCGATGGATTTAAACTTCAATCCGTTTGAAGTAGTTGCAGTTGCCATTGCAGTGACAATTGCTAATCTAATTAGTCTCGACGGGCGCTCTAATTGGCTCGAAGGAGTGCTGCTTTTAGCAACATATATCGTGTTAGGAACGGCATTTTACTTTCACCCCATTACTTGAAGTAACAATTTTCTTGGAGGGGCAATCGCCCGCGGTTGCCCTTCTTAACTTGAAAATAACTTATCTTTTTTCTGGTTGGTTATTCCTCTGTCTCTTCTGGAGTTAATTAAAGAAAATAATTTTAGGGCAAGAAGTAGTTACGGACAGCGACACTTTTGAATAGGAAAACACTCTCGTCGTCTGCAACGTCTTTTTCTGCCTTTACTGTCGCGACAATTAAAAGTATTTTGACATTCTAACTTGCTCTCGCAAATTTGCTGGCGGGGAAAAACACCCAAATTTTGTACAGACACTTCAGCGGTAAGCGCACCCTGGTCTATAACTTGATTATTTTCTTTAATTTCATAGATAAATTTATTTTCTCCCTCTAAAACCGAAAAAGTTCTTGTTTTGTGACTGTTACCCAACTTAAATCCAAAATCCTCGGAAAACTCACCTTTGTCGTAACTTCGGTCTGTGTAGGGATACGGGTTAGTTTCCATGCCATCAGTTACATTTTTAATCACCACCCTCCTGTTAGGGCCGGGAGGAGTTTTGCTGGAGGCAAATCGAGCGTTTTGCGAATCAGGGGAGATGACAGTACCGGCACACTGACCTACATATTCAACGCGCTTAAATTGAATCGAATTAATATTAAAATAGTTTTCATTTTTGACTCTAAATAGTGCTTCGTTAGTTTGCTGAGCGCTTACTGTTAAAGCTGCTAAAGTTAAAAAAATTACCCCGAGGAAAATAGCTAGTAATTTGATTTGCGGTCTCACCTTCAAATATATTGTGTGTTTCATCTCTCTATACCTCTAATGTGAATAGACAGTATTGTTTGGAAAATTTATTATTTTTAAAATTTGAGATCGGATATGTTGTCAAAGTTGCTTGGATAGGTTTCTAGTGAAGAATTGAGTTTTTGATTCTGAGTTGCTAAACGAAAAACAGAAGTTCTGACTGTGAACTTTGTAGAGTCAGGAAGAAATTCCTGACTATTAACTTAACTACCAAGTTACTCGATCGCGCCATCTCTCTAAAATCTTGTCCCCGACTCCCTGTACCCGTGCCACATCCTCCAAAGAGGTAAAAGCTTGCTGTTGCCGCGCTGCAATAATTCTTTCGGCTAACTTCGGGCCAACCCCGGGCAAGGTTTCTAATTCTTCCTGAGTCGCGGCGTTCAAATTAACTAACTTTTTACCCGCAGCGATTTGAGGTTTAGCACTCGCAGATTTTGATACTGCTTGTAGTGAATCGCACTCTTTTTTCTTAGCGTCAATTCTCTGTTTGATTCGGGCGGGAATTCCCAAGATTGCGCCTTTGTAAAGCCGATCGAACTCCCGCTCAAAATGGGCCGCAACTGTGGGACTGTCGATCGCCAGCAGCGTCTCGTCATTCCCGTGATTGGCCGCCTCACTCCAGTTGTGAGAACCTGTAAGTACCGTTTTGCCGTCCACAACGCCGAATTTGTGGTGCAGGCGATCGCCCACCGGTAACAGCGGCACTCCCACCGCAGTCAGCGGCTTTCTCCAAGGGCGATTGTCAGCTTCTAAGTTACAATCTTGCATCAAAGTCGCACCCATCATATCCAAACCTTCACTGTAAGATCGATAAATAAAATTAGAGTCAATTAAAGCTCGCACCGCAACTCCCCGGCTAGCTTTAATTTCCAAAGTATTTGACAACCGCTGAGCCGAAAATACAAACAATGCCAAATCAACCGACTTTTTCGCACTACCCAAAGTTCGATTTATCAAACCGTTGACACTGTTTTCCCAAGGCAAAGTCTGGGAAGTCGGCGAAAATTGCACCGCCACTGTCGAATTCCCTACTCTTACTTTTTGCACTTGACGAAACGGCTTTTTGATCCCAAACTTGCTGTCGGGTTTTCCTCCGGGTCCGTCGCCCCACATGATGTTAAATTCTTGAGTAAATAGTTGCGCTAATTGAGCATTTTCAATTTTCAGTAAATTGTTCGCATTGCCGCGACTTGCTGCTGTCTTGAAATCGCCGTTGATATCGCTGGTGGTAAAATTAGCAGAAGTGACGATTACGGTTTTGCCGTCAATTACCACAAATTTGTGGTGCATCAAACCGCTGCCTTTACTGCCGTCAGCAGTATCGTCAATTACAGGAATTCCAGCATCTTTGACAATTACCAAAGCATCGTTTTGCTTGATTTCATCTGCAGTCAATTTACCGTCTTTATTCGTATCGGCAAGTTGCACAAATTCGGTATAACGATCGCGCTCTCTTTCCGGTAATTTCGCCAACTCCTGCGCTGTAAAATCGCTCCAAGGGCGACTGTACATATGTTCGACAATTAATCTCACTTTAATTCCCGATCGCCTTCGTTCGGCCAAAACCCTCGCAATACCGGGCAAGCGAAACTCCTGAACAGCTACATCCACCGTCGATCTAGCACTAGCTACGGCAACAGCGACCAACTGTTCTAAATCATCTCCAAATCTAGTTTGCTGGCGGTAAGGCTCTGTATAACTCGAAGCGATCGACTGATTGAAGTATACTTGCAACAAGGGGTCTTGAGGCAGCGGAGCCAGACTGAGAGGTAAATTCTGCACGTCTTGCTTTTTTTGTCCGCAGCCCGCCAGATTGATCGCTATCAGCCCAGCACAACAGAAACCGAGTAAATGATAATACAATACAGCCACAAAATTTTAAAAAATATAGAGGTTATTAGCCATCCCACAGTTGAAAACTATGGGATCGAGTAAAGTTTCAACCTATTAAATTTATGCAAGGGAATAGATTTTGCGTCTTGTAGAACTGCCTCGATGCCGGAAGCATCACTGGTAGGGTAGCAGCATTCAGGGGCGTGGGTCAAACCCTATACCGCTGCTTTATGGCTAAAAGAAAAAGAATTTTTCCGTGCGGTCACAAAGGATATGGTAAAACGTGCCATCGCTGCACGCAAGAGTTGGTGGCGCAGCAGCATTTTGTTGAAGTCCTGACACAAAAACAAACCAAAAAACAAGAGAGGGAAGCATCATTTGCTAGAGATATCATCGATCTCAGAGGTCTGCCCGACCACGTAGTCACTAAAGCGCGGGCAATTATAGCAGCTTTGGGCGAAAATAAGAATTACAGAGATTTCGGCGGCAAACGCCTGCGTCACAACCGTTTGATAATCAGTATTCCTGTAACTCGCAACTACAGAATGCTTTGTGAAGATTGCGGCACCTTCTTAATTCCCCAAAAAGTTTTGTCGCACGAAGACTACAACGTCTGTAAACCAGGAAGTCATTAGTCAGTTGACAGTTGACAGTTGACAGTTGGCAATTGGCAATTGGCAGTTGTTATCAGTCATAATTTAAGAAGCATGAGTCATGAGTCAATAATCATTTATGCCTTTAGGATAAGTGCCTTATTCATTAGGTAGTCAATCATTCATTATTAGTTCGTCATTTATTTAATTAAAGCCATGCAAATTTACCTCGACTATAGTGCCACAACACCCGCACGCCCAGAAGCTATTCAAGTCATGCAAAAAGCCCTGACTCAGCAGTGGGGTAATCCTTCTAGCTTGCACGAGTGGGGACAAAGGGCGGCGACAGCTTTAGAATTAGCAAGAATGCAGGTTGCTAGCTTGATTAACGCGCTACCGGAATCGATGATTTTTACCAGTGGCGGCACTGAAGCGGATAATTTGGCAATTATGGGAATTGCGCGTCTTTATACAAAGCCACAGCATATTATTATCTCCAGCGTAGAGCACTCCGCAGTAGCAGAACCGGCGCGACAACTCGAACAGTCGGGATGGGAAGTGACGCGTCTACCCGTGGATAGATTTGGGCGCATTCACCCTTTGGATTTGCAAGAGTCGCTGCGATCGAATACAGTGTTAATTTCAATCATTTACGGACAAAGCGAAGTTGGCACGCTGCAACCAATTGAGGCATTAGGACAAATTGCGCGCGATCGCAATATCATGTTTCATACCGATGCAGTTCAAGTTGCCGGCAAGCTGCCAATTGACGTGCAGAAACTGCCCGTAGACTTGCTTTCGGTTTCCAGTCACAAACTTTACGGGCCGCAAGGTGCAGGCGCGCTTTACGTGCGTCCGGGAGTAGAATTAGTGCCAATGTTGGGCGGTGGCGGGCAAGAATTGAAATTGCGTTCCGGGACGCAAGCGCTGCCGGCAATCGTCGGTTTTGGGGTGGCCGCAGAGTTAGCATTGCAGGAAATAGATGTGGAAACGCCGAGGTTAATTGGATTGCGCGATCGACTTTTTGACCGATTAGCCCGCGTACCCAGTTTAGTACCAACAGGCGATCGATATTGTCGGCTGCCGCACCACACCAGTTTTTGCATCATCTCTCCATCCTGTCGCCCTTACCAAAAGAGAAACACAGAGCAAATCACAGGCAAAACTATGGTGAGACAGCTAAATTTAGCAGGAATTGGCATTAGTTCCGGTTCTGCTTGTAACAGCGGCAAACTAACTCCCAGTCCGATATTATTAGCAATGGGATATGACGAAATCGGCGCCGTTGGTGGAATTCGCTTGACTCTCGGACGAGAAACCACAGAAGCTGATATTGATTGGACAGTAATTGCGATCGAGCAGATATTGGATAGATTAATGCCAAAGGTAGCATTATCTAGACTTTAGGAATGATTCCGATCTTGAAAACAATTGTAAACACACAAAAGCCGCTTGATATCATTTACACTCAAATAACAATACCATCTATTTTGGGGAAAAAGCAATGGTTACAAAACTGCAATCTCCAGACAAACAAAATATCATCTATCCCGACGATAACGGCGAACCAATGTCAGATAATACCGAGCAGTTTCGATTAATCGTTTGGATTAAGGAAAATTCCGAACTATTGTTTGTGAATGACCCGAATGTTTTCGTGGCCGGCGACTTGCTTTGGTATCCCGTTGAAGGAAATAATAAACTTTGCCAAGCACCAGATGTGATGGTAGTTTTTGGTAGACCAAAAGGTTATCGTGGTTCCTATCAACAGTGGAATGAAGATAATATTGGGCCACAAGTCGTGTTTGAAATTTGGTCGCCGGGAAATCGGCCCGCTCCAATGATTCAAAAGTTCCAATTTTACGAACGTTATGGTGTGGAAGAATACTATTTGTACGACCCACAAACATTAGAATTGACTGGATGGCAACGTCAAGAGGAACAATTAGAAGCGATCGAACAAATAGACGGTTGGATCAGTCCCAGGCTGGGCGTGCGGTTTCAATTATCTGAAACCGGACTCGAAATGTTTGGGCCGTCTGGAGAACCGTTTATGAGTTTTGTGGAACTCGCTCAACTGCGACGACAGGCCCAAGCGCGGGCTATTGAGGCAGAGCAACAAGCTCAGCAAGCAGAGCAACTGCGACAACAAGCCGAGCAACTGCGACAGCAAGCAGAGCAACGCGCCACTGAGACAGAAACTTTGCTGCAACAAGAACGATCGCGATCGCAAGCTTTAGAATCAAGACTGCGAGAAATGGGAATCGATCTAAATCAATTGTAATAGATGATTCGGCGGTGAAAATCGCCGAGTAGCTTCGTGTGTGTAGACACAGTTTCAACCGCCAAACCATCGAATCATGATAAAATAAATCGCGGTGTTATTCACAACTCCCCACAATGGAAGAAAAGCGCGCTCAAGCCTATCTGCAATTAATTCACACCCTGCTGAATTGCCCCAACGGAGAGGAACCGCAGATATTACAGGATAACTCAGAATTACTCGATCGCGGATTTCTGGAAGCTTGCGAGTTAGTAGCCTCAACCTTAGCAGAACAAGGAGGGGAAAATGGCGCTAAATTCCTCCGAGATTTGGCCCGTCAGCTAGGGCAGTTCATGGATATAAACGGTGAGGGAGATAGCAATAATTCTGAAGGTAAAAATTTCCAAGAATATGCAAATTTTTTCTTAGAATTATTGCAAGCAGAACAAGATAGCAATAGCGATATTGCAGTAATTTACCCCATGCTAGAGGGACGGAAACATCTCCTCAATGCCAGTTTTGCCGAGACTTTACAGCAAGTGACCCAAAAGTTAATTGCTGGCGAAAATCCCCCAACAATTAGCTCAATTATCGACCTAATTGAAAAATTGAGCAGTCATATTAGTGAGTCTCCCAGTGGGAATAAAGCGAATAAAATGGAAATTGCTATTACGGGTTATCAAATAGTTTTAAATAATCGGGAACCGGGGAGCGAAAAATGGACGCAAACCCAAAATCATCTAGCTACTGCCTACAATAACAGAGTCAACGGTTAGCTGGCCCAAAATCTGTAACGGGCAAAAACCAGGCGCTTGAAACGGCGTCTTGTCAAACCAAGTCCGCCTATGCGGACAAGCGAAATAATTTAGAAGTGTTGAAATCCTAGATCGAGCTTTAATCTAGCATCAGGATAAATACCGCTGCTATCAGTTAACCAGATATCGGTGCTATCGGTAGCTGTTCCCACAATCGCAGCACCATCACCGATTTTTTCGACTAATAATTTAGCATTTGCGATCGGCAAAAACAGCACTAACTCGAAATCTTCCCCGCCGTATAATGCCCAATCTAAAGCTTTTTCGGGTGATACTATTTCGCTGAAAATATCGGGAATGGGTATTTTGGTGCGATCGACTTTTGCGCCAACACCGCTAGCCCGACAAATTTGAACGATCGCATCGGCTAAACCGTCGCTGCTATCCATTCCTGCGATTGCAATTGGGCATTGAACCCCCCCCGGCCCCCCCTTGCTAAGGGGGGGAGAATTAAAATCTGGCTTCCCCCCCTTAGCAAGGGGGGGACTGAGGGGGGGTTCCATCGCGCCTTCGGAACCTAAAATTTCCCAAACAACAGGCAAAACATCCAGCCGCGGTTTAGGGCGCTGGTGAGCGAGAATTAAAGAAGACCGATCGACTTCTGTAAGATTTTGCCCGAATTCTGGATTTAACAGCAATTCTAATCCCGCGCGGGAGGCTCCGTGAACGCCTGTAGCCACAATCGCCCAGCCCGATCGCGCATTTGACCGACTAATGGTACGATCGCGCTCAACCTCCCCAAAAGCAGTAATCGCCACCGTCACCACGGGCGACCGCACAACATCCCCACCGACGATCGGCGTGTGATATTCTTGCAAGCAAGCCGTCATCCCCCGATAAAACTCTTCAACCCACTCCACAGCCGTATCCGCCGCCACAGCGAGGGCTACAGTCACCGCCAGAGGCCTTGCTCCCATCGCAGCCAGATCCGACAAATTTGCCGCTGCGGCGCGCCATCCTGCGTAATAAGGCCCCGTAGTGCGATCGCTAAAATGCACTTCATCCACCAACATATCTGTAGTGATAGCCAAAGATTGGTTGGGATTTGCAGCCATGACAGCGCAATCATCACCAACTATCTCTGCGGGGCAGAATTTTTGCAATATTCTTAAAAGGCCTTGTTCACCGATATCTTTAATCAGCATTAAAAAGGATTTTTTAGTGAGATGCGGGCGGGCAAGATGCCCATCCCAGAATAAACTAAATGTATTGTGGAACAGGTGTCTTACCTGTAGCACGTTATTGGTGCGTAATTCCTGAACCAAAGACAACTAACAACTATCAACTGTCAACTGTCAACTGTATTACCATTCCTTACCCGAACTCGGCGGCAAGCGCAACCTAGGAAACCTATAAAAAGTATCCCCTTCATCATCTACCTCTAAAATCGCCGAAAAAATCTTAACTTGCCGAGTTAAATACTGCTGAGCAACTTCAGCCTCTACCCTAGCATTAGCCGCCAGTTGAATCAGGGAAATTTGACTGTTTTGAGTTTCCAACAACTGATAAAAAGCTTCATCTAACCGCTGCTTTTGCTGGCTTTCGGTCACATTTTTTACAATCAACAATCCTGCGAATCCGCCCAAACCAATTACCAAAAAAAATTCTAAAATTGCCATACTTGTGATTAAATTCCTGATTTCAATAGCGCTATAAAAATTATCTATTCTGCCAGCCCTATCCGGCGGCTTCGGTCTGTGCAAAAGCGATTTCAATCGCCGTCACCTTTATTTTGAAAAGAGTTCAATGCTTGTGACTGTTGATTTTTTCAGCCCGCGCAGGCGGGCTTGGTTTGTGTAAAAGCGATTTCAATCGCCGTCACTTTGGTGTAAAAGCGATTTCAATCGCCGTCATTAATTAAACTTGAGGTCGCACCAAATTTTCGATTCCTTTAACTACCTTAGCAGATACAATCTTGTCTCCCTGCTTCAGTTGCTCCAAAACTTCTTTGCCTTCAATCATGTAACCAAAAACAGCATAGCGGCCGTCCAACAGATTCAGGCCAGCGGGCGTGAGTTCAGGTTCAAACAAGAAAAAGAAAAACTGAGAAGAAGCGCTATCAGGGTCAGTTTCTGTGCGGGCCATTGCCACAGTACCGAAAGCAGAAAAAGGCAAAACAGGTTCGTCGCGATAGCGCCCCGCATCTTCTAGAGTAATCCCGTAAATAGGTTCTTTTTCCTCCCTGACGAGCACTTCTAGCGGTATATTCCGGTATTTGCCAGTAGCTGGGTCAATAAAACCAATATCCTTGCCTTCGGGGTCTCCCGTTTGCAAAACGTAGGATTCTTCCGATCGAATAAACGGCAAACCGTCATAAAAACCTCGATCGACCAAATCCACAAAATTACCGGCCGTAACCGGGGCGCTGTAGCCGTCAACCACTACAGTAATTTCCCCTTTTTCAGTTTGTACGACCACAGTAGCGCGCCCTTTGAGTTGAGGCAGATTAGCATACTTGGCCGGCACTTCAAACGGAAACTTTGTCACCATCAACTCTTCGATTTCGCCTACCGAACCTAGGATGGCAGCTTTCAAGTCAATCACTTTGTCCCTGTTTTTAGCCTCAACAGCCTTTTCCAGTTGAGCAATTCCGTCCTTGACTCCTGCAACTAGCGCCTCAGCTTCCGGCTTTTTCGCGTCGGGAATACTTTCTAAAAGGTCAGATTCCCGAAGGTTGAGAATCCTGGAAGCCTTGCTGACATCGCTGCTAATCGGCCCCCAACGTTTAGACCGTATGTGGTTGCCAATGTCTTCGAGACTGATTTGCAATTCTCGCACAGTCTGATTGTCAATAGGTAAAGCAAAGCGCAGCAGCGCCCTGCTGTCGGTAATCGCATTCCCAGCAGGCATACTGCTGCTGGGGCGTTTGGCATGGGAAACTGCACTAAAACTCAGGGAGAGAGTGAACAGCAGAAGCGCTAAAGCGACGGTTTTGACCCAGCGCTTGCACGTATCGATCGAGAAATTAGGCCAATGCAACATAACTTTAACTTTTATTGCCTCTCTTATCTTCCCACAGCGCTGCCCGCCCTCTAAGCTGCTACCCATCTAAAGTGCTTGTTGGTTTGGCTGGGGAGGAGTTGCCCGCTAACAACAGTCAACAGTCAATCGATTTGAGATTTGAGATTTGAGATTTGAGATTTTACAGGCGACCCCACGGATAAATTCGGGGGCTCCTTTATCGGATACAGGTTTTTTATTTCTGGACGGATGAATCCGGGGGCTTGCATCCTGGACGCTTGATTGTCAACTGACAACAGCCCGCTGCCCACTGCCATTAACATTTCAGTACAGCACTTGCTCCCTTTGAACGGTAAAATAAAATGCCAATTGCTTTTTGATGCCGTCAGCAAGAGAGCGGCTTTAACCTGACCCGCTCAAAAACGGATACAATCCCCAGACTCCTGTCGTGGAGAGATCGAAATTTTAGACCAAGGTTCAATCTCCCAAATTCAATGCGAGAGTAGATCTAAAATCTAAAATCTAAAATCTAAAATCGACTGACTGTAGTTACCCCGTGCCGGCCTGGCGACGGGATTGCCCGCAAAAATTTATATGATCTCCAGTAACGACTTTCGACCAGGTGTTTCAATTGAATGGAATAACGGCGTGTGGCGGGTTATCGAATTCCTCCACGTCAAGCCAGGAAAAGGCTCGGCTTTCGTGCGGACAAAATTAAAAAACGTCCAAACCGGAAACGTAGTAGAACAAACCTTCCGGGCGGGCGAGACTATGCCTCAAGCCAACCTGGAAAAGAGCGTGATGCAGCATACCTATAAAGAGGGCGACGAGTTCGTCTTTATGGATATGGAAACTTACGAGGAAAGTCGCCTCAATGCCAAGCAAATAGGCGATCGTGTCAAGTACCTGACTGAAGGGATGGAAGTCAATATCCTTCGCTGGAACGACCAAATCCTAGAAGTGGAACTGCCCAACTCGGTTGTCTTGGAAGTGACACAAACCGATCCAGGAGTCAAAGGAGATACTGCCACCGGCGGCAGCAAACCCGCTATTCTCTCCACCGGAGCTCAGATTATGGTGCCTCTATTTATTTCCATTGGAGAACGGATTCGGATTGATACTCGTGAAGACAAGTACCTCGGCCGAGAGTAGAAACGACGGAGGAAAAGGGAGTTTTTAGTTTTTAGTTCTGAGTTGAAGAACTCAAAAATCAATACTCATCGCTCAGATAAAAAACTATCCCTTTTGCCTCCAAAGTCGTTAAGGCTCCTAGCTTCGCCTGATTCTGAATTTTCAATTTTCTATTCTCAATTACCCTTGAATCTGCTGTGCAACTAGACTTAAACCAGCTTTGTGACTTGCTAACTGTATTAGACAAAACTGGCATTTCGGAACTGACCTTAAAAAGTGGGGATATTGAACTGACAGTACGCAAAGGCATTCTGGCAAGTTCACCAGCCACCTCTGCTTCGCTCCCCGCTGCCGCGGCGACTGTCGCTCCGATCGCTTTGGGCGCCGTTCCTAGCCCCACCTTAGCGTCACCTCCTGCTGTTGACCAAAATTTAGCAGAGGATCTGGCTGCCCCTGTATCCGTCGCCCCTGTCGCCGTACCTGCTGCCGTACCTGCTTCTGTCGATCCGAAATGGGTGCCAATTATCTCGCCGATGGTAGGAACCTTTTATCGCGCTTCTGCTCCTGACGAACCGCCTTTTGTCAATGTGGGCGATCGCATCAAGGTCAATCAGACAGTCTGTATTATCGAAGCTATGAAGCTGATGAACGAGATCGATGCTGATGAAGTGTCCGGTCAAGTGATGGAAATTTTAGTTCAAAATGGCGAACCTGTCGAATACGGTCAAGTGTTGATGCGAATTAATCCGGATTGAAGGATTACTTTATTGTTATGGACAGAATAAATGCTAATATTTCCCGATCACTTCTCTCCGGTGAGTTTGATGAAGTCATCCCAGCCTGTCCCGCAAGAGGTTGTGCAACAAGTTGCTGAGTATTTCAGTATTTTGAGCGAGCCAATGCGTTTACGAATTTTGAACTTGCTTCGCGACGGCGAAAAATGCGTGCAAGAATTAGTTGAAGCTACTCAAACGAGTCAAGCCAATGTTTCTAAGCACCTAAAACTCATGCTCCAAGCTGGTATCCTCACTCGCCGGAGTGAAGGGACTTCAGCCTATTATAAGGTGCAAGACGAGTTAATTTTCGAGCTGTGTAATATGGTGTGCGATCGGCTTGCCAGCCGGATCGAACAACAAGCCCTACACTTTCGGGCATTTAGCCTAACTACGAAGCACTGAAAATTAGTCCCCAGCCTCAGTCATGAGTCATCAGCCATGAGTCATCAGTTATCAATCCCTACTCTCTGCCTTCAGACCGATGACTAATGACTCCTAACTAATGACTCATAATTACTCAAGGGGAAAATTTTTGTCAAAACTTTGGCGGGTACTCGGCTGAGCCACCTCCAAACCTTCTCCCCCTAAAAGTTCTAAAGGCTTCCCTTCCACCGAAATCCAAACCTTGGTATTCGGTTGTAAACTCGTAGCCGTATAGATAACTTGCCCTAATCGGCCAGTCATCGAATTGCTCCCTCCCCCGGAAGTAAATTCGGCCGACAAATCGACATAAACTCCGTCATTCTTAACACTCAAACCCCTGAGCTTTGTCCCATTAGGAATTTCGCTAGAAACAGTTCCATCCTTCGGCCCGGCCAACAAACTGTTAAAAGCAGCTTGTAAAGCTGCATCAGGCTTGTCAGCTTGTTTGACAGCTACTTTCGTAGGAACTCCCTCAAATTTGCCGCTCGCATCTTTAACCCAGTAGACTTGCACTGTCTGGACATCAGTCTGCGGCAACGGCTTTGGCTGCGGCGACTTTGGGACTAGAGCCTGCGGCGTCTGAGCTTGAGGTGTCTGAACCAGCGGTGTCTGAACCTGTGGCGTCGGAACCTGTGGCACTTGTACAGGAGTTGGAGGGGGTACGGGGATAACTACAGCAGGAGATTCCGCAGGACTTGGGGACAGCGACGGAGCGGTAGTTTGAGCAGAAGACGGCGTATCTGCGGGGGTTGGGGAACGGTTCGCAGTCCACCAGGCAATGCCCCCTCCCGCCAGTAAAGCCAACCCGCAAACACCGGCAATGACGGCTGTGGAGAAGCGGCGCACTTCTTGTCCATCTTTCATAATACAAATCTCCTTACAGATAGAGCGCTTGGGACGGTGAGGAGCGACTCTCAATCAGCTACATTTGTCTATGGTTAGATTCTGGAATTGACACAATTGCATTGCTGCTAGCGAACACTTTATAGCAAGCCCAACATATTCTGAATCCGACTATTTGAATCCTAGACCATAATATAAGATTTCGCCCGCGGAGTATGTCACAGTATTTCGATCGGCCTAGTGGCTATATTCTATAGTAATCATAAAAAATTAAAGAATAAAGGAAGAAAAAATCATTAAAAAGCAAGAAGTAAGGCAATGGAGGTAAGGGGGGTAAGGGATTTAACGGATTTAACGGATAGAAACAGGTGGATAAAAATATTTGTCCCCAAACAAAAAGCGCCCCTATTACTAGGAGCGCTTTTTGTTAATCTCAGACTAAAACTTAGCCGTTGATAGCAGGAGCAACCAAAGCCACGGGAGTAGTTTCAACAGCAGCCAAGTCGAGAGGGAAGTTGTGAGCGTTGCGCTCGTGCATGACTTCCATACCCAGGTTAGCGCGGTTGATGACATCAGCCCAAGTGTTGATGACGCGACCTTG
>JAUBSN010000021.1:0-94058 GCA_036704825.1 Microcoleus sp. F8-C3 | reverse complement strand
CAAGGTCGCGTCATCAACACTTGGGCTGATGTCATCAACCGCGCTAACCTGGGTATGGAAGTCATGCACGAGCGCAATGCTCACAACTTCCCTCTCGATTTGGCTGCTGTTGAAACTACTCCCGTGGCTTTGGTTGCTCCTTCTATCAATGGCTAAGTTTTAGTCTGAGATTAACAAAAAGCGCTCCTAGTAATAGGGGCGCTTTTTGCTATCCGCTCAATAAATCGGGGTAACAGCCAAAAAAGAAGCTTCACAATCTAAGCACAGCACGGTAGAATATGACTGGGGGTGACAAGATGGCTAAGAGCTAGACTGAATCTGACTTATAGCTCTCATCCCCTGTTGGTAAAAGTACCGCTTAGTCGGGGTTAAAGTCATTAACTTGCTTAACTGCGTCGGCATATTTTTCCAAGTATGTTAGCCATTGGTGGCTATCTAAACCACTGCCAAAGCTACTCCGTCTTGCATATTTTCTTTGTGACTCTTGAGGGCGAACAATGTACTTTTTGACGATTTCATGCAAGAGATTTGTTCCTTGCATGATGGCACTACTTTAGGCGAGTGCTATTAATAAAATGAGGGTCATCAACCGCTGACCTTGTAAGCCTGTTCCCTCTAAATAATAGCCTCCGCTTTTGTAATCTCGGAACATTTCTTCAATTCCCATTCAATCGCCGATAGGCAGCGATAGCCATCTTAAGTGAACCCAAATTTGTTAAAATAAACCAACCCTCCTTAACCGACACACCTCGATATTTCCTCGATCACTTACAAGCAACATCAAAGCCCTTGATTGGTTGAGTTTTTCGGACTTTGATTCCTGAGAAATAGAGAGAATTTTCTGGAACCAATCCTACCTCTTTCAATGATTGCCAAATCTCAGGTTCGGTTTCGATACAGAGAGAGCATTTCAATCTATTTCCAAAAATGTAGACGTTTCTCCCTCAGCCAGGAACGCCAGCTCGACGCCTGCAAAATTCCCGGTCTCCCAGCACTACTACTTGATAATCTTTTAACAGTGGTAAAATTTCTGCAATCGCATTCATTTGCTCAGTTATATTGCTGCTTCCTAGCTTTGGTAACAGCGACCAGGATAAAGGGATAGCTCTTTTCTCTCACACCAGGCTGACCATGAGTATATTGATCTTACCCCACGCTCGTGCGATCGATCGCAATTGATAAAGTCTGACCCACTTGGCAATAGGTAGTTAACAAATAAGGGATCTCCTGAGTTTATGGTGTAAAATGTAGCTAATAATACATTTACCGTTATGAGCTTCCATCTAGACTATCTATTAGCCTTGCCTGGAGTCAGGGTTGAAACTTGTACTCAAGTTGAGGGAAAAATTTTCTTGGGACTGAGCATTTTATCAGAAGGAATTGTGTGTCATCATTGTAACAATCCTACCGAAAAACTGCATCAAAATCGACCAATTTTAGTAAGAGATTTGTCGGTTTTTGGTCGTCCTGTATATCTAAAAATCCCACGACAGTTTTACTGTCCTAACTTACTCAACGGTATCCCACAGAAATATTAGATTTTTTGGACGTTAAAAGACGACATACTCAACGATATGAACAAGATATTTATGAGCGTGTAAAACAATCGAGCATGGAGCAAATTGGCCGAGAAGAAGGACTGAGTTATGACGAAATAAAAGGAATGTTTGAGCAGGTAAACACATCAAAAAAAACCGAATTGGCAACGGGTTAAACGAATTGGTCTGGATGAGATAAGTATGCGATAAGGTCAAGGAAATTTTGTGACTGTTGTGAGTGACCTGGGCGAAGGTAATTTAATTGAGATGATTGATTCTCATCGCTGTGAAGAAATCATTGAAGTCCTTATAGAACAACCAATTGAGGTTCGTGAACAAGTTGAGGAAGTGAGTGTTGATATGTGGGGAGGATTCCCTAAAGTTATCAAAAAAGTATTCCCAAACGCCAAAGTTATTATTGATCGCTTTCATGTAATGAAAGTAGTTAACAAAGACTTAAATAAGTTACGTAGAGCAGCCGGAATAACAGACAGGCAAAGTAAATATTTATTATTAAGTACTCGATCAAAATTGAATCCTCTTCAGATTTATCAATGAGAATTGACACTAGGAAAATCCGAATGTTTGCAAATTGCGTATGAGATGAAAGAAGAATTTAGAGAAATATATGAGACGAATTTTACGGTCAAAGAAGGGCAGAACAAAATCAAAGAATGGCTAAATCATGCACAAGTATTTTTGAGAGAGTCTGCATCAACAATTGAGAATCATTTTGAGGGTATTTGCAACTACTTTCTTCATCGCACCACAAGTGGAGTCATGTCAGGAATCAACAATCGGATTAAGTTGATAATGCGGCAAGGGTATGGTTTTTCTAGTTTTAATAATTTTAGGAATCGCGTATTAGCTTGCTTTTCTGATTAGATAAACTTATAACCATAAGTTCAGGAGAGCCCAAATAAGTAACGACGGGATACCAAATCTGACTGATTGTTAATTGAGGTAAACTCAAGAACCTTTGTAATTTCCGACGCCGACTTTCGGTAGTAATCGGACAGGGAAACACAGATGCTAATCGCTCTAACTTCACTTGACGAGTGAGATTGCACTTCTAGCAAGCAAGATACCTAATACTAAAAACTGAGCACGAGTTAAGTGTTTTTGGAGATGCGTATGATAAAATAGGGTAGCATATTTTTGTTCTTGTCGCCCTGAACCTTCTTCTGACCTCTCTTTTTTTACCACAAGTCGGTCAACCCTTCACCTGCTCCTGGTTTTGGCGGGGTTGTCACCCCGCCAGGACTTTAGTGGAAATAATAGAAGAGAATAATGATGCAACTTTAAAATAACTAACTGAAATGCTTAAGTTAATAACCGGAATAAAAATAAGTATATCGACTAGGCAGGAGCAAAATTAATTTATTTATCTCCTTACTCTCCACATTTTTTTCCGATATAAAATCTTTATCAAAAGTGAAATCTCTGTTAAGAAAAGTTAAAGCCAGAAATTATTTAGACTTAATTGATTCAATTGCAGATTATGCTACAAGTTACTAAAAAAGATATTCATAACTGGTTTGGTCATTGTTGCTACTGTACCTCATGACTATAGGAAACGCTACAATCTATTATATGAATGATTTTCAGACTCTTTTTAAGCATCAATTAGTTACCAATTTGGTTGCTGCCTAGCCCGATCGTCTTCCCGAAGTGACAAAAGAGGGTTGTATAGGGTTGAAGCTGGAAGCCGAATAAATCAAGGCTGACATCCCATCGCGGCTTTCAAAAATTTTTATATTGTCCCCACAGCACGACGGCAAGCCACTCTAGCCGGTAGTGCGGGTAAGTAGCAGGACACAATTAATTACACAAAACTATGAGCTACAAGCCTTGTCTAGTAAAAAATTAGCAAAGAATCAGCGTAACCGTTCAGGTGGTGCGCCGGAGGCGCACCACCCCAAGAGGAGTTTGAGCATCAATATGTTTGAGATATCGGCGTTGGCCAATAATAAACGCACGAACTCTGTTGACTAATGAGCCAAATTTTCGCCAGAAGTTATTGCTAGTAATCAACTAACTATATAAAACTCAATTAAAAATTATTTATTCATTTTCACTCTTCATTCGATTTGGAGGAAGTAAAGAAGGAGCAGATTTACCTTCACGAGCATTTGTCACAGCAGTTGCGCTCAACTCCCAAATATTCCGCTCTTGAGATTTAAGCGTAGTAACCACAGTCAACATTCGTGCCACAAAAGCACTACCTGCTAATGTTTGAGAGCCAAAACTGGTACGTCGCCAGATCACAGCCGGACGAATCGCTCTTTCAGCAGCATTGTTGGTTGGCTCTACACCTGGAGTGGTCACAAATAACCACATCGCACTCTCAACTTTGAGTAATTGACGGCAACTGCGAAGCGTTTTAGCCAAAGGAGTTTTTTCCTTTGACGTAATCGAAACCAGCTTCCGAGCTGGGGTAGAAAGAAATTGTTTTAGCCAAAGGAGTTTTTTCCTTTGACGTAATCTCGTAGTCGGCGGCTTGTTGTAACAGTGTTAGTATTTGATGACGAATCGGTTTGACTAATTTGACAAAATCTCCACGAGCTAGAGTTCTATCCCTTACCTTTTGCCATAGCTGAAATAACTTTTCTTGTTGTTCAACTAATCGAGTTCCGAATTCTTTGGATACTCCTGGACGTTCGGATATTTTAACAAATTATCTCTTGAGATGTGCCCAACACAATTGCCGACGTTATTTGCAGCTCCTCTTGGGGTGGTGCGCCTCCGGCGCACCCCCTGAACGGTTACGAATCAGCGTGTAATTAATTCTGTCCAATTACTTAATTGACCCGACAGAATATTAACAGTCAAATACGGCTCAAAACCCCAATATCGCGTATCAACCAGCCCCCTGGGCGATCGCCATTGATTCGGCTGTACAACTATAACATCATTTAGGACAGCCCCCCGATTTCAGACGATCGCTGGGGGTTTAATTGTGGCGAATGACTGATACTTTCTGCGGTTTGATGACTCAACTTTTCGTGAGTCTTCATCCATTTCCACTTGTGCACAGTAGCTTGAGGATTGAGCACTGTAGTAGCGATGCCGTAAACAAGAGCAGGCAAAACCTCCCGATTTAACCAACTTTGTCCCAGCTTTCTCATGTAGTGCAGTGCCAAAACTTCTCGAAATTTGTTAAGCCTTTGCAAAAGCGGCAAATTCTTAAAACATAACTGTTCGTACTCCTGGAGTGATAACTCTGTTTCTCCCCGCAAGCGCCGCAGTTGGTTTTCCTTGACACAATCAGAAGCTATGCGCTTCTTCAGCCAGTGTTTATCTGTGAGAGATTTCCCTCTAATTCGATAATTTCCCAGCGGTTCTGTCGCCGCTAGCAAGCCATACTTTTGAGCAAGTTTGGTAAATAACTCTGTATCTTCTCCTACCTGCCAATCTTCTGCAAACCCGCCTTCTTTGAGAATAATCGAGCGTTCGACTACAACAGAAGACGGGAAAACCCAAGGACTTTCGCCTGTCTCCTTAATCGCCTGCATTTCTGCTTTAGTCGTAGGATAGGTGGGAATATAACTCAACTTCTTACCACGCTTGTCTAGATACCGCAAAGCGTGAGCTACAGCTTTGACTTCGGGATTGTCTGCGAGCATCTTCAAACAAACTTCTAACTTATTGGGTTCCCAGGTATCGTCGCTGTCGATAAACGCTATATACTCGCCCGTGGCGCGGTATATCATTAAATTTCTCGACTTAGAAACCCCGTAATTTTGGGGATTTCTGAAGTATTGAATTCTAGAATCTTGCTCGACCAGTTTAGCAGCAACTTTCTCAGTAGCATCAGTAGAGCAGTCATCAACAATTAAAATTTCTAGATTTTTGTGAGTACCATTTAGTACGGAGTCAACTGTCTCGGCCAGAGTGTCGGCAGCATTGAATGCAGGAATGATTACACTGACTTTTTGGCTGTTCATAACTTGCATTAAGGTGTGGTTTTGTAGTTGTTCGCCGAAGTATAGTCTCTCAGCAGACACTCTAACTCCTTTACGTGCAAGTGCCTGTTGTTAGGAAACTTGCCTGTATACTGCCAATATAACAGGTTTACCGGCGTCAGTGTTATCTACCATAAGGAGGGGACAGCCCTTAGCAGCCAGAGTGCAGACTATTATTGGGGGGCAACTTTTCTGGCACAAAGGCGACGGGTGCGAGGGATTGAGGGTTTTTACCGGGGGCTGAAGTTGTCATAAATTCGATCGCATCTTTTTGGTTAAATAGGACTTACCCTGAAACACCCGACTTCACCCAAAATTATTGGTTTGAGAACTCTATAGCCAGTCTAAATCATTTGTGCAAAGGCATCATACTTTTTCAGGTCGGGAGGCTTGAAAAACTTAAAACTAAAGAAAAATTGAAAAATTTTCTTAACGACTTTGAAAAAGTTACATAGATAATAAAACTGTCGGATATCTCGCAGTTACGGTGATCGGTAATGCGAACTTGCTCAGAAGGGTGGGTGAGCTCGCGATGTGTGGAGAAGATAGGTGAAAGCAGAGGAGAAAAACTAGGAAATTGACAGTGTACAAGAAAAGCGGTAAGTGATGAAATCAGATGTCAAATATTATTTTTTAACGAGAGTTAGAAAAAAAATGTATCGGCTCAATAAGTAGGGTAACAGTTAATCTAGTTGCCAAGACAAGCCCAAGAGATGAAGAGAAGACTTGAAGCGAATAATAGTAGATAGAGAGGGAATAACTCCAGGTTGAGAAATTCGGTCACGCACATAACCCTTAAAAACTGATTCCCAACAGACGAGTAGTAGCCACAAGAGACATAAAAGTATCCCAAGCCCTCGTACCCTCAATCGTCCCAGTTGCATAGCTAATATTACGTCGCTGCACCATAGTTCTGGCGGCTAACTCAGCCGGATTATTGTGCAGAGGTAATTCAGGATGCTCCAAAACTCGCTCGCAACTCCGATACTTTTGCAGCAGTTAATTGTTTGCGTTCATCCAACAATTCATAGCCGCTTGTAGTTTCAAAAAGCAGCCAAACTTTAGCCTTTAAATGCTGTGCAGCTTCGGGAATATCCGCTTCTTTGTAAGCTAATAATTCCCGATAATAATCACAAAAATCTTCGATAAACTGCCCTAAAATTACTTGATGGCAAGCGAATACCGGGCTTAACTTCTTGTAATGTCTTCCCTCGTGTACCCAACATAACGCTCGCTCGACAGTGATTAACTTGAATTGCGGAGCATCATAGCAACGCCTGAGTTTGTACGACTGGGCAATCTGTTTGCTGATGATAGAAAGCAATAGCTGCTGCTTCCCTAATCCGGGTAACTTGTTGAGCGCCCAGTTCCCAGTTGCCCAGTTGCCCAGTTTGGGTAGATAATTATTCAGTAGGTTATTAAACTGTGCCTCACTCAACACAGTTCCTTGAGGTAATAGCTTGAGAGCGTTCTGCCATTTAGTCGGGATTTTGAAGTCCCCAATTAGTGAGAATGTCAGTGGATTCAACATGAATTTTAGTTCTCGTCCTTGCTGTAATCCTTTCAGGACAGTCAGTCTGTCTTTATTCGCTGTTGTCAAGTAGACTGTATATAAAGGGTTGCAGATGACATTGGTGGTATAGTTTACTCCACCTACACGCGCACCAGTTTGGTCGAAGTGTTGCCCGCAGACTACTCGCTAGTCCTGAATCATAAACTTCTTTTTTCTCGGTTTCAAAAAGGAAGTGGTTTTTGATTAACAGGTTAGATAAATAATCGGCTGAAATAGAAATATCTATATTTTCTAAAAAATCTAGTAGTTTGCCTTGGGTTATATTGCCACCATAGTACAAACTGATGATTAAAGCTTTGATTCCCAGTCCTAATTCTCCTTGGTAGCCTAAAGGTAATTCTGCTACATAAGTTTTCCCAACTGAGGGTGAGTAATATTTTTGTTTGCGGAACAATATGTTGTCGGTTGCCAAGCTGATATCTTGGATGATTACTTGTTCGTATCCTTTAAATTCTGCATCTGCTGGTAGTTGGTCTTGAGGATATTCTAGTATTTCTTCTCGATCTATTTTAATTGTGGCGTTCTTACTGCCTTTGCTGTGCTTTTTTGGCGTTTTTCGTTCTTTCTCTCAAGAGTGCTGGCTTTTGAATCCTTTGGACTTGGCTTTGATGTCTGGTTTTCCTTGTTCTCCCTTCAATCTGTTGTTTTCATCTTTCAACCGTTGATTCTCTGACTCCAAGTCTTTGACTTTTAATTGTAATTGTTCGCTAGTGGTTCAGTAAAAGCTCTACTTTATGACGGATGGATTAGTCTGCAATCCCTGGGGGGTCGATGGTTTGCAGTATATTGGAGGATGACTTGTCTGGTGAAATAATCTTTTGCGTCATGTGTCCTATTTTATGACACTTTGTTCGCTCTACTTACTTTTTTTCCTCTCCTACCCCTACTTATTGAGCCGATACCAAAAGTCTTCCTGATTAGTTGTTTAATCTCCTCTATGCGTGAGTTTTTGAGCAATAAATTGCCGGATGTTGAAAGGCAGGTACTTTTAGATGCGATCGTTGTTTAGTCTAAACTCCCGTCAATAAATTTGCTTGGATTTCGCGCTTAGAGGTGTTAACTGTCGTTTCTCTGCTCTTTTAGCTTGAGATTTTACAGCGAGTTTCAATCTAGGTGCAAAACCCTTTGTCATTGTTTTTAACTTCGTTTCAACTGGATTGAGTTTGTTAAGATTTAAACTTGATTATAGGTTTGAGTTCGCTTTACAGATATAAAGTCTATTGGCGGTTTTTTGTCAAGTACAATTTATACCAAATTAGATGAGCTTACCTTGGGCTGATATGGAAGCAGTGTTGGGCATACTCAGCTACTTAGAAGAGTCGGATTGACCGAAGGATGAGCAGAAAATGGAATGCTCTAGAGGGTGATAAATCTGAAATCCGTTACCCGTGAAGAGTCAAAGTCAATCGGGATGACAGGATTTGAACCTGCGACCCCCTCGTCCCGAACGAGGTGCGCTACCAAGCTGCGCTACATCCCGGATTTAGTCACTAGATATTTAGCTTATCACATTCAAGTTAAAATTGAGCAAGTTCCTATATAATGATTTGTAAAACACTACTCAGGCGGAGACAGGCGTGACAGTTAAGCCCCAGTGGTTGCGAGTTAAAGCCCCCCAGTGGGAGCGCGTCGGCAACGTCAAAGAAATTTTGCGGGATTTATCTCTGAATACGGTTTGCGAAGAGGCGTCGTGTCCGAACATCGGCGAATGCTTCAACGCAGGTACTGCCACATTTCTGATTATGGGTCCGGCTTGTACCCGCGCCTGTCCTTACTGCGACATCGATTTTGAGAAAAAGCCCCAACCTTTAGATCCCACGGAACCAGAAAGATTGGCGCAAGCTGTGCAGCGGCTCAAACTCAACCACGTCGTGATTACTTCTGTGAACCGGGACGATTTGCCGGATGGGGGGGCGTCTCAGTTTGTCGAGTGCATTCAAGCGGTGCGATCGGCGATGCCCGATACAACTATAGAAGTTTTGATTCCCGACTTGTGCGGCAACTGGCAGGCTTTAGAAATCATTCTCGCAGCCGGGCCAGAGGTACTCAACCACAATACCGAAACCGTAAAGCGACTTTACCGCAAGGTGCGGCCGCAAGGAAAGTACGATCGCAGCTTGGAACTATTGCAGCGAAGCCACCAACTCGCACCAGGGGTTTACACCAAATCCGGCATCATGGTGGGACTCGGGGAAACAGACGCCGAAATTCGAGAGGCGATGCAGGACTTACGGGCTGTCGGCTGCGATATTTTAACAGTTGGACAGTACCTGCAACCGACTCAAAAGCACTTGAACGTAGAAAACTTTGTGCCTCCAGAACAGTTTGATGCTTTGAGAAAGTTTGGCGAATCTTTGGGATTCTTGCAAGTTGTCGCTTCTCCCTTAACTCGCAGTTCCTATCACGCCGAACAGGTGAGAGAACTGATGAAACTTTACCCGCGCTAGCAATTTTAATTTTAGTTGACTTGCGCCCGATCGCACCCTTGTGAGTAATATTTGGACTTTGGACAAAACAAACTCTATTTCGCGAGTACAAGACGCGAAGTAATCCGCAGAGATTATGAATAATTAGGCTAATTCAAGAAGTAGTCGGTCGAGCGTCCGAACTTTTTTGAGTCTTTTTACCTTTTTTGACCACTGGATGTCGCATTCTTTTTTCTTGTAAACTACCTACGGCCCGCCCACTCGAAAAACCACTCTTGTTTGGGAGAAATAGCTGGAGTCCCAGTCCTGCGAATAATTCGGTAGAAGTCTCGTTGAACCAAACTAGGTGTCACAGAATAATTAGTTTTTTTGTGGTGATATTTTTCCCAAGGACGAGGGAGAACCGACGCCACGTCTCTGGCTGCCCATAATTGGATATAAGCTAGTAACGTCAGTTGCACCCAGTTTTCTTCATGCTCTACTTCTGGGGTTTGAAATGACCCCATCAACAAACGTTGCTTGCTGAAACGCAACATATGCTCCATATCAAATCGTTGTCGGTAAGCCTGATAGTAATCAAGTAAAGTTAATTAATCTCGTCGCTGGCCAATAGCAATTAGCCACATTGGACGCCACAGTTGCTGACCAGTTTCATCCATGACCACTACCTGCAATAAAGTAAAGGGATGTTGGTGCATCGGATAATCTTTTGTACCTCGCATCAACATTTGATGCCAACCTTTCAGGATCAATTTAAGATGACGCCCGCGACGAGTAGTGAAAGCTATCTGCGCTATTTCATCCTCCGAGTGCCAAGTAGTTTCATCTTTTAAATCAAATCGAGTTCCATACCAACGGCGATGCCCGCGACTCGAAGTAATCCCTTCACTGCTTGATGGTTGACGAGAGAAAACTCGATTGCTACAAGCTCTAGTAACTAAAACTAAATTAGATTTATTTGAGAGTGCATCAAGGAATTGGCGTTGGGAGTAATAGCTATCAGCCACCAGCACAGATAATTGTTCTGTCCCAAAACTCGGGCAATTATCGAGCGCACCCATGACTTGTGCCAAACCGACTGCAATGCTGTTGCTGCCCGATGCCACCCGTTGTTGGCTTAAAGGTATTGACCAAGGGATATTTTGAATTCCTTGTGGTTCGGGTAAAAATGATAAAAGAGAATACAGATGCCCGATATTGATTGGTTTATTGCCTTTAACGGTATGGGGTTGATGGATGTACGTGCGGTCGGCTAAGGTTTTAGCTTTCGGGGCGCGGCATGGGAGTAGTGTCCAAGCCAAGTAAATGAAACTTGCGGCTGTGCGGTGCAGGAATTAGTGGCGCGACTGCTTTAAGCAATGACTGTTGCAGTAACTTTCTGGTAGCGATCGCTGCACCTGCTGCACTTCAGGGCTCACACAATTGTACAATAGCTTTGTATAAAGCGCTATAACCCCGGCGAAACGACGGGTGTTCGCATGTCGGCTACGGGAGATTGAGCTGTCGTATTCCCCGATAGCGCATCTAGTAAGTCCATCAAACTATCACGACCCGCCGGAAACATAGTGTAAATATCTTGGCGAAATTGCACCAATTCGGCGAGGGGGTTTTCACAGGGTAAAGTTGGCATAAAAAATTAGTAAATCCGAGAACTTTCGCAAAAAAAAATCGCGAAGTATTTTAGCATTTAATTAGGACATCTCTCTGGCAATACCAACCAACTATGAATCGCCACCAGTCAAAGCTTCCTCCCGATTTAACTAAAAGAGCTGAGCGTTTAGCTGCTACTATTGCTGCTTTAAAAGTAAAAATTCAACAAATTTTCGATGAAGGTAAAGTAGCGCCCAACGGTTGCTATGTGGCTCGTTATCAGGTGCGACAAAGACAAAAAGTTTATTGGTATTATAAGCTTCAAGCGACGGAGGCGATTTTTTAGCAAGCAACCGATCGCCAAAAAAAGAGTAAGTATAAACATTTAGGACGGGCTGGTAGCCCAGAACATATCACAGCAGTAATCCAGGTAGCCAGACGCACTCAAATTGATGAACTCGAGCGCACAATTAATTCTTTGGCCAGCAGTCTGCTTGACTTATATTATGATGGCGAGACAGAGATTATACCAGAAAAACGCGATCGATCGGACCGCTCTTACTAAACTGCTGGACTCTCCTACCTCGCCGGAGTTGAGGTCACAACCGCACCTAACAAGAAAGCGATGCGCTCCGATCTTTTTCCCACTCTCGCTAGCTAATTGAGAATGCTCCTGATAGTATTTAACCCGCTACTTTATTTCGCGATTAGGTATCGCGAAGTAGTTGCCTCTTTGTCCAAAGTCCAATAATATAGGATTTAGCCACTCGCCCACAAAGAAACTGGGTTTTTTAACAGAGATTTAGGGCTTTCATCAACTTTTTTGGTTAAAAAACCCGGTTTCGACGCACCCATGCGTCCAGGACTTTAAGACCCGATATAGTCAACAGCAACGAAAAACCTGCCCTTTCTGTGCAGACATGGTGCAAAAGACCCCGTTTCTGATGCTGGTGTTCTGGACGTGATGTTAACCGGGAAGCAGCAGCAAATAACAAAACAATTATCGGTGGATCGCCCCCTCAAACTCATGACTTACGCAAAAGACATCGAGAAACCCGGTTTTTGCGTCAGCCGCTAATTCGGTACTGCGGACTTTACAAACTCTGAAGCTGATATTCTGTAAGGATTAAACTGCCGTCCAACTGCGGGGGATTTAATTGAGAGCGCCGAGTTATATAAAGTTTTATTAAAAAAATGGCTAATTTTCCGAAGTGATCGGGAACCAGCTTATCGGTGATGAAGATTAACTTAACTTCTGACTAACGTCACTTGTTTCTAGCCAGTCACTATCTACACTAGCTACATAAACAAAGAAGTACAACATACTTTTCGGGTCTTCAACCTGTTACATCAGAAAGTTCTTAGCGTTTTCCAGAATCTTGGTAAAACAAGTGGGGCAGCAAAAGTTCGATCGAACAACAGCAGAAAAGTCAGGAAAGTTAGTAAAGAAACACAAAGCGGTGATGCTTCGTCTTAACAAAATGGGCATCTTAATTATAAATAACCGCTAAGCGTAGCATCTTTTCACCCGGAGCAACTGAGAAAATCACTATGCCAGCCACCTCTTTTTACGCTGAAGCTGAATTCGACGAACAACTGCGAGTCAATCCCTTGCAAGGTGATGTGTTGGATGAAGATGCTGAAGAAGCTGGAGACGAACTGCTCGACCAAGACCCAGCAGAGACAGAAGATGCAGACCCAGCAGCCAAATTGCAAAAAAATGCCAGCCGCCGCACTACAGATCTAGTGCGCCTGTACCTCCAGGAAATAGGTCGGGTTCGTCTCTTGGGTAGAGACGAAGAAGTCTCGGAAGCTCAAAAAGTTCAGCGCTATATCAAATTGCTGGAATTACGCAACACCGTCGCCTCCCAGGAAGAAGGGCTAATTGGGCGCTTCGTGCATTTAATTGAAGTGCGCGATCAGTTAGCGGCACAGTTGGGACATAAACCTTCCCTGGAACGCTGGGCATTAACCGCCGGTGTCGTTGACGTGCCAGAACTCAAGCGAATTATGTCCGAAGGCAAGCGCCAGTGGGCCGAGTTAGCCGAGATGACGGTCGAGACGATCGAAAGAATTCAAGCTGAAGGCGTCGAAGCTAAAGACCACATGATTAAGGCGAACCTGCGCCTGGTGGTTTCGGTGGCGAAAAAATATCAAAATCGCGGTTTAGAATTGCTCGACTTAATACAAGAAGGTACTCTCGGATTGGAGCGAGCTGTAGAAAAATTTGACCCGACCCGGGGCTATCGGTTTAGCACCTATGCCTACTGGTGGATTCGGCAGGGAATTACGCGGGCTATCGCCACTCAAAGCCGCACCATTCGCCTCCCCGTCCACATCACCGAAAAACTTAACAAAATCAAAAAAGCCCAGCGCAAAATTTCTCAAGAAAAAGGTCGGACAGCTACGATCGAAGATATCGCTGTCGAGTTGGACATGACTGCCTCCCAAGTCCGAGAAGTTTTGCTCCGAGTCCCCCGTTCTGTTTCTCTGGAAACTAAAGTAGGCAACGAAAAAGATACAGAGTTGGGCGATTTGCTCGAAACCGACAGCATCTCCCCAGAAGAAATGCTGATGCGAGAAGCTTTGCACCGCGACTTGCAGCAACTGCTGGCAGATTTGACCAGCCGCGAGCGAGATGTAATTCTGATGCGCTTTGGTTTGGGCGACGGACACCCCTACTCGCTGGCAGAAATCGGTCGTGCCCTCGACTTGTCCCGCGAGCGAGTCCGCCAAATAGAAGCCAAAGCCTTGCAAAAACTCCGCCAACCCAAGCGCCGCAACCGCGTCCGCGACTATCTGGAGTCTCTGACTTAAATTTGGCAGGTCAGTCAGCGCGATTAATCAGGGAGCAAGGCATTTGGCACTTGTGCAGAAGGCATGAGGCATTCGGCAGAAGTAACAATATTTACTTCTAAACAACTTCTCTGTCCTCTGCAGCAAGTCAATCGATTGCGCGATTTTAGATTTTAGAATTGAAGCATTAACCCCACGCCTAAATTCAGGGGGCAAGTTTCATCGGATACAGGTTTTTTATTTCTGCAAGGATGAATCCGGTGGCTTGTATCCTGGATGCTTTCAGTCCTAAAGCTTGTTAAAAGTCAAAAAATATCAAAAACCAAATTTTTTCCTCAATCTTTTTTCAATAAGCTGCGATATTTGCAAAATATCTCGATCGTTGTGTATTATTGTCAATAGGCAGACTTTCTTGAGAGGGTCACTATGGCACTTTACACCGCGTCCTCATTCAAATCCGAACTCAATGACAAAGGCTGGCGGATGACTCCCCAACGGGAAACCATCTTGCACGTGTTTCAGAACCTCCCCAAAGGCAATCACCTGAGTGCGGAGGATTTGTACACTTTGTTAAAAAATCGCGGAGAAAACATTAGCTTGTCCACCATTTACCGAACTTTAAAGTTGATGGCAAGGATGAGCCTGCTCCGCGAACTCGAACTAGCAGAAGGTCACAAACACTATGAAATAAACCAGCCTTACCCGCATCACCACCACCACCTAGTCTGCGTTCAGTGCAACAGAACGATCGAATTTAACAACGATTCGATTTTGAAAATTGGCATGAAGCAAGCTGAAAAGTCTGGGTTGCACCTGCTAGACTGCCAGCTAACCATTCATACTGTGTGCCACGAAGCTTTGCGGATGGGATGGCCGTCTTTGGTTTCCAGCAATTGGTCTTGTCCGAGGTCGATCGCCCAGAACGGCAGCAGCGCCCCGGATTCAATCGAGTGACAGTACACTATTTTCGCATTTTAAGTACGGATTGTTACAAGTTTTAACAAAAATCGGTAGCCCAAGTGCGATCGCAGTTAGGCAGAAACCGGGTTTCTTAAGAAAAATACATCATTTCAGGAATGAGTCGGAAACGAGAAACCCGATTTCTTTGATGTAGCATCCGCAAGCCCGGGGCTAAAAAGTTTGGCTCAACAAATCGTCTCTGCTGACCCCGTAACTGCGCTGAGCTCTATCGAGGGCGTCTCTCGTCGAACCATCGAAAACTCCGCCGATCGAGCCTGTGTAAAAGCCGAGGTCTTGCAGCCGCCTTTGTCATTGCTGAATGCTCGATCGAGAGTTGAACCTGCTGCTAATAGGAACAGCAGGAACAGCTACCCGCCGAGGTAATCCGTTTTGGAGCGCAGCCAAAGTCGCCGGAGTGGCAATACCCGTCGCCGGTGACAAATTGCGTTCCTGCTGAAACGACAGCACCGCAAACTCGGTCTCGGCTCCAAATACTCCGTTTACCGGACCGGGGTTTTTGCCCAGACTTCTGAGCGCAGACTGAAGCTGTCGGACAGCAGACCCAGTATCGCCCCGTCGCAGACCAGCAGCGATTTGCGCCACAGGCGCGGAGGCCTGCCTGTTGCCTTGCCGCAAAGCCGATCGAGTGCTGCGATCGACCCTTCCAGTCCCGAACAGCCCGCTATCCCTCTGAAAGCGGATCAAAGCTGCCTGAGTTGGTCGATCGAACCAACCGTGAATCTGGCTCCTGTAATAACCCAATTCTTGCAGCCTCCGCTGCACAAATTCTACTTGTCGGCCTCTATCGCCCAACTCCAGAAAATCTTCGGCATTACTCTGTGGGTCATCTTCCTCAGCCCATGAGGTAATTTCAGCTTGCCTCATCTGGAAATCAATAGCAGTCAAAGTAGCCGTGTCAGCGCAGCCGTCAGAAACCAAATTGTAATCTTGCTGAAAACGAGTCACAGCGTAGAGAGTGCGTTCGCGAAACTTGCCGTCAACGCTACCTTCAAAATAGCCCAAAGCTTTTAACTGCCGCTGGATCAAGTCTACAGTCGCCCCTCTGTCCCCGAACCGCAGCCCCTTGCAACCGCCATTTCCCGAAATATCCCCCGGAAGGGTAACGGAGGGAACAGGCCGGGTGGAACCAAACAGTAAAGCTAATGTTTGCCTGTCGGCAACTCCAGTCACCCGCAGTCGATTAATTCGCTGGAAGTATCTAACCGCATTTTGAGTAACTTCGCGAAAATTCCCTGTGGGATGCGCGCTGAAGTAGCCTAGCTGCTTCAACCTGCGCTGGAGAGCCGAAACATCTGCACCCGCGTCTCCAAAACCCAGTTCCCGATAATTGGTATAAATAGTTTTAAAAGGTCGATGGTCCTCCCCGGCAAAAATGTTGAGTGCGCTCACAGTAGCTCGATCGGGCCTGCCAGTCAGCGACAGTTGATAGTCTCGCTGAAAATTAGTCAGAGCTTGTCTAGTAACCGGGCCGAGTTGACCTGTGGAATATCTGGGAAAATAGCCGAGCTCCCGCAACCTGTCTTGAACCGCTCGCACATCGGGATAAACCGGATCTATTTGAGCAAAAGCCGCACCGGCTGCACTCAAAACCGACAGCATCAAAGCCAGAGACAGCAAACGGAGATAAGTCTGACTGGATAGGTTTTGCCGCTTGGGCTCATCAAAAATTTTCGACTCGGCTGGTGCCTCGCAAACAAGAGCCAGTTCTAGGTAGGCAAGGGATTCCATAACTTTTTACTGTGAAATTGTGGGTGGGGTGTAAGAGCAAACTCAAGCTGAGCTGTGGGTTGCTAAGGATTTATTAAGGCTAAGTTTTACCTGTTTGCGCGAAGCACCCGTTTTGGAAAAAATTTACCTTCAACAATAAATACAGGTAACAACTAAGATAGCATCGCGCTTTACAGAGACGCGAGTGTTAGGAAAAAACTTTGCAGGCATAGCCTTAGCCTTTGAGGTCAAAAGACGAGAAGTTCTGGGGTAGTGCTGGCTAATATTTTATCTGGCTGCCGCTGAAATTACCACAAGACTGGCCCCCAGGCTGTCATTACCTTAATTTGCTGTCTGGGAAAGAGCCTGAAAGCGCAGGTTTTTTGTTAATAAACGCGGTTTTTTCATGTTGCGAGTGCGTCTCGGAAAATACCGCCGATGGAACGAAAAACGAGCCAATAAAAATCCCCACCCTTGCTACTTGCAAATAAAACGGGGATTTTTTGATAAGTTGACTTTATATTAAAAAATCGACATCGCTTAAATTAAGCCGAACCGATCGCAAATTAAAGCTACTCCCGCTGCAAAAACCGTAATTCCTAATGCCAAAAATGGATTTTGCCCTCGGCTGACTGCAAAAGAGGTGACAACCCCAGCTCCCAAAGCCGCAGTCACAGCAGCAGTCGCCAAATCTCGATCTGGACGTTTGTCGTACATATTTTCTTATCCTAGATAACTTTGAATCTAAAAAACTGACATCTTGTCATCAAAGTTACCACTCTCGCTCTTTGTAGAGTGACAATCCCTTCAGTTTTGCAACTAAGCTTAAAATTTATATAAGTTTCTTAATACAGAACTTACGCAAAGACACTAGATAACGCTTAGACTGTTCTCTCCTCCTCGTTTACCCTCGCTGTTTAGGTGGGCGTGGAGTACCAACCCCAATATGCTAAAGTTGTATCCGATCGCCAAACTTACTACAAAGCAATGACTACTTCTACGCCTAAAAACCAGACCGAGATTTCCAATACAGTCTCATCAAGTCCACAAATGCGATCTTTCCTGAAAATTATTGAGTATTTATCCCTAGCTGCTTTTGTTGGTGCATCCATCCTTACCAGAGTTTTTCCAGACAATCAACTTATCTTTATCTGAGGATCTATTTTTCTCTCTAGTTTTATTTTTCTGTTCCTGACCGAGAGACAATTAGCTCAGAACTCTAAGAATCTTGCTAATCAGTTAGAGTTCGGAAGAAAAGCTGAATTATATACTTATCTGTTGAACCAGAATAATTCTTCGGATAACAATCCGATCGCCCCGGTGAGAGCAAAGGCTTTACGATATTGCCAGGAGTTGATTGGCGACTAGAAAAAGACTAGAGAGACTTCGAGAAATATTTACTATACTTTCCAATTGGCAACCGTTATTTTATCGGGAGTCACACCAATTTTAGTATTGGTAGACAAATTGGAACCAGGTCAAGCGCTACTCAAGAGGCTGCCCGTAATTTGTCCCGCTTTCGCCTGGATACTCGCCAGTATAGTTACCTCCTTTCCTTTTCAGGAGAATTGGATTTCTGCTAACACGACTGTGGAATTGTTAGAAGCGGAACAGGAGAAATTTATCTTGGGAGTGACTCCGGCTTATTGTTGCTACGACGTAGCCGACTAAACCCAACACCAACAAATGGCAAAAATGGCAATAGAAAACTTGATCGATCGGGTGAATGAGATTCATCTCAAACAAATCCAAAAACCAGATGAGACACGGTTAAAAAAGCAGAATACAGAGGCAGCTAAATCTACTGAGTCAAAGCAAGAGCAGAGTTAACGAAGCTGACAATAAGCTGTTACGCAGCTAGATCGTATAATAGAAAGATAAGACAAGTAATTGCTGCACAATCCGTTCTGCCAAAGATGCAGAGGCTCTCACAAAGGGCGATCGCCCTGTGCTTTATGGTGAACTCACAGAGTTAGTAGCATTTTGGCAGGAACTTTTGGTAAAGGAGGGTGTACCAAAAGGTGCGGTCATAACTCTGGAAGCAGATTTTTCACCAATGGAACAGAGTGAAGCCTGAGAGCATCCTCAGTAGCTTAAAAAAGCTTTTCCCGTTATTAAAATAAAATCATGCAATATGTAAAGCAACCGATTGAACTAATTCTTGAATTCCGTAATTTTGCTCTCTTCTGGCTTGGGCAGTCTGTGTCTGAAATCGGAACTCGCCTCACAGGATTTGGCTTAAGTATCTGGGTTTATCAGAACAGTCATAGCATTACACAAGTAAGCTTAGTTATATTTTTTACAACATTACCAGGTGTAGTAATCACTCCCTTTGTTGGCGCATTGGTAGACAGGTGGAATCGAAAATGGATAATTGTTTTCAGTGACCTAGCTGCGGCTTTTGTCACACTAGGACTCGCCTTACTGCTACTAACCGATAATCTACAACTCTGGCATACCTATGTGACTGCATTTTTGACATCTGTGTGCGGTTCTTTTCAATTGACGGCTAAGGCCGCTGCTTTACCAATGATGGTTCCCAGGGAGCAGATTGGGAGAGCCAATGGCTTAATTCAGTTTAGCACAGCGGTAGGACAACTTGCAGCACCAATCATTGCTGGTGTACTCATTGCTACTTTACAACTTCAAGGCTTGCTGCTGATTGATTTTTCTACCTATGTCGTTGGATTGTTGACGCTACTCTTTATTCAGATTCCTCAGCCTGAAACTAATACCACACCAGATAATGAAAGTAATATCATCAACGAGATGATTTACGGCTGGGAAAATATTTCATCTCGTTCTTTTTTGCTGATCCTGCTGGCATTCATGACAATTTATTTTTTTGTTAATGGAATGACTACCGTCTTAATTAATCCGCTGATATTATCCTTTTCTTCTGCTACGACATTTGGGAGCGTGATGTCAATTGCTGGGTGTGGAATGATTGCTGGCAGCATCGTTATGAGTATTTGGGGAGGAGGAACAAAATCTGTCTCTCCTCTGTTTTTGTTTTCGGCATTAAATGGAATAGGTTTGGTAATTGCTGGCATAAAACCCTTGATCCCTACCATAGCCTTTGGTATTTTTCTGTCGTTTTTTACCTTGCCTATTGTTCTAAGCACTAACGGTGCAATTTGGCAAAATACCGTTAACCCAAAGGTTCTCGGACGTGTTCTCTCATTATTCAACACAGTGACAGGCTTGGGCTTGGCTTTCGGTAATCTCAGTGCCAGCCCCTTAGTCGATCGCATTTTGGAACCTATGCTATCTGCTGATGGGGCGCTGGCTAATACGGTTGGTAGATTAGTTGAAACTGGCGAAGGGCGTGGTATTGGTTTTTTGATGATTGTACAAGGGCTGCTCGTTTTCATTACATCAATCAGTTTGTACAATTACTTTGTTTGGGTAGAAAAGACTGAGGAATTGATAGTTATTGATAGCTCATTGGTAGAGGAGGAGACAATCGATAAGTTTGGTAGTCAACAACCCACAACAGACCCGGAAGCGGGGTAGAGTGGAGACTTGAAAAATAGCTCTAGTTGACCCGACGACCTAGAAAGAGGTAGCCGTTAAGAGTAAAAGTTAAAGTTTTCAGGTAAAATAACTACAGTATTCACAAAAATTCAACATAATTACAAGCAGGAGAATCGAATGACAACTGGAAATAGTACGACACCTGATGAACAGATGAAGCAGTATTTAATAAATATGGTAGAGCAAGACTTTACTAGCGTAGCGCCTGCCGCAGAATTACCAAGACAATCTAATATTTTAGCCAAAGCCCCACAAATTGTACATCAAGTGGAATCAACTACGAAGTGGACAATCCCTGAAGAGCTATTTGTGGTTGAGCAATCGCTCTCACTAATGCCACTGGCTCAGCGACTTTTTCTCTGGTCTTTTGTCTACGGTCTCGGACCCAAACGCTATTTGGAAATAGGAACTGATGCTGGTGGCTCAGCCATGATCGTGTTGGGGGCGATTCGCGCCTTGGGATTCGACGATTTTCGTGGCGTTTGCATCGATCCTCACTTTAAGCTGGATCGAGCAATGCGCGAGTATTTGGGTGAAAAATTTACCTACATTGAGAGTAAGAATTCGCCGGAGGCAATGATTGAAGCGGCGCGGCTGTCAGGGCTTTTCGACTTAATTCTGGTTGATGGAGACCATACCTACGATCGTGCCCTGAGTGATATTATGCTCGCCATACCTTATCTTGGGCGCGGTGGGTACATTTTGATCGACGATGCCGCCCACCCCCAAGTTCGTGATGCCATCAGCTATGCAATCGAGAATTGCCGATTGATCGACTGTGGTTTTATGTGTCGTCACACAATATTATGCGACACATTCATTCCTCCTGTGGCATCTGGTACATGGCAAGGAGAAAAGTTTCGTAATGCAGGGCTATATGTACTCCGCAAGCCTTTGTGATGCAAGGTGGGATTAAAGACTTCCTGTTTAACCTCAGCTAGTGTACGGTCCGAAATTGCTAGAGATGTAAAAAATTCATCGCCCCAGTAAAAATAAAGAGAGCTCGATCGCAGAAGTTGTTTTGGAGCCAATGTCATCCTAGGATGAACTCTTGGCAGATAGTATCGGGCGATTTTTTAAGACGGAACATGGAGGAATTTGATGGAAAAAATTACTACCACAACTTACGACACTATAGACCCCTACCAGTGGGTCACCGATCTGGCTCATGAAGCTTGGAAAGCCAGAGATATGGAAGTCTGGGAGAACAACTTAGAAGATTCGATCGCGTCTGACGCTGTTATTCTAGATGCTGGATGTGGATTGGGCAGATTACTCCCTCGTCTGTGGGCAGCCAAAAAAATTGTTTTGGTCGAACCCGATCGCAGGAGAGTCTCTCACGCTTCAGTGGTTGCGAACTGCCTGCTAGACAAAGACCAACAATTGTTTGAAAAGTTAAAGGATGATGACTTTGTGCAAACCGATGAATACCATCGATCGATCTAACAAATCCATTTATTACCGCCTAACAGTGAGAAAGTCCAGCTCCTCAACGATGTGATGGAAAGCCAAGCCATTAAACAATATGGACCTTTTGATCTGATTGTTTGTTCTCATGTTTTTGAACATATTTCTTTAGACACTATCCAGGAAAGTGTTGCTGCCTTTTACAACTTTCTGAAACCCAATGGCTCGTTGGTCGTCTTTGCTAGTAAGTCGCCCCTGCTCTATCACGTCCAAAGTAAGAAAGAGTTCGATCATGCTCGTAAGCTGATTACACGGGAAGAATTTTTCAATATTTGTAAAAAAGGACATTCTGAAGGTTTGGGGATTCGGTACATGCCCTTTGATTTGTTCCAAACCCTTCTTGCCACACCGTTTCATCCTACTTTACAACAGACATTTGGGGATGAGTTCAAACCGCAATCTGAGTATTATCAAATTCCCTCTACACCCCTATTTAAGGTAGAGAAATGGGAAGCGTATCACTCTGAGTTTTATACTCATAAAACCATGAAAGTCGGCACATACATCGAATACCCGCAAATTCAGGCACGCCTATATCTACCAGTCAAACCAATCGAGAGTGTTACTGAGATATTAGAGCTTGAAAACCAAGTCAATCAAAATGAAACGTTAAAGAAAATGCATTTAATTGATATGGTGATAGTTGCCAAAAAAATGGATTGTTATTAGTTCCCTGATATCTACTTTAGCTCGACTTTATCCAAATCAAAGAACCTAACCCGTGTTAGTTGCCAAAAGTTCTAGCCAGTCGCGCAAACCTTTTTCCATTGTCAGTAATTTACGGTGACATCGAAAAAGTCAAAGGTACTGAAAACTAAGGGTTTTGGCCTATGGGTTCGCAATTGTGGAACATGGATAAAGTCGAGGCTAGCCATTGAGCAATAACTACAATATATGTTGATTCTTTCGAGGAACTCGTGGCGCGTCATACAAGATCTTTAAGTATTTTGAAACCCTTCAAAAATTTAGTCAACATAGTACTCAATAAAAGTATACTAAAGAATAGTAAAACATTAGCATAAGCTAGAGAGGGAAAAATTCTTAAAAGCAATATTCCCAAAAAGGTATGTACGCAATATATCCCCAATGATAAATCAGAAAATAATTTGAGTATAAAATGCGGCTCTGATGTAATTTTTAAGAATATTAAGGTAATAAACCAAGCACCAAAAATTAAAGATAGTCTAGAGTAAACTGGTAGAGCATCCTCAGAATCAATTGGTAAAGAATCTTCTCTCAAGCTACCCCATAGTAAGGGGTAGTCTAAATAGTACCATTCACAAACAGCAAAAACAACAAATATTATTAATAACAGCAATTGCTTTTTATTTATATAGGAATTATTATTTAGTTGATTTTGAGAGATCTCATTTTTTATTAAAAATGAGGAAAAAATATAAGGTGTAAAGTTTAGAGGATTGAAGTGTTGCGCTAGAATAGCAAATTCCTTACCAAAAAATATGACACTTAAAGGCAAAAGAAAAACAATTATGCAAAAAAATATTAAAGCCGAATAACATATTAGTTCATTGTTTACTTTAGATTTTTCAATATAAAAAGCAAATAATTCAGCGAAAGTGGTTAAGAAGAGTAAAGAAAAGAAAAAATAAAATGGGTTAGAATATCCGTCGGTAATAATAAAAACTATAAGTTTTCTCATATCAGTTAAATCCATTAACTGATTGACAGAAATTTCATTGATAAGTAATAAATATAGTTGAGAAATTAATCCCCAAACTAAATAAAGTTTTATAAGTTTAATAAATCTTTTTTTAAAGAAGTAATCTTCCTGTTTTTGTCGGCTGAAAAAGAACAAAATAAAAGATATTTGAAAAAAGATAGGAACAGCCAAAGCACCTATGTTATAAACAATAAAATTATATAGGCTCTTATAGCTTAACATTAAGCTTGGTATACCTGCATGTATAGCAACAACCAGCATACAGCAAATAGCTCTAAGATAATCAAAACCATAATTTTTTTCCGAATTATATTTATGCATCTCTAATCCAAGTTGCTAATTACAAAAATGCCTGATCTAATTAGTCATGTTACTAGGTGACATGATTTAGTAGTAAATGGGAGCAATTCGGTTCTAGCTCCTACCGCAAAAGATCGCAGCTTGCACACAGATAGCATAATCTACTTTGAGGTTATCTATAACTACGATCGCCCCCGACGACAATTGTGGCGCTAGAATCTGCGTAACATAGGTAACGAACACGGGGCTCTCGACATTACCGGCGATCGTGACGATCGCAATCAATCTTTCCAACCGATCTTACTCAGCAGCAAAACATTTTTTCCTTGTGGCACTTAAAACGGTATCATATTTGAAATTATTTTTCAACCCACCGTATGCGCTACTTTGAGGAATACTGTGAAGTACATCTGGAATCAGGTACTGCACCATTGACCTGGGTGTTTAGGAGTGACGAGAAAATCCGCATCAAATTTGGTGTCGCTTTATCTAATCATCCACATTGTGGACAAATAGCTTATGAGTTAAATGATGGACAAGGATATTGCGATTCAGGTCGAATTACCACACCTACTGAAGGCTTTGTAGAAAATGGCTTCAAAATCTTTTCGGTCAACCTACCACCTATCAGTAGCGGGGGAGGATATCGATACAAGCTGGGTTATGTTGATATGTTTGGTTCGGAGCATACAAGTGTGCGATCGCGTTTTGTTATTGTATGTGATGAAGCACCTCGGTCAATGGCTGAGATCCAATCAGGGTTTCTGGGATTTGCGAACAATCAGCCTGTGTATGGACCAACACCACAAATTGAAATGACAGCCAGCCCGCAAGATTGGAATACACGTCTGTTTTACTCGATAATCATCGATCGATTTGCTCGGAGTTCGGCATTCAATGGCACTGGTCTAGGTGCAGTCAATTACGATCCCTGTTGTCCATATGCCAGTCACGGTGGAACAATTCGTGGCGCGATCGAGCAAATAGAATACTTGCAGTCATTGGGAATAAGAGCAATTATTCTCAGCCCTGTGTATGTCAACGCTGCTGACGGCTACCACGGCTATCATCCCATCCACTTGTTGATGGTCGATCCGCGTCTGGGTACACTCATGTGTCTGCGCGAGCTTGTTGCTAAAGCTCATGAAGCTGACATCGCTGTGATTTTAGATGTCGTTAACAATCACATCGCAGATAGTATTCAGTGGGAGCAGTATGGGGGTCCGACCGGAGGGGAGTTTAAATACTTGCAAAGCGATGACACCGCTGTAATGCCCTTTCCAATAGAAGTACAGAACACTTCACTTTTCCACAGTCCTGAATACACCGATATGGTGAATCAAAGACTATTTGGCTTCTTGGAAGATTGGCGAACAGAGACAAGCTACGTTCAAAATCTGCTGATTGACCACCTCAAGTATTGGATTGCGGAAACGGACATTGATGGCTTTCGATACGATTCGGCACGTCACGTTGGTCTGGACTTCTGGAAGCCTTGCGTTGAAGAGATATCAAGGTACACTACCTACCTGGGCAAAAAGCAGTTTCTTCAGATAGCCGAACACGCTGGAAGCACTCACAAAGAATTAACAGCATACAATGGTGCGAAA
Source organism: Microcoleus sp. F8-C3 (assembly GCA_036704825.1). Taxonomy (GTDB): domain Bacteria; phylum Cyanobacteriota; class Cyanobacteriia; order Cyanobacteriales; family Microcoleaceae; genus Microcoleus. The sequence goes on along the minus strand of JAUBSN010000021.1, from coordinate 68,887 downwards.
TTTTCTAATCTGATAGACTACCCAACGTATTATAACATCAAGCATTCTCTTGGTGATGGCAATTGGTTAGGGGGTTTAGCAGAGTATTTTTGTGGTTTTCTTGCTCCATCGCAGGCATATTATGCTGGTTGGAAGAACAATATTATGTTCTTGGATAACCAAGACACAACTAGAATATTTCATGAGTTTTCGAGTCGTCTAGCACACCAAGACGATGCTCGAGTCCGTCTCCACTTTGCTCTAGCTTGCTTGATTCTAGGACCTCAAATACCTTCTATCTATCAAGGAACGGAGCAGGAGTTTTGTGGGGCACTGGGGAAGTATCAACGAGAGGATACAGGAGAGTGGATTGGCCATGATTGCTACGTGCGGGAAGATATGTTTAATAACCCTGCATGTGTTGGGCAGTTTGGTCCGATTAACCGAAAATCTTTGGCTCCCTACAGCCAAACCCACCCAACCTTTGTACTGATTCGAGAGTTGGCCGAAATTAGATTTCAAAACAGACTCATTCAGAATGGAGTCCGCACTTTATTATGCTCTAGGAATAATGGTCTTTGGTGTGTACTCATTCACGATCCTGCTTTTGCTCTGCCGCTCTTTGTAGCTATGAACCTAGGAGCCAAACCAGTATTTGAGAAAGCTTTAAAGATCGAGAATTGCTATGGTGAGTTCTGCGGAGTCGATCGGCTGATTGCTACGTCTGGTGGAGAATTTCATGTTGTCGAAGGTGGCATACAAATTCGACTTCCTGCATTCACTTTTGTTTTAGGGCAACTCTGTCGGGATGAAACAGGACTTACGCCACGCTATATATAGTGCAGAACCCGCAGTTGTTTTGTCATCTTTGTGCGACGAGAGCGGGCAAGGTAACGGGACTTAAAGCGGAATAGATGGAATTACATTCGAGGCTTTTATCAACAGAAAACTCGTACCAAAACTCTGGAAAGGTGCTTGTGTATGATGGAAAACTATAGTATTCACCAGGGAAAAGAAATAGAAAAAGCCATTAACAAGGCGGGGGCAAAGTTAATATGTAATGTGCCTGCGTAAGTCCTGTAATATATAAAGAATGGAAACGGGAAGGAAGAGGGAAGAAGGAAGAAGGGCTGGACACGGATTTGGACACGAATATACGCATGAATTTAACTGTTGAATTTAACAGGGTTTCCTTTGGTCTCCCCATCTCCCCCTTTCCTTATCTCCCTCTTTGTCGATTTATTATTCCTCAACTTTTTCAGTATTGCCACCTTTTACCCAACCTTCGCGATTGCCATCCTCAATGCGAATTCGCTGCCACTCTTTGTCGGGCGACTCTTCCAAAACTACGACTCTTTCCTTGTAACCAACACCGCCAATGCGGTTCGAGTCTCGGCTACCAGTATCCCGGAGAATTAAGCCGATCGGCTGAGTCACCATCGCGCGGTAAGCTCCCGGTTCCAGCGGTTTGGGAGATGAGGCATCGCTAGATGTAGAAACAGCGGTAGCCTGGGCTGTTGACTTCGGCGCAGCACCCGCAACCTGAGCTGGTGTTTTGTCGTTGGGAAAAACTGGTTTTTCGGGTACAGTAGTTAGCTTAGCTGCAAAGTAAAGTGCAGCAGCAACGCTAGCACCTGCCATCAGGACGATCGCAAGCAGAAAGCCTACTAAAAATTTGAAAACGCTATATACAGTGTTCATAAAACCGCAAAAGAAGGAAGAAGAAAGAAGGAAGAAGGAAGAAGGAAGAAGGAAGAAGGAAGAAGGAAGAAGGTTGAGTGTTGAGTAAAATCTGGTAACTGCCAACTGACAACTGGCTACTAACTTGACTGCTGACTTCAAAAGCTTAACCTTGAATCCGGCGGCTCAAACTGCCGTATCTAGAAGCAAGGCGAGCTTTCCCAGCAGCGGCCCAATCTTGGAGAAACTGAATTTGTTCTTGAGCCGTTCTGGCTAAAGGCACCATCTGACTAGCTGATTCTAAAATATCATCTGTGGTAAAGTCTCGATTTTGGCTAAATCCAATGTGCATTGCTTCAATCAAAGTTTGCTCGATTTCGGCCCCTGAAAAATCGGGAGTTTCGTAAGCCAAGCGTTCTACATCGTAATTTTTGATGCTGTGCGATCGCAGCCGCAACAAATGTACCTCAAAAATCGCCCGCCGTTCCTCCTGGCTGGGCAAACCGACAAAAAATATTTCGTCAAACCTGCCTTTTCTGAGCATTTCTGGCGGCAAAGACTGGATGTTGTTGGCTGTTGCGACTACAAACACCGGCGAAGTTTTTTCTGCCAACCAAGTAATAAAAGTCCCGAACACCCGGCTGGTTGTCCCGGAATCCCCTTTACCGTCCAATCCCCCAAAAGCTTTGTCAATCTCGTCAATCCACAGCACGCAGGGGGCCAAAGCTTCGGCTAGCTGAATCATTTGCCTGGTGCGGGATTCCGATTCCCCGACTAAGCCGGCAAACAAACGCCCGACATCCAAACGCAGTAAAGGCAAATGCCAGTGGTGGGCGATCGCCTTTGCTGTTAAGGATTTTCCGGTTCCTTGAATTCCCACTAACAACAAACCTCTGGGATGCGGCAAACCGTATTGGCGGGCTCGTTCGGTAAAAGCACCGCCGCGCCGCAGCAGCCATTCTTTGAGATTGTCCAAACCGCCGATGTCGGAGATATTTTCGCGGGCTGGGTAAAAATCCAGAATTTGAGTTTGGCGAATTGTTTGGCGCTTTTCTTCTAAAATCAGTTCCGCGTCGTCGGGATGGAGTTCGCCTCTGGTGGCGATCGCCTTTGCCAAAACTCGGCGGATTCGTTCGATCGACAACCCTTGACAGGAGCGCACCATTTCGTCCAGCAAACGCCCTTCAATGGCTTGTCCGGTAGCCCCTAACAGCCTTTCTACCTCAATTTTGATTTCCGCCGCCGCAGGCAGGGGAAACTCCAAAACAGTCATCACTTCGCTGAGGTCTTCCGGGATCGAAATTAGAGGAGATACGATGACAATATTTTTGGGTACAGACTTGAGGAGTCTCGCCAAATTCCGCAGCTTGCGGGAAATCGAGACATCTTCCAAAAACCGCTGAAAGTCGCGCAGAATAAAAATTGCCGGCGCTGTTGCGGGCAGTTTTTCGATAAATTCCAAAGCTTGCAGGGGGTTGCGCTTGCCAAAACCGGCATCGTTGGGATTGCCTTGGTAGCCTTCTACAAAATCCCAGATGTAGACGGCGCGAGCACCTTGTTTTTTGGCACTTTGGGCGATCGCCGCTTCTACGCGCTCTTCCTCCCGTGTGGGAATGTAAATTAGGGGGTAGCGCGATCGCAGGAGTAGTTCAAACTCGTCGCTAAAAATAGTCATTAGTCATTGGTTATTAGTCATTGGTTATTAGTCCTTAGTCATTAGTTCTGAGTTATTAGTTATTGGTTATTAAATGTTAGCCAATGTGATTTTTTTGCCGTCCTTTATTCCACAGTTATTAGTTCTTAGCTACTGAGTGATTACTGCTTACTGCTGAGTGCTGACTAATGACTGTTGACTAATGACTAATGACTAAGACAATTGCCCTTTAAGTGCTTCCAGAGACGCCCAGCGACTGTCTGAGACTGTTTCGGTGCTTTCTGTATTTGCATCATCAGTTAAAGAAATTCCCGGACATTTAGCATCGCATAGCTGTTTGTGCGGCAGTTCCAAACACATTTGCTCGTACACCCAATCGCCCGGAGAGAAATTGCCACCTGGCGATAAATTTTCCACTAAATCTTCTAAAGCAACTTCTATTTCTGCTGAACTTGAATCTGTCTGATTTGCTGTTTCTTCCAGCCAGATTAGTTCAGATGTGTTGAGTGCCAAACGGTGATTGTATTGTTTCAAGCATCTGTGGCAGGTGAGAGTAACTATTGTTTCTGCTTTCGCCTTCACTTCCAGATAATTCCCTTGGTGAGTCACTTGCAGTCGCCCCCGCACCGGAGTCAAAGTTTCTAAATCGGGGATAAATTCTTCAAAATCAATGACCTCTTTCCGCTCATTTTTTGTGAGGAGATGAGGAATATAAATTGTCTCCATAATCTTTTGCCTTCCTACTGCTTGAATTCAAAGGTCAAAAGGAATAGTTAATTTTTAACTTCTTCCTTCTTCCTTCTTCCTTCTTTAACGTCAGCGCAGCCGCACTACCAAACGCCGATCGGGTTCTTGTCCTTGACTGTAAGTTTCTATATCCTCACATTCGCTCAAAAAGCTGTGGACTTGACGGCGTTCTGCCGAAGACAGCGATTTTATTTCAACTTCAACTCCCGTCGATCGGGCTTGATCTGCTGCGTACTCTGCCATCGAGCGCAATTCCTCTTGGCGGCGGCTGCGATAGCCATTGAGTTCAACTGTATAAGGAATTGAGTCCTCTACTTCCTGACCTATATTTTGAATCGTGTTGCAGAGGTATTGAATGGCATCTATTACATTACCATTTGGCCCGATTAAGATGGCAACTTGTTCTCGAGTCAGATTGCTTTCATCTATTGTCATCCAATAGCAATCTTCTCGTTGTTCGCATACCACTTTTGAAGGAATTGCGGACAGTTGTAGCAATTCTTCTAACCATGCCTGTCCGCGCTGCATTTGAGAGTCTTTCATTGTTGTTAAAATCAAGCCTTTTTCTTAGAACGCTTGGGCTCAAAGGGAATGGCATCTAATCCCTGGTCTTTTTTGGTTTTCGCCTCTGCTTCGTCCACTATTTTTTGCAGGTTTTCGGGCAGCGGTTCTTTAGACAAAATAAACGCCTGAACTGTCTGGAAGATGTTAGCAATCAGCATATACATCAACACGCCAGCGGGCAGCGGGAAGAACAAAAACATCCCCGAAAATATGACAGGCGTCAGTTTGTTGACTGTAGCCTGTTGGGGGTTGTCGTTTGGCCCTTGTGCTTGTCCCGAAAGAGTTTGGTTGATATACAAACTGATGCCGAAGCCCAGGATCATCACCAAAATATCCCAGTGGATTGTACCGTCTGAGTCGATCGCGCCAACGCGGCCTAGAGCTTCAATAAACAGGAATCCTTTGTTACTAGCCAATCCGGGGACTGTGCCTTGAACTGTCGCTTCACCGGGCGCTAATGCCGTGATGTTGCCCTGTTCATCTACCTTGACCACTTCTTCGCCTTTGATGACTTTCCAGCCGGGTTCAAAGTCGATTTCGCTCTTTTTTTCTGCCGCTAGGGTTTTGAGAGGTTTGCCCTCTGGGGTTTGAAAATTAATCTTGGTTGTGTCGCCGACTGCGAGTTTGTCGCCGCCTGGAATTACGCCCACAACTGGAGCATGAAAAGTACCTGTGACGTAAATATTTTGTGGCGGTGTCGCAAAAGCTTGCGGTTGAACAGTTTCGATTTGTTCTTCGGGCAAAACTTGAATGTTGACGCTGTAATTTATGTCTGAAAATGGCGAACCCCTGAGTGTGGCAAACAGTGCAAACAGCACTGGCATTTGCACCAGCAACGGGAAGCACCCTGCTAGAGGATTCCCAAATTCTTTGTATACTTTGCTCATTTCCTCCTGCTGTTTTGCAGGATTGTCTTTATAGAGTTTTTGAATTTGATCTACTCGCTCTTTCATCAACGGCTGCGCTACTTTCATGCGCCGCATATTGCGAAGAGAGCCTGCGTTGAGAGGATAAAGAGCAAAGCGAATCACGAGCGTCAGTGCTACGATCGCTAAACCGTAGCTTGGCACGATCCCGTAGAAAAAATCTAGGATCGGCAGCATGAGGTTGTTGGAGAGAAACGAGATACCAAAATCCATTCGCTTGTTCGTTAATTTAGCTGCTCTATGTTTGCTGTTGAGAACTATTTTTACCCGCTTAACGCGAGCCGCCTCAATTTTCAGGGTTTTGTCTATATCTTAGGACATTGCCCGTCGATCGACCGCCCGCTAGCGGTTTGTTGTAATGAGTTTGCCAATACTCGCACTGACTTTACCCTGATTTGAGGGCGAAGCGGTTTGGTTATTTAGCTTGGGCCGCGTTTGCTTTTTGAACTGCTGCGGGCAGTTTTTCGTTAATGTAGTCATACATTGCTCGAAATTTCGGAATAGCTCGGAGTTCCAAGCGGCTGCCATTTTTCATGGTGAGCACCATGTCTCCGTAAGTCCCGAAACCGCGAGGTACTGTGACGATTTTGACTATATCTGAGTAGATAACGTCTGTCTGATCGCCCCCCATCCAACCGCTGGTTACGGATACTCGGCGGCTCGTGATCCGATACCGCAGCCACAGAGCCCGGACAATTGCTCCTACTGCGAGGGGGATTCCCACCACAGTCAGCCCCAGGAGTAAGTTGAGGATCAAGTCTCCCAGCGCCGGACCGCCTTCATAATATACTTCTTCTCGAATTCCCATTTAGTACCTCGGCTTCTACCAACAACTGCTCTAATTCTTGCAGAATTTCTGCATAATTGCACTCTTGTGCGATCGGACGCACGACAATTACTAAATCCCACCCGCATTTTAATCGGGGCAATAGCTGCCGCAAAGCTGCCCGAATCTGACGCTTAATCCGGTTGCGGACTACGGCGCGCTTGCTAACCTTCAGGCTGATAGAAATGCCTGTGCGAGTGGGCTGCAAGGATTTCTCGGCTGTCGGTTTGCTTAATTCGACGCTTTTGGGTTTACGCAGAGCTCTTAAGCTGAAATGAGCGGAGTTGCGGCGGATTCCCTTGCGGTAGACGGCGCTGAAGTCTTTTCGGTGCTTGAGTCGGTTTGTCTCGGGCAACATGGCGTAGGGCGATCGTTGAGGTCTCTCAACCTTGATGCAGCGCTAGACTGCTAGGCGGTGGCGACCTTTGCTGCGGCGGGCTTTGATTACCAATCGACCGTTTACAGTCCGCATTCTGGCGCGAAAACCCGATGTTCTTTTTCTTTTGCGGCTGGTTCCGTGCAGGGTTTGCTGTGTCATTTTGATTTCTCCGGGCTTGTTACTTTACTTTTGATTAATATTCACAATCTTCTAGTTTACCATAGAGTGTTTTTCTTGGCAATAATATTTTTCTGAGTTGATATGTATTGAGAGTTGATTGAAATGGCGATCGCAGCCTTGAATGATTGGTAAAGGCTATAACCCCGACTTCTTTAAGTGCTGCGGCGTTCTGAACCGCTGACATCTATTGAAAGCATGGCGAAAAGAATTAATTGGATGTTTGAAAAACAATGCGTTAAAATGCCCAATATAACCAACCAGAAAAAACAGATGAATGCCACAGTATTAACCCCTACTCCGAATCCTTTAACCCAATTAACTTATCAAGTTCTAATTGAAAAGCACGATGAAGACCTCTACAGCGCAATAGTTTGGGAATTGCCCGAGTGCAGAAGCTCAGGATCTACTAAAGAAGAAGCTTTAAAAATTTTGCACCGATTGTTGACCGAGCGTCTAAAAAAAGTCGAAATAGTCTCTCTGACAGTAGACATTCCCCAAGCTGAAAATCCTTTAATGAAGTGGGCAGGAGCCTTTAAAAACGATCCGCACTTTGATGAGATGCTAGAAGATATTGAAGAACTGCGCCGCGACAGGAATGCAGAAATGGCAGAATATTACGATCGACTAGAGGAGGCAGAAGCCACCAATAAAATTGAGGTGGAGGAAACAGCTAAGTGACTTTGTGGATATTCGATACAGACCATGCCACACTTTTTCAGCAGGGGCATCCACAAATAGTGCAGCGTGTCAGTAAAGTTAATCCAAAAGATATTGCTATTACGATCGTTACATTTGAAGAGCAAATGTATGGACGACTTAACCGTATCAGACGAGCGACATCAGGGGATGAAATAATATCAGCTTATGCAAGTCTGCGAAAAACCATCAACTATCTGACCGATTTTGAATTGCTTGACTTCGATCGAGAGTCTCAACATTATTATATGGAATTTTTGCGGCAAAAAATCCGCGTTGGCACGCAAGATTTACGGATTGCCGCGATCGCACTTTCAAACAGCGGCATTCTACTTACCCGGAATCGCCGAGATTTTGAAAGAATCCCTGGATTGAGGTTTGAAGACTGGTCAGTGCAATGATTGGGATGTGCGATCGAGCATGATGTAGTTGCTGAAAAAAGTTCGATCGGCCTTCTGCCTTCATGGAAAAGGAAAAAGTGCAGAGGGCAAAAGTGTAAAAGGGTAAAGAAGAGTCCTTACCGGGAAAACTAGGAGGAGAGAGAAACCGACGCCACCGCTACGCGAAAACCCCAGAGCCCCCACCAATCGTGCGCCGAATTCCTGCTACGATTGGCACTGCGGCAACCGACGGCATTGTTGCTCCAGGAACCGCCACGCTGCACAGGCCAATCATCTGGGCCAGTTTCCCAGGAACTTCCGTCAGTTGGTGCGCCCTGATAGTTCGAGTTCCACCTATCGCTGCACCACTCCCAAACATTGCCGTGCATATCCGACAGTCCAAAGGCATTGGGGGGAAAACTCCCGACATCGGTTGTTTGTTGACGGTAAAGTCCTGTGGGGGGCGTTTGCGTAGGGGTAGTTTCCGTTATAGTTGGCTAATTCCGGGGTAATAGTTTCCCCAAAATGAAATGGGGTTGTAGTTCGGGCACGACAGGCGTATTCCCATTCTGCTTCACTCAAGAGGCGATATTGTTTCCCGGTTTTTTGCGAGAGTTTGCCACAGAATTTGACGGCTTTGTGCCACCATACATTTTCTACAGGACGTTTTTCGCCTTTGAAGCCCGATGGGTTGTTTCCCATGAAGCTTGCCACTGTGCTTGGGTGATGGGGTATTTTCCTGCAAAAAAAGCCGGTACTGTGACTAGATGCTGTGGACTTTCACTATCACGTCTAATGTTCTCTGTTGCTGGCGAACCCATCATAAATGTGCCGCCGGGAATGTAAACCATTTCCAGTACAATTCCGTTCCCTAAGTCTTCAGGAAAGAAGCGAGCAAAGGACTTGCTGCGACTGTTTTCTTTTCCATACGCATCGACTGTGATTACATCAAAGTCAAATGTAGGGAGATAGTCTTGGGGGAACTGCGGTTTTACCTTTAAGTCATCCATATCTTTCAGCAGTGAATAGGCAGCTAATCTTACCTGCATTGACTCATCCTGCAATGCACTAATAATCAAATCTAACCCTGCTTCTCCATAGTTCAGCGCTTCCGAAAGTGTGGCGATTCGGACTTTGAGTATGGTCGAAGCTAAGCGACTTTTAACGCCGAGGATGCCTCCTAAGACTGCGGCATCGATCGGGGTTGAATTTTGAGTGCCGAGGACGGCATCATATTCTCTGGGTCGATTTTCGGGGTCTGGCATGGCATTTTGACCTTGACATGATTACCAATTGTGGCATTTTTTGGGACGATCGCGCTTAACCCAAAAAAATCACATCCCCGGCTTCTCAAACTTCTCAAACTTCTCCAAGAAGTCGGGGATTTCTCCTGCTAGTCGCCCTTAAGCCCAAAAAATCAAATCCCCGACTTCTCAACTCATCCGTGTATCCGTGTCAACATCCGGGTTCTTCGCTTATTTCAGTTCAACATTTACCGTAGCAGACATCCCCGGTGCAATCCGCGATTCATAGCCTTTAATGCTTTCGGGATCGAACACAACTTTCACCGGAATCCGCTGCACAACTTTGGTGAAATTGCCCGTAGCATTATCGGGAGGCAATAAGGAAAATTGAGCGCCAGAAGCAGGGGAGAAACTATCGAGATGACCTTCAAATTTGCGACTACCAAAAGCATCTAATTTAATTTCTACTTTTTGGCCTGGTTTCATGTTTGCCAGTTGCGTTTCTTTGAAGTTAGCAATTACCCACAAATCATTACTTACTATAGCCATTAACGGAGTTCCCGGCTGCACCCGCTGCCCGACTTCAACGGATTTGCGGCCGATTTGTCCGGCGGCGGGAGCGGTGATATTCGTGTAGGAAAGTTGCAGTTGAGCGTCTTTAACCGCGGCTTCGGATTGCCCGATCGCAGCTTTAGCAGCATCATACTGCGATCTGCTGACTTTAGTTTGTTCGCCCGTAGCTTGAGCTTGTTGCAATCCGCCCTTTGATGCAGCAAGTTTGGCTTCGGCGGTGCTGATGCCTTCTTGGGCTACGGCGACTTTAGCTCGAGCGCTGGCGATGCCGACTTTAGCTTGCGCTACTTGGGCTTCGGCTTGTTTTACTCCTTCTCGAGCTTGGGCTACTGCTGCTTGAGCTTCGGTTACGCCTTCTTTGGCTTGGGCTAAGCGCGCTCTGGCTTGGGCAATTCCTTGTTGGGCTGCGGTGGTTTGGCCTTGGGCTACTTCGTAGGCGGCTCTCGCTGCGTCTAGTTGCTGGCGGGCGATCGCACCTTCAGACTGCAAGCTTTCGTACCGTTTATAATCGGCTTGCGTTTTAACGAGACTAGCTTGCGCTTGTACTAGCTGAGCTTGCGCTGCGGCAATCCCGGCCTCGGCTTCCGTCACTTTGGCTTGGGCTTGGGGAATTCCGGCTTCGGCTTGGACGACTTTGGCTTGCGCCGCGGGTACGCCAGCTTCGGCTTCAGCAACGGTAGCTTGTGCTGCGGGTACGCCTTGCTGGGCTTCTGTGAGTGCTGCTTGGGCGGTGGAAATCGCAGCGTTTGCACCGCTGATATCTCCTCGGGCTTGGGCTGTTTTGCCTTGGCTGGTTTGAGAGGCTAGGGAAATATTTGCTTCGGCTGCTTCGGCTTGGCGGCGGGCGTTTTCTAAGGCTGCTTGGGCTTGTTGGACTTTAACTTGGTAGTCGCGGGGGTCGAGTTCGACCAGCAGTTGTCCGGGTTTTACTTGTTGGTTGTCTTGTACCAAGACTTGGCTGACAGTACCGTTGACGCGGCTGCTGATTTGGTGGATGTGTCCGGCTACTGTGGCGTTTTCGGTTTCTTGGTGGATGGAGGCGTATTGCCAGTAGCGATAGCCGAAGCTGCCTGCTGCGATCGCCCCTATGCCCAGCACTGCTAATATCAACGCTTTCGGGGCTTTTTTCTTGGGTGTTGCAGCCGCCGGCAGGGGTGCTTGGAGTTCTGTTTCTGCGCCTGTTTTGACCTCGGCGGGGGCGTTGATTTCTGTCTCTGGGGCGGGGATTACGGGTAGGCTTTTAGCGATGCTGTCGTCGTCGATCGGCTTTTCTAATACGGCGACTGCTTTGCCGTTACCGTTGCCGTTGAATTCTGCTGGGTTGGTTTCGTTTGTGCCTTTCATGGTATTTGACTCCTGATAGTTTAGTAAGATGCCGTTTGTTTAGGGTACGTAGTTTTTATTTAGTAAGACTGCTTGTTTTAAGAGTGCGTAGTATTTTGCCGTTATTAGTAATTTAGTGGAGGTAGATGCTGCTGCGCTTCACTCAAAAGAGCGATTTGTCGGTTTAGGAGAGATTGACTATCGCCCGATCGATCAGTTGGGAAAAGAGTTCTCGATCGGCCTCTGGAATGCCATCGAAAGCTCGATCTCTGATTGCAGCTACCAGCGGGGGCAATACCTCTTGCAGTTCCCTGCCGGAGTCTGTCAGCCAAATGCGCCAAATGCGCCGGTCGCGACAATCTCTCTCCCGGCGGACTAGGCCTCTTTCTTCCATGCGATCGATCACGCCTGTCAGCGTCCCGCCTACCTGTTGCAGTTTGTCGCCAATGCTGGAAGTCGGCAAACCGTCCTCTTGCCACAAGCAGCACAGTACCAGCCAGTGAAAAGGTGTCAATCCAAAGGGTTCGAGTACCTCTTGCAGTCGGCGGCTGCTTAGCTGCCCCAGCAGTTTGATCCGGTAGCCCAGGCTTTGGGGGGCGAGAACTTCGTGCCACTGAGCTAGATTTGTGCGATCGACAGTGGATGTAATAACCATCTGTTAATTAGTTAGCGTTCGTATTATTAGAGTATGATACTTTTTGGGGTTTGTCAAGGGGGCGTCAACAGATTTTCGGCGATCGGATTTACGTAAAATGCCAATTCTTCACCCTTGTCAGATCCCGGACTTCTTTCAAAAGTCGGATATCTGTTATTTTGGCTTTACTTGGTCAAAACTATCTGTAGCTTTATTTTTCATGATTGGTATAATAAGGGCGATCGCAAAAACCAGCTAAATTTTTGTTAAACGTGTTGACATTTCTTAATTATTACTAAAATAAGAAGAGTAAAATTACGTTTGCGATCGCACGTTATGCTACTCCCAGGAAATCAGCACACCAAGTTAGATGATACCGACGATAATTTGTTTTATTCCTATATAAGTTAGTCTCTCAAGGAGTGATGAATGTGAGGTCCGAAGAGCAAAGAAAAAAATTGCATCAAATCCTTCAGCAATTAAACAACGCCCAAGCCGAGGTGCAAGAAGCCTACGAAACAACAATGATGAGTGATGCCAAATGGGCAGTGTCTAGCCTGTGTGATGATTTAAAAAAAGATGAGTCGATCGATCCGTCTATAAAGAGCCAGCTCATGCCTTATTTTGAAGCCGCTCGGTCAGCTATTATTGCTGGTGAATCAACATATAAACGAGCCGGAAGCTGTGGTGACAAGCTGAATGAAGCAGAGTATTGCATAAGAGAAATACTCAATAGACTCTGAAGGGGATGATTTAAGATTGGAGCGGGCGAGTGCCGGAAATCCATCCTGCGGAATCTATTTACATTTCTTAATTATTAGTAAAATAAGAAGAGTAAAGTTACGATCGCACATTGCACGTTATGACACTCCAAGGAAATCAGCGTACCAAGTTAGACGATACCGACGACAATTTGTTCTATTCCTATCCCCGGTTTGTGACTCACGTGGACGATGGATTCATTCAGCAACTAACCGATTTGTACCGGGAACGGCTGAAACCGAATACTCGGATTTTTGATATGATGAGCAGTTGGGTTTCTCACTTGCCAGACGAGATGGAATTTGCCCATGTTGAAGGACACGGCATGAATGAAGAGGAGTTGGCAAAAAATCCCAGACTAAATCATTATTTCGTGCAAAATTTGAACGCAAATCCCAAATTGCCGCTGCCAGATGCAGAGTTTGACGCAGTTGTCAACTGCGTTTCGATACAGTATTTGCAATACCCAGATGCGATTTTTGCAGAGATTCATCGAATTTTGAAGCCTGGTGGCGTAGCAATTATCAGCTTTTCTAACCGGATGTTTTATCAAAAGGCGATCGCGGCTTGGCGGGAAGGTTCGGAGGGCGATCGGGTAGAATTAGTCAAGAGTTACTTTGATTCTGTCAAAGGAGCGAACATACCCGGATTTAGCAAGCCGGAAGTAATAGTTCGCAAGCCTAACTTGCCGAGTTTTATGCAAATGCTGCGAATAGGAAGCGGCGATCCGTTTTATGCGGTAGTTGCTTACCGCCAAAGTTAGGATTTTTTTGGCAGTAAGGACTTTAGGACTTTAGGTGGAGATTGAAAGCACTAAAGTCTTTACTACAAACCGATCGAAAGCTACGCTCTTTAGGTTAGGATATATTTAATATTTGCTCCTAAAATATGGAAAACCAGCTTTTGCAGCGAATCGCATTCGATTCAAATATATGTCACGGAAAACCTTGTATTCGCGGTCTCCGATATCCAGTAGAGTTGATTCTTGAATTACTCAGTTCTGGTATGAATGCTAAAGAAATTATGGATGACTATGACGATTTAGAACATGAGGATATTCTAGCTGCTTTGCTATTTGCAGCGCGACGGACTAAAGTGAAAAGCATATACTGAGTATTGTAGTTCATCAGTAATCATAAAGTAGAGTAAAACCTTGATATGAAACCATATCAGCAAATAGCAATAGACGAATGCGGCGAACTTTTAGTCCCCATTCCACCAGAACATTTTGTCTTTGAAATCCCGCACCCTTATCAAAAGTTGGGTGCTCCCTATCACAACAGCAAAGCAGATTCACCTTACTATTTGCGGCAAGGAGTTGTAGATAGTTTAATCGCTGCTCAAACCCAGCTACAACAAAATCACCCTAATTGGAAAATTCTGATATTTGACGCTTATCGGCCGGTGGAAGTGCAGCAATTTATGGTAGATTATACTTTCAATCAAATTGCCCTAGCTCAAGGCTGCGAATTTCCGGTTTCGGAAGACAAACGCCAAGTGATTATAGAACACGTATATCAATTTTGGGCAGTGCCGAGCCTCGATCGCGCGACGCCTCCCCCTCACAGTACAGGTGCAGCTTTAGATGTAACTTTAGTGGATGAAAATAATCGGCAAATTGAGATGGGTTCTCCAATTGATGAAATATCAGAACGTTCTTATCCAGATTATTTTGCTAACAGCAATCACCCACAAGCACAGCAATACCACCGTCACAGGCAAACCTTAAAAAATGCGATGATAGCTGCGGGTTTTCAGCAACATCCTAACGAATGGTGGCATTTTTGTCTGGGCGATCAGATGTGGGCTTGGTTGACAAATCAAAACAATAGTGGTAGTCAAGTGATTGCCCGATACGGTCGTTATTAAAAGAGTACGCAATTAAATCGGGACTGGCGCACTCGCAACCTAAAAAAAGGGGTATTTTGACAAAAAACTCAGCTTTTAACTGGTTCCTGTGGCAGTAAACCTGGTTCCTGACACTCTGTGTGTCCAGCACTATAAAAGTTTGAACAAAATAAATCATTTGTATCAGGATACACGGCAACTATTGCCAGCGGGGTAGCGGTAGTTTAAAATCAACAAGAGCGAACAAGTGCAGGCAATAGTTGCCAGCACCGCAAACCCTAAAGGATAACTCAGAGTTCACCCAATGAAAGCACTCATCCTCTCTGGCGGTAAAGGAACACGCTTGCGTCCCCTCACCTATACGGGTGCTAAGCAGTTGGTTCCTGTAGCAAATAAGCCGATACTGTGGTACGGAATTGAAGGAATTGTGGCGGCCGGGATTACAGATATTGGGATTATTATCAGTCCCGAAACCGGGGAAGAGGTGAAGACGAAAACAGGAGATGGATCTCGCTTCGGTGCAAAAATTACTTATATCTTGCAAGCAGAGCCCGCGGGACTCGCTCACGCGGTGAAAGTTGCTAGGCCGTTTTTGGGCGATTCTCCGTTTATTATGTATTTGGGAGATAACTTAATTCAAAATCAGCTAGATCCGTTTTTAGAGATTTTTAACAAGCAAAAATTAGACGGCCTGATTTTGCTGCGTCCAGTTCCCAATCCCTCTGCTTTCGGTGTTGCAAAAGTTGATGATAACGGGCGAGTTTTGCAGTTAGTAGAAAAACCCAAAGTTCCGCCGTCAAATTTAGCACTGGTGGGAATTTACTTTTTTGCTCCTACTATCCACGAGGCGATCGATCAAATTCAACCTTCGCCCCGGGGCGAACTCGAAATTACCGATGCCATCCAACAGCTCATCAATCAGGAAAAACACGTAGAAGCCTGCAATTTAGAGGGTTGGTGGCTGGATACGGGGAAAAAAGACGATTTGCTGAGTGCAAACCAAATCATTTTAGATAGCCGTATCGTAGCTTCAACTCAATTAAAAGTAGATGCGAAAAGTCAAATTATCGGGCGAGTGCAAATAGGAGAAGGAACGGAAATCATTAATTCTACAGTTCGCGGGCCGGTGGTAATTGGGGAAAATTGCCACATTGAAAATTGCTTTATCGGGCCTTACAGCAGTATTGCCGATCGCGTGACGATGATTGATGCTGATATCGAACACAGTGTAATATTGCAAGGGGCGAAAATACTTGGCATTCACCAGCGAATTGTTGACAGCGTGATCGGGCAGCGATCTCAACTCACCAATGCACCTGCTCGTCCAAAAGCTCTGCGGTTTATGATTGGTGATGACAGTCAAGTTGAGTTAGCTTAAATTGAGATATTGCCAATATCTGAAGCAATAATCCCGATTTAACAAGAGATGAATTTTCTTGTGGGGCGGGCATCCTGCCCGCCCTTGAACAGCCAAGATGCCTGTTCCACAATTAGTTACAATTATTATTCAAGCAGCCAAGATGCCTGTTCCATAATAAGTCATACTAAGTTATCTAAAGGAGAGAAAAGTTTGCAGTACGAAGAAATACCAACTCAACAGATAATACATAAATTGCGGCAAACTTTGGAGCCGCGAATTGGTATTGCTGAGTCGTCGCTGTTGGGAAGAGAAAATAGTGCGATCGCCCAAAATGAAGATGACGAAGACATCGCCCTGTTAAAGGCGGGTTTCGACATTTATAACATCCCCATTACCTCTTACCAAAGGCGGCTGGGTTCCGCAGTAATTGCAGTTAGAAAAATAGTCCGAAAATTGCTCAGACCCGTACTCGAACGTCAAGTTATTTACAACTTCGCTAATACCCGCGTCGTTCAAACATTGACCATTCAATTGCAAAAATTGCAAGAAAATCAACAAAGCCTAGAGAAAAAAATTCAAGCGGAATTCAGCAGCGGATCTCCCGAAGTTACAGCACAGCTTGAGAGTCAACAAAATGCGATCGCAACTTTTCAGTCGGAAATAGAGCAAATTAAAGCAGTGCAGCAGCAACATAGTGCTATTTTAGAGAAGATTAGCGCTCAATTGCTCGATCGACAACAATAAAGCATCAAAGATGACCACACTGCCCATATGCTCGTTAATTATAGTCAACTATAACGGTCTGCGCCACACGAAAGATTGCTTAAAATCTCTACAAAAACTTGCGTATCCCGAATCGCAACTAGATTTAATTGTAATTGATAATTGTTCTCAAGACGATTCCGTTACTTCCCTGCGCGAACTATTTCCGAAAGTTCGGATTTTTGTCAACTCCGCCAACAACTTTGCTAAAGCCCTCAACCTTGGCATCAGAGAAGCAAAAGGGGAATATATCGGCTTTCTAAATAACGATGCTACCCTTGACAGTCGCTGGTTAGAGATTCTTGTCAAAATCCTAGAAACTAATAATAAAGTCGGTGCGACTAGCGGCAAATTGCTGTTTAAAGACGGGCGAATTAACAGCGCAGGTATTCAGCAATTACCTAATTTTTATTGGCGAGATGTCGGTTTTGGCGAAAAAGATTCGGGACAGTACGATACAGAACAGGAAGTCGAAGGGCTTTGTTGGGCTGCGGTACTTTTTCGCAGGGAATGTCTGGAAGATGTGGGGCCGATAGATGAAGATTTTGTGATGTATTTTGAGGATGTAGAGTTTGCCAAACGCTGCCACAAACGCGGTTGGAAAATGCTTTATATTCCTGCTGCGATCGCCCATCACGAGTATCGGGGTTCGAGTAAAGGCAGCAAACTTACCGAGTATTTCTGCAACCGCAATCGGTTTTTGTATTTGGCGAAACACGAACCTTTGCAATTAGTCAAAGGAATTCACACTTCGGATTTTTTTACTAACAAGCAGTACGATTTACTGTTCGAGAGTTTATTTGTAGCGATTAAAAAACTTTTAGATTATCAGAAACCGGAAATCATTGAAACTGTATTGCCACAGTTGTCGGAAAAGTTGGCGGTAATTTACAGTCGCCTGAAGATCGATCGCATTTTATCTCGGTTACAGGTGGTTCGGGGCGATCGCAAAATGTCGATCGGCATTTACGATCACGGACTGCATTTTATCGGCGGGGGTCAAAAATACGTCGCTACCCTCGCCTCGCTGCTGCAAAATGAATTTGAAATTACTTTTATCGCCAACAAACCCGTTGCTATTTCCGACTTAGAATCGTGGTACGGACTCAACCTTTCAGAGTGCAAAATTAAAATTATTCCCTTGGCGTTTTACGAGAAACGCGGAATGCAGTGCATCGATTCCAGCATCATCGCGGAAGATATGGAAAATCCCTTTGATGAAATTGCCAGAGAAAGCAAAAACTACGATATTTTTATCAACGCGAACCAACTGGAAAAAGTGAAACCGCTGTCGCCAATTTCAGTATTTTTCTGTCACTTTCCCAATACCTTCCGCAACCGTCACTTTGCTGTCGATGACTACACTTTTATTATTGCCAACAGTCAATTTACTGTCAAATGGCTGGAGAAACGCTGGAACCTAAAGCCAACTTTTTTGCTTTATCCGCCTGTGGAAATGGCAACAGTTAAAGTGCCGAAAGAAAACATAATTTTGGCGGTGGGACAGTTTGAAGCTGGGGGAACAAAAAAGCAAATTGAACTAATTCAAGCTTTCCGCAGATTGCTAGCAGATTATCCCGAAGAATTTCAAGGATGGCGGCTAATTTTAGCCGGCAGCAGCATTCCGAAAAATCCTTATTTAAAGACGGTTCAGAATTTATTGAAGCAAGATTCAAGGGCGATCGAGCTAAAAGTGAATGCTGACTTCGATGAGGTAAAATCACTTTATGCTAGAGCGAGCATATTTTGGCACGGCTGCGGTTTGGGTGAAGTCAATCCTCAAAGATTTGAACATTTCGGGATGGCGACTGTCGAAGCAATGCAAAATAGTTGTGCTCCGATTGTTTTTAACGGCGGCGGCCAACCGGAAATTGTGGAACATGGGCGATCGGGCTTTTTGTTCAATACCGTTGAGGAACTGTGCCAGCATTCACATCAACTAATTGTTAATCCCGATTTGCTAGCAGAACTTCAAGCTGGTGCACAGCAGCGCAGTCAGAACTTTAGACTTGCACGTTTCGATAAAAAAGTCAAGATTTTTTTTGAGATCATTCACCAAGAGTATGCTACAATTCGGCTGCCGAATCCTGCCGATATAGCTCAAATGCTCTAGAGCGATCGCGATCGATAAATTGCGTAGGGGCGGGTTTTACCAACAATATTTAATG
The DNA here is from genome assembly GCA_036704825.1 of Microcoleus sp. F8-C3. Classification (GTDB taxonomy): domain Bacteria; phylum Cyanobacteriota; class Cyanobacteriia; order Cyanobacteriales; family Microcoleaceae; genus Microcoleus. Next base: position 50,202 of record JAUBSN010000021.1, on the reverse strand, counting down.
ATGAGAAACAATTTATATAAACCCGCCCTACACCGCCAATAACTTACATGAAATCTGACTTCTGTGCAAGCATAAAAATGTACATTTTGATTGTTCGTTGGGCGGGGCGGGTTTAGGAGGTTATGGGTTTTAGGCAATTATTGTTGGTAAAACCAGCCCCTACAATTGGGCTCAATTCTGTTCCATAAAATTATGTCTAATTCACTGTTAATTAATTTATCCTTTTTAACACCGGAACCAACTGGAATCGGAACTTATGCAGCTAATCTTTTCCCGCAACTGCAACAGCTAGAACCAACATTACTCGCTTCCCAGCCAATTGACAATTATACTTGCTATCAAATCCCCGAAAATCTGACACCGGATCGCGGCACGAAAGGGCAAGTTAATAGGCTGCTGTGGACTCAGTTTGAGTTACCTAAAATTTACCAAAAATTGCAGTCAAGGCTGATATTTTCTCCAATTCCAGAAGCGCCTTTGTATTCCGGCTGCCGCTACATCGTCACAGTTCACGATTTAATTCCTTTGCGATTTCCCCAACGGTTTTCTCGCTTAACAGCTTATTTTCGCTACTACATACCGCAGGTTTTGCGGCAAGCAGAACACATTATTTGCGATTCTCAAGCAACGGCGGCAGATGTTGCTAAATTTTTCCAAATCCCGCCTAAAAAAATGACCGCAATTCCCCTAGCTTGCGATAATATTAATTTTAGATATCTCGACTTGCCAACGAAAAATTATTTTCTTTATACAGGCAGACACGATCCTTATAAAAACTTAGAAAGATTAATTGCTGCATTTGCGAGTTTGCCCGATCGCGCAAATTGCGAATTGTGGCTAGCCGGGCCTCCCAATGCCTACACGCCGCAGTTGACAGCACAAGTTGAACAATTAGGTTTACAATCTGTGGTAAAGTTTCTCGGTTACGTTCCCTATTCTCAATTGCCCGTACTGATGAATCAGGCGATCGCCCTAGTTTTCCCTACACTTTGGGAAGGATTCGGCTTACCAATTTTAGAAGCAATGGCTTGCGGCACACCCGTCATCACATCCAACCTGTCATCAATGCCAGAAGTAGCCGGAGATGCCGCATTATTAGTCAATCCTTACAGCGTCCCAGAAATAGCCGCAGCCATGCAAACACTAGCCACAGATTCAAAAGTGCGATCGAACTTAAAAACTGCTAGTTTAGCGCGATCGTCTCAATTTAGCTGGCACAAAACCGGAACAGCAACCGCCAACATCTTACAACAATATCTTTAAATCTTCCCTCTCTTCCTTTCTCCTCTCTGCGTCCTCTGCGCCCTCTGCGGTAAAAAAATCCCACCCAAAAACCGCAATCTACATATTATCCCATGCCCAATCCCCAATCCAACCTGCTCATCAATCTCTCCTTCCTAATTTCCAAACCAACCGGCTTAGCCATTTACGCCAAAAACCTATTTCCCCACCTAAAATCCCTCAATCCAACATTACTAACAGCCGAAAATTTTCCCAATAACAACTGCTACCAAATCCCCCGCAACCTAACACCAGAACAAGGAACCAAAGGACACATCAACCGATTACTGTGGACGCAAACCCAACTTCCAAAAATTTACAAACAGCTCAAATCTAACCTGTTATTTTCCCCAATTCCCGAAGCTCCTCTATTTGCAGGTTGCCGCTATATAATTACAGTACATGACTTGATAGCGCTGCGATTTCCCCGCCGCTTCGATCCTCTGACACCTTACCACCGCTACTACATTCCCCAAGTGCTGCGGCAGGCTCAACACGTCATTTGCGACTCGGAAGCAACTGCTAAAGATATCAATAATTTTTGCAAGATTCCTACTAATTTAATTACGCCAATTTTCCCCGGATACGATACCAGTTTTTTCCGTTTTTTAGACTTACCAACAAGCAATTATTTTCTTTATATCGGCCGCCACAATCCTTATAAAAACTTGCAGCGAGTTGTAGCAGCCTTTGCTGCTTTGCATCATAATTCCGAGTACGAATTGTGGATAGCCGGTTCGGAAGACAAGCGCTATACGCCGCTGCTGAAGGCGCAGGTTCAAGAATTGGGATTGGTCGATCGAGTAAAATTTCTAGATTACCTCCCCGCGGCCGACTTGCCCAAAGTCATCAACCAAGCGATCGCCCTGGTTTTCCCCAGTCTTTGGGAAGGATTCGGGCTCCCCGTGCTCGAAGCAATGGCCTGCGGCACTCCTGTTATCACCTCTAACCTGTCTTCCATGCCCGAAGTGGCAGGGGGTGCAGCCTTATTAGTCAACCCCTACAGCGTCGAGGAAATTGCCTCTGCTATGCACGAGCTTGCAGTCGATGCAAAAGTTCGATCGCACTTGCGGGAGCTCGGTTTAGCCAGAGCAAAACAATTTAGCTGGGAAAAAACAGGGCTGGAAACTGCTGCTATTCTCGATCGATATCTTTAACGAAGGAAGAAGGAAGAGGGAAGAGGGAAGAAGAAAGATTTTTCCAATCTCCCACTCTCCCACTCCCCCACTCTCCCACTCCCCCACTCTCCCTCTTCCCTTGACGGAGGGCTTAAGTTAGGGACTGTAGCCCCTTTTACTTGTTGATACCCAACTGATCGCCGCGCTTGTACTGCTGATAAGCAGCAAAAAACAGCCCCGACAGAGTAACAAAGATTAGACCCAGAACAATACCTGAAAGCAGCGGTTCTACCATGAGATCTCCTTAACGTTAAGATTTAACAACCTATTTTTAATATTACCAGCACTTACACAGATGAATTTTCCGAAAAACGCCCTTCCGGGAGTATCAGACCTTGCTCTCCCCGCTGCGAACGATTAAGCTATGTTATGAGAAATAAATTTTCTTGTAGATACTATTTTTAATTGAACTCCTTTGAATAACCAACTTGCCAGGAATGAAATTAAAAACCCGATCGAGCGACTTGTCATATTTGCGCTAGCGGTGTTGCTTGCCATCATCTTGGCGGCGATCGCAATTCGTCAGTTTCAAGTCGCCGATCCTTACGTCAAAAGCGTACTGTCCCTCACGGGCAACCCATTTCAAGGTTCCGCCATCTTTCAAATGAACTGTGCGGGGTGTCACATATCGGTTTCAGACAGTCAAGTCGGGCCCAACTTGCACGGAGTTTCCGAGCGCAAATCCGAATTGGATCTGATCCGGCAAGTCACCAGCGGGAAAACCCCACCAATGCCGCAGTTTCAACCGAGTCCGCAAGAAATGGCCGACTTGCTGAAGTATCTCGAACAAATTTGACCAAAGAAGGGGAACGGAATTCGTTCCCCTTCTTTGGCAAAGCCTCGAAACCAATGCTTCGAGGCTCTGCTTCCCGATAGTGCGTCTCTGTTGGGACGAGAGGCAAGTGTAGGATCGGTGGCAACTGCCGAGTTTTATGTGCAGGCTAAACCAGCAAGCTAAAACTCTGAGCCGATAACTGGCTCGGCTGCACGCCCGTCATTACAGCCAAAATCTCGTCGCTGTTGGCAATTCCGATCGCCGTCGAGCCATTAGTTTCGGTAAATGACAGTTGATTGAAGTCCAAGCCTCCTAGCAACCCGATCGAATCAACTCCTGCGGTGAAGTTGAAAATCGTGTCAATTCCTCCGCCCGCTGACAAGACAAAGCGATTGCTGCCAGTGCCACCGACGAGGGTATCGCTGCCAATGCCGCCAAAGAGCAACTCATCGCCGCCGTCAGCAAAGAGCAAATCATCGCCGCTGCCGCCAATTAAGGTATTGTTACCCTCGCCGCCGCAGAGAGTGTCATTGCCCTGATCGCCAAATAGCACGTCGTCGCCAGCGCCTCCCAAAATTACGTCATCGGCTTTGCCCCCGTACAATAAGTCATTGCCTTCGTCGCCAGAAAGAGAGTCGTTGCCGCGATTGCCATAAATCGTATCGTTAGCGCGATCGCCAAAAATCAGGTCAAACCCTTTACCACCGAAGAGAGTATCGTTATCGATGCCTCCGTAGACAGTATCGTTGGCCGTATTGCCATTGATGTAGTCACCGCCCCCTCGACCAAAGATCAAATCGTTGCCGCCCAATCCGAAGATAGAGTCACTGCCGGCACTACCCACGATCGTATCGTCGCCGTTAGGACCATTGATCGCATTACCCGCTGAAGAAGAGCCGGGCTCATTGGGAGTAGCGATCCTGGGGAAGTTCTCAGGGCAAACCAAATCTGTCGGTACAGGTGCAGGAGTCGGCGTCGGTACAGGTGCAGGAGTCGGCGTCGGTACAGGTGCAGGCGTCGGCGTCGGTACAGGTGCAGGAGTCGGCGTCGGTACAGGTGCAGGAGTTGGCGTCGGCGTCGGTTCCGGTGTCGGCGTCGGTGCAGGCGTCGGCGTCGGTACAGGTGGCAGTGGCGTCGGTTCCGGTGTCGGCGTCGGCGCTGGGAAGTTGCCGAAGTTGATGCCGCTGACAATAGCGCCTGAAGTGAGGATGATGTCGGCCGGTTCGGGTGTGCTTTGGGTAAACCCAGTTTGGTTGACTTCCCTGACGCGGTAGGTTCCCGGCGTTAGGTTCGCGAACAGGTAGTTGCCGCTGTTGTCTGTGGTAGTAGTAACAGGAGCAGGAGAAGTTCCAGCTACGACATTGGTTAACTGAATTTGGAAATTGGGTAAACCCGGTTCTCCAGCATCCTGAGTGCCATTGTTGTTGGTGTCTTGGAATTTCAGACCTTGGATTGCCCCGGGTTGGGGCAGGAAGTTGCCGAAGTCAATGCCTGTGATGTTATCGGAGGGATTAACCGTAACGGGGGCCGGGTTGGGGGTCGTCTGGGTCCAGCCATTTTGCTGGACTTCCCTTACCTGGTAAGTACCTGCGGGTATATCTCGGAGAGTGTAGTTGCCCGCTGCATCGGTGATGGTAGTAGGTTCGCCCTGCTGAAAGATACCATCGGGAGTGATACTGTCGAGGAATATTTGCCAGTTACCTAGCCCCAATTCTCCGGCATCTTTAACGCCGTTGTTGTTGAGGTCATTGAATTTTTGACCGCTGATAGTGCTCGACTGGAAGTTGCCAAAGTTGATATTAGCGATGTCTTGACCGCTGGTGACAGTGATGTCATCCGGGTCGGGGGTAGTTTGCGTCCAAGTAGGCTGCAAGACTTCCCGCACCTTGTAGGTTCCTGCTGATAAATCGAGGAATTGGTAGTTGCCGGCGGCATCGGTGAGGGTATTCGGTTCCCCGGTGTCGAGAGTGCCGTTATCGTTGGTATCGAGGAAGAATTGCCAGTTTGCCAGCCCTAGTTCCCCGGTATCTTGTACCTGGTTGTTGTTGAGGTCATTGAACTTCAGACCGCTAATCGAGTTGGGCTTGAAGTTGCCGAAGTTGTTGTTTTGGGAGTCGGTGCCACTGGTGACGGCGATCGTAAACGCGCCAGAAAGGGTAGGCGTGGCTGGGTTGACGGGGGGTACAGTTTGCGTCCAGCCTGTTTGTAGCACTTCCCGCACTGTATAAGTGCCCGCTGGCAGGTCGTCGATCTCGTACAGACCCGTAGCATCCGTGATTTCGCTTTCTTCATCAGCATCGAAGGTGCCGTTATTGTTGGCATCTACGTAGATTGTCCAGCCTCCTAGCGGTTGTTCTGCTGGCAAATCTTGGGTGCCATTTTTGTTGAGGTCATTAAATTTGATCCCGCTGATTTTGCCCAACTGGAAGTTGCCGAAGTCTTGAGCCGTAATGTTTGTGCCGCTGACCGGGTTAATTGTATAAAAGACCGGACCGGCGGTTTGTGAGAAACCGGCCGGCACGTCTTCTCTCACAAAGTGCCGACCGGAACCGACGTTAGCAAAGCTATACGTCCCAGCAGCCGATGGCGCTGTTCCGCTAACTTGAGAGGCGATTTCCGCATCCCCCGTATCTAAAGTGCTGTTATCGTTAGTATCTTTGAACAAGCGAACGGTAGTGCCGTTGAGGGGGGTGTCGTCAGCAGAGAAGCCGTTGCCTGTGAGGTCAGTGAATTTGGTGCCGCTGACGGTGATGTTTTGGAAAACGCCGAAGTTTTGGGCGGTGACGGGAGTACCGCTTTGGGCACTAACGAGAATGGCGGCAGCGGGGAAAGAGATGCTGGAGTTGGCTGGGGCAGTGGCTTGTATCAGGTAATTGCCGGGACCGATATCCGAGAATGTGTAATCTCCTGCTCCCGCAGTGGTTTGTGCAGTGCCGACAACAGTATCTGTGCCGACTTCCAGCGTGCCGTTGGCGTTGGTGTCTTGGTATAAGTTAACGGTGATGCCGTTTAATACGGTGTCATCGGGCGTGAAGCCGTTGCCCGCGAGATCGGTGTAGGTTTTGCCCGCGATCGATGTTTTCTGGAAATTACCGAAGTTTGCACCCGTGACATTAACAATACCCGTATTTGCCGGAGTCGGGCCGACGGTCTGCACCCAAGCAGTAGCAGGGGTTCCAGCGGGCGGCGCTTCTGTAATCGGAGTATCTGTTTTTACGTCGCGGATGATGTAAGTGCCGTCGGCTGCGGTAGTAGCGCTCTTCGTTCCTACAGAAATCACCCAGCCCGGGAGGCCCGGTTCAGTCGCCGCGGCACCTTGCAGGCTATCCCCGTTAAAGTCGTTGAATTTAACCCCTGTGACGATCGGGCCGTATTCATAAGCACCGATATCAACAGCAGTGCCGATCGTCCGGGGAAAGCCCGTACCCCGTTGGTCAGTCGCGCCGGCAGCAGCCGCAGCCGCGGCATCCCCGCCATCGATCGCCGGATTAGGTGTCGCAGTGCTGTCAGCCAAAGCATAAGTCAGGGGAACGCCTGTAGCCTGGTTCAATGCTGCGGTAGGGGCGAGGACATTTGCTAGAGGAACTGTCAGTTGCTGGGCGACAGGTAAATTGCTGCCAGCAACATTCCCGATCAAATTGTTGATACTGGTGGCGGCGAAGGTTCCGAACACGTCAGGATTCGCGCCGCCCAAATTCCCGGCGACGATCGAATTTAGGACATTCACAGTACCGCCGTTAGTAGCAATGCCCCCGCCGACAGCAACAGCAGGGGCAGTAGCAGTAGCAGTGTTAGCAGTGATAGTGTTGTTAGTCAGAGTTGCAGTAGCGCCGCTGTTGACAAAAATCGCAGCCCCCGCGCCCTGACCCGGTGTCGCCCCCGCACCCCCAGCCGCGCCTCCGGTTGCTGTGTTGTTGAACAAAGTGCTGTTGTTCAGGGTCAGACTACCAGTATTAACAAAAATTGCACCTCCCAAACCAGCACCGCCACCCCCACCGGCGGCGCTGCCGGCGCCGCCCGGGGTGAAAACTCCGAGAGTCGTGCTGGCTCCGCCTGCAGTACCGAAGCCACCACCGCCTCCGAAGCCCCCGACACCGCCGTTGCCACCAACACCGCCACCGCCGCCGCCTCCTCCTCCTCCGAAGCCGCCAGCGCCGCCAATCCCCCCAGGGCCGGTTGCACCTACCGTGCCACTGCCTGCGACGCCACCAGCGCCGCCAGCGCCCCCGCCGCCTCCTCCTCCTCCGAAGCCGCCCGTACCGCCAGCGCCGCCAGCGCCGCCCGTACCGCCGTTAGTCCCGCCGGTACCTGCGCCGCCCGTACCGCCAGCGCCGCCGGGACCGCCGTTAAGACCGGTACCTGGCAATCCGCCGCTGCCGTTGCCGCCGTTGCCGCCCGTACCGCCCGTACCGCCCTCAGCGCCGATGCTTGGCAACCCGGTGAGGCCTGTTTGACCGGCCCCACCTGCGGAAACGAAGGGAAATAGGCCTGCAAAATCGGTGTTGCCCCCCGGGCCTGCGACGGCGGGAGCGACGGGGGGCGCGCTGCCCGCGCCGCCCGTAGCGCTGTTGCCAGTAAATGTCACGCTATTAACTGTGACATCGCCGCTGTTGATAAACAGTGCACCGCCCATGCCGGCTGCACCGCCGCCGCCACCAGTGCCTGCAGCGCCTGTAGATATGCCGCCGGTAATTGTCAGGTTGGAAAATGCGACTGGGGTAGTGGCGGTGTCGATGAAGAACCCCCGGTTACTGGCGAGATCTAGGGTGAAACCGCCGCCGGTAAAGGTGATAGGGGTAGAAATCCTGGGCAGAACCTGTCCGGGGGCAAAGGTGATGTTGCCGGTGATGGCAATCGTGTCTGCATTGGGCAAAGCGTTAGCCAGAGTGATCGCATCCCGCAGTTCGGCAAATGTGGCGACTAAAACTCCACTGTAAGCTTCCCTCGCCTCTGCAGAAAATGCCAAAGGTGTTTCAATCTTTCCCGTAGTTACTTCGAGTTCCCAGTCTCCACCCAACGCAGCATTCCCAGTCAAGTTATCGGAAGCGGCAATATTTGCTCCCGTGAGCTGGCTCAGCCTTTCCACGAAAGCCACACCTGCTTCTGTGGCGGCGACGTTGCAACCGTAAAGCAGAATTTCGGGTTTAGCTGTAATTGGAGAGTTAGAGTTTGCCTCGGCTGCTGGCAAAGCAAACCATGTTTCTAAATAATTGCGGTAGCTTTCAATGTTGCACAGATTTAGTTCTGTTGCTCCCAGTTGCAAGCTGGCTGCTGCGCCGTGAGACAAAATGTGGACGGCTGCAATGTTTTGCCGCTGTTTAAGTGTTTCGGCGATTTGCTCGATGCCGTCGCGATCGGCTTTGAGAATAACAATTTCTGTATCGGGATTGACCGTTTCTGTTAAACTTTCGCAATCTTTAACTTGTGAATCGGCAAAAACTATCTGGTGTTTCGGTTCTTTATAAAGTTCCACGTTCAAATTCTCCTGGTACACGCACACATCAAATTCATAGCACAAACCAACCACAGCAGCGATCGACCTTTTTCCAGTGCGGATGAGAGTCGATCGCCCCTAAGTTTTACCTCACCTAAATTTCACCTAAATTGAATATTGACAAAAAGTTTTTTATATGCTCCCCTGACCTAACTGAGTTAGTTTGATTGTTTAGATGTTTTAAAGGGGGATATTGTTCCGGCTGTTACAATAATGTTGGAGAAGACTTGCGCGCTGTTTATTGATATACCAGAGATGGAGAAAACACCAGATTTTATCAAAATTGTCAATCGAATAGTTAAGCGATGACGATCGATATTTGTTAATCAAGAGTCATCAGTCACGGTTATTAGCTGTAAGCAGGTATTATTTGGCACTTGTTGGCTGCTGAACGATCTGGTATGTGCGATCGACCAACCGCCATCAAATTTGTTTGTAGTGAAGAATGCCAGCCCTCATAAAACTCAAAGGACTTGCATTCCTCATTAGAAGCTCGATCGTGGTTATTTTACAGGAATAGATATGCTGACTCATGACTAACATTCCTGGAGGCTATTAGACTCCATAAACCGGGAAGAGGAAAGAAAATTCTGCGTGTCAGTCCAGAATCTTAACTCCTCTTCCAGTTTGGTGCGTCCCAGACTGACTAATTACCAAGTTTCTTCCTCGGGATTATTGGAATTGCTCCAGATTTCCACATCTAAATCATTGAGATAAAATAGAGCACTTTCAATCTGTTGGCTTGTACCGTTAAGTTCCAAATCAAACCAACCATCCTCTAAAGTTTTGACACCCAAGAAAGCAGCATTAAAATTAACAGTCAAACCGTATTCAGAAATCAGGTGAGAGATTACAGGTTCCTGATGGTACTCTTTAGGAACACGAATACGAATGCGGGTTTGAGTTGGTCTGCTGTCACCACTATCAGATTTTGGAATATCGGATTCTTGGGTTCTGTGAAAATCGCCGATCGCCTCAAATTGAGATTCGCTATTGTGAGCTAACATTTGGGCCTCCTAATGTTTGTTTCAGTTTATACTTTGCACCAATATCTTGTAGGGTGGAGCGCTGTGAGATTTTCCGGCTTCCAACCTGATTGTCGATAGCGACGCACCCCACTAATGACTGGTTTGAGGGATGAGGTTCAGAGCGCGCACCCTAAAGTTATAATGACTAATGACTAATGACTAATGACTGATGACTATTCTTCAACCTCCTTAATCCTAGTTTTTCGTTCCAATATCTCCTTAAGCACGAGGGTGACAACTGCTAAAAGACCTAGAACTACCGCCGCTGAAAATGCGGCTTGCGTCGCGTACTGCTTGTAAGCATCCTCTACAAACAAAGGCAAAGTTTGCGTTTTTTTAGCAATATTTCCCGACACCACAGAGACGGCTCCAAATTCTCCCATTGCTCTGGCATTGGTCAAAATTACTCCGTAAAGCAATCCCCAACGAATACTGGGAAGCGTGACATTCCAGAAAATTTGCCAGTCATTTGCTCCCAAAGTTTTCGCCGCCTCTTCTTGATCTGTCCCCACTTCTTCCAAAACAGGAATTACTTCGCGGGCCACAAAAGGCAAGGTAACAAAAGCAGTAGCCAGCACCATTCCAGGGAAGGCAAAAATCACCTTGATATTGGCCGCCTCCAGCCACGACCCGAACCACCCCAGCCGACCGTAAAGCAGTACAATCATTAAACCTGCAACTACCGGAGATATGGCAAAAGGCACGTCTAAAAGGCTGATTAATAGCGTGCGACCCGGAAATTTGTTGCGACCAATTACCCAGGCTGCACACAAACCGAAGACTGTATTTACAGGCACAACTATCAGAGAAATGATCAGGGTTAGTTGCGCTGCGTGCAGAAAATCGGGCGAGGTTAAGTTAGAAAGAAATGGCTCAAATCCCTTTCTGAAAGCTTGGTAAAAAACGTTGAGAGTGGGGATAAATAAGACAAGAGCAAGATAGCCGATCGCAATTCCGATTAAAGTTGGTTTGACCCAAGCTTTTTCCTGACTCCGACTAGAACCTGCGGGCGGAAATTTGTAACCAGCGGGTGAATTGATATTAGCCGTCATAGCGTCTTCTCCATGCTTGTAAGAGATTAATTGCGAACAGCATTGCCAGGGAAATAGCTAACATGACAGTGCCGATAACTGTTGCTCCTGCATAGTCGTACTGTTCCAATCTTTGAAAAATTAATACTGGCGCGATTAAATCTTTGAACGGTATGTTAGAAGCTACAATTACAGTAGAGCCGTACTCGCCCACCGCTCGCGAAAAGCCTAGTGCTACTCCGGTTAAAATAGACGGAAATAGCGGCGGCAAAACTACTCGCCAGAAGGTTTCAAATTGAGAAGCACCTAAGCACCAAGCTGCTTCTTCTATTTCTTTTTCCATCTCGTTTAAAACTGGCTGTACGGTTCTAACGATAAATGGCAAAGAAATAAATATCATCGCTATACCTACGCCCAATCTAGTAAACGATATCTTGATTCCCAAGGGTGCAAACAGCCCGCCGATCCAGCCGTTATCGCTGTAAACTGTGGCGAGAGTTAAACCGGCAACGGAGGTGGGCAGTGCAAAGGGTAAATCCACAACTGCATCTACAATCCGTTTTAAGGGAAAGTCGTAGCGGACTAATACCCAGGCAATTAATGTGCCGAATACTCCGTTAATTAATGCCGCAATTAATGCCGTAAAGAAGGTGACATCGTAGGCGGAAAGGGCGATCGGACTGGTGGCAACTTTCCAAAATTCGGCGGGGTTGGCTGTGCTGGCTTTCAGCAGCATTGCTGTAACTGGGAGGAATAGCATTAAGCTGAGGTAGCCTAGGGTGATTCCCCAAGGTAATGTGATTTTGCCGATCGCCCTTTTGATATGCTGAATAGGAGATTGAGAGTTACTGGTTGGAAATGATACAGCCATAATAGAATAGTTTTGAGTTGGAAAGAATAATTTCTTTAGGGGCGGGTTTTACCAAAAAAAATTGCCTAAAACCAACGATCTTGTAAACCCGCCCTGGCCGATGAGATAGATGTAGCGCGATCGAATATCTAGCAGCGACGCAGCATACCAGATACGGGTTTTACCAAAAATAATTGCCTACAACCAATCATCTCGTAAGCCCGCTCCGGTCACTGCTATCTAATTGAAGCTTGGATTTTGTCAAAAACAGCTCCGTCATCGAAGAATTTCTTCTGAATATCTCCCCAGCCTCCTAAGTCTTGAGCTGTAAATAGGGTTTTGACGGGGGCATATTTTTGAACAAATTCTGGTTCCGCCGCTACTGTCGCATCTACTGGGCGGAAGCCTACTTTGGCAAATTCTCTCTGAGCTTCTGGGGTGTACAGGAACTTGACAAATGCTTCGGCGACTTCGCGAGTGCCGTGTTTATCAACGTTTTTATCGACAACGGCAATGGGATTGTCGATCGAAACATTGACTTCGGGAATAGTATAAGTCGGTTTTTCGCCTTTCTCACCAGCCAAAATAATCTCGTTTTCGTAATTAATTAAGGCGTCGCCTTGCCCTTGTTTGAAAAATACATCGGTTGCTTCCCGGGCATCTTTAGTCAGGATGGGGACGTTTTTGTAGACTTTAGTAGTCAAGTCTAATGCTTTGGTTTCGTCTCCTCCGGTTTTAACAACCGATCCCCAAAGTGCGAGGAAATTCCAGCGCGCAACGCCTGAAGTTTTAGGATCGGCGGTAATTAATTTTACTCCATCTTTGCTTAAATCTTCCCAGGTTTGGAGGCCTTTGGGATTGCCGTCGCGGGTGACTATTGCTGCTACGGATTTGCTGACTATGCCTTCGTTGGGGACTTCTTTTTCCCACCCGGGCTCAATGAGTCCGGCTTTTTCGATTTTGGTCGTGTCGAGGGCGAGGGCTAGGTGTACGATGTCTGCTTCTAAACCGTCAATTACAGCCCGAGTTTGGGAACCGGAACCGCCGTAGCTTTGGTTGAAGGTGACGGTTTGGCCTTTTTCTTTTTGCCATTGTTCTACGAATTTGGGAATTATGGCTTCGTGGGCGGCTTTGGTGACGGCGAAGGATACTAGGGTTAATTCTAGGTTGCCTTTGCTGGCTGCTGGGCTAGCACCGCCTGGAGTGGCTGCGGGGTTGTTAGTGCTTCCCTGACCGCAGGATGCAACTGCCAGACTTAAAGTTATTCCCACTAAAAATAGCGACACAAATCTTTTCAGGGCAGTCAATGATTGATTTGTGCTGGCTGGTGGCTGTTGCGGCCACTGAAGGTGTTGAGTTAGGCGTTGCCACGGACTCATTATATTTGTTCCTCTAGTAAAAGTACGGTTATTAGGTCGGAATACCGTAATTATGGTTGTGAAGTATGATTATAGACAAGAGCGAGTCAAATGGCAACAAAAAAAACAAATTGGGGGATCTCAGGGTCGATCGCATATCCTGAAGTCTTTTCCGTCGGTGCTTTGGATTCAGATTCGGAGTAAAATGTAAAGTGTATAAATAAAGATCGTGATTGAGTTAAAGTGCTAAGCTGGCGCTACTGCATGATACGCCTTACAGATACGTTGACCGATCGCCCATATGTAGGGCTCATGCCAAGATCCCGCCTCATCGAGATATGCCTGACAATCAAGCGTCCAGGATACAAGCCGCCGGATTCATCCGTCCAGAAATAAAAAACCTGTATCCGATCGAGAATCCCCCGAATTTCTCTCGCGCAAGTCAATGCTTCAATTCTTTAATCTAAAATCTAAAATCTAAAATAGATTGACTCGCGCGATCGCCCTTAAATAAGAAAAAGTTTTAACTGGTATGTCATTACCCCGCCCAGTCTCTGACACCCTAATTGAACTGTTGAAGCCTGTAGCCTCTGAATTGGGAGAAAGATTGGGAGCAAGCGCTGTCAACGAACGCTATGCAGAAATTGAGCCGTCTGGTTCTTGTGCTTTGAACCAGCAAATCAAAAAAGACCCGCGCTGGATTAAAGCACAAGTGAGATATTTGCAGCGGCAGCAGGCCAGAGAACAAGAATTAATCGCGCTAGCCGACGCAGAAGAAAGGGTAAAAGAAGAACGCGCTAACCGAATTAAGGCACAAGAACTAAGAGATAAGCGGGCAATTAGCCGACTTTGCCGCGACTTAATGCGGGAGTTTCAATCAGAAGCAATTCGAGTTAAGCTGAGCGAAATTCAAACAATTTGGGACAGGGACAACTGGTTTTCTAATTTGAGCAGGCAGGAAACTGAACAGATTTTGCAGCAGCAGCAGCACCGATTGCTGCTGTTAGTTGCTCCGGCAAAAATTAGCCAAGATTGCCCTGATTCGTTTCGCCACAATCTGAATATCGAGCTGCCGGCTAAGTTAAGAGCTTTTTTGAACCAGCACTACCCCCCCCATGCAGATTTGTGCCCGGTTCAGTTTTACGGAGACTATTTCAAAAAATTTATTTCTGATATAGATGTGGAGCGGTTGCAGACTGTTTTGTCTCCCGTACCGACAGCTATACTGTACAGCGATATCAGCGATTATGAAGTGAATTTTCATGTGGGTTTTTGGGGAATCATAAATCAGAGCGTTTCTCTAGTGGCGATGCAGCCTTGGAATTGGGAAGAGGTTTATCACCAGTTGGAGGCGGAGGGGAAAGATCAAAAGCTGAGCCTGCGGATTATTCGGCAAATAATTGTGACTATTCACAAGTTGTTGGCGGCTTTTTTAGCTGATTTGTATTATTTAAATATCGATTTTACTCACGAGCCTCAGTTATTTAAATTAGAGGCGGAATTTGCTCGGGAATGGTTTTCCAAAGATTGGGCCCAACCGTATATTGAAACTCTTAAAGAAATTCAGGAGCAGCAGCGAATAGTCTATAAGGGAGAGATGCGGCGGCTGGCGCTGCGAGAGGCGAAAGCTAGGGCGGAACGCCAGCGTTTGGAGGAGGCTGAACTCAAACGCAGAGAGGAAGCTGAGGCGGCAGCTAAGCGGGTGAAGGAATTAGCTCACAAATTAAAACATCAGAAATGGCGGTGTGTATATACGCTGCCGGGACATTCATCGTTTGTGAATTCTCTGGCTATTAGCCCGGACGGCAAAATTTTGGCTAGCGGTAGTTGGGATAAAACTATTAAGATTTGGAATTTAGAAACAGCAGAATTAATTGGCACTCTGACGGGACATTCCGATCGCGTAAATTCAGTTGCTATTAGCTATGACGGAAAAATGTTGGTCAGCGGCAGTTCTGACGAAACAATTAAGTTTTGGAATTTGCACAACGGTGATTTGCTGTGTACTTTTCCGGGACATTCTATGGAGGTGAATTCGGTGGCGATTAACCCGAAGCGCCTGGTAATTGCTAGCTGCGGCGGGGCTGATAATACGATTAAGTTATGGAATTTGCGGAGTGGTGAGTTGCTGCGGACTTTGAAGGGTCATTCTGACAATGTGAATGCGGTGGTTTTTAGCCCGGACGGTAAAATATTGGCCAGTGGCAGTTCGGATGCGACGAGCAAGGTTTGGGATGTCGAAAGCGGCAAGTTGCTGCGGACTCTTTCGGGGTTGAATGTTGGGGTGAATTCTGTGGCGATCGCGCCAGACGGTCAGATTCTTGCTAGCGTGAGCAATGATTATACGATTAAACTGCGGAATTTGCACACGGGCAGTTTGTTGCGGATTTTAAATACTCATTATGCGAAGGGAAAGGGTGTAACGAATTTAGGAACGAATGAGGCGCTGCATATTTTGCAGAATTATGTGAGTCGGGGCGATTCGGTTGCTATCAGTGGGGACGGTTTGACTTTGGTTAGCGGCTGCGATGATAATACGATTAATATTTGGAATTTGCAGACCGGGGAGTTGTTGAGCAGTCTTAAGGGACATTCGGGTACGGTGTACTCGGTGGCGATCGCGCCTTCGGGCAATTTGCTCGCCAGCGGCAGTGCGGATCAGACGATTAAGATTTGGCGCTGCGATTAGTTAATTGGCAGTTGACAGTTGTCAGTTGACATATCCTGTCCGCTAATTAACAAGAATAGTTGTACGGGCGGGTTCACCAAACATCTATTGTTCTCACTAACAGTCTATATAAACCCGCCCCCACCACGCGACTAGGATTTTAGATTTTGGGGCGAGAAACCGGGTTTCTGAGAAGATTTGGGTTGAGTAACCAGAAATACACTCAGAAACCGGGTTTCTGAGATCTGGGTGCGCGCAGGATGAGGCGAGAAACCGGGTTTCTGAGAAAATTTGGGTTGAGTAAGGAGAAATATAGAAAGAAACCCGGTTTCTGATATCGGGGTGCGCCCAGGAGACGATAATTCCGGTTTTGCCCTTACGGGGAGGGGTTTTGAGCGAATTTGAAAAAAAAAATGGCTGGGGGGGTTGCGCTAATGACTATAAGTTTGCTATATTAAGTTTTACTGCTGGTGTAACTCAGTTGGTAGAGTAGCTGATTTGTAATCAGCCTGTCGCAAGTTCGAGTCTTGTCACCAGCTTATTTCATGAAATAAAGGCTAGATAAAACTTCTAGCCTTTATTTTTTTTTGCCCCGTAAGCGATCGTCTCAAGGCGCTTGTCGCCCGCTTCAGCAATTTTGATTGCTAACGTAATCTTTTTTCCAAAAATAGAAATATCTAGAGCTAGATTGAATCTGGCGATCGCAAACTTGAGCATCTGATTATCAAGCTTGATTAAATGTTAGCAACTAAAGTTAGCAAGTTATTCTAAACTAAATTTGTCAGCACTGTACCGGAGCAGCGAAATGTCCCCTTGGGTAAGAGATCCACATTCAGGCGGAGTGAAAATCCCTCCTGCTGTTCAAGAACGGGTGAAGCAGCGTATTCTCGATTATGCTGCTGCTAACTACGCTGGTAAGTACACTCGCCTAGGCATCCGCTTTCGCAGTCAGTTTTGTTACATTGATGCCTATACAGAACCTGATGTCCCCCTAGACTTTCCAAGCAAAGACCTTGGAGTATCTCGTGAAGAATATTTAGAACTAAGGCGAAATACCCCCCTTCACCTGTGTCGGCTGCGTTACTTTAGTGATGAAGAAGCTTGGACTCTGGGGTTTTACGCCTATAGCAGTGAAAAATACGAGCCTTGTATGTTCAGAAATGGCAGTTTTTATGGTACGCCTGAAGAAGCCTTTGACATCTCTTCTATGTACTTGGAATAACTCAAAATGAGCGAATATCAATATTACGAGTTTCAAAGCGTCGATCGACCTTTGACTCAATCCGAACAAGAAGCACTCAGCCAACTCTCTAGTCGCGCGCAAATAAGCTCTAATAGAGCTATCTTTGTTTATAGCTATGGAGACTTACCGGGCAACGAAAAACAATTATTAGTCAAATATTTCGATGCTATGTTTTACATAGCTAATTGGGGATCGTTGCAACTAATGTTTCGTTTTCCCAAAGGTTTGATTGATGTCGAACTGATGCAGAAATATTGTGTTGAAGATATAGTTGAGGTTTCAGAAATTAATGATTTTGTCATTTTAGAAATTTCTATTAATGAGGAAGAAGGTTTTGATGGGTGGATAGAGGGAGAAGGGAATTTATCCTCTTTGATAGGTTTGCGCCAGGAAATTTTGCAGGGAGATTATCGTTTACTTTATTTGGCTTGGTTGAAAGGGATTACCTATCTTGATGAACTCGACGACGAAAATGAAGAGGAGCGAGATGATGATGATGATGAAAATAATGAAGAAGGGCTAGAACCACCTGTTCCTCCTAATTTCGGTAAGTTATCTTCATCGTTACAGGCTTTTATCGATATTTTTGAAGTGGATGAGCATCTACTGAAAGCTGCAATCAGTGCGAGTGTTACTAAACCTTCAATTCCCGAAAGTAGCATCAAAGAAGCAATCAAAAAACTCGATCGTTCTGAAGTCGATACTTTTTTACTGCGGTTACTCAAAGGAGAATCTAATCTCTCTATTGAGTTGGGTAAAAAATTGTCAGAATTAATGGAAGTTACGCCAAATGAAGAGCCCGGAAAACGAACAATTCGTCAGCTTTTAGCAAGCGCAGAAAAGGAAGAAAAACAAGACGAAGAGAGAAAAAAACAGGAAGCTCAAGCTGCACGAATCAGAGAATTAGAAGCTTTGGCTAAGCGAGAAACTGCTGCTTGGGAAGATATAGATGCTCTCATTCAAAAAGGAACTTCTAAGTCTTACGATGAAGTAGTGCCTTTACTTTTAAAACTCCGAGATTTGGCGGATTATCAAAAGCAGCAAATTAAGTTTTTAACACGGATTCAACAACTGCACGATAAATATAGCAGTCGCTCTGGATTGAAAAGACGTTTGCTTAAGGCGAATTTATAATCCAATACGCTGGGGAGAGGACTATTTCTTGCTCGGAGATCCCCCTAAATTCCCCTTAAAAAGGGGAGTAGGGGTTGACTTTGATGCAGCTATTTTCCCGCCCTTTTTAAGGGGGGATATGGCTTAACTAAACCTATTAAATTTTACCTAACGCAGCGCAGGCTTGTTTCAACCATTCAATTGTTGCTGCATCAAGTACGGGTTCGAGTTTCTCGACTACCGAAGCGTGATAATTATTCAACCATGCTAGTTGAGCCTTTGAGAGTCGATCGACATTTATCAATTTGCGCTCAAACGGAATATACGTCAGCGGTTCAAACCCGTACCAAACCACACCGTTTTTGGATGGCATTTCCCTGACAACATAGAGATTTTCGATGCGAATTCCGCCCCATCCCGGTTCGTAATATCCCGGTTCGATGCTAGTTACCATTCCGGCTTCCAGGGGATACCGCACAGATTTGCTGATGCCGTTTGGCCCTTCGTGACCTGCTAAAAATGCGCCGACTCCGTGCCCGGTGCCGTGTCCGTAGTCTAGCTGTTGTTGCCATAATACCGCACGGGCGATCGCATCTAATTGCGCTCCCGTTGTTCCTTTGGGAAATTGCTGCATTGCACAGTTGATGTGCGCGATTAAGACTGTTGTGTAGTGTTCTATTTGTAGCGCCGTCGGTTCTCCGATACTTACTGTTCTCGTATCGTCGGTTGTACCTGCTAAATATTGCGCGCCTGAGTCAAGCAGCAGCAATTCCCCCGGTTTTAAGGTGATTTCTGGGCTGGGGGTTCCGTAATGTACGATCGAGCTATTGGCTCCCGCACCCGCGATCGTTCTAAAAGTTAAAGTCTGAAAATCAGTTTCTTCCTGGTAAAATCTTTCGATGCTTTCTTTGACATCAAACTCTGTCACTACCTTACCATTTTCTAGCTGTTCTGTCAACCACTTTAAAGTCAAAGTTTTCGCTCGACTTGCTTTGAAATTTGCTGATTTCATCTGCTCGATTTCAACCGGATTTTTGCGAGCTTTCATCCCTTCCACCGGATGACTCTCAAAAACTATTTCGATATTGCATAACTGCGCTTCTTGCTGGTTTAAGAGTAACTGGTACGTGCCTGCTGTGCTGTGTTTAGGGTCTAAAAGTACCCGAACTTTATTTGGCAAATTTACGCAAGTTTCTAATGTATGCGGATAGTCGGCGTAGGGAAGCAAAGTTACATCCGCGCGCAACTCTTGCTTGATTTCTAGCGAAATTCGTTCGGTATTCGTAAACAAAAACGCTGAATCTGGGGTGACAATGGCATAGGATATGAAAATGGGAATGTGGGGAATATCAGATCCTCGGAGATTGAACAGCCACGCTATTTGATTCAGGTTGGTAATCGGAAGCACGTCGATATTGGCTTTTTGCATCGCTTCCCTGACTCTAGCTAATTTTTCGGAGGCGGTTTCTCCTGTCAGGGATGCAGGTAAGCTAAATATGGGTTCTGCATCAATCGCGGGTAAAGTCTCTGCGGTTTTCCAAGGATTTTGCGATCGCACTTTGTCTGTCAAATTCTCCCGGATTGGTATGAGTTCAATCTCCGCAGTTGCAAATTTTTTCACCCAATTTTGATATTGCTCTGTCGCTACGGTAAACGGGTCAAAACCAAGGCGAATTTTAGTTGATCTTTCGGCAAATTCTACAGCCAGTTTTTCTAAAGTTTCAATTAAGGTTAAATTTCCTTCTAAGCCGAGTTTCGATATTTGAATAATTCCAGTATCGACTTGCAATTCGGCTTGTTCGTAATAGCGGGAATCCACAAACAACCAAGCGGAATCTTTGCCAACCAACAAATCACCGGCGGAACCCGTAAAACCGCACATCCAAGCCCGCCGCTGCTTGGCTGCTGGAACTGATAAATTTAAATGTTCGTCAACCGCTGGGATGAAATAGAAATCTAAGTCGTAATCTGCCATCAAATCGCGCAATTCTGCCAGTTTCGCCGCCGAAGTATCTTGAAGATTTGTGTTTGCTTTCAAGTTTGTGGCAACCATGTTTCAATTTCCTATTTTACTTGTTTAAAATTGTCTTCAAACCTTTAACTAATCTCCTAATACCTGCGGTGGCGGTTGCTTTCTCCAAAGCACCGTAAGCAACGCGCAAATAGCAGCCGCTATCCATGCCGAAGGTTGTACCGGGAAGCACTGCTACGTGATATTCGCGAATTAATTGTTCGACTAATTCCATTGTATCGATTTTAGTATCAACTTTCAAGAAAAAGTAGAATGCTCCGCAGGCTGGGGAAATTGTACACAAGTTTTGGATGGTATTGAGCTCGTCTAATACGAGTTGTCGCACAGATGCGATCGCCCTTACATAATTATCGCAGTAACCTCTACCAACTTGCAAGGCTCCCAGGGCTGCATACTGAGAAATTACCGGCGGACAAATTAAGATTGTATCTTGAATCTTTCTCACTGAAACGAGCAAGTGTTCTGGGATTACCATATACCCGATCCGCCAACTCGCAAAACCGTAGGCTTTGGAGAGGCTAAACAGAGAAATTGTATGTTCGCTGCTGTTGGGAAAAGCGGCGGGCGAACAGTGTTTGACGCCGTTATAAGTAAAATATTCATAAGCTTCATCGCTGATGTGATAGATGTTGTGCTGGCGACAAATTTCGTTAACTTCCCGGAGTGCTTCGACCGAATAAACAACACCAGTGGGATTATTTGGTGAAATAGTAACTATGGCTCGCGTTTTGTCGGTAATGGCTTTTTTTATAGCATCTATATTAAGTTGATAGTTGGCGTCGGTTTCTACTA
This sequence comes from Microcoleus sp. F8-C3, assembly GCA_036704825.1. Lineage (GTDB taxonomy): Bacteria > Cyanobacteriota > Cyanobacteriia > Cyanobacteriales > Microcoleaceae > Microcoleus. The sequence goes on along the minus strand of JAUBSN010000021.1, from coordinate 29,359 downwards.
TCACTGGTCGGCAATTTGCCATAATTGCCGCCATTTCGTGGTTGAAGTAATAAGGTGATTGGATAATAACTTCGTCTCCCGCCGAGGTGATAGCGAGAATGGCGTTGGTAAATCCCATGTTGCTGCCTGCGGTAACAACAATGCAGTTTTTGTTATTAATATCTATGTCGTTATCTGTTTTGATTTTAGCTGCGATAGCATCCTGTAATTGTGGAATTCCTTCCACGGCTTTGTATTTGTGATTGTCGGGATTTGCGAAGAATTCGGGAATTTTATCAAATGATTCTTGTGGCGGATTGTAGTAAACTACGCCTTGTCCTAAAGATATCGTTCCCGGATTTTGGCGGATCAGTTCCCCAACTACTGGAATTATGGGCGACTGTACTGATTGCATTCGAGTTTGGTGATTTTGCATCATATATTATAGGGAATTTTAGAAGCGAATGGAGACCGTAGGGTGCGTCTATTCAGGAAATCATCTGCGTTCATCTGCGTCAATCTGCCTAAAATCTGCGGTTCCCGTATTAATCAAAAATCTCTGCCATCAAACTCTTTCAACTTCTATTTTAGAACCTTGTGGCGACTTAAACACTTTAACTTGTGCGGGCAATCTTTCCCCTAATTCTCGAACATGGGTAATCACTCCAATCAGCCTTTCTCGCTGCCGCAAAGATTCTAAAATTTGAGTAACGCTTTCGAGAGTTTCAGTATCTAAAGTGCCAAATCCTTCATCGAGAAACAAGCTGCCCAAGTGAGATCCTTGAGACAGTTTTTCTGACAAAGCTAAAGCCATTGATAAGGAAGTAGCAAAGGTTTCGCCGCCGGAAAGAGTACGCACTCGTCTAGCTTCGCCGCCGTTCCAATTATCTGCTACCCAGTATTCGCCGTCTTGGTTTTTTAGTTTGTATCGATTTTCGGTTAATTCTTGCAAAATTAATGTGGCGCTGCCGACTAATTCTGCTTCTAAATGTTCTAAAATATAGGATTGAAATTCGTTGGATTTGAGATTTTGCGCTAAGGTGTGATAAGTTTGCTCTTGTTCTGTGAAATTTGTGATTTGCTGTGACAGTCTTTCGGCTTGTTCGAGATTTTGGGCTGCTACTTGTATCCAAGCTAAAAGTTCGGCGCGGTTGTTGTTGGCTTGTTTGAGGTTTTCTTGGGCGGTATGTTTTGCCGATCGCACTTGTGCTAAAGTATTTTCATCGGTAGTTCTGCCTGCGAGATCCTCGCTCAAATCTTTCGCCCGCGTCTCTAACTGAATTTTTGATTCCCGGTGAGAGCGAATAGCATTTTCCCATTCTGATTGTTCCTTAACTGTCGCAACCGCTGCTAAAAATGTCTCTTCTGTGAAATCAGCCGCCGTTAGTTTTGCTGACCAATCCAGGTTTAACTGCTGTTTTTGGGCCTGGGCTTGTCCAAAAGCTTCTCCAGCTTGTTGCTCTCTCTCTGCTGCTTGAATAACCTTATTTTGAGCAGTTTGATAAGATTTTTCGGCAACTTTCAGCAGAGTTGCCAAGTCTTTTTTGTCTTGTTCTAAGACTTTTGCTAAATTAGCATAAGGTTGATATTCGGTGATTTGATAAAGCGCATTTACACAACTTTGCAACTGCTGCTGGCGGCGGTCTGATTCGGCGATCGCATCTTGATATTCCTGCTGTTTAGCTGCTTGATTTGCCACCGCCAAATTAAATCTTTCCTGAAAATTATCATATTCCAATGATGCCAGTTGGAACTGCTGTTCGGTTTCGCGATATTGGCGATCGCTCTCTTTCAGGATTGCCAACTCTTGCTGCAACCCCAAGCTTTCCCAATGATTAGTTTCCAGAACTTGAGTGATTTCCTGCTGCAATTCCGCAACTTTATTCGCGGTTAATTCCAACATTTGAGCAATTTCCGACTCTTTTTGCATACAGGATGACACTGCACTTTTCCCCTCAGCAGCCAACCTTTGAGCATCTTGAAAAACTTGATTGGCCTCCGCCAATTTCCGCCGCAAACCAGCGACATCGACAATATTAGAATCGGGCAAAGGAGGGAGCCGATCGCTCTCAGGATGCACCCCCCCGCACACCGGGCAAGTATCGCCAGAATTCAGCGACATTCTGACAGCAGCAACACTCTCTAAACGTACCGCTTCCGCATTAGCGGTTTGGGCCGCTTCTAATTCGCGATCGCACTCTTTTAGTCGGATTTCGGCTGCTTCTAAATTAGTGGCAACCTCCACATAACTCTGTTGAGCTTTTTCCTTCTCTGCGATAGATTTATCCAACAGTTCTTGCTGAGTCTTTTGCTGCTTGGTAATTAGCTGCAATTCCATCAATAAGGGTGCAATTTGCTGCAATTGATCTAAACGCTTTCCTCCCGGCGCATACAGTTCGAGTTTTGCCGCTGCTTGAGTAACTCGAAAACCCGCGCCTTGAATTTTAATGTTAGCAGCTTGCAGGTCTTTATCTGCTGCCATAAAAAAGCGGAGTTTTTCTTGTTGAATTTTTTGGGCCAGCGCCACTTCTTTTTCTAATTGAGCGCGCTGTTCTTCATATACTTTAGCAGCAGCTAGAGCATCTTCGCGAGCCTTAATTTGCGGCGCTAGCACCTGTTCTTTGGCTTTTGCCGCGTCAAATTGCTGCTGCTCTACTGCTAGCTCAGAGCGAGCTTTAATTAACTGCTTTCGCGCTGCCACCGAGGCACTTTCGGCAGTTTCATACTGACTGCGAGCCGATCGCACTAAAGCCCAATCTCCCTGTAAATGATTGGCAGCTTGCGCTCTTTCTAAACGCTGTGTTAAAATTTTTATCTCACCATAATTAGCATTTAATTTAGCCAGTTCTTGTTGCAGCTCGTGCCAGCGAGCAATTTGCGAAAATAGCTGCTCCTCTTCATCGAGATTCTTCTGAGCTTTCATCACGGCGCGATCGAACTCAGGCAACTGCTGCTCTAAAATCAAAAGTTGCGATCGTCTCCCGGCCACCTCATCAGCCGTCGGCGCACTCAACTCAGCTAGCTGCCTTTCCACCATTTCCCGTTCTTGTTTCAGCAACTTTGCAAGCTCATTTGTTTCCTTCCGCATCTGCTCAAAAATCTCAAATCCCGCTAGCTGCCGCAAAATTTCCCGGCGTTTTGAAGTATCCCCTTTAATAAACTCATCAAACTTGCCTTGAGGCAGAACAATTGCTCGCGTAAAAGTATCAAAATCCATTCCTAAAATCTGTTCGATGGTATTTTGCACAGCAACGATACTCGTCCCCAAAGTTTCCCATTGGCCATTTTGCCAGTTGTCCAAAATTACCTTATTTTCGGGAGATTTCGGGCGGAAACGCCACCTTCGCGTCACCCGGTACTGTGCCGAACCCACAGCAAAACGCAACTGAACTTTTAAATTTTCGCTGCCTTGACTTGCCAAATCACTGACTTGTTTTCCACTGCGAGTTGTCGTGCCAAAAAGAGCGTAAGTCATGGCATCTAGCAGTGAAGATTTTCCCGCACCTGTAGCACCAGTAATTGCAAACAAATCGAGTTGAGAAAAATCTAAACGCTGTTCGCGGTGGAAGCTGGTAAACCCTTCGAGAATAAGTTCTAGTGGACGCATACTGATTTTAGATTTTAGATTTTAGATTTTAGATTTTGGATTTCTATTACTCTTTACCAGGCTCTGCCTGGTAACACAGATTCGGAGGCTCTGCCTCCAATTTTCCTATTTTAAGCGCGAGGCACAGTCTCTGGAGGGTTCCCAGACCGAGCCTGGGAACCTGTTAAAATAACGCGGAGACAAGAGTATTTAATTATTAACTGTTTCCTTAAACTTCTTGTACAAATTTTTAAATTCCTCCAATACTTGTGGTTTTGGTGTCGTTCCCAAGCGGTTTTGATAATAGTTGCAAAACTCTACGGCCGGATCGAAATTATTGGGATCGATATTAGTTATTTCTGTTGGTTCTAGCGCTGCATCTGGATAGCGCGGTTCAATTAACAGCGCTTGAGAACAGATTTGGCGGACTCGATCGGCAAGTCCGATTTGCGGACTGTCCAGTTCGACAATTACTTTCAAGAAACCCGGATGATACTGATGAGCTTGTAAAGTTTCATCGAGATTGCCGTTATGACATTTAAGCACTTTTAACGGCTTGTGGCAAGCCACAGGCTTAAATTCTACCTTTGCCTGACTTCCCGGCTCAACTTCTATCAAACAAAATCCTTTTTCTTGTTCCGCTTCTCCAAAATCTAACTGAATCAAAGAACCGGAATAATAAGCCCCAGAAGTCTCAGAAATACGCTGGTGAATGTGGATGTGTCCGAGGGCGACATACTGAGCTTCCGGCGGCAGAGTTTGCGATGACAGCAGGTATTTTTCTCGGGTGTAATAAGCGACTTCGGATTTGGCCAATCGAGCGCCGTCAATGCTCATGTGTCCCATCAGAATATTGACAGTATTGTCTCTAAAATCCCCGGTTAAATCTTCTAGTAAATATGCTACGATTTCGCGGTAATCTTTGCGGCGGTCGGCATCGCCAGACTGCCAGAGAGAATTAGCATCTAACAGTCTTTGTTCGGAAGCAAAAGGCATCGCTCCCACACAAAGTTTACCGCTTTTTGTATTGAGAGTAATTGTGCCGCCGTCTGCCGATCGCCTGGGTTTGCCTAAAGCGCGAACACCGGCGAGGGAAAGCAATTGCGCGATGCTGTCGATGCGGGATGCCGAATCGTGATTGCCGGCGATCGCAATTGCGGGAATTCCCGCTGCTTGGAGTTCGCAGAAAAAGTTATAAGCAATGCGTTCGGCGTAAGCGGGAGGGTTGGGCACGTCGAAAATGTCGCCGGCGACGAGCACAGCATCGACATCCAAGGCTTTTGCTTGCTTCAAAATCTGTTCGAGGGCGATCGCAATTTCAAAAGTGCGGTCAATTCCTCGAAAACGTCGCCCTAAATGCCAGTCAGCAGTATGAATTATTCGCATAGTACGAGGAGTATTTTGTTTATTTTAATAGAAACCTGTAACTTTTGAATCTTCCTCATTTTCTTGAATTGCTGTTTCAATCTCATCAGGATATGCCTCAGCATAACTAAAAGCATTCACCAAATCTGCGGCATGCAGAGTCGGATAGTCTTCTAGGAGTTCAGCTTCAGAAATACCTAAACGGCGAGCATTCACCAGCACCCAAACAGGAATTCGCGTTTCTCTGATGCAAGCATCGCCGCCGCACACGCCGGGAGTCTTTTGAATTCCCGACCAAAATTTTCTTAAACTTTGGGCTAGTAATTCTATAGCTTGAGCCTTCTCTTCGGGAGTTAAAGCCAAGAGTTGCGGTTGCAATTCTTTCAGTGTCATCTTTGCAGTTATTGAGTTCATAAATATTAACTTCTGTTGCCATACAGGTATTCTAGCACTAGCTAAATTCAAACTTTTATTCCACAGGCTTCACATCGTGAAATCGAGTATAATCAACCACCCGCCCTCCACTCGGCGGTTTTAAAATAATATCTACAAACCGCATATTCCACAGAATTTCCGACGCCACAAAAGAATGTCGCGCGTGAATAGTTTGCGAAACAGTTTCGTCAATTCCTGTTAACGTAATTACAATTTCCGCTTGCTGCTCGCTCAAGTCTTTGGCAGTAATTTGGTACAAAGGACTGCTCTCGTCAATTGGGTGCATAACCGTCCAAGTTAAGGCAAAAATCGGAGAGTGACTCCGCAGCAATTGCAAATCGTAAAAACGCCGCATAAATTCTCCTTCGCCTGTTACCTCATCGCGGATCAAAGTAGCTCGCTGCTGCGCTTCTAAAATCTGGTTGAAACGCTGATTTGCAGTGCGGTACATCAGAGTCGGAACGCCGTTGAAAGGAGCGATTACAGCTACGCGGCTGAAGATAACTCTGGCTGTTGGTCGGGAAAATCTAGCAAAAGCCAGTCCCGTAATCATCGCGACTCCCCACAAACCAAAAAGCGCTTGGATCGCGACTAGAGTATTAGCGTAATCAGTGCGCGGATACATGGCGCCGTAGCCGATCGTCGCCATTGTTTGCACGCTGAAATAAAAGGCATCTGGGAAAGAACCCGGCCGCGCGTTAGCAATGCAATCTCCTCCCGCCAAGTATGCTAAGGCAAATAAAGAATTCGCGACTGTATACGAAATACAAATCAGCATGAAAAATCGCGGCCAAGAAAGAGTTAGCAGCCTGTGGTAGAGGTCGGCAAAATGCAGGCGAGGTACTCCCAGCTTGACAATATTTAAGGGGAATTGTCCTTGGCGGCTGACTAAACGAGCCTGTGGGTGGCGGTTGCGGTGAATTTTCATTGCGATTTGTAACTGCGGCTGTTTCAATTTGTAACTATAGCTTTGAGCGGGAAAACTTATCCTTTAGACTGATGTCTGATTCCAAAAATTCGGATAACAGCGGAGTTTAGAAATGGTTGAGCTTAACTGGCATGACTATCTCGTTATGATTTCTTGTGTGGCTTCTATTGCGGGTCTAGTCCTGCTGGGCGACAATCGCAACTCGCAGCCAACGGACGATTCCCTACGGGATAGCTTCGCCTCGCGTACTTTGAGCGAAGAAATTTTAATCAAGATGAGCTTTACTTACTGGATAGTGTACTGCATCTCTTTTTTCGGGCTGAAACTTCACCTACCAGAAGATAGCTGGTTATTGCTCAGTTTGAAGCTGACTGCGGTTCTTTCTTACTTGTTGACTGCTTCTAGCATACTCAGCCTGCCGCTGCAACGCATGGCTGTCCGACAAGTTGAAGATTAAAAAAAAGGCGTTTGCAGTGAGGACTTCAGTTCTTTCGATCGCGGTGAAGAAAAACTAAAGTCCTGACTGCAAAGCTATTTGAGTTAGATTACCGGGCAATAAACTCACAGTTAGCTGTGATTGTGCCACGAACTTAGTTGCTTAGGATTTAAAGCCTTTAGAGCTTTTCTTTTTCTCCTGCGGTTTAGACTTTGACTTGTTAACTTCGCCTAAAGCTTCCTGAAATAAGTTGTGCAGGTGCAAGGGAACGCTGGCAATTTCCGGGAGTTCGGGTTCTAAGGGTTTTTTAAACTCTTGCAGCAAGGCATCTAAATCGCGATCGATCTGAAAGTCTGTGCGTGCCAATACAGTTTGCAAAATTTGTTCTAATCTCGCTGGATTAACTTTAGCTAACCGCTGCCAAATCCAGACATTTATTGCAGGATCTTCTAGATAGTTACGCACCAGCTTTTCGTAACCGGGAACGGTTGAAAAGTCTGCGGCTGCTAGCAGTGCAGTAAATTGAGCGTAAGCAGACAAAAAGGTTTGTCCCCAGCGAGGATGAGAAAGTGCTGTCACCTGTTCGGCTTTCTTGAAGCGATCGGGCAATTCGACTTTGGGCATTACCATTTTTGAACTAGCATTGCTGTCGAGCATTACCTCAACTGCATTAGCATCGGCACCTGCAGCCGCGATTGCTGCTGCTTTGACTTCTTCTCGATCGACTCCGGCATCTTCAACGATCTCCGCCAGAGATTTACTTCCATCAACGCCCATATCAGCTAGGCGTTTTTTAGTGATGAATTCCTGAAATTGGGCCAACTGTTTATTCAGGTGATATCCCGACAGCGTCACTTCATCGCTGCCAAAAAATTCGGTAAAATCTTCATGGTACTTTTCTACTGACTGCCAAGCTTGCTCTAACAATTCTGGGGCATCGCTGTACAGGTTCTTTTTGTGGTTTTGCTTGAAATTGCCGATCGCCACCGCCAACTTCGGCTTACCCAATTTCCCCTTCAGGATGGGAGAGCTCGAAAGTACCCACCAGTCATCGGTAAGGGGAGAAATCCTCGCCAGCAAGATTTCTCCTAACTTAAAGCGAGACATTTCTGCCAGAAAATTAGGACTGTTCGGCTTGACAACATAGTGCTTAGCTGTCAGCCAGTTCATCAGTTCAAACCTGTCGGAGGAAAGTTGAGTGATTTCAAACAAGCCCGTGAAGCTTCTGTGCTCCCAACTTTCGAGCAAGCTGCGATCGCTCTCGGTTAAATCCGGCTGACTTTCGACAAATAGGTCGATCGGCGTTTTCTCTCCGACTTTACCTTCGATGGTAAAACTGTCAATCACTTGATTTTGCTGAGCAATATCGTAGCGCTCGCCAGTCGATCGAGCTGCTGCATAAGCTTCCAAAGCTACCGCCAACTCTCCCTCAGCATCCAGCACAAAGTCAATTAAATTTTGCTTGAGTGTCCAAGCTCTTTCCAGCATTTCATCCACAATTTATACCGATTTTGAATGATAGGATTTAGATTTTTAACAACTATCGGATTTGAGGCCGCGAACGCTTTCACGCTCCGGCTGCGATTGCTCATGTGCATGGCGAACAAAGACAGAAATATGCGATCGATGCCTCAGTCCTGAATTAGTTTAATTTTAAGGCTAACAGTCAAAAAAAAATGTTACTCTCAAACGGAAGCATCTCAATGAGTGTAAAAAGCGTTTTTTAGGAGTGCGATCGTCCTCCACAGCAAAGCCTATACGCCTCTAGCGAGTTCTCACAGCGAACAGTCCTGTGATATCATGTCAGGTCGATTACCCCTAATACGGTAGGGGCCCGTGAGCCAACAATACCTGCCAACAATCTCCAATCTCAAAAACCGTTCGGCTGACGCTCACGGCGAAGCCCGCCCTTTTAATCGCGGTCACTCGATTAAACATGATATGAAATAAAAATCTTGATGAAAAACGCAATTTCCACAGAGCATAAAAATACCCTCTCCGATGTAGAGAGGGGCTGAAAATCCCCAAAAACTTTGCTAAACTCGCGTTGAAAATAGTGCCAGATATCAATAACAGTCCAAGACGCAGCAACCGGGTTTTTTTATCAAAACACTTCGCTGCATTCCCCACCTGGGGTAAAAACCCGGAACGCTGGAGTTTGCGTGCGTCCCAGACTGAGAAATACTTGCCGTCAGCCCTTAGCGGCCATTGGTAACAAGTTAAGGTAAGAAAGCATTTGTCAATCAGCAATTATGCTCTAGATTTACTCGAATTTTGGGCCCAAAACTGAGATTTGGGCGATCGTGCCGAGGGTGATATTGATATCTACTCCCTCTCAAATCGTGAATTTTCCACTCCTAAAACAGCAGTTTTTTTGAGTAATATTACTGATTGACAAATGCAATTAAGTCTTAACTTGTCACCAATGATGTAGGAGAGGAGGCGATAGGACGGTGTAAAACTAAATGCTGAGTTACTGACAACTTCACTGGAACTTAAACATCTTGGCTTGCAGCGACCCGCAAGCGATTAGCATCCTCAATCAAGGTAATGGCTCGCTGTCTCGAATCGGAGCCGGTATTGCTAGCTCGTAACTGTGACCTTGATGCGATCCAATCTTGGATTAATTGCTGTTCCGTTTCCTCATCCCCTTCGTCCACTGCCATAAAGCGAAAAAAATAAGGAATGTCGAACTCTATCATGTGAGTCCACACATCGTATGGAGCTACCGTCCAATCCACCTGCCAAACCTCTTTTAAAAGCTTGAAGAAGATTTTTTCATCAGGCAATCGACCCTCTTTATCTATTTCAGCTTCTATTGCCGCAACTAACTTTTGTGTATCCATGACAACCTGTCAAAACATAGTTTTTGTTTACGTTATGTTTATATCGTACATTTTTCAACCTGAACATTAAAGTTTGTAAATTTTTATATCCTAATATAATCACTCTGATTACCGACTGGGAAAAATTCCGCGAGGCAAGCCATTGGTAACAAGTTAAGGTAAGAAAGCATTTGTCAATCAGCAATTATGCTCTAGATTTACTCGGATTTTGGGCCCAAAACTGAGATTTGGGCGATCGTGCGATCGTGCGATCGGGTGATATTTATACTACTCCCTCTCAAATCGTGAATTTTCCACTCCTAAAAAACCAGTTTTTTTGAGTAATATTACTGATTGACAAATGCTATTAAGTCTTAACTTGTCACCAATACTTAGCGGCCGTCTTTGTCAATGTCGCCAGGAACAGCGCGTTCCACCCGATCCCAAGCGTCGCGCGTGGCGTGCTTCGCTTTTTCCCAAGCCACATTAGACTTACCGCGATTTGTTTCGTAGTCGCGCCGCAAATCCGGTTCGATCTCGTGGTATTTCCTACCAGTAGCGCCATAGCGGGTGTATCCCTCATAACCGGTGCGGTATGCAGGCTGATAGTCTTCGTAAGTCGCGCTAGTATCCACGTAAGGACGGGAACGGTAGTTGCTTTGCCAGTAGGCATCTTCTACCGTGGGGTCGATCGCCTCGCCCACACCTTTGCCCGCCAAACCGCCGCCAAAGGCACCCACAACTGCGCCCACAACAGCGCCTACAGGCCCGCCGACGGCACCGCCGATGGCAGCACCTGCAGCACCGGCACTCGCCGCACCGATACCCGTTGCCACTGGATGAGCCCCAGTTTCTCCCGAAAGCGGGTCGAGGTTAGCATCAGGTTCCTTTACCGTTTTTTTGTCATCGCTCATGATATTTTTTTCCTTTTATTTAACTGTAACTGTTATTAACTTTACCTGTTAAATTCATATCTATTCATCTTCCTTGAGGATGAATCTGCTAGCTTGAGAAGCAGGAAAACAAAACATCGTTCTGGAATCAAAAAGTAGTTTTACACCCTACTATCAAGCGATAGGGGGCGCCTCGGCGCCCCCTAGATCGTTATATTCAAGTGAGTTCTGAACTCGGCTCAATTGTCTGCTCGCGGAAGCCGTGTATTTACCAGCAACTTGAGTGAGATCTAAATCTCTTGAATTTATTACTTGCCCGTGACCTTTTCGATCAAACCTTCAGCTTTTTGAACTATGCCTTCTTGCGGGTGTTCTCCCTTATACTCCTTTAAGCTTTCGTCGTAAACTTTCTCTACCTTTGCAGGATTTTGAGCGGTTTTGACTATTTCATCGTAAGCTGCTTGGGGATTGAGATCCTCAAAACTTTCTGCGGGGTCAGTAATTTTAGCTTCTTGCGCGTGACTCCGGTCTTGACCTGCGTAAGCAGCCTGACTGGGTACTACCGCTAGACCTAGCAGACCAATGAAAGCCAGCGTACAGACCAGCAAAATGCTTTGGCTCAATGTTTGTCCGAGAGCTTTTAAAACCCGCTTCATGTCAACTTCTCCTCGTATTTTTCCGCACAAATTATGGTGTTTGTCGCCCCTTCACTGCGATCGCACATTTCAAAATTTAGCGATCGGGGCAACTTTTGTTGCAAGTGCTGCGCCCAGAGACAGCGAAAAGGGATATTTACCGTGTTGTGAAATATATTAAACGCCTGCTCGTTAAGTTTACTTCTACCAAAAGATAGATTAGTTCGCTCTGTTCCTAAATAGAAGATTCCTCGCATTAGGTACCGCGATCGGTCACAGGCTAGGAGTGCCCGTTCCACAACAAATAAACTTTCTGGTATCGCAGATCCAAAACCCTGTAATTATGAAAGCCTGATTGAGGTTGCTGCGCCATTTCAGTTATTCGCAACTGGACAAACATCCCAACGCATTTCAAGCCAAAAGTTACAAAGATTCTTGATTAATCTTGAGGTGGCGGCTCTGCATCGCTCGTTCAAATAGTTCGGTAGAAAGAGCTTGCTCTACCGACCAAACGCCAGGTTTTTTTAGTTCTCCTTCCAACATTAATTGAGCTATGCTGCCAGTACCGATGCCCGTAGCGGCGGCAGCATTTGGGTGTACCGCTGTCGAGCAAACTTTAGCGGGTTGACCGTTTTTGAGACCGGTCACTTGCGATCGCACTGCCACGCCAACCCCACTAAAACTATTAGTAACACTGGTCATCCCGTAACTGACGTAGGAGAGAAATTCAATCACGGAGTTATTTTTAAGCCAGCTAGCCGGCCAATACTTGGCAACAAACCAGGTAAGGTGATTGTAAAGGTCGGGAGACGTACCGAATTTAGTCACAACTGATTTGACCGGGAAAGCTTCGGGCAAAGTGATTGCTTCCGGCATATCGAACCAGTAAACCCCTGTGTTGCCGTAGGGTGCGGGAAATTCAATTGTTTCGCGATCGCTGTAGGGTTTTACTTGCTGCCACTTGCGATCGGCCCAAACTTCAAAAGGAGTTTGCAAACCTAAAAAAGTGGTTCTCATGACGGTAACGCCAGCGCCGCCAGAACCTCCGACTACATAACTCAAATGGATGTGTTCTGCTTCATCTAATTGTTCCACATCTCGGCGCACCATGCTATTAGACACACCGGGGAAAATGCCCGTATTAATAATAGCAGTAACCCCAGCATTTTTAGCAGTTTCGCGCAATTCTAAAGCTCTGCGAGTAAAACTGCGGCTGTCGCTGACATCAGTATAATTAACACCTGCTTCTATGCAAGTTTTCAATACACTGGCGTCTCGGTAGTGAAAAGGCCCGGCACAGTGAACGACGAGATTAGAGGATGAAACCGCTTGGTGCAGGGCTGCACTGTCTGCTAAATCTAAAGCTAGATAGTGCACCCTATCCGGCAACAATCCCGGCCCGAGAGAGGCTTCAGAATTGCGTCCGGTAACAGTAATTTCCGCGTCGGTATGGGTAACTAGGTCTTGGGCAACGCTGCTGCCAATTCGTCCCCGCCCGCCGACAATCAAAACTCGATTTACCATCGCTCAAAAAAGGGTAACGCTAATCTGAGTTTGTATATTTTCGCGCATAATTTCCATCTGCACAAAGGATGAATTTGCAGTAATATTAGGCATCAAGGGCGAGATCTCGGGCATCCGCAGGCGAGTCCGGGCACAGCAATTATGCCATACAACCATGCCCTACAGTGAGTTCACCAGTATTGTCCCAGTCAAACAAGCCTTTGGTTTAACAACTGTCTGGTTAACAAAGCGAGTTTTAAAAGATTAGGAATTTTCCCGTTATGCTACAATAAAAGTCAGTCGAACGCGCTAGGTTTGATGGTGCCTCAATGGGAGCATCTCAATGAAAGCAGCCCTCCGCTTGAAATTGGAGCTAGGAGTCAGGAGTCAGGAGGAAAGAGTCAGAAGGAAGAAGGAAAAAGTCAGAAGGCAGGAGCCAGAATAAGTGTTTTTACAAATATGAGATGCTCCCTGCCTCAATGGGCGATCGGCATTTTACTTATTATTTTTAGTATTTAAACACTATGGCAAAACTGAAACATGACTTCTGAAGGCAACGTTGCTGACACGGGGATTTTAAAAGAAGCTCAGCAACTCATGCAAGATGGGTCAGTTGCATCAATTGGTGAAGCGCTGAAAATACTTATGGAAAATGCTGAACGCAATGATGACAAAGTTAAAATTCAGAAAATAAAAACAACTCAAAAAGCTAAAAAAAAGCGTCGGAGTCGCCACCGATAAAAAGATTAAATTAGAACAAATTAAAATTATGAACAAGCAAAGTATTGAACTGCTTCTGGATGATTGCGATTCAGACGAACCAACTAGGCAAGCCGGAGCAATTCTCGATCTAGTTGATGCAGAAGTTTCTGAGGCTGCACCGAAAATAGTGAGGTTGCTGAAGTCACCAGATGCAGCTATCCGATTCACCGCAACAGAAGCATTGGGTTATCTCGGAAGCGAGGAAGTAGAGACAGTTGGCCCTGCATTAATGAACTTGCTGGACGACGAAGAAGAACTGGTGAGGTCTGAAGCCGTGGAGGCTCTTGGAGATATTGATTATACCCCAGCAGTTGAATCTATAGAATATTTGCTGAGAAAAGATCCTTCAGCGCTAGTTCGCGCATCAGCAGCAGAAACTCTCGGGTATTTAGGAAAATCTCAAGCCATAAACACTCTCGAACTTTCACTGCTCGATACTAATGAGGATGAAGCTGTTAGATGTTATGCTGCTAACTCAATCGGGCTTTTAGGTACGCCGCAGCTATTGCCACAACTTGAAAACTATCTAAATTCCGAATTTCCTTTATCAGTAAAAGCTGAATTGCTGGGTGCAAGGTACTGGTTAGGTGCGAAAGAAGATATCGCCAAGTTAGTGAATTTGTTGGATCGGGCTGATGAAGATTTTGCCGAACACATTTTGACTATTTTAACAGATTTGACGGCTCGGGAACCAGCGCCAAATATTGCAAAAGATGCCCCTGATTTAGAGAAAATATTGAGTGCGATCGCCCTTCGTTTTCCTTTGATGCGGCATCAAGCAAAAGAAATACTGGCACAATGAATAAATTAACACAAACAAACGCAGATGCGATTCATCTGCGTTTATCTGCGTTCACCTGCGGTTGCTAAAAATCTTACTTCTCATTACTCCGAAATACCGACTTACCCTTCGCTTTCAGAGAATTAGCCGCATCTGCCAAAGTCTGCACGAAAGGCTGCTGCGAGTGCAGGAAAACGCGAGCGGTATTGCGTCCCGGCATACCCGAAATCGACCCGCCCGGATGAGTTCCCGCCCCCGTGAGAAACAAACCGTCGATCGGCGTTTTGTAATTCGCCAACTCCGGCAAAGGACGGAAAAATATCATCTGATCCAGCGTCATGTCAACGTGGTAATAATTCCCCTTCAAAGCCCCCAAACGCTCTCCCAGTTCCGCCGGACTTTCCACGCGGCGGCCGATAATTGACTTCTTGATATTTGGCGCGTACTCGGCTAATTTGTCAATGCAGCGATCGGCAACTTTGTTTTTGAGTTCGTCCGTCCAACCCGTACCGTGCTGGCCGGTTCCTTCAGCATTTTCGATCTGGTAAGGAGCAAAAAATTCAATCCAAGCCGTATGGTGTCCTGGGGGAGCCATTGACGGGTCTCGTACTGTCGGAAACACCACATACATCGACGGATCGGAGTCGGGAATTCTGCCGATAGAAGGCTCGCTGTGAGCAATTTCAACGTGTTTCACCGAGTCGGCAATCAACACAGAACCCATTAAATACTCGTCTCGATGGTTCCAGCGATCGAACTTGGGCATTTCATTAAGAGCTAAGTCTATTTTGAGAATAGTCTCGTTGTTGTTAACAATTTTGCGCTCCAATCTTTCCCGCAAATTCGGGTCAGCAGCATCGACATCGCTGTCATCCATTAAATGCAGAAACAAGCGCTTAGCATCAATATTAGAAATGACACCTTTAGTAGCGCGGTATTCCGTACCGCCGGCCACTCGAACTCCTACGGCGCGACCGTTATCAACTAATATTTTTTCGACGTGCTGGTCGGTAAGTACCACACCCGAATAACTTTTCACTAAATTGAGCAGCGCTTGCACTAATGCACCCGTCCCTCCGCGCGGCCTCGCCATGCCGGGATTGTGTCTCATTGCCAGCATAATTGCCCCTACAGCAATGGTTTTTTGCGAGGGAGGCGCCCCTAGTTCTGAGGCTAATCTTGCGAGGGGTGCTTTGATAAATTCCTCGTCAAACCACTCATTGAGAATGTCCTCAGCGCTGGTGATCATCGTGCGAATAAAGTCCAGCGTTTTGTCTGGTGAACCGATCACTGAAAATAAATCTTTGAGTTTGGCAATATCGTAGTTTCCTGCAATATCTATGATTGATTTGGGCGGCGCATTAAACATCGGAACCATTGCACCTAAAGCCCGCTGCCAAAAGTCTGTATATTCGGCATATTTTTTAGCATCGCGCTCGTTGTAGCGGGCAATTTCAGCACAAGTTTTTTCTACGGAACTGTGCGCTAAGAAATATTTACCGTCTGGATGCGGACAAAAGGCAACTGGATCGCAGTAAAGATATTCTAAACCGTATTTTTCCAGTTCTAATTCTTCTACAACTGGCCCTAAATGGATAAATTCGTGGTCGATCGCGCACAAATTGAATTTAAAATCTGGTAATTCTGGAATCGCAGCTTCGGTAGTGGCCGCACCGCCGGGAACCGAACGTTTTTCTAACAACAAGACCGTATATCCCGCTTTCAGGAGATAAGAGGCGCAGACCAGTCCGTTGTGACCTGCTCCTATGATAATCACATCATACGTTTGCATAGATGAAGCTCTGGGGATAGGATATTTTGCTCATTTTACAAATGTTAACAAGTTGGCAGACTCTATCAATAGAAATAGATTCACCTTCAGGAAGCTGTTTTAGCATCTTACAAAAGATGGAGCTTTTAGCTAACGCTGCTGTGCGAGCGCCCTTATTTCCTCTTGAATTTACAGAGCGATCGCCTATACCAACTCGCCCCTAGATTGTATCGCATAAAGCCGCATCAATCCGCCTTTATTTGCGGTGAAAAATATTAAGAATCAGAACGAGCTGCAAGGTAAACCCTAGTTTGGTAAACCAATGAAACAAAGCCCCGATCGCCGCAGTGAGCTTCATAAAGTTCGGTCAAATCCGAGATAAGTTGCTGCAATTGCAGTCCAGAGTTCGGAATGTACGATGAACTCTGAGCCCGTCCAATAAGTCCTTGTAAATCTAAATCTTGTTTGTTCGCAAAATCCCGGCTTTGGATATTAATAAAATCCGAACTTGTTAGCAGAGGTTCTATCGATATCTCTCGTCTTTCAGCAGGATGGTTGTTGGAAGCTGCCTTGATTATTTGGGTGTAGCCTAGTGTCAATTCATCCGCGCGATCGCGCAAATTCCAAACTACAGCCAACCTTCCCGACGGCTTGAGAATTCGCCGAAATTCGGGTAAAGTTAAAACAGGATTGAACCAGTGGAAAGACTGGAAGCAAGTTACTAAATCGATTGACGCTCCAGACAAATTAGTTGCTTCGGAAGTTGCTTCTCTAAACTCTACCAAAGGGTGGATTTCAGCCGCTTGTCTCATCTCGGCATTGGGTTCGATTGCTAATACTCGAAGGCCTCTTTCTGCTAACAAACGCGAAGAAATGCCCGTTCCAGCACCGACATCTGCTGCTGCTAACCGCGAAGGTTCCCCAAGTCCTTCTAAAATCGCATCAATCGCAGCGGCTGGATAACTCGGTCGGTATTTGACATAATCGGCGGCGCGATCGTCAAATCGACCCAGCGGATTCATTTCGTAAAGCGGCAGTCTAGAATCACTTGAATTCATACAGCATATTCCATGTAGATGTGGTACACACAATCTTCTCGCAAGTAAGGTGCGTCGCCACCCGTCAATCTGTAAGTTTTATCCACAAATATGGAGCAGATCCGCACCCGGAGGATTAACACCACACAATATAGCTTTATAGTGTACTTCATGAACCTGGAAGAGGCTGTAAGTCAGTTTTCAGTTGTGAATTGGCATTTGACCAAGACTTTCAAAGGTGGTACCCGCCACGCGATTTATCCGTGGAATCAATCCAAAATCTCAAAGCGAAAATCCTCAAGAAAGAGAATTTATCCCTGGGGTCAATCCAAAATCTAAAATCTAAAATCTAAAATCTAAAATCGAATGACTGTGGCTTCTACCATCGCATAAGAATGTAAACCACGCGTCCCACATCAATAGCATTCCCGCCGTTACTGAGCTCCACAACTTTAACGCTCTTACCCTTTCTCCCGTTTTATCTGGACACATTAAGGCGTCAAATATTAAATATGTTCCCGCCTCTAATAAAATAACTAATCTAGATAAAAGGAAATGCTGCTCTTGTACCTGGACGACTTCCCGGACGACCCAAAACCGGGCATTTTCATCACCCAGAGGGAATATCTAAGCAGGTTCCATCTATCACTACGAACCTGAGTTGGCCGATCAAAGCTCCTACTGTTTCAACTGTAGCCATTGGTCGCACTAATGAATGAAACAACTGTCCGATCGCGCCTGTTCCTAATCTTTGTCTGGCTTGAGTAATTGCTAATTAACTAGCTATGCCAAATCCGTATTTCTGAAATACTATTTTAGCCCGATCGCCCGCCAAGAAGTCAACAAACGCTTTTGCAGCAGCCGGATTGCGGCTGTTTCTGATAACTGCCAGCGGATAAACAATGGGCGAATGCAAATTTTCCGCAGCCGTTAGCCGCACAGTTACTTTGTCCGAGGCTTTGGCGTCAGTTGTGTAAACTATGCCAGCATCCGCATTGCCGCTTTCGACGAATGTCACCACTTGGCGGACGTTATTTCCTAGCACTAATTTTGGCTGGAGTTGCTGCCACAATCCCAGCTTAGTTAGCATTTCCTGAGCGTATTGTCCCACAGGTACGCTTTTCGGTTCGCCGATCGCAATTTTCTTAATCTTCGCATCTGTCAACTGTTTAAAATCGCTCAAAGCAACACCGTTTTTGGGAGTAATCAAAACTAGACGATTTGTCAGCAAATTGCGGCGCGTGTCGTTAATTAGCAGGTTAGATTGCTGCACATCGTTCATTTGTTTGGTAGCGGCGCTGAAAAATACATCTACCGGTGCTCCTTGCTGAATTTGCTGTGCGAGAGCGCCGGAAGCACCGAAATTATAAGTAATATTAACTTTGGGATTTATTTGCTGATAAACTGTTTTGAGTTCTTGTAAAGCTGGTGAAAGGCTGATAGCAGCGGATATGGTTAAGGACGTTTGCTGCTGTGATGTTGTTGGGGAAACGCTTTTAAACAAGTTCCAAGCAATCAGCAGTGTCAGCGCTACAGCGGCTGCGACGAGCGAGTTGAAAATGCGTTTTCTTTCCACAAGGCGGTATTATAATTTGCCATAGGGCGATCTACACTATCTCTAGTAGTAAGGTGCGCGGTGCACACCTTACAAGTAGATTCTGTTTGTCCGGGATTATCATCTTCTAATGACTGATGACTGCTGACTGATGACTACGATCGCCATTTGATAGAACAGCCTATAGCCTCTGTAGTTGAAGGCTCAACGGGTTGGCTGTTTAGCAATTGGTCGATCGCACTTCGCAGATAAGAAACCTGCACCGCCGCCGGATCGTCAGCGTTGTCGTCAATTAAACCTTTATAGCGCAGTTTGCCGTCTTGGTCTAACAAAAAAACCTCCGGCGTTTTAGAAGCCCCAAAACTTTCAGCCACATCTTGAGCAACATCTCGGATGTATGGAAAATTTAGTTGATTGTCAGCCGCAAAAGTTTTCATGTTCTCAAAACTATCTTCAGGATATTGATTTGCGTCATTAGCATTCATCCCGATTAAAGTAACATCTCGATCTTCAAACTCTGCTTGAATTTCTTTCAGGCGATTTAGATAAAACTGCACGTAAGGGCAATGATTGCACATAAATATCACCGCGATCGCCCGAAATTTTTCTAAATATCGAGCTAAATGGTGAACTTCTTCGTCAACTCCCGGCAGTTCAAAATCGGGAGCGTAGCCGTTAATTGGAGTACCCGGTGTATCGATTAGTAAACTCATGTTTTCACGAGGTGAAGAGCAGTTTTGCAAGCATGAAATATGAACTGTCAGCGCGAATAAAATTGGCTGTTTTTTGGATTTAGCTTAATTCTAGCCTTTGCCAACAGCCTATGAGTGATTCGTACTTGGCGATTGATTTATCCCTCGTCTGGCTTTAGCCAACCTTGAGCCAGAGCTTGATACCCGATCATTTTGTACGCTAATTTGGCTGCGGTAAATTCTGAGACTACAGAATCTACAACAGGTGCTAATTCCATAATGTCACACCCGATTACTTCGCAGGACTCGAAGACGCGGCGCAAAAATGCGGTGAGGGAATACCAATTTAACCCGCCCGGTTCGGGTGTTCCCACTCCTGGAATTAAAGTCGGATCGATGCCGTCTAAGTCGATCGTCAAAAATACTCGCTTAGTTGTGATGCTGGCAATTGCCCGATCTGCCCAATCCGGTTGAGTAGCTATTTCGCGAGCTCGAATCACGTTTAGCTGTTTTGCTTTAATCAAGTCGGCTTCTTCCTTGCAGATAGCGCGAATCCCGATTTGCAGTGTCGGCAAGCCCATATCTACAATACGCCGCATCACGCAGGCGTGGTTGTGAATCGAGCCTTCGTACTCGTGGCGCAAGTCGCCGTGGGCGTCGATTTGCACGACTGTGAAAGGTTCATCCGGGTATGCTTGGCGATAACCTTCGACAACGCCGGCAGTGATGCTGTGTTCGCCTCCGAGGGAGATGACAAATTTATTTTCGGTAACTAGCTGGTGGACTGCGGCTTGGGTGACTCGCAGCATTTCTGAGGATGAAACTGGTTGCCTGTTGCGCGTATCGGCGATCGGCTCTTTTGTATAAATTCCGACATCGTAGCAAACTTCGGAATCCAATTCTTCGTCGTAGCACTCGAGTTGATGAGAAGCTTCTAGAAGTTTCGCCGGCCCGTTTTCGCACCCCCGGCGGTAAGTGGTGGTAGCTTCGTAGGGAATTGGTAAAATTACTACTTTGGCGGTGTCGTAGTCTGGTACAATTTCCGACCCCAAAAACGGTACGACAGCAGTGGAAACGATCGTTGGCATAAGGGAAATTTCAATAAGGCAAAGAAGTCAGCATCTTTAATCGTGACATAATATCGGCCCTAACTGCAAAGTTAGAAAGAAGAAGGAAGAGAAATGAACCGCAGAGGGCGCAGAGGGCGCAGAGGGAAGAGGGAAGGAAGGCTATTGATTTATGCCGGGGCACTCTCCCCGTGGTTGCCTCGAATTACGATACCTTTTGTAGTAAGGACTTCACTCCTTGTTACTTTTAAATTTTCACTCTGATGACCGAAAGCAATTTGGTCGCAGGAGGGGAGCAATTCTTCAATCTAAAATCTACAATCTAAAATCTAAAATCCCATGACATTTTCTACTCCCACTCCGTCAACAGTTGCTGCACCTCTAACTTGGCTGTGGAAAGGCTTTCCGATTTGCTACCAGGCTGCGGGTTCCCAGGGGCCTGCGGTGGTGTTCGTCCACGGTTTCGGCGCGTCTTGGGGCCACTGGCGCAAGAATTTACCGGCATTAGCTGCTGATTGTCGGTGTTACGCGATCGACCTCATCGGTTTTGGCGGTTCTGCTAAACCCGCGCCCAAGCTTGAGATTGACTATACTTTTGAAACTTGGGGACAGCTAATTGCTGATTTTTGTCGGGAAGTTGCGGGCGGGCCGGCTTTTTTGGTGGGAAATTCGATCGGCTGCGTGGCAATTATGCAAGCGGCTGTGGATTTTCCCGACATTGCTTCTGGCGTAATTTTACTCAATTGTTCCCTGCGGTTGCTGCACGATCGCAAACGCGCCGAAATGCCTTGGTATCGCAGTATGGGAGCGCCAATCGCACAAAAAGTTTTAAATGTCAAGTGGATAAGTCAATTATTTTTTAAACAATTAGCAACGCCAAAAACAGTAAAAAAAGTGCTTTTGCAAGCTTATCGCCGTCCTGAAGCTGTCACCGACGAACTGGTAAATATACTGCTAAAACCTGCAGAAGACAGCGGTGCAGTCGAAGTATTTGTAGCATTTATCAGTTATTCTCAAGGCCCGCTACCGGAGGATTTGCTGCCTCGTTTGAGCTGTCCGGCTTTGATTTTGTGGGGTACGGACGACCCTTGGGAGCCGATCGCATTGGGGCGAGAATTGGCACAGTTTCCGGCTGTTGAAAAGTTTATTCCTTTGGAAGGCGTCGGTCATTGTCCCCAAGATGAAGCGCCGGAATTGGTCAATCCTATTTTACTCGATTGGATTAAAGGGCGATCGGCGTTTGCAGAAAATTAGTATTTTTGCTTTTTTCATCTGCGTTAATCTGCGTCAATCCATTGTCATCTGCGGCCCGAGAAATTCTCTTTTTTTAACCGCAGATGATGGCAGATTAACACAGATTAACGCAGATGAATTAGCAGGGCTGTTTCATTCTCACCAAAAAACTCAAATGATCGGGAGATGGGGGGAGAGGGGGATGGGGAGAAGGGCAGTATAAGGGATGACTCAAAAGCTCAAAAATTAATCTCTCTCTTGATTGGGGCTTTTCTCCCCATCTCCCCCGATCCCCATCGGACCATCTCCCGATCAACCGAGAATGAAACAGCCCTGGATGAATTAGATTGTTGGCTGTTGACTGGATTTGAGACCAGACGATGCTACCGGAATTGATATTACACGAATATGAAACTATCAGGAGTAAAGCTGCCTTGAATTACAGCAATTTGGTCAGATGTACCAGCCAAATTGATGGAGTTACCAACAATATTGTAGTTGGAAATACTTCCGCGTAACTGAATGCGATCGATTCCCTGTTGGAAATCCTGAATCAGTGCCACTCCTGTTCCCTGATAGTATGTGTTGGTGGCATCACCGAGAACAAAAATATCTCTCCCCCGACCCCCAATCAGCAGATCCGTATCATTGCTTCCCGGTGCAGCACTTGATGGATTTACTCCAATCAGGGTATCACTGCCGCGCAAACCTGAGAGTGTATCGTTACCATCTCCCCCTACTAAAGAATTGTTTTGGATGTTTCCGGTAAGGACATCTACATTGGGAGTACCTGTGACGTTAACGAAATTCTCTACCGTAAAATTCAGAGTGCCGATACCGGGTAAATTGTTAACCGCCAAACTATTCTGCGACAAATCTACATTAATAGAAGCCGTGCCGCTACCTGTAGAAGCATCGATGGTATTACTCTGCCCTAAAGGAGCAATAATGCGTTCGATGCCCTGAAGGGTATCTGTACCGACTGCGCCTTTATCTACAATTCCTCGAGCCTCAATCGTAATGCCGCTGCCAAGGGAAAGATAGCTAATTGTATCCGTGCCTAATTCTCCAGTTATGGTATCTGTGCCGCTACTACCGAGGATGAAGTTATCTAAACTATCTCCGGTAATATTGTCGTTTCCTGCTGTGGTGCTAATACTGTTAGCTGGCGGAGGGGGTGGAGTTTGGTTTTGGGGAGGTAAAGCAGAATTCGTAAGTTGTGCGCCTTGATTTTGGGGAGGTTGGTTGCCTGGTGCGCCTTGATTTTGGGGAGGTTGGTTGCCCGGTGCGCCTTGATTTTGGGGAGGTTGGTTGCCCGGTGCGCCTTGATTTTGGGGAGGATTTCCTGGTGCATTGATTGAATTAGGAAATAGTGCTGGCATGATGTAATTACCTCGATTATTTTTCTAAGTTTGAATCAGTTGTCAGGCTAAATAAATGAGTTCTCAATCGGCTTTTGATTTAGCCTCTACAATCATTAAGCTGGTTGAATATGACATTTATCCCTGTCCTAGGATTACAGTTTTGTAATCTGGAGAAATTAGGGTTTTTCTGAATTTTGAGGTAAATTACGATCGCCCGGTGGACGCGGTGGAATGCCCAAAATTTTAATCAACTCTGCTTCGGTGACTCCCAGCTTTTTCGCTGCACCGGGAATATCTAAACGAGGACGGGGCGGTGGGTTGGGCGGGCGATTATTTTCGCTTGGCGGTTCGGGCGGTTTGGCGGGTAGCCCCAATGCTTCGATTAACTCGGCTTCGGTGACTCCTAATTGTTTGGCAGCAGCGGCAAAATCTATGCGGGGCGGATGTCTGGGCGCTTGACTGGGTTCGGGTTGGCTCTGGGCGAGTAGAGTATTAGAATTAGCTGTAGTTCGATCGGAAAAAGTCAAGCTGCTAAATCCCAGCAGCAAGGCTGTAGCAGGTAACGCTAGCAGTGAAGCAATTTTCATCATATTTACGATCGCCGATCCAAAAATGTTGATAGCTACATCAAACTCCCCAAACATGACCTGCAACATTGTGGATAGATTACAGTTTTGTAATTTAAGTAAATCCACGCTCGCGGTATAATCGCAACCTAATCGGTAAATCTATGAATGTTCTATACGTTGAAGATGAAGAAAAAATTGCCAATTTTGTTTGTATCGGCTTGAAAGAACAAGGTTTTGTGGTGGATTATTGCGATAATGGCAATGATGGCTGCGATCGGGCGATGGATAACGAGTACGACGCGATCGTCCTGGATATTGTTTTGCCGGGAAAAGATGGATTATCTATTCTCAAACATCTGCGAAAGGCTGGACGCAACGTACCGGTGATTTTATTAACTGCTCGCAATGAACTAGACGATCGCATTGAAGGGTTACATCTCGGTGCTGATGACTATTTGGCTAAACCGTTTTTTGTTGAGGAGTTAGTTGCTCGGATTTATGCTGTGGTGCGACGGGCTTCGGGCGGTGGGCAAAATATTCTGAGCGTTGGCCCAGTTAAGCTGGATCGCATTCTGCGAGAAGTCACTTGCGATCGCCATGCGGTAGAACTTACAACCCGCGAGTTTAATCTTTTGGAATATCTGATGCGATCGCCCGGTAGGGTACTCACCCGCACGCAAATCCTCGAACATATTTGGGGTTACGATTTTAATCCGAATACGAATGTGGTAGATGTATGTATTCAACGCATTCGCAAGAAAATCGAACCGATTGGCGGTACGGGATGGGTTGAGAGCGTGCGCGGCGTTGGCTATCGGTTTCGCAAACCAGATTCCCCATCGTGAAACTGCAATCTTTTCGCTTTCGGATTACTTTATTATCTGCTGTTCTGGCAAGTGTTGCTCTGATTGGTTTTAGTATTGTTTCGTGGTGGTTGATTTACGATGCTAAGGTCAAGCGTCTTGATGCTGAAATCAAGAATCAGTTAATCCAATCTACCCGCCCGCAATCTACGCAATGGGATGTTTACAGTAACTCTTTGCCCTCAGTTTTGGGCATGAATGATGGGGAAACAACCGCTGCTTTGCTGGTGACTGATAGAGATGGTAATTTGCTCTACCGATCGAGCAAGTGGCAAGATGGACTTGATGCTAATTCATTATGGCGATCGCTGCCCCAACCTCCTCCAGATCCTGCCGGAATACCTTTTCAATTAGAACCTCCCCATCCACAAAATTCACTCTATCCACCACCTCCCCATCCACAAAATTCACTCTATCCACCACCTCCCCATCCACAAAATTCACTCTATCCACCACCTCCCGATCGACCACCTCCCCATCGGCCCGATTTATTGTCACCGAGAGAAAGAAGACCCCCGCGCGATCGGCCTCCTCCATTCGATCGACCTGATTTTCCTCAAGTTTTCAAATCTAAACTAGCAACCCAGCGTACTAGCAGGGCAGTTTGGCGTGTGGGCGCGATTCATTCTCCTCAAACTCAAATAGCGATCGCTGTTAACTTACAAGCGATCGATCGGGAAATGGCATCGATTCGCAATATCTTTCTATTTTCTATTCCCGTAGTGCTGTTATTCGTGGCGGGTGGAGCCTGGGTCATATCGCGGAGTATTCTATATCCCATTGGGCGACTCACGATGGCTATTCGCAATGTTACCGTACAAGGACTCGATCGGCGCGTCCCTGACGGAGCAACGGATATAGAGTTTGTAGAATTAATTTTTGTGTTCAATCAGATGTTAGAACGTCTGGAGCGAAGTTTTAAACAAGCTTCTCGTTTTAGTGGAGATGCCGCCCACGAATTAAAGACTCCGCTGGCAATTTTGCAAGGTCAACTAGAACGGGCTTTGCATCAAGTTGAATCGGGTTCCCAGGTGCAGCAAACCCTGAGTAATTTATTGGATGAAGTGCGCCGTTTGAGTGAAATTACCCGTAAACTTCTCTTACTCTCTCACGCCGATGCCGGACGTATGGGTTTACATTTGGTTGAGGTGAATATGTCGGTTTTGCTATCGGAAATTGCTGAAGATATGGAACTGCTAGCACCGCATTTAGATGTGCAAATGGCAATTGCTCCGAATTTATATATTAAGGGCGATCGCGATTTGCTGGTGCAGGTTTTGCAAAATCTGGTTGGTAATGCGATTAAATATAATTTACCGAAGGGTTGGCTCAGGTTACAGGCTAACTGTCAGGGAAAAAGAGTAATTGTGAAAATTGTCAATAGTTCTCACGATATTTCTTTGAGGGAGCGCGATCGCATTTTTGAGCGATTCCATCGCGGCGACTCCACTCAGATCCAAAAAATCGAAGGATCGGGATTGGGGCTAAGTTTAGCAAGGGAAATCGCACGGGCCCACGGCGGCGATATCAAACTAGATGCTGCCATACTCGGTCAAACAGGGTTTATACTGAGTTTACCCGTAGGCGATTAGCCCCTTCTCGATCATAGTCCTTTAAACAAAAAGAGTTTTGTAGCTTTTTCTAAGTCTTATACCAAATCCGGCTTCAATACCCAGATCGGGACTTAAACAAAAATCAGTGCTAAGCATGGTAAAATCCATTAAAGCCAGTTTTGGCTTGGTTTGCGCTTAAAATTTGTTTAAGTCCCGTTAAGAAATTACAGGCTAGTGGAATTGAGGAATCATCAAGGTTACACATATTAGGAGAAGGAGCAAGTAATGACGGATAGTGAACTCCAAGATGATGTCATCAAAACAGATGAGGATACTGCTGACGAGGATAGTGGTGATAGTGGTGGATTGTATCCTTACGATCCAACTGAAGCAGATATTGATATTAGAGAAGATCCTCAAACTGTTTTTGAGTTATTGAGGAAATATGACAATGGCAGGCTGATTATCGATCCAGATTTTCAACGCAATGTAGTTTGGGAATTAGACAAAAAAAGTAAATTTATTGAATCTGTTATCCTAAATTTCCCCCTTCCTCCCTGGTATTTAAATCAAACAAAAGAGGGAAAACTAATTATTGTAGACGGTCTACAGCGGACTACAGCTTTACATGAATTTGTTAAGAATGAATTTAAATTAAGTGGTTTAGAAGCATTAACTAGGTTGAATGGCTACACCTTTTCAGAACTTAAAGAACTACCAGGTGACTATGAAACAAGGATTGAAGATAAAAAACTTTACATATATCTTATTAAGCCCTCTGTTCCCGTTAAAGTTGTCTATGATATTTTCAATAGAGTTAACACAGGAGGAACTAAACTTGAACGTCAAGAAGTTAGAAACTGTATTTTTTCAGGAAAGTCAACCAAGCTGCTAAAACAGTTATCAGAAAAAGAATATTTTATAAAGGCTATAGACGACGGTGTTTCACCCAAAAGAATGAAGGATAGAGAAGTTATTTTGCGTTACTTGGCTTTTAAACTCTTTGATTATGAAAACGATTATCAAGGTGATATGAGTGATTTTGTAGAAAGAGCTATGAAAAAAATTAACTTAATGGATGATCGAGACATAGATATATTAAAAAATGATTTTGAGCGAGTAATGAATTTAACTTTTGAATTTTTTGGTACTAAAAATTTTCGTTTGCCCTCTGGTCAAAATAGGGGAAGAATAAATATCGCAATTTTTGAATCTGTGTGTTATTTTTTCTCTGCCAGGAGTGATAAGTTTTTACAATCTCACAAGAAGTCTATTCAAGATAACTTTATTAAATTGCTTGAAAATCCAGCATACTTTGACGCTATAAAGTATTCCACGAGTAGCAAATCTAAAGTTATTACCCGCTTTAAACTAGCACAAGATATTTTAGGAGACGTATAAAATGCTAACTAAAATAGAGTTAAAAAACTTTAAGTGTTTTAAAGATGAAATACAGTTTCCTTTAACACAGATCAACCTGTTAACAGGCATAAATGGGCGTGGTAAGTCTACTCTTTTACAAGCTTTGCTTTTAATGCGACAATCTATTGAGCATAGTGAAGTGACAACCCAAATTCTGTTGAATGGAAGTTGTGTAAGATTGGGTAATTTTGTTGATGTTAGGAATAGTAGTATCTCAAGAGATGAACCCATTGTACTTAAATATTATTTCCATGAAATTGTTCATCCCAATAAAGTTATTCATAAATCTATGGAATATTTATTAATAGAAAATTTACATGATGATATGGTGGCAGAAATCAGAGAGATCAACTTGTGTAATAAATTTAATTTAGACAATTCTGTTACTACGGTACAGAGAAAGTATTTAAAAAAAGACAATACTAATGAATACTCAACTACTGAGAATGAATCAAAAATATTGGGCGACTGTTCATTAAATAATTTAATACCTAATGATTCTATTTTAATAGAAGATGAGGAATTTCATTTTAATTTCTTAGCTAATTTTTTTAATTTTAGTCATATGCACTACATTTCAGCGGATCGCATTGGTCCACAAGAATTTTATTTCAAGTCCACTTTGAAAAAGTTTCCTAATGTAGGTGCAAAAGGCGAATTTACCATAAATTTGCTTTATAGAAAAGGAAATGATTTAGTTGATGATATGTTGTGCAGAGGAGAAAATGCAAAGACATTATCTAATCAAACAGAAGAATGGCTAAGTTATGTTTTTGAGGGAGCTAAAGTAGAAATATCACAATCAATAAGTAACATTTTAGAACCTTTATTTAATACTAACGCCTCAAAAGATCGTTATAAACCAGCTAATGTTGGCTTTGGATACCATTGCATTTTGCCAATTATTGTTTCAGGATTAATTGCTAGAAAAGGTGAAATATTAATTGTAGAAAACCCAGAAGCGCATTTACACCCAAAAGCGCAATCGCGACTAACTCACTTTCTAGCTAAGGTTAGCAGTTGTGGGGTACAAGTTTTTATTGAATCACATAGCGATCATATTTTAAATGCCTTGCGAATAGCTGTGCTTGATAAAATTATTGACCATGAAAATTTAAATATATTATACTTACAGCTAAATTCCGATCAACCAGTTCTACAAATTCCTGTTCAACCTAATGGAGGAATTGAAGAATGGCCTAAAGGATTTTTCGACCAAATGGATAAAGATTTTGAACGTCTTTTTGGAATCTAAAATGGAAATTTTTATTAATGAAGTATCCCTTGAGGGACAGTATCTTAATGATGCCGAATTCACAAAAGCAGTAATAGTTTTTAAAGCTATTTTTGAAGTGATTAATGAAAAAATTAAAGATAAACAGATATATAAGGAGGATACTAATTTCTTTGTCAACTATGAAGCGGTAAAAGGCTCTAATTTTAATCAAAAATTAAATCAAATTAAAGATAAATCACTTAAACTAGCCTTCAAGAATATTGTTTTTAATAAATCAAATCCTAAAGAATGGCGTACAGAACAAGTACATTCTTCAACAGACTTGTTTGATTGTTTGATGATTAATGGACAGTACAAGGTTGTAAATGATACATCATTAGCAGAAATAGCTGAGAGAAAATTACAAAACAGTAGTTCAACCTATTTATTAATTAATTTTATTAATTCCAGTTTTCACTTTGTTCATCCACATATTACTAATTGTTGCTTAATTACTATAGTTAAAAATAATGATGAAGTAAATTGTATAAAATTAGATTGTCTTGATGATAAATCTGCGCTTGAAGCTTGGCTAGAACATACATTTAATTTAAGCTGTTCAGTATATGATGAACTCTCTAATGACCCTCCCAGAGATGAGCAAACTATACTAAGAGACAAACAAAGATTTGAAAAAATTTCATCCAGGTTTCAGGGCAGAGCTATCTACCGCGAAGTAGCTACAGACCGCTATTGGTATGTAGATAATTTACATTTCGGGAAATCCGCTCACTTAGAAGTGTTTAATAAAGCTAAAACGTAAGGATTCAGGTCAAAAAAAGTTCATCAAGAGCCGAGAAATATGGTAATGTAGTCAGATGAGGGAAAA
>JAUBSN010000020.1:68775-94107 GCA_036704825.1 Microcoleus sp. F8-C3 | reverse complement strand
TACTGAGTATGCTTTCATTTGTATATTATTTTTAGTCTATTCTATTGTACCTCGTAACATCCGGAAGTGCTGTATGTCAGACAAAAATCATCTATCTCCAGTAGCACAATTAGAATAATTGGTACATACATTATTAAATGAAGGAAAACTTGTTATTAAATGCGTTACATCCCGTACATTGCTCGTTGCCGAACTTCCTTCCTTCTTTGAATCTAAAACCTACAATCTAAAATCCTGCTGCCATGTCTCAAAAAAATGAAACCGTTGTTCTGGTATTATCGCTCCTAATTACGATCGGGCTAGCCGGTGCAGGTATTTGGTGGCTGACAAGCCGAGGCGGCATCAATCTCGGAGGTTCATCATCCCCAAATCAGACATTTCCCAAGCCTCCGACGGGGAATTCGCCGCAATCAGAGCAGGCAATTGAGCAGCGTCTGAGTGCCGGACAACAAGTGTTAATTCCAGAGCCATCAACCACAACCAAACAAGCAGCAGTAGAGGCGATCGCATCTGGCAACTACAACGCAGCTATTTCCGATTTAGAAGCTTCGCTGAGCACCAATCGCAACGATCCCGAAGCCTTAATTTACCTCAACAACGCCCGCATCGGCAACCAAAAATCCTACACAATTGCCGCCGCAGTTCCCATTGGCGGCGATATCAATGCTGCTCTAGAAATTCTGCGGGGGGTAGCTCAAGCTCAAAATGAAATTAACCAAAGCGACGGCATTAGCGGTACTCCATTAAAAGTGCTAATTGCTAACGATGATAACAACCCAGAAATGGCAGCCCAAATTGCTACTGCTTTAGCAAATAACTCGGAAATTTTAGGAGTAATCGGGCATTTTGGTTCCGATACAACGCTAGCAGCCAGCAAGATTTACCAGGAAAAACAATTAGTAGCTATTTCTCCCACAAGTACGTCTGTGCAGCTCTCAGGAGTTGGCAGCAATATATTTCGGACAGTGCCGAGCGATCGGTTTGCTGCTAATGCTCTTTCCCGCTATATGGTGGGAAAATTGCAAAAGCAAAAAGCTGCTGTATTTTTCAATTCTGCCAGCAGTTACAGCAAATCTTTGAAAGATGAATTCACTACGGCTGTTTACGGAGATGGAGGACAAATAGTAGGCGAATTTGACTTTGCCAAGGGCAATTTTAATGCGGCCGATAGCGTTAAAATTGCGATCGCCCAAGGAGCAGAAGTGATGATGTTAGCATCCGATTCAGCCATGCTAAACCAAGCTTTGCAAGTAGTGCAAGTCAACGCCCGACGGCTGCCGTTACTAGCAGGAGACGGCGCTTATACTGCTAAAACACTGCAAATCGGCGGCGCAGGAGCAACAGATATGGTGCTGGCTGTTCCTTGGCACATTCTCGCAGATCTGCAGTCCAACTTTCCCCAAACATCCAAACAACTTTGGAATGCTGAAGTAAGTTGGCGCACAGCTTTAGCCTACGATGCGGCGATCGCCTTAATTGCCGGTTTAGGGCGCAATCCGACTCGTACAGGCATTCAACAAGCTTTATCGGCGTCAGATTTTTCGGCAAAAGGAGCATCGGGCCCGATTCGGTTTTTACCTTCGGGCGATCGCAATCGAGCAGTTCAATTAGTAACTGTTAAACCCGGAAATCGCACGAGTTACGGTTACGAGTTTGTGCCGATATCTGGCTTATGAGCTCTTTGCCTTTTATTAACCAATACGGTTAACTTAAGAGATGAAAATAGCGAAAACTCAGGAAAAAAATACAGAGTTTTCTTCGTTCCTCTCTTCAAAATATCTTAAGTGAACCGTATTTTTTTACGAACAGGCAGGAAATCCTGTTTCACAATAAAATAAATTAGGTTGTTTTGAACTTAGTTCAAAGAGGATTGACAACAAGAATACCTTTACCAGGGCCTTCGTAAATTTCAACTCTAGAGACTTGTCCGCTACCAGCATAAAAGGTTACTCCGGCGATCGATCGAGATGGCATTGATTGCCAAACACCGTCTTCTGAAGACACCAAATTAGTTGTGAATCCATCATCCCAGGTAATTGTAATTTGGTTGAGACTCTGCTTGATTGAGCAGCCGATCATTTGTGCCTGTGGTTGATTTTGTCCGTAAAAACTACATTGACCTTTATAATTTTTAGTAGAGCTACTTGTCTGGGCTTGAGCAACGATACCGAAAGTAGTGACAGATGCTAGGAGCAAATTTGTCACCAAAACCGCTTTATAAAACAAAGACGAGTTGAGTTTCATAGGTTCAGAAAATTTTACAAATATAACTAGATTTATGTTATCAAAATACTTGTATTCAGTCAATCGATTTTGGCTGTGGAAAAATGATAGATAGGATATTGGAATGCCGTCTTCCGACAATCGATCGGGGTAGGAACACGGCAATGCCGTGTCCTGATTTATGGTAAGATTAATTCCGATGCTACCGGATTTGATATGAGTTCTAAACTTGCGAAACTGCGATCGGTCTAACTGACCTATTCCTCTCAAAAACAGCCCTCGGTTTCAAAGCAATTCTCAACAACAGCCACAGCGATCGCCATTCTCCGGGAGTTTCCTGCCGCTGCCACTGGCCCGGCCGACAGTACAGCATTTCGATCAAACAGCGGTGCTGGCTAATATTCAGGCGATCGAACGCAATTCGCACAGTGGGAAATTCCACAAAACAGCACTCTTTTCCATCCCGAAAACTCGACTCCAACTGAGATTTATCGCTCACCAACTCAATCTTAGCCACAGGAATAAAACAGTTCTCTTCCATAATTTCCAGAGTCGCCGAATCGCAATCAATCAAACCTTTGGCCAAACGACTTTCAGTGCCGAACTCAATAACAGACGGCGCTAGCCCTCTCCTTGCTTTGACTGCCGCACTGCGAGGGATCGCTTTTATTTTACCCTGGGATAAACTTGTCTCAAAGGCATATTTTGGCAAAATCTCTGGTGCTGTAAAACTTTCTTTACTGCCTTTACCTTTCCCCGCAAAACTTGGCAACTGCGTCAAAGCAACTTCAGCGCCACTTTCCGAAATGACAGTGGTTACACCCCAAAAACTTTGACCGCCAATATTCAATTGTACAACCCTGCGTAAATTGAACCATTCGTAAATGTCCGGCTTAGGAATATCCACCAAAATCAGCAATGCAATCCCCAACATCAGCAGGTTGTAAACGCTCCAAATCCATCCCAAATTCATTCCTTTTGACCAACGTGCACTTTCTGATATTGACTGTACCGTGCCAATATTTTGGATCAACAAATTAATGTTTAAGTTGTGCCACAAACTGAATGCTGTAGCTGCGAACAAGATAATCAAAGGCCATCCCAAATTCCAGTTAAAACGAAAGCGATCGCTCGCCATTCCCTTTGGCGTCACCTGAAACCCTTTCCCAAAGGGATTCAGCATGGAATTCACTACCGTCACCGCTAAAGGAATACACTGGACGAACGAATAAATATCCGAAAGCAAAGCCGATCCCGATCTGCGGTTCAGCCAAGAAAACACAGTAAGTTGCACCAAATAGTAAGGCAGGAAAAAGTACAGCAACTCCCGCGCACTTGCCCGCAAAGGAATGATGCCGAAAAACGAATAACCTAAAGGTATCAACAGATATAAAACCTTGGTTAAACTGGTAAACCAGTGCAGCAATCCTTCCAAATGAGACAGCCTTTGTACGAATGTGAGACCGCGAATTGTTAAAGGATTGGAATCAATAAAAAATGCCTGAAGCGTGCCTCGCGCCCACCGCAGCCTTTGATTTAGATGAGCCTCTATATTTTCAGCCGCCAAACCAGCACTCAATTTTTCATCTAAATAAACTAAGCGGTATCCGGTTGCTGACAGCCGAATTCCGGTAAAATAATCTTCGCAGATCGAATCTGTGACCAAGCCTCCCGCTGTTTCTAAAGCACTCCGTCTCACGACAAAAGATGTACCGCAACAAACCACGCTGTCGGCGCTGTCTTTGATGATTTCAATTTGCCGGTAAAAGATTTCTTCTTCCGGCGCGAGCACATTTTCTAAACCTAAATTGCGGGAGATGGGGTCGTGGTTGTAAAAGCTTTGCGGTGTTTGAACGAGGGCGATTTCGGGATTTTGAAAAAATCCAACAGTGCGAGTTAAAAAGTTTTTAGTGGGAATAAAATCTGCATCGAAAACTACAAGTAGTTCTCCATTAGTTAGGGCTGTGGCGTGGTTAATGTTTCCAGCTTTGGCGTGACTGTTATCGGGTCTGGTTATATACTCGCATCCCAGTTCTTTTGCCAGCAACTTGATTTCATACCGCTTGGTATCGTCGAGCAAATATACTTTTTTGTTGGGATAATCTAAAGCTTGACAGCCGATTACAGTGCGCCGTAAAATAAAAGCCGGTTCGTTGTAAGTTGGGATGAAAATATCTACGGGCGGGGTGAAGTTTCCAGCTTCAACTGCAACTGCCATGCGATCGGCTTCTCGACGCCGGTCTTTCATTCTCAGCATTAAATACAGTTGAATACTGGTGTTGAAAACCAGTAGCATTTCTAGGAAAAACAGCCCCAAACTAAAGATACCGTTGAGGGGATCGGTTAAATTGAGAGTAGCGAGCGATCGCCATAAAACGTAGCGAATGGTTAAAGCCAGAACTATTGCAACTACCACCGCGCGCGACCATTTCTGGGGTTGAGGCGAAATTTTAATTGCAGCTAAAGCAACGGAGACAAGCGCCACAGTCGGCAGCAACAAATACATCTTCCTCGTAGCAGGCACTTGCAGCCACACAGGCGGGTTTTGCTGCCAAGTGTTGATTGTGGCAAAAATACCGCTGACAGTACCTTCACTGCCAAACCAAGCTGCGGCGATCGCACCTGCGAAAGCAACCGCCCCCAAAACGACTAGCGTTGCCGTCGGCACCCGCGAAATCCGCCAAAAGCGGCGTTTCAAGTCTTGAAAATCAAATCTTGAAGTTGTCATAAAATAATTTTAAGGTCCC
Source organism: Microcoleus sp. F8-C3 (assembly GCA_036704825.1). Classification (GTDB taxonomy): domain Bacteria; phylum Cyanobacteriota; class Cyanobacteriia; order Cyanobacteriales; family Microcoleaceae; genus Microcoleus. The sequence continues at coordinate 89,137 of JAUBSN010000020.1, read as the reverse complement.
GATCGTGCATGCAACAGTAAGGGTTTCCTGCTGTCCACTTTTTAATTCAGTTGAAAATTCTCACACACCCCAATTACTCTATTTACATTTTTTAACATTTTGACCATTGTATGATACTTCATCTTGCTTGCTGTTGCCAAACTGCTTAGCGAGTCCAAACCAGGCCAAATATAGCAGAAGGAAGAAGGAAGAAGGCTTTAGTTACCTAGGAGAGAAGCCATATCAATTTCGGTAAAACTGCAATGATAGTGAGTGGGGAGTGGGGGAACGTGGAATTGCGCGACCTTGACTTTATCATTCCCACCCAACCGAAAAAGATATCAGAAGCAATCTTCGGCAAGGATTTCATCAATTTCAGCAACAGGCCCGACGACCTGTTCCACAATCAAAAATATTTCTTGTGGCCCCTTTCTGCGACAGGGAGCATCTCATATTTGTAAAAACACTTCTTCTGGCGCCTGACTTCTTCCTTCTGACTCTTTTCTCCTGACTCCTGACTCCTGACTCCTAACTCCAATTTCAAGCGGAGGGCTGCTTTCATTGAGATACTCCCCTGCGACACCTCCCATACAAAAGCTTATGGAAAATGCTGCCACATCTGAGTCCTAAAATTCGGGCGCGCTTGCAACAGTTCAAAAAAAATTATCTTGTCTACAAATCAAATAGGATTGCTATATCAAACTATAGCAATCCTATTTGATTTAACCATTAGACGAATTTGACATCTAACTAAAGGTAGATAAATTTTATAATTATTAAAAAAATTACCGCGATCGCAGCCCAAAAAGCCAGCAATCAAAAAACTAATCAGCAATTTCTAATTGCGAGATTGCATAGCGGGCGACAGCCAAACTAACTCTGGCTTGTTCTATTTCCGACAATTGGGCCCAAGGTTTTTGAGCAGCCATGACCAATTGGGCCCCTTCCGAATCAACATCTCGCATGGCATAAGCCAAAGGACGCGCCAGCACCTGCAAATCTTCCTCAGCCCACTGAGGCAAAATATCTAAGACGCACTCTACCATTTGGTCAGCTAAAGATTGATACTTAACAGTTGCATTTTTAACGCTTTGAGCGATGCTGGCCAGAAAATCTTGAGGAACGCGAGCAAATTTTTCGCGCAAAGACTTTTGCAGAGCACTCGTCAGCCAAACTTGTTCTAATTGCGAGAATAAAACTTGCGACTTCAGGGCAATATCGCTGTCGCTGAAGGAATCAGACAGCGCAAACTCCTGCTCTACGGCACTCAAATAAGATTCTGATTCAAGCTGTGCAGGATTCCAGGGATAAGCAACATCAGTCTGAACAATTGTGGCAAGAAGTTCCATCTGGGCATGAGTTTGAGAGTCGCGAAAATATTCAGAATCAGGAGGTTGGGTAGCCATGATGTAATACCTAAGTGGGAAAAGGAAAATACAGAAGGGGGACTGTGCCAAGAGCTAGTTGCGAGCTATCAGTGGTAAATAACTCTTTTATTCAGACTGGAGATTCAACGCCCAGAACTTTGCTGTGCTACTCGCCGCTTGCCTTCATTAGCTACACCCGCACCTTAATTCGTTCCGCAATCAGTCTCACTGTACCCCGAAGTTTTAGGAACCTCAATAGTGAACTCAAAAATCTGACCTTGAGAACTGCCAAATTTTAGCTGAGTCCCGCTGCGTAGCAGCAGTTCTTGGTGGTGAACTCTCTGCCATCCCTCAGAGCCCAAAACTAGAGTCCCGTAGCGAGAAAAATCCCGCAGGAAGTAGCTAGGTTCTTCCCGGCTATCTCCGATACTGTTTCTGCAGAAAATCTCGGCGTGTTTTTGAGAAACCCACTGTTCTCGAATCACTACGTCGTTTTCTTCCCAGCGTCCGACTCGAACTATACCAGCGCGAATCGGCCAAACCTGATTGGTCGATTCGGTGGATTTGGCATTTGGTCGATCGCGCCCCCGCAAATAAGCACAAGATGGCAACCGTCCCAGCCAAGTAGAAGAATTTAAAGGCAATTCAGTTTTCAGGTCATCTACCGGCTCAGTTAGCTGACCGTCAAACTCAGGGTGCATATACAGCACAGGCAGCGTCCAAGCCGGTTGATTGAACTTGTAGAGGGTCAATAACTGCTGTCTGGCGACGGCGACGGCCCGATCGACCGACATCCGCCCGGCCAAAGATCGAGCAAAACTTTGGATAAAACTCAGGGCCTCGCGATCGGCGATCGAGTCCCGCATCCCCAACACTGCCGGCACCCCGTGATGGATCAGTACCTCAGCCAAACTGCTGCGGGCGATCGCCTGTTGCTGGCCGTTAGTTGAGTGCAACCTCTCCACCGCCGGCTGAGCTCCCCAGCAGGCATTAAACACCGCCAGCGTCACGCGGCACCGAACTAATACCTGAGCTAGTTCAGTGCCGTTAATCGCCGTTTCCGGCCCCAAAAACAGCAAGCCGCCGTCGGGACCGGGTATCCCGTGGCCGGCGTAGAACAGAATGTTGTAAGCTTGCGTTTCCAGCCGAGAAATGAGTTCCGCCGCAGTAGGTTCGATCAGAGTATCGACGCGACTCGGAACGCTGATATCAGAATATTTGCCGCTGTCGTCGGTTTGAAAAGCGGTTTCGAGAACGCCAGCTAGGGCGAGTGCTTCTGCTTCCAACTGCAAATGACGGTTATTGCTGCTGGAAAATTGAGAATTAGTGCTGCCGCCCGGTTCTGGTTGTCCCAAAACTAGCAAAATGTTGAGCGATTCTGCAGGATGCAGGGGTGGCAAAGGTTCAACATTGCTGGTAGTGCGGCTGAACAGCAGTTGTTGGGATAGAGAAATTGCCGGTTGACCGGCTTGAGGCTGCATAATTTCCCAAGGTAAAGCAATTAAATACGGTTCGCGCAAGTCTACGCGCACTCGCAGGGGTAGATTTTGCCCGATCGCGATACCTTTACTTTCCTGGAGACTACCCTGAATCGGCCCTTCAAACAGCCACTGCCAAAGATTAATCCCCAAATGCTGCATCAGGCGGCTGCTGTAGCTTGCCGGCGGTCGAGGCGGATGCTGCTCCCCCTTGTCGCCCCACCCCCGTTGACCGAGGTGGAGCGGCACAGAGGGCATCGCTGGAGCGAGGTCTAGCAACTGAGGACTTCGTTGTTCTGTTTCTGTCAGTATATTCTGGTTGTTTTCCGGCGAGACGAAACTGCCATCAGGATGTAGGGGCAATTCGTGAATTGTCCCGGAGGGCGAAAACATTTCCTGCCAAGCTTTCCAAGATTGGGAGAGGGTATCGGGCCACATACAGTCGTGGTGAACGTACCCGCTGGGATAGGGAGCTTGTAGAACCCAAGTGGCAAAATGGTTTGCCCCAGCGGTTCTCAGGCGAGCGATCGCTATACTGAGGCAAGGACTTTCAGGGCGCGCCATTCACAACTACCGACTCTGGATATAGGGTTGGATTGAGTTTCTCTATTTGTAGTTTATCGGGTTTGGGGTGCGATCGACCCAGAGAGATGCCTTTGGGAGTTTGTACTTTTACTTAGTGTCCAAAAATTTATCTAGATTCGGTAAATCTACCCAAGTTCCCGTAGCATTCGACTCCTGGGTCAAATCCATCAACAACTGCGAGTAAACCCCTTCTCTGAGGGACGGTATCAAAGATTTACCGGCATCTATTGCTTCTACCCACCTATCTACTACTCGAATAAACGCTGCAATCCTCCCGTCTGGATAAACTTGAGGAAACTCCAATCTTTGAGGAATTTTGATTTCAGCTAAAGGTTCTCCACCTTGGGAACCCCACAAGCGAAATCCGTGGACGTAATCTTGCTGGTTGTCGCTTCCCAGCACCAACGTACCCTTACTCCCGTATATTTCCACCCAGTGTCCCCGCCCTTGATAAGTAACAGAACTCAAACAAACTTGACAAGGCGTTCCCCCGGCTAATTCCAACATCAACGTGCAAGAATCATCGGCATCAACTAATTTTAAATTTCCCGAATCATTCGGATCTGGCCGCGCCGAAATGCCTGTAATCAAGTGCCCCGAAAGCCTCTGCGGCGGGCCGAACAGCCAACTAATATAATCAAAAACGTGAGAACCCGTCGCGCCCAAAACTCCGCCGCCTCGCTCTTTTTGCGCGTACCAATTCCAAGGGCGATTAGCATCAGCACGGCTCGACACCAGCCAATCAATCTTAATTAAACGCTTTTCTCCCACATATTCTGCTGCCAATAGTTCTGCTAGCATTTGCCATGCGGGAATGAAGCGAAACTCAAAGTCCATTGTGGCAATTGCTCTCGAACCACCATTTTTTAAATCGGTTTGAGATTCGCTGTTTGCCAATCGGTAAAGTTCCCTGGCTTCATTTGCTGTCAGGGCTGTGGGTTTTTCTAATAATAAATGCTTGCCTGCTTCCAATACGGTTTTTGCCATTTCACAATGCAAAAATGGCGGTGTGGAGATGCTGGCGCCCGCTACTTCTGGGATCGCTACTATATCGGCGATCGAGTCGCAAGCGTAGGGGATGTTGTGGGTAGAGGCGATCGCCTTTGCTTTGTCTAAATTCCGGTGGTAAACAGCCACAACCTCTGTTCGGTGATGGGCTTGGAATCCGGGAATGTGTACTTTTTGACCGAAACCGGTACCGACTACTGCAACGCCAATTTTTGACATGATTTAATCATTTGGAATTGGGGATTGGGAATTGGGAATTGGGCATCGGGCATCGGGAATTGGGCATCGGGCATTGGGCATTGCGAATTAGCATTGGGCATTGCGAATTAGCACTAAATAACCAATAACTAATAACGACTAACCAATGACTAATGACTAATGACTAATGACCACTGACTAACTACCCATTCAATTACTTGTTTGCCCAAACTAACACCGTCAAACAAGTCAATTTCTCTGATCCCTGTAGGGCTGGTGACATTAACTTCTGTGAGATAACCGCCAATAATATCAATGCCGACAAAGTACAGTCCGTCCCGTTGCAGTACGGGCTCTAACTGAGCGCAAATTTGCAGTTCGCGATCGGTTATTTCTGTTTTTGCGACTCTGCCGCCGACGGCCATGTTGCCGCGAAATTCATTGCCAGTGGGAATACGGTTGATAGCGCCGATCGGCTTGCCGTCCAAAAGTATAATCCGCTTGTCTCCCTCTTTGGCTTCCGGCAGATAAGTCTGAACCATCACTGGAATTTGCCCTTGTTGAGTGCTAATTTCGACCAGGGAGTTGAGATTGCGATCGCCCGCTTCCAAGAACAAAATCCCCTCGCCAGCTTTGCCGCCCAAGGGTTTAAGAACTGCCGCTCCTTTTTTCTCGACAAATTGCCGAATTACCTGCTTGTTTTGAGAAACAATTGTCTCCGGGATCGCTCCTTGAAATTGCAAAGCATACATCTTTTCATTTGCCGCCCGCAATCCTTTGGGACTGTTAACTACCAAAGTTTTAGCCGGATCGATGCCATCTAGAAGGTAAGTAGCGTAGAGGTAAGGAATGTTGACTGGAGGGTCTGTCCGCATAAATACTGCGTCCATTGCTTCCAAAGGCTGCAAAGCAGGCTGTTCCACCTGGTACCAAGCCTCAGCCGCCTCCCACCGTCCCTCTACCACTTTTACTGGGGTGAGGGCTACCCGACTTAGCATTGCCCAGGTTTTGTCGCCGATGACGCTTAGTTCGTTGGCTTGAGTTGCCCAGACTTCGTGACCCAACTCTTGAGCTGCCTCCATCAGCGCTACGCTGGTATCGTGTCCTGGAATTAGTCGCGCGAGAGGATCGATGATGAATGCAAATTTCATTGTCAATTAAAATTAAGAATTGGTTGCAGGAAAATTGGGGCTAACTGAAAATTCGACAGGGAATGCCTCATTTTGCTGCTAGCAGCGGGTCTAGCTGGCCTATAGCATCGAGTTTGTGCATTTCGTCGCAGCCGCCTATGTGTTGGTCGTTAATGAATATTTGGGGCAGGGTGCGGCTTCCGTTGGCTCGATCGCTCATTTGAGCCCGTGCTGCTTCATCTCCGTCGATCGCGTACTCTGTAAAATGAACCCCTTTTCGCTTCAGCAGTGCTTTGGCACGAATGCAAAACGGACAGGTTCTCCAAGTGTAAATTTCTACTTTAGGGGTCATGGGACGATCGAACAATAACAATATTTTTTAATTGTAATCTTAACCACAGTGCGGACTGTTTTTAGTTCCTAGGCTGACACTATCAATTTTTTGTTGGTAGTAAATTTGCCTTGGAGCCTTGAAACCCTTATTCTACGGTTGGCTGTCAAAAACTCTCCGAAGGATTTATCTTAACCAATCTTATTTTAATTTTTATATTTTAATTTTTATTATATATAGATTATCTTTTGCACCGGAGGTTATTGATTCCTGAAACCCTTGCCGGGAAGTGCATTTGCCTTCTTCCTTATTTTTACCCTGACTGAAGTCGCTATAGCCTTCTGCCTTCGACATCCGGCTCTATTTGCAGATCGCAAGCGAGGTGTCAAGTTATTTTTTATATAAATTTAAGTAAACAAATACCCGCGCTTAAAAAAACGGAGACATTGTAAAGGCAAACAGGTTGGTCATCAGCCTGCCTAGCGCTGCGGACCAACCTGCTTGTTTCGCTTTCTGCACGAACAGATCATTCCTGCACCTGTCAGTAGGACTGCGATCGCAGTACCCGGTTCGGGAATAGAAGTTGAGCCTCTCGAAGGTGTGGTGTATATTTGGGAAAAACTGGACTTGGTAGTCACTTGCGGGCTGGGTTCCGTTGCTGCTGATGTCTCGCTGGAGGCACAGGCACTAGAATAATTTCCTGGGCCGCACACATCTACTGCTGAAGCCGGAGGGGCGGCAGCTAGATAGTAAAACCCTGTTGCCATTGTGGCAGAGAGTCCAATTGCTAGTTTTGCCAGTGGCGTACACATAACTATTTAGTGAAACAGTGGTAAAATCGAAAAATAGAAATAGTCCTAGAGATTAGCGTTGTACGACGGGCAAGGGTTTTAGACTTCTTACAATAAATGGGTGTATTCTCAGGAGGACTTCTGTTGTAAAAGAGTTGTAAAAGATATTATAGCGCTTGAGGTTAGTGCCCAAACACTTTAATAATTATATTCTCTTTTACCTTGACATCGCGTACCGTGGTTTGCACAGGTGGTTTGCACAGGTAGTTTGCACAGGGTGAAGCAACATCTTTTGGTAACCTCTGAACCAACAGCCCTTACAGCCATTAACAAAGAGTCTTTTTACCTTGACCGCGGCCTCCGGCAATTATTTATTTAACCGATCGCAAAATAGAGCTGCTGTATTGTACTTGACAATGCACAATCTGACTACTCTTTTATCATCTCATAGTTCGACTAGATCTGTCCTCAGTATATGTACGTATATTCCCCCATGTCAACTACTCAAAAGAAATATTTAAGTGTTTACCGAGGGTAGAGGGCGTATTGAATGAGCTGAGCTAGTCGGTCGCGGAGAGTTTCCATCCCGAGACCTTTGGCTGCCGAAATAAATACTGCTTGAGGAAATTCTTCTCGGGCGAGGGCGAGAGTCTCTCCATCTACGGCATCTATTTTGTTAAAGACTACAAGGGCTGGGCCGGGAGTTACGGGCATATCTGTCAAAATATTCATGACCGATCGAATTTGGCTCTGCCACGCGGGATGGGAGAGATCGACGAGGTGCAGCAAAGCATCGGCGTCAGTGACTTCTTCGAGGGTAGCCCGAAAAGCGTCGATCAACGCCGGAGGCAGTTCGCGAATAAAGCCCACTGTATCTGTGAGGACGATCGACAAGGATTCCCCGGTGACAGTGCTGGGAATGGTCAACCGTCGGGTTGTGGGGTCGAGGGTGGCAAATAACTGGTCGGCGGCGTAGACCTCGGAATTGGTGAGCAGGTTGAGCAGAGTCGATTTACCCGCGTTGGTGTAGCCGACGATCGCCACTGAGGGTACGTTGTGATGGTGCCGGTTCTGCCTCAGCCGGAAGCGGTGCGCCAGCAGTTGATTTACTTCTTGCTGCAATCGAGAAATGCGTTTGGCGATCGTCCGCCGTTCGGTTTCGAGTTTGGTTTCCCCAGGGCCTCTGGTACCGATGCCGCCCCCCTGCCTGGACATTGCCTGACCGCGACCTGTGAGCCTGGGCAGGGCGTACTCTAGCTGAGCGAGTTCGACTTGCAATTTACCCTCGCTCGAGCGAGCTCTTTGGGCAAAGATGTCGAGAATTACCTCTGTTCGATCGACGACGCGAAGACCTATCTGAGTTTCCAAGTTCCGTATTTGTGCGGGGGCCAGGTCGCGATCGAATACAACCAGGTTAGCGCTAATCGTCTGAGCGGTAAGGGAAATTTCCTGAACTTTGCCTTCGCCGACGACTGTCTGCGGATGGGGGCGCGATCGTTTTTGGCGCACTGTTTGCAGAACCTGACCCCCGGCGCTTTCAACCAGCCGCGTGATTTCTGCGAGCCCGTCTTCAAACTCCAACTGAGTCATGTGCTGAGTCATCACACCTACCAACAGCACTTTGTCTTGGTCTGCATCGACCTGCTTGGCGACAAACTCTGCTTCAAACTCTGCTTCGAGCCCTTCCACCAAATCCAGAAAGTCTCGGTCGGCGAGTTCGTCCAAATTCAGCGGTTCTGATATTTTCCACGGAAAGTGTGGAGTTTGAATTAGTGACTTTTGAATTGAAGGTTCTTCTCTTTCATCAGTTGCATCTGGTTCTAACCGAGCGCTCAAAACAGAGAACTCAAAATTTGGCCCATCTCCCTGGGGTATTAGGTGAGCGAGATAAGTTTCTTGGATGTAACCAGTCGCACCCCCGCCGCGGCGCACAAATCCTCCGCCGCTAAGTGTCAGCCAAACGAGGGCGTCGAGGCGCTGAATTGCCATTGCTGTGAGGGCTGCTTCGCTTGGGGTTTCTGGCTTCAGGTGGGTGGCGATGCAGCGAATGCCGCTGAGGCGACCTCCCCCGTAGCGGGGCAATTCTAGGGGCGCAATCTGCGTTTGCCGGGGTGTACCGACGCCGACGCGAATTACTTGTCCGCGGCGGTTGATGTAGGTGCAGATTGGCTTGTCTATTTCCGTGCTGATGGCGGCGACGCGCTGGGCGAATTCGGCAGTGGTGATGCGATCGCCCGGTAGTCGCTGGTGGTACAGCTTTTCGAGTTGCTTGAGCTGGCTGGACTTTAAACCTTGAAGATTGCCGTAGATGGTTTCGATAACTGTTTCTCCCGATCGATCTGTTTATCTCCTATTTTAATTAACTCCAGCGCGATCGTGTTCGGGTTTTAAATTGAAATTTACTAAATTTTCTTGCCTCTAGCAGAGCGCGGGTTCAGTATTGTCGAGTCACCAGCGCCGTTGTTTGTCACTGCGGGGCGATCGGACATTTCACTGCTGCCCTATAAACTTGCGGTTGTATTCAGTATCTACAGATACAAGCGCTCGCTTAAATCATCTGAAGCAATAAAACTTTACACATATTTTTTGTCTCAAACTCCTCCTTTAGACTTGTGTGTATCTTGAGCCTATCGGCAGATAGCAAAGTAGAAATTAGGTCGCTACCATGAGAAGCGAAACATTGTTAAGGAATGTAAAAACATGGAAACTCGTCCTACAAACTTGGCTCCTACAACTAATGCTTACAACGGCAAAGATCGGAATGCTTTTTTGTTTGGTTTAAACCCGCAAGCAGAACTTTGGAACGGTCGTTTAGCGATGATCGGTTTCTTAGCTTATTTGCTTTGGGACGCTGCTGGATTTAGCGTTCTGCGCGACATTCTCCACTTCCTGCCTACCTACATTGCTCACTAATGAGTAGGTGTCTTTCCTGTCTGGCGGCGTGAGAAAATGCCGCCACCGCCAGACAGGCTAAAAGTTACAAATAGCAGCAAGTATAGTTGTGTCAATTTGTATCTTTCGTTACTTTTGAATGGCATTAAAAGACTTCTTGCTGTGATTCGATGATTGTGGGTGGGGGCGCTGTCGCTGGCGCGGTGAATATTGATACCAACAGATATTTATTGCGTAAAGGCGATCGTCCCTGCTGTATTTTTGGCCAGAAATATCATCGAGCATTTCTGATAGTTTATGAAAAACAGGAGCATCCACAATGATTAACTCAAATTTACTGGCAGTAGTAGAATCGACTGTGACTGACACTGCATCAGGAAATTGGCAAAAACCTTTGGTGATGTTTGTGTGCAATATCTTGGCATTGCTAGTTCTCAGCCGCAGAATTTGGTATCCCCACGTCGGACCGAAAATGCCTTTGCCCTTCCCCTCTCTGTTCAATAATGTAAGCGTACCGGCATTTCTGGCTTGCATGAGCGCAGGTCATTTGCTAGGAGCCTTCATGATTTTGACCCTCAACATCGACAAATATTTTTAGAATAAATGGCGTAGCTTTTGTGGTAATTTATTGCTACATTTTTTAGTAGGTTAAAAAGCGCCCAAAAAATGGTAGGGGTAAGTGAAAAGCACTCACCCCTAATTTTAATTTTATATATGAAGTGGCGCAGAAATCGTTTTTTTTACCATCCCCATTAGATCAGCTTACTATGCTTAAAACCTTCAAATTCGACTGCAAAGCCTTCACCTTGGGGAGCCGCACACATTAACCCAACTTGAACGATTGGTGACTCAGTTAGATATGCCAGTCGCATCATTGAATAGTCTGACCCATTCAACGAGTATTGCACTTCCACCGTTTCAGCTCGGCGCTTTACCCGCAGCCACAGGGAAACAGGCGGCACTTGAAGTGGCATAACAGACCAATCGGAATAGTCCCGTGTCACAACCGCGCTCACGTTTTGCACTCCCTCAACAAACTCAATGCCGCACTTGAGCCAGATATTTTCGCTCTCTCTAATCATCAATCCTGCTCGATCGTAGAGCGATCGATAACCACCTGTAATTTTGACTTCTGGGGTAAAGTCGCCTGACACTTGACTGTAGTAAAAGTTGCCGTTATCGCGAATAAATCCGTAATGAGTTTGCCGCCAAAAGTCAGTCTTTGCGCCTGCGGTAACGTGGATAACGTCGTTATCCTCATGCCATTGTAAAGGTTCGTTGTACCATTGCATTGTTTGCATCTCCTGCTAACTTCCTCCAATTCCATGCAGTACCAAATCTGCAAAAAAATGAGATAACATAGCGTATTCTAATCCCCAACGCCAGTAAAGAAAACCAAAGGGAATACCTAAGAGGGCATTGAGAAAAATCGTTCGGAAAATGACGATTGGGGTTAGTCCCCAGAGATTGGCAGCAGCAGGCAAATGACCCACACCAAACAAAATCGCCGCCGCCACAATTGCCAGCCAAAAAATTGACCCACTAGGTTCCGATCGGCGTCCCTGAAAAATCTTCCAAAGTAGCCATGCCATCAATGTCATACCGAATAATCTAACCAAGAGTTCTTCGGTAATGCCTCCGTAGAAAGAAGCTAATATGCGTTTCCAGAGGTCAATCTTTAACGCAGTTGTTGAAGCCATGGGAGGCATCCAAGGTTCAAACCCTAAACTCAATCCAATTAAGACGAGTCCACCAACGCCACCGACTATCAGTGCCGTTTTGATAGCAGATTTAGAAAGAGTGGGAACAGGCTGTCGATACACCAGCGCACGAATCAGGGGCGTATCGAGTCCCATTGAGTTGCCTAGGCGCAGTCCAATCCAATTCAGGAGAATCAAAAGAAGTCCAGTTTGAAGGGCGGAGGCAATAGCTATAACAGGTAACGGTGCAGGCACTTGCCTAACTGCTGGATTCAGAGACAGCGCATAAGGAAATAATGCCAAGGCTGCCAGACTCCCCAGTAATGCCCAAAATAGCGCCAATCGCAGGTGATGTTTGTTGGAAGTATCTGTAGTCATAATTTTTGATTGCAGATAAAAACACTCAATTAATAAGTCAGGAATTACGCACTTCCACCAAAGAAACCGGGTTTTTTACCAAATCTGCGGGCTGCAACGAAATATTATCGTAAAAAACCCGGTTTCTGGGCCACCATGGTAAGCCCTTAAAATTAATTCGACTGAATTTGCGAATTCAAAACCTTAGAAATTCGATCGCGCGTTTCCTCCAAATGAGCCCGCGTATAAGCATCAGCATTCCGATCCAAATTCCGAATACTCTTGCTCAAACCCTCCCGCAACTGCCGCAACTCGTACCAAGCCAAACTCCGCGCATCCTCTGGAGCACTCGTTTTTCGCAGCACCATTCCGATTAAAATCGCCAAATGTTCCCGCTGCAAAGAACGCCGAAAAGTTGAAATTTGCATCTTTTTTTCCGGCTGCAAAACCTCTTGCCAGATATCTTTTTGCACAGTATTCAACACTTCCGGCAACTTCAAAGTAGTTTCCGGGGCTGATTTTAACTCCGCATCGCGAAGTCTCGCCAAGCGCATCGGAGATAGCAAAACCCGCAACACAAACCGCTGCAAAAAAGTAATTCGATCGCCGATCGGGTAATCTAGAGGAAACACCAAAGCCGGACTTCCCCAGTGTTCCCAGCGCGAAGGCGCCAATTTGTTGAGCAATTCCGGCGCAAAACTAAACGCGTCCGGGGCAAAAACGTATTTTTCAAGGGTTGCTAATGCTTCTCGCTGCTGAGAAAGTTCGATCGGCACAAACGGCAACTTCGCATTAGCATCTCCAGGGCGAATCCGACTAAACGACTGTCCCCCCACATACAAAGTAGCATTCATCACTTGGTTGAGATAATACCCGAACACCGAATCAAAAATCACCCGCAGTTCGTTATAACCGTTTTCCCCAACCGGAATTCGCTTTTCTAAACGCTTCCACATCGCCCTCGCATTATCCAATTGCCATTGCGAATACCTCAGCATATTGGCGCTGAGATCGAAGGTATTTGCAGCGGGATCGAGAATATCAACAGAATCCTCATCCGGCGCGTAAGCTAATTGCTGTTCCGCAGCGCGGCTGGCAATTTGTTGCAGCGCTGGTAAGTCGCTGTTCGGGTCCCGGCCGCCAATCACCTTGTAACCGTACTCGATCGCCCAATCGTCGTAAGGCCCTACAATCGTTGGAAAATAGTCGCCCTGCACAGTTCCCTGGGGTGCCAAATTAATCGGCACGTAATCCATCACCGACGCTACCAAACCTTGCGTGCGAGTTACCTGAATATTGTTCAAATCCTCCGGTTGCAGCATCGTACTCCCGTGAAAATTGTGCCTCAAACCGAGAGTGTGACCGACTTCGTGGGCCGTCAAAAATCGGATATATTCATTGACGTAACTGTCAATTGCCAGACTGCTAGGCGCTGCATTTTCCAACAGATCCATCGACATTGCCCCGATCGCAAACTGGCGGCTCGATTCCAACCCAAAACACATATCCGAACTCGACATCAACCGCGATAAAGGATCTCGCTTTTGCTCTTGGTATCTTTCTACCAAAGTCGGCAAATCATCAGCAATTCCACCTCGAGCGTTTTCCCCGCTGCTTTTTCCTAAATCCCCATCTTCTAGCACATTCAAATAGCGAGAATACATCCCAAACTGACAGGGATTGGTATTAGAACCGTTTCGCCCTTGAAAACTCTTAGATAGCGATCTATTTTGTTCCACCAAAGACCGATAACCGTGTTTGATTTCCCGGACAACATTAGCATCCAACAGAATATCAGCATCCAAAATTTCCCCCGTCAGCGGGTTAGTGCGAGACGGCCCGATGCCGGCAAACTGAGGCTCAAAAGAACTCGACCAGCGGATAGTATTGTAGCGAACGTCAGCCGGGTCCCATTTAGCATTGTCCGGCATTTGTTTGACCTGAATTGCCTCTGTAAAACCTGCCTTTTCAAAAGCTTTGTTCCACTCCAAAACGCCATCGCGAATTGCGTTTCGGTATTCGGGAGGCACATTGTTTTCAATCCAAAAGACGATCGGCACTAGCGGAGGCGACATCGGCGCCGTCGGGATTTGCTTTTGCAAATGCCAGCGATTGATATAGCGCACAAAAGGTTCCCGGCTACTCTTGTCAGAAAAGTCCTTATATGCTGTGAGAAAATACCCTACTCGCTCGTCCGCAAGTCTGGGGCGGTAGCCGTTATTGAGCGGCACTTCCGAGAAACTGTAGTGAATGCGGAGGTTAAAAGCCCGACTGTCAGGAATCGAAGGTAAATAGTTAACTTCACTGTCATTATCGCTAGAAAAACCGTAAATAGAAGCAATCTCCACATTCAGCGGAAACGCTTTAACATCTTTAAAAGAAGACTTGTCTGCATCGATCGAGTAAGAAGCGCCCAAAAGCATCGGCAAAATCGCTTTTACCCCAGGTAAATCGCGTTTTTCGGTCATCAGCAAATCGCCTAAATCGATCAGCAGAGTTTGTCTTTGCGGGTGAATGCTTTTGAGAGGCAAAGAATAGAGAATTGACTCGCTAAATCCCCGTGCTACCGAACCTGCTTGCGGGTCGCCCGGACTTGTGCGAAAATTTATATTTGGTATCACAAACTGCACGTTATTTTGGATGCGCCGCAGTTGAAACAAGAAATCGCCGAGCGGCATTCCGCTCAAAATGCCCGCTTCCCCCAAACCAGATGCCAATGTCACAAAGCACAGGAACTTTTTGTTGAATTGTTCCGGTTTAATTTCTAGATATACTTTATCAGTTGCTTGATTGCGGTAAAGGGTAAATAATCCCTCTAACTTTTGCGCGTCTTTCACAACCTGTTCAAAGGGCGCCAGAGTTTGCTGTTCGGTAGTTTGTTCGTTGCTGGGCGGCCCCGATGATAAAGCTAAAGGTAAAAAGAAACCTTTATACAAACTGAAACAGAAAAATGCTAAAGATAATATAAAAAATATCAAAGGCAGATTTTTTAGAGGATTTTTTATCTGTGTATTTTTGCTATTTTCAGGAAATATCAATCTTTTCATTTTCAGTATTTAGCCGCAGGAAAGAATAGTTTTGAGATAGTAGAGCCGCACTCGCAACGTTGGGAGCATTTAACTTCTAAAATAACTCAAAACTCAAAAATTAGAACTATTGTTTCGCCGGCCAGGGAATCATGGGATCTCGAGCCAACCGCTCAGACACTGCAACAGCACCGTAACGGTTGAGGTGGCTGGGGTCGGAAAAAGATTCCCGCGCCTGGGGCCACAATAAACTCTTATCTAGGAAAATTAGTCCGCTTTGAGCTGATAATTCTTGCATGTATTGCCGGAATTCTTGTTCGTAACCTGTCCGCACTGGGTCTAAGTAATCTTCAGTCAGAGGCATATTCACAAACACGAAATTGATGTTGCGAACTTTGGTAAATTCGATCAGATTTTTGAGTGCTAGAGCTTGTTCGCCTACCAATTTAAAATTTTGATAGTCGGAGTCGTAATAACCAGATACTTTCGGGTGCTTCTGAAAGTAAGTATCGGGATTGAAGCGTATATCGATCGGCAAAAAGCCATTTGGTTGATACTCGCTGACTGGTTTACTCGCAGCAGCAGGCTGAACGTTTTCAGTTGTTTGGCCGCCCGGGGCTGCGGTTTGGAGGCTGTCGGTTGCAACAGGGGCTGATGAGGGATTAACGATCGATCGCAAAAACCCTTTGAGCCGATCGCGCTTTTTGTAAGTTGCAGAACCCTCAACCAACTTTTGACTCACCAATTGCTGAACGTTAGCTTGAGTTTGTCCCAAATTCTGCACCAATTCAGTGGCAGTCGCCACCGGATTGTTGGCGCTTTCCTTCGATGTTTCGGATTCTAATTGATTGGTGCGGATCAGAAAACTACCCCGGGACAATTGCCTGTAACCTTCCGAAGAAGCGATCGCGCTAAAAGTCAAATCCGGCCGCCCGCTGTTGAGAGCCCTCGCCCCGTCAGCCAACACCAGCAATTTCGGCAGTTGTTGCGGCGGCAAAATCCGGCGGACGATCGAATCTACAACCTGGAGAGTAGCTCCATTAACTCCAAAATTGTAAGCCCTCAGCCCCGGATACCCCGAAGCTGCCAAAGCTGTTTCCAAAACTGCCGGATCGATGCCCCGCAGCGCCCTCGAACTACCGACAATTAAAATATCCGGCGGTTTTTTGTGCAGGTGGATGTACTCTTGATAGCGCGCTATCTGCTCGTCAAGCTGCTCGCTCCTCAAAGTCGGGAACACCGGAGGAGCAGAAACATCAGCTACAGGAACGCTAGCAGTTCCCGGTTTCGTAAACCCAGAGCCGTTAAAAGCCTCTTGCTGGTTCGCCAGCGGCGACGGCTGCAAGGGAATTTGAGGTAAATTCACCTCCTCAGAAGGGGGAACGGGGTTGGCGGTTTCCTTCCCAAGTCGGGCTGTAACCTCGTCCCCAGGCTTGGGAGCTGAATTTTGACAATTTGGGCCGCTGCAAACTTCGGAGGCGCTAGGAGCTTGACTGACCGTCGCAGATTGCAGAAATTGACCGACGAGCCAATCGGTATTGAAAGTCAGCAGACAGCCGGCGATCGCCCAAATCACAGCCATGCCCGCCGCGCGATCGGCTCTCACGCCACCGGGCGCAGCAGCATTCGTTGACAAAGCATCGTTGGGAACAAACAAACCCGAAGCGACAAGCGGTTGCACCGCAGCTTGAACTAACTGCTCGCCCAGATTGTATCCGGGGAGTCTGATTTTGAAGCGGGGCCGCCAGGGGTTGGGTGCCTGGGCATCGAACACTAAATTCTCGCCCAAACCCGAAAAACTCCCATCCTCAGCAGGCGCAAACTCCGGCATCGGTTCCTTTTCCAACACAGCCACTTGCGAGGGAGCCGGTGCCTTCGCCGTCGCTGATTCCTCCTCAACGGCCGTTCTGAGGTCGATTGCGTAGCGCCACAGGGGCAGTTTCTGGCCGGCGCGCCGTCCGTAGACTCGCACCCCTGCCACTCCCGGAATTTGTAAGTGCCGCAAAAATTTCGCCACAGGCGGGCCTACCTTCGACTGAGAAGGGCAAGTCAGAGCTTCAGTCATGACGTGCAGCACGTTGGCTTTTTGCAGCACGACCGCCCGAATCCCTCCTGTTTCCAGCTTGCGTCTGAGATTGGGGTTGAGCAACCTGTTCAATAAAAAAGTCAAGGCCAATTGGTCGCCCTCGATCGCCAGCGTTCTGGTGCTCGCCACCAAATCGGGGTGGTGGGCCGCAGGCAAGTCCACCCAGTCTATCCACACCGGCGACTCCGGCGCCGCCTCAGAGTCCTTGGCTGGTTCTACGCCGTAGATAGTAGCTGCGCGGATGCCTTGGGGCGCCAAGGAGGCTAACAAAGGGGCGATCGCGTCGGTGGTTTGCTGCTTGTGGGGGTATTCTTGCCGTTTGGGCTTTTGTCCTTTATTGGCAGTTTTGCTGCAAAACAGGTGGAGGGTTGCTTCTTTGAGGGTAGCCCGCACTTCGACTCTCGATGCAGCCAAGTGTTGATTTAGCAGTTTGGCGATCGACTGTACGTCTCCCCACCTAGCCCATTCCTTGAGAATTTTGTCCGGCGAAGTCAAATCCACCCGCAGCAGCCAGTCCGGCTTCGCTTCGCCGCTGACTTGGCTGGCGATCGCGGCTTCCCGGAAATCCTCTAGTTGCAGTTTCCGCAGCCTGCCGGCGATGGGTTCGGCCAGCAATGAGGGGTCTGGGCTGTAAGCTGACTCGCACAGCACTAGCAGTCGGCGTTCCTTGGGCTTGATATTTTCCGGCCCATTCACCGGCAGGGTTTCCCGGCTGCTTTTGAGTTCTTTTTCGCGAATGCTTACTTTCACCGAAACTCCCATCGGCCCGAGGATTTCGCTGAGATAGCTGGCGATCGCATCTGGATAGCCCCGGCGCGCCAGCGTTTCCGGCGAAACCGTCAATGTTCCACCGCGATCGCCATCTCCTGAGTCAGCTTCGGGGGATTGAATCAAAGCCACTGCGCCGCGGTTCGCTTTCTGCTGCGGGGGAACGGTGGAACCGAAAGCTTCCCGCGTCGCAGCAGCCGAAGTGTCGATCGTCACGGGGGAAGTTTCAAAAGCTTCTGGGTATTGAATGCGGGAGGCAACCGGCAGACTTTCGGCGTCAAAATCCAGTTCTTCCCGTACTGGCGGCGGGGGGGCTGCTGTTTCGACCGGTTGCGGTGTCTGTTTGAGTTTCTGGTTGTTGTTCTTAAATTTGCCGAAAAATCCGCCTCTTTTAGGGGTTGCTGGCGGTTCGTCGGGGGAACTCGCTGGCGGCGGCACTTCGGCAACTTTTGGTTCCGGTTGCTGTGGGTGTTGCTGTCGCTCTTTACTGCTGCAATCTAGCCGGACTGTCCAGTCATTTTGTCGCGAACCGATTTTGCGGCCGCACAGAAACAACTGGTAAATTTTAGGTCGATCGGGCAGAAGTCGCGTTAAATCAGCGTGTTCGAGGGCGCTGGTAAATCTCGCCGTCACCAATTCTTGAGACGGACACTGCGCTGCTTCGCACAAAACGTGCAGGTGATTTCCCCGCAAACGCGCTTGTACTTGAACTTCGGGAAGCCCTAAAGCTTCTTGCGCCCACTGCGACGCGGTCGATCGATTATCTGTCAAGATGCTCCCGTTCGCATTCAACATGGGACTTTAAATTTCGTCAAGGCTGCTTTCGTCTTCTACAGATAGCACATTTCGTCCGTATTTTGGCATATATTAGGCTTCACTTAGGCGAAGCCGTCACTCATCGGTCGTTAGTAATTATTAGAAATCGCACCACACTGCATATAGTGTGTCTGCGTCCAAGACTGTACAACCTAGTTTCCAAAGCCTTTACTGTTGCGATCGGGTGTTGCGTAATCCCCCAAAACTACGTTACTTTTTATACAGCATACAGTCAAGCCGTTGGGCGATCGCACCTCCAAAACTCTCGCTAATCCCAAAATTCGTAGCGTGACACTTCAGTACACGGAAGTGGATTAAAGCTTCCATAAAGTTTACTTCCTGATGGCCAAAAGCACTTGCGATCGACAAAAGTTATTGATATTCTCAAATCTATCTGTTAACAACAGCAATAAAAAAATCAACCTAATCCCCTCACATCAAATTTTGGTTAGCCTTGCTGGCAGGTTTTCACCTGTCGATATCGCAGATTGCGTCCTCAATAAAAAAAACAAAATTTCAGCATCGTCTGGACTCGCTTTGCTTGCGATGTTTTCAAGATAAACATCCTCAATTCTTGCATAATTTTAGTCACTTTCATCATCAAAAAAAAGAACTTTAAATCATGTCACTAATCGAAGCATCTACCCCAAAACTAACTGCCAATATTTCCCTCATTCCCGACATTACAGAAGAATTGCAACTAGCAAATTCTACCAATAATTACTCTGCCCCTCCGAAAAATCTCCTAACAACAAACGAAACATCCTCCACAAACCCCAGCGTTGAACTATTACCATCAAACAACCAAATCCTCGATAAAAGCCCTGAAATATCTCCCCAACAAGCAGAGATAGACGCCTTCATCCTCAACCAAGATTCAACACCAACAACCAACAGCATTCCTGAAAAAACGCAAACATCTACAACTCAAACCGACGCAATTACAGGCGATACAACCAAGCCAGCAACTCGCAATAACATCTCTTTCGACTCCGGCATTTTCCAAGCAGACGAAACAGGTAAAATTGTGTTCGATTACCTATCAGATGGAGGCCAGTATCAAGGAGAACTAGCAATTATCAGCCTCAAAGGAATGCAGGAATTTGTTCCAGATTCCGAAGCATTTATTAAAGAAGCAGCCCGACGCGCTTTAAGCAACTCCTCCCTCGGTTACATCGCAATTTCAGACATTACAGAAGCAGCCAAATTCCCTAGCTTCGAGGGAGAAAACAACTTCAATATCGGAGAATACCGAGGAATTAAAACCTTCGCAATGACGCCGGGGACGAACTTGGCATCATCGTAGTTCCCAACGGCACCATCCAAGAAGTATACGACAATCCAGGAGGAATTGGCGGCGACAAAAAACCATTATTTTCAATGGCAACGGCCAATTCCAGCGATGTTTTTAAACCAGGACAAATTGCAGGTGTGGTGAATGGCGGCAGCATCTTTGTCATGGAAGATATGGGGATAGGGGAAGGGAGCGATGCTGATTACAATGATATCATCTTTTCCCTCAAAGGCGCCACCCCTAAAGTCATTTCAATGGATGATGTAATTGCCAAAAACTCCGATTGGCGTACATCAGAGAAAGCTAAAGAATTGATAGCTTAT
The DNA here is from genome assembly GCA_036704825.1 of Microcoleus sp. F8-C3. Classification (GTDB taxonomy): domain Bacteria; phylum Cyanobacteriota; class Cyanobacteriia; order Cyanobacteriales; family Microcoleaceae; genus Microcoleus. The sequence goes on along the minus strand of JAUBSN010000020.1, from coordinate 69,008 downwards.
CCTGCGCCAAAAACTGAGACTAAGTTAGAAGACAAAAAACCCGATACTACTTCTACAACCAATTCGGCTGAGACAGAAATCGAAAATTCCCCCGCAGTTGAAACTCAAAATCCGACTGTTTCGGAAATTCCCAATTCCGAGACGACTTCGGCTGAAACAGAAATCGAAAATTCCCCCGCAGTTGAAACTCAAAATCCGACTGTTTCGGAAATTCCCAATTCCGAGACGACTTC
>JAUBSN010000020.1:68335-68675 GCA_036704825.1 Microcoleus sp. F8-C3 | reverse complement strand
GGCTGAGACAGAAACCGAAAAATCTCCCGCAGTTGAAGACAAAAATCCGACTGTTTCGGAAATTCCCAATTCCGAGACGACTTCGGCTGAGACAGAAACCGAAAATTCCCCCGCAGTTGAAGACAAAAATCCGACTGTTTCGGAAATTCCTAATTCCGAGACGACTTCGGCTGAAACAGAAATCGAAAATTCCGCAGCGACAGAAACTCAAAATCCGACTGTTTCGGAAATTCCCAATTCCGAGACGACTTCGGCTGAGACAAAAACCGAAAAATCTCCCGCAGTTGAAGACAAAAATCCGACTGTTTCGGAAATTCCCAATTCCGAGACGACTTCTGCT
>JAUBSN010000020.1:0-68235 GCA_036704825.1 Microcoleus sp. F8-C3 | reverse complement strand
CCCAATTCCGAGACGACTTCTGCTGAAACAGAAACCGAAAAATCTCCCGCAGTTGAAGACAAAAATCCGACTGTTTCGGAAATTCCCAATTCCGAGACGACTTCTGCTGAAACAGAAACCGAAAAATCTCCCGCAGTTGAAGACAAAAATCCGACTGTTTCCGAAATCCCCAATTCCCACACTAATTCGACTGAAACAACAACCGAAAATTCCCCTGTAATTGAAGACAAACAGCCGACTATTTCGGAAACTCCCAACTCTGCGACAAATTCGACTGAGACAAAAACGGAAAATTATCCCGCAGTTGAAGACAAAAATCCGACTGTTTCCGAAATCCCCAATTCCCAGACAAATTCGACTGAAACAACAACCGAAAAATCTCCAGCGACAGAAACTAAAAACCCGACTGTTTCCGAAATTCTTAATTTCCCAACAAATCCTGTTGAGACAGAAATCGACGAAATCACAGGTGACAAAATCGAAACACCCGTCTTTTTCCAACCAGAAAAACCAGAAAAACCAGCAATACCCGCAGAATCCACAGACATTCTCACTGGGGAAAGTGAAAACATCTCCCCAACTCTTATCGATACCCCCGAAATTGCCAGCGAAACTGCTGAAAATTTCCCGCTAATTTCTCCCGAAGAAATTTCCCAACTGTGGGAAACTCTCAACAGCATATTCGCCCAACAACTTCCTCACATTCCCGAAACAGAATCCAGCCAAAATCATCAACCATCCGCATCAGAATATATAGTTACCGACGCCCAAACTATTATTCCCGAAATTGCCGTCACTGAAAATCATCACTCACAACAATCGGAAAATATCACCGCCGACAGCGACAATCAGCCGCCAACCACCATCGATGAATATGTAAACCCCGACTTCGACTCCGAAAACATCGCCATTACTCCCGAAATACCATCCGAGGAAAACAATCCGCCAGACAATTCACAAAGTATCATCACCGACTCCGAAACTAACCTCAACGAATACGCAGTCGCTGACACCGAAGCCCAACCAGAAATAACCCCCAACCTCCCCCAACAAAACCAACCATTAATCGGAATCATCGACACCGGCTTTGTCGCCAACAATCCCAACATCGACTACAGCCAAATCATCCTCGGAAAAGACTTAATCGAGGGCGACAACAATCCCCTACTCCAACCAAACCAAGGAAACCAACACGGCGACACAATTTTAGAAATTATCAGCGCCTCCAACAATCAAAGCGACACCAAAAAATCAGCTCCAATTTGGTTGGGAAGAGCAACGGGTTCCGGCAACTGGCATCAATCCTTGATAGAATTTGTAGATGCAACCATTGCAGCCAAACAACCCAACGCCGTTGTCAACCTCAGCTTTGATTTAACTCAAATCAATCCCGACGGCACACAAACCACACGGCACAAACTGACAGCAGAAGAAAAATCAGCACTTAAATACGCCCTTGACAACAACATCCTGATTGTAGCAGCAGCCGGTAACGAAGGGGATCTCGCATCCGCACTCGGACAAGCCTCCACAGAATTCGACAACATCATCACAGTGGGAGCATCCGAAAACAACAACCGCAGCGCCTATTCCAGCTACGGAGAAGGCTTGGATATCCTAGCACCAACAAACACTCAAACAACCGCAGAACAGTCAACAACCGAAACAAAACAAGGCACATCAATAGCAGCAGCCTTCGTCACAAACACCATCTCCCAAATGTGGGCAGCCAACCCATCACTGAACCGCCAACAAATCAAAAACATCCTCCTAAAAACAGCCAGCGACATCGACGTACCAGGATGGGACGAAAGAACAGGATACGGAATCTTAAATCCCCAATTAGCAATTGCTACCGCCACAGAAACAATCCCCGCAATACCAGTATTAGCAGCCACCAAACAATTGACAAAATCGCTGATTGATGCCGATGCCAATGTCAGTAACTCTCCGAATAGTACAGCCAAACCCTCAGAAAGACCGACCGCAACCAACGCCCCAGGCACACCAAAAACTACCAGCACCTCAACCGGAGACTACAACTCTGGCACCAGCTCTTATACCACAGAATTAGCGCCATATACAACTACCTCTACCAGTAGTTCCAACGGCACAACCATCACCAACTCTCAAACCAATAGCAACTTCTCAAACACCGAATCAAGCTGGGATCAAAACGCCGTCAACACCAACAGCAAGAGCAACTCTTTTAACGAATCAACCAGCGATTCCAGCACAAATGCGGCTACCTACACCAGCAAAAACTTTTCCCAAAACTCAGTCGAAAACACAAATCAATCGCAGCAAAACTACAGCCGAGTCAAATACGAAGGCAATCGCAACGACCAAAGCTCATCTCTTCAAAAATCCCGCTATTCTACCAATTATACCAGTCCTGAACAAACTACAAACACCACTGCCGACAGTTACCGCAACAGCTTCTCCGAATCAGATAGCCAATACGGCACAGGCTATGCAATTAATAACGGCAACCGCCAAGACGATTGGGGGTCAAAATCAACTTCAAACTCTCGCACTACTAGCAGCACCGGAAGTTCTCTCAGCAACAGTTCAACTCTAGTTCAAGGCAAAGCTGACTGGACATCGGGCAGCAATAACAACAGTTCCACCAACACTCACAGCGGGTCAGAAACCCAAGTCAATCAATCCAATTCTGAGAGTAGCAGTAGCAGCGGTTTCTACAAAAACGGCAACAGCAGCTACAACTATTCAGTAATCAATTCCACCTGGGACAACACTACAACAGACGGCAAAACAGTCGGCAGTAACAGCCGTGATGTTTATTCGGAAGGCAATAGTAATACCAACAGTAGTTACGATGACGGCCCATCAAAAAATACCAGCAATCAATCCACTTACACCGTCAATCAATCTCAAGAAACCAACAGCAGCAACGGCCCATCATATTGGCAAAACAACCGCCATAACAATTATTCTGTCACTCAAGGTCGGGACACGCAAAATTACCAAAACGGGCCGTCAACTAGCAGCCACAATCGGGATACTTTTTCTCTCAGCAAGTCTAATTATTCCAGCAGCAACAGTGAGGGCAAAGTCAGTTCTAATTCCGAGCTTGAAAATTATTCAGAAAATAATGCTCAGTGGGAGAGCGAGCACAAGGCTGATACTTATACTACTCAAAGCAACAGCGACGAATCGACAATAACCGCTACTAAAAGTAATAGCAGCACCTCGGGCAGTAATTCCACCTCATCTAACAGTAGCGATACCTCAAGAACTGGCAATTCACAGACAGTTACAACTTATAAAGATGGCCAAAGAACAGAAAATGGCAGTTCGAGTTACGAGAAATGGTCGAGCGAAAACACTTACGATAGTAACGGCGTAGCTAGTTCGGTGTCCAAGTATTCTAGCTGGAGTTCAAGTTACAGCAAGTCTTATTTTAAGGGAGGTTACAGTTGGACGGAAACTGTGAGCGGTTACGATTCGGAATCGGTGACGAAAGGGGGTGTCTATACGAGTAATGGCAGCAGTTGGAGTTGGACTCGCAGCGGGACTGAGTATGATGATGGTCGGAATAGTTGGAGTGAAAGTTGGTCGAAATCTAGTTGGAAGGATGGGGAGTATTTGCCGGGTGAATATGAGGTGGCGGGGGGGTCATTTGACCCGGAAGGAACACAGACCCAGACGAATAATTTGCCCTCATTTGGGGAAGCGCCGCGGTTGAATAAGGCGCCGAAACGGGAAGTGCCAATTGATTTTCAGAAGTTGCCGAAGCCTAGTGATGATATTTGGCAGTTGCCGACTTTTATTGTTAAGGAGCCTGAGTTTAAAGATGTCTTTGGTAGTTATGAAGTTGATGCGCCTTCAGGTGGGAGTGGGAATGATGATTTAGCTAATAATCCGTCTGGTGGTTCTGGTGGTGGAGGTAGCTCACCAAATCAGGACAAAATACAGAAATTTCTTCGCGAATTTCGTAGGGTGATGGCACAGGGAAAACAGGCTGTCATAGATTTTCTCAAAGGATTCATTTACCACTCTCTGATAAATGGCGTCGGTATCCTCAAGGATGTAGCTGACCTCTTGTACCCACCAGGAGCAAAATCTCATGCGGAAATTGAGGCATATTACCGGAATAATCTGAGTTTTCAGCTAGGAAGAGCCATTGCCAACGGATTAACTTTTCTAGCAGGAATACTAGGAATTTTGTTAATCGGACTGACTATTGGAGGTAGTGGTGGCAGTGCTTTAATAGCAGCGCCGGCACAGGCGGCAGCGTTAGTAGCTGCTGGCAATATGACGGCAGCTAGTGCGCGAGATATCCTCACCATAGTAAGTCAATTTTTTCAGGTTAATTCTGGGAACGCTGCTGGTACTTTTCATCCGGGCGCGCGTACATTAACCGATGAAGAATCATTATCACAGGGTTTGCGGGTTCATAATAGACCACAATTTTCTGAAAAAGATATGCAGGGTGCATTGCCAAATCCGTCTGGTCAGGCAGGACATGCGGGTAAGCATGATTTTTCTGAGCAGCTACAAGCTGATATCATCAACAAACCAGAGCGTGTGTTTATCGGGATAAATGATAAGGGTCGGCAAGTTACTGTATTTTATAAGGATGGGAACGTAGTTATCACTCAAGATAATGATTTTACTCGCGTAATCACTGCATACGGTCGTAGCGGAATCAGTAGATTCCCAGGCGGTCGAGTCAGACCAGGAACACCTGTCTCTCCTAATAAATGGATTAATAGTCCCAACTATTTTGAAATCAGTAAATGAGTACCTAGGAGGTCAAAATATGAATCCAATTCTCGAACAAAAGCTTTGGAATGCAGGTCAAAATCCCGAAGGATATACCCAAGAAATCTGGCAGGAAATTATTGAGGCAATCCTTGATGATTTTCAGATTTTTATGGGACAGAATTTTCACCGCGCTCCAGAAATCCAATTAAATATCAAATATTCACATTCCCCATCATTTAATAGATGGATTTGGAGTGAAGAACAAGAAAATGCTCCTTTGTATCATACAGCATGGTCGGCTGTTATTGGCGGGGGTATGGTAGGCACTGAAAGTGGGGAAAATATTTTTCATGTTAGTCTTACTCTATTTTTGTTCGACATGACTAGCAAAAAGCGTTTATGCTTACAAACTGGTGAGAACCTCCTTGAGTTTGTTTTTGAAAAACAATCCGATAATCATGGATATTGGCGTAGTTTGGGGTGGTGTAAGGATGAATGGAGTGAGTGGGAGGATCTTGATTACGACACTGATTAATTTTAAATTTGCATCTCCCGATCGCGCACAACTTCCTTAACAAACCAGAGCGTGTGTTTATCGGGATCAATGATAATGGTCGGCAATTTACTGTATTCTATAAGGGCGGGAATGTAGTTATTACTCAAGATAATGATTTTACTCGCCTAATTACTGCATACGATCCTAGCGCAATAAGTAAATCATCAGGGGGTCAAGTGAGACTAGGAACCCCTGTATCTCCTAATAGATGGATGAATAGCCCCAATTATTTGGAAATTAGTAAGGATCGCGAATTAAATAATTTACACTCTTGAAAGTGGGGTGTGCCCATCCCGCCCGCCCTTTCTGGACGGGCTATAAGAGCCCATCCCACAAGAACCGTCACGCATTGTAAGTTATTTAATTCTCATTCCTAAGTGATTATCTTGGAGGTCAAAATATGAACCCAATTCTCGAACAACAGCTTTGGAATGCAGGAAAATATGCAGAAGCATATATCCAAGAAATATGGCAGGAAATTATTGATGCAATCCTTGATGATTTTCAAAATTTTCTGGGACAGGATTTTCACCGCGATCCTGAAATTAGGTTAGATATCAAATATCCAAATTCCCCATCATTTGGTCGATGGCTCTGGACTGGAGAGAGAGAAGATGCTCCTTTGCATACAGCATGGTCGGCTGTGATTGGCGGGGATATGGTAGGAACTGAAAGCGGGGAAGATATTTTTCATGTTAGTCTTACTTTATTTTTGTTCGACGTGACTAGCAAAAAGCGTTTATGCTTACAAACTGGTGAGAGCTTCCTTGAGTTTGTTTTTGAAAAACAATCCGATAGTCATGGATATTGGCGTACTTTGGGGTGGTTTAAGGATGAATGGGGTGAGTGGGAGGATGTTCAATTTTAAATTTGCATCTCCCGCTCGCGCACAACTTCCTTTGAATTGATCGACCGGGGCGGGCTAGTCATTTTGTGCAATCCAATTATTATCGATAGTTTCACAAGGAAGGGCGATCGACTTTGCCACCGACCATCGAACTGTGCGATCGATTCTGGGGGCGATCGAACTTTTGTACGCGCCTGCGATCGGGCTCTCGATCGAGGCTGCGATCGCTCGTATCCTCTCATTTTTGTGTCACATCATTCAGGGGATATGGGCACGCACCCCTGTCTGGCGTGCGATCGACACGGCACTAATTCTTGGAGGAACACCGAAACTCGCCCCAATCTAGGATACAACGAGGCAAGAAAACCCGCCCTAGCTTGTAAACTAGGGATAACAGAATACGCAGGAAAGATTTATGCCATCGGAAAACCAAGACTTGCTCAAAACTGAAACACCTAACAGTCCAAAGTTGCCAGTTCCCTCAGATATTTTGTTGAGCTTGGTCGCTTTACCTATGCTGGGCGGATTGGTGGCGGCTAAAGCTGCTGCTGAGTTTGTTGCGTCGATCGGCGTTGAAAGCGAAGAAGTCTTTCGGGGGTCGCGCCTTCCCGTACTCAACTTTCCTCAATCACAGGATTAGAAAGCCCAAGGATGGATGCTGCAGCTAGAAGTTAAATTTTGTGACCGTGTCCAAAAACGGATACGGTGCCGCGTACTTCTGTCGGGGACAGATAAAAATTTTCGACCCTAGTTCAACTTCCCAGATTCATCTTGGGAGTAAATCTCAAATTGTTCGACTTGGCGCGATGCAACTGACCCCTGGCCGAACGTCTCACGCCGATCGTCTAAAATCTCAAATCGCAAGTCAACTGATATGAAAGCTTGACAATTGGTACAATATGTGGTCTAAGAATTAATCTTTCCTTATAGTTTGTACATAAGTGCCTTCTACTTTCTACGTTGCAATAAGTCTCAAATTTGACTGCAAACAAAAGTGTTTTAGGCGAAACTAAACCATACAATTTTCACAGACACCCGCAGCTATTGAGGAACAGCCCGATGAGTTCAGTCCTCCAATCTTCAGAACAGGCTATTGATGCAACATCAATTTCCCATTCTCCCGTTTACTCAAAATCAGACCTGTTTCTGCGAAATCGCCTCAAAGTTGTAGAGGACTTGTGGGAATCGGTGCTGCGACAGGAGTGCGGGCAGGAATTGGTGGATTTGCTCCAACAAATGCGATCGGTCAATTCTGCCGAGGGACAAGCCACTCACTTTCGCGAGTCGAATGTCGTACAGCTAATCGAAAAGCTCGACCTCAACGCCGCCATCCGCGCAGCTAGGGCTTTTGCACTGTATTTTCAGTTGATCAACATTGTCGAACAGCACTACGAACAGCGAGACCAACAGCTAGCTTACGCTAGCAGCAACGATGCTAGTGGGCGGATGTTTTCTAAGCTGCCAGGACAAGCAATGGATGCCCCCGATCGCCCCCGCCACCGGGAAGGTCCGAGTCCCGCCCAAATGGCTCCTCGCGGTGCAGACAGCAGCGAAACGATCGCCCGAGATGCGGGCACTTTTCACCAACTGTTCCCGATGCTGCTGCGCTTGAACGTGCCCAGCCAGCAAATTCAGCGCTTGATCGATCAGTTAGACATTCGGTTGGTATTTACAGCTCACCCGACGGAAATTGTCCGCCACACGATCCGCACCAAACAGCGACGAATGGCGAAGATTCTCCAACAGCTAGACCAAGTTGACGAGAAATTTCTGGTGGTTGCGACAGACTCTCAAAGTCCCTACCCGGTGTCTTGCTGGGAAGCGGCCGCTCTCCAAGAGCAACTGATGGAAGAAATTCGCCTCTGGTGGCGCACTGACGAACTGCACCAGTTCAAGCCGACTGTACTTGACGAGGTGGAATACACTCTCCACTACTTCGAGGAAGTTCTGTTTGATGCTATTCCCGAACTCTACCAGCGCTTAAAGCAAGCTCTGCACGCTTCTTACCCTTATCTGAAACCGCCTAGTTACAATTTTTGCAAGTTCGGTTCTTGGGTGGGATCGGACAGGGACGGGAATCCTTCTGTGACTCCGAAAGTGACTTGGCAAACGGCTTGCTATCAGCGCCACTTGGTGCTAGAAAAGTACATCGGCGCGGTGAAGCGGCTGAACGAACTGTTGAGTTTGTCGCTGCACTGGAGCGATGTGCTGCCGGAATTGCTCGAATCTCTCGATCGCGACAAATCGGAATTCCCGGAGGTTTACGAGCAGTGGGCAATCCGCTACCGCCAAGAACCTTATCGGTTGAAGCTGGCCTACGTGCTGCAGCGGCTGGAAAATACGCGCGATCGCAATTGGCGGCTGTACAAAGGAGACGAGTTGCAGCGGGAACGCGAAGCTTTGTCAAAAAATTCCGGAATGACCGGTCTTTATCGATCGGGCGCTGAGTTTTTGAGCGAACTCAAGCTCATTGAACGCAATTTAGTGGAAACAGGTTTAAGCTGTCGGGACTTGGAAAATCTGCTCTGCCAAGTAGAAATTTACGGGTTTAATTTGGCTTACCTAGATATCCGCCAAGAGTCAACTGTACACTCGGACGCTTTGAGCGAAATTGCTGAATACTTGCAAATTTTGCCTAAGCCTTACAATCAAATGTCGGAATGCGATCGAATTATTTGGCTCGCAACGGAACTGCAAACTCGCCGCCCTTTAATTCCAGCAGAATTGCCCTTTTCTCCGAAGACTTGCGAGACAATCAATACCTTCCGAATATTGCGGCAAATGCAGCAGGAGTTTGGCCGGGAAATTTGCCAAACTTATATTATCAGCATGAGCCACGATGTCAGCGATTTACTGGAGGTTTTGCTGTTAGCAAAAGAAGCGGGACTTTACGATCCGGCGACAGGAATTAGCAACATTCAAGTAGTTCCCCTCTTTGAAACGGTGGAAGATTTGAAAAAAGCGCCGGAAGTAATGCAGCAAATCTTTGACTTGCCGCTTTATCGCGCTTTGCTAGCAGGAGGATACGCGCAGGAACTAGCGGAAAAAAGCGAAGAAAATATCCAATGTCCAATCGAAACTCTCAAATTGCAAGAGGTGATGTTGGGCTATTCGGACAGCAATAAAGATTCGGGTTTCCTCAGCAGCAATTGGGAAATTCACAAAGCTCAAAAGGCTTTGCAAATGGTTGCGGAAAAATACAATGTAGAGTTGCGGATTTTTCACGGCCGAGGCGGTTCTGTAGGGCGCGGGGGCGGGCCTGCTTACAAGGCGATTTTGGCTCAGCCTGGAAAGAGTATTAGCGGGCGAATTAAGATCACTGAACAAGGCGAGGTTTTGGCTTCTAAATATTCTTTGCAGGAGTTGGCGCTTTACAATTTGGAAACTGTGGCGGCTGCGGTAATTCAAGCTAGTTTGCTGCACACTGGTTTTGATGGCATCGACCCTTGGAATGAGATTATGGAGGAGTTGTCGGTGAAATCGCGATCGCACTACCGCAATTTAATCTACGAACAGCCGGATTTAGTCGATTTCTTCCACCAAGTTACCCCGATTCAAGAAATCAGTCAGTTGCAAATTAGTTCTCGTCCGGCCCGGCGCGGCGGTAAAAAAGACATCAGCGGTTTGCGAGCAATTCCCTGGGTGTTTAGCTGGACTCAAAGCCGCTTTTTGCTGCCTTCTTGGTACGGTGTCGGCACAGCTTTGCAAGAGTTTTTGCTAGAGGAACCGGAAGAACACATGAAACTTTTGCAGTATTTCTACTTGAAATGGCCATTTTTTAGAATGGTAATTTCTAAGGTGGAAATGACTTTATCTAAGGTGGATTTGCAGATTGCAGAACACTACGTACAGGAGTTGGCTTTGCCTGCTGATAAGGAGCGTTTTAAGGCTTTATTCGATCAAATTGCTGCCGAATTTCACTTGATTCGCGATTTGGTTTTAACTATTACCGGACACCAACGTTTGTTGGACGAAGATCCGGCATTGCAGCGTTCCGTGCAGTTGCGAAATGCGACGATTGTGCCTTTGGGTTTGTTGCAGGTTTCGCTGCTGAAACGCTTGCGGCAGCACGGTAGCGGCGGGGTTCCGGGGGTAATTCACTCCCGTTACAGCAAAGGTGAATTGTTGCGGGGAGCTCTGCTGACGATTAATGGTATTGCTGCGGGAATGCGGAATACTGGCTAGGGCAAGAGTTTTGAGTTTTGAATTCGTGGTGAGGTGCGCGATGGAGCACCTTGCTACTGGTAGTTTCAGAATTCGGGCGCCCATTGCAGTCACAGCCATAGGAAACTGTTTGCTATCCTAGCTGAGATTTTTTTATGTCTAAACGCAAACAGTCTGAAGGTTGTCGCCCGATGCTGCGGCGCACTTTTTTATACCAATTTTAAAAAAGTGCGCCGCAGCATTCTTTTTTAAAATTGGTATAAATTCGCGAAAACTCCTCAAATTCTGCTGAGTAATCCCATCGTTAAATCGCCATAAACTACTCAAAAAAATGCCACACATTCTCCTTTTATGCAGTCTAAACCTCAAAATATCAAACGTTCCGCTAAGCAACTAAAATCTATAAAACCTATCGGCTGTTTTGAAGCGATGAATTTGGACGGGGGCGCTTCCGTGGGTTTGGCTCATCAAGGGCAGATTTTATTGCCGCCGGGACGGAATTTGACGAATGTGCTGGTGGTTTACGATCGCGAATATCCGGCGCCGGCTCAGTTAAAGGAGTCCTGGGAACGCTTTCAAAAGGGCTCTCGACCAACGCCGGACAAATCAGTGTTTTTCGATCGCTCTAGCAGAAGGCAGTTCGGCAACGCGCACTGAATCGGGATGTAACGGATGGCAGAAAGAAGGAAGAAGGAAGAAGGAATCGAGGGAGCATCCAGATTTTGCGTGGTGCTCCCGAGGGCAGGATGAAATCATTAGAGACAAGGCTATAACCAGTGGTTGGGATACGTCCTTTCTGCCGCTAAATTATTAAAGATGACGGCGCACAAGACCAAAATTATTGAGCCCTCAAAAGCAGGTGTCAGCAAAAATTGCCAGTCTGGTTTGGTCATCATCACGACTAAGGCAACTGCTCCCGAAGGCGGATGTAGAGTTCTGGTAATCTGCATAATTCCGATCGCGCTAGAAACAGCCATTCCCATCGCCCAGGGAGAAGAACCCAGAAAATGCAGAATCATTAAACTGGTGAGAGCAGCTAAGCAATTGCCCCCAATGACATTCCGGGGTTGAGCCAAAGGGCTGTCAGGGACACCAAAGATCAGAACGCTTGTAGCGCCAAACGGAGCCATTAGTAAAGGAGAATTAGTTTTTACAGCCAGATAGGACGTTGCAGTAATTGCCAAAAAACTGCCAATCCAACTCCAAAAAATATGCCGGGGATGAGGTCTGTCTATTGGGCAGGTCAACGGACACGATCGCCATCTCCCAAAGGTTTTAAACCAATAACTTTCCCATTTCAGTCGAATTTTTTTACTGTCAATCATAAATCAGGTTACTTGATAACCAGGCTTCTTAAATTGTCTGAACTAGCCTCCGGTAAAGTTAAGATATCATAACAATTGCTCAAAAAGTAGTTAAAGGCACAGATTTTTTACTTCTATGCCACTCAAGCCGCAGCTAACCACTCGGTTGGAACTCACATCGGGTACCATTCTCAAGAACAGGCATCTTGCCTGTTCCACAAAGAGTAGATTTTCCTGTTGTGGAACGGGCCCTGGGGCCCGTTCATCAAAGGCTTATTGACAATGGCGCAACATCTCAGTTGGAACTGACTAGCGAGTTTGGTCGGTTTGGCAACAGACGTTATCGGCAGTCGCAAAACTTCACCGTTAGCCGTCAGAGTTATTGATGAGGGTAAAGCGAGAGGTTATTTGTAAGGTGCCAGGCCCAGTAAACGTAAGCTGGATTGGAGTCAATATTGGTTTTCTTTGACTTGCGGGCCGAGATTGGTTAAAGGGGGGAAAGTTTGGCTGTCTCCTTTATCGGAAGGTTTTAAAGATGCTGGTGTTTTGGGCGTGGGTTCGAGAACGGCGATCGGCTTTCTGGCTTCGAGAGATAAGTTATTTTTGGTGACTTTTCTTGATAGTTTGTCTTTGGAAGCAGAAGCTAAATTTATGCAGGCAATTGGCTGTTTTGAACCGATGAATTTGGACGGGGGCGCTTCCGTGGGTTTGGCTCATCAAGGGCAGATTGTATTGCCGCCGGGACGGAATTTGACGAATGTCCTGGTGGTTTACGATCGCGAATATCCAGCGCCGGCTCAATAAAAACAGTCTTGGGAACGCTTTCAAAAGGGTTCTCGACCAACACCGGACAAATCAGTGTTTTTTGATTGAATCGGCAATTGCTATAATATGAAGCAAGCTTTTGCAGGCAAAGATTATGACAGCAACAAAAGAAAAAACCTGGACAGTCGAAGAATATCACCGCATGATTGAAGCTGGCATTCTCAATGAGGATGATAACATTGAACTGCTAGATGGGAGAATTGTTGAAATGAGTCCTCAAACACCAATCCATGCTGCTACAACTCAACGCAGCGATCGATATTTACAACATTTGCTAAGAGATTTAGCAGCAATTCGCGTGCAGTTGCCAATTACTTTAGCAACTTCGGAACCGGAACCAGATATAGCAGTTGTTTGTATCGATCCGGGCGGTTATGGCGACCATCACCCAAATCCTAGCGAAATTTTGCTGTTAATTGAAGTTTCTTACGCGACATTACAAATTGACCGCCGGGAAAAAGCCCCGATTTATGCTAGAGCAAATATCCCTGAATATTGGATTTTAGATGTAGCGGCCCGCGAGGCATATATTTATCGGAATCCTGCACCGGGAGGCTATCAGTCTGAGATAGTTGTTGCAGATAATGCTGCGATCGGGATGCTAGCTTTTCCTGAGATTGAAGTTAGTTTTTCAGAACTGTTTTTGCCTGTTTAGTTTGTGGTTTAGCTTTAACCGCAGATGGAGCTGATAAACGCAGATGGACGCAGATAAAGTGTTAGAACAAAGAAGAAGTTGGTATTCGGCGACGGCGACAGCTTACAATCGAGTCAGACCTCGGTATCCGGTGGATTTGATTCAACGCGCGATCGAATTAGCTCAGCTTCCGCCCAAAGCAAAAATTCTGGAAATAGGATGCGGCCCGGGAATTGCTACCGTAGAATTTGCTAGGCGAGGCTTTTCAATGGTTTGTGTTGAACCGAGCTTAGAAATGTGTCAATTCGCGCAGCAAAATTGCGCTGAGTATCCAAATGTTGAAATTCAAAATACTAGCTTTGAAGAATGGGATTTACAAACTGACAGTTTTGATGCAGTTTTAGCAGCAACTTCATTTCACTGGATACCGCCAGAGATTGCTTGCCCAAAAGCGGCTGATGCTTTGCAAGACAATTGCCCTTTAATTTTGTTGTGGAATGTAGTGCCGTCGCCGAGATATGAGGTGTTTCAAGTATTAAAGGAAGTGTATCAAAATTTTGTTCCATCTTTGGCAAAATATGAACGTATAGAACAGGATAAATTAAATTTACAAGCTATCAACCAAACAGTCATTGATTCGGGTCGTTTTCAGAAATTAATTTCCGATGAATTTGTGTATAATATAACTTACAATACTGATGATTATCTAATGCTTTTGAGTACGCTTTCTCCTTATATAGCGCTGGAGCCGGAAGCGAGAAATGCTTTATTTGCAGGGTTGAGAGCAAAGATAGAGCAGGAGTTGGGAGGAGCGATCGCTCTAGAACATTTGTGTACTTTTGAGATTATGGAAAAGACGGTTCAGGACAAATGAGTTAAGGAGTTTTGGTGTTCCTGAGCTTTAGTGCTGGAGTTATTGAGCAAGGTATGGTGGATAATTCCTGTGTTCCCTAGGGGGAGTTTTCCCACTCAGCGGTAAGCTTGCGGAAATTGTATTGAGACGCGCCGGGGTGACAAGTAACGCAACTGCTGATATTTGCCGGTTGCGGCAGTTTGACTTTGGGGTGCAGTGCTTTGAAATAGCGAGAACTGGCGACTCGGTAGGCGAGTTCTTCGTCTTTGGCTTGGGGACGGGAAAAAGTTTGCAGGTAGTTCCAGACTAGCAGGCGGGGCGGGTCTACTAGCAGTTTGAGGGTTTGGCCGTAGTGTTGGGAATCTTGCAGCAATCTGCGCCAAGTTTCTGTAGGCAATACTTGCGGCGGTAAACCGATGTGACAGGTGGCGCAGTTTTCTAGGTACAGTTGCTTTCCGAGTTGGTAGCGTTCGGGAATGCGATCGACCGTACCAGTATCCTCGATCGGAGACACCTGAGCCAGTCGGGCCGGAGTGCGAGAGTAGGCAGTCTGAGCTGCAACCCATCCGCCGCAGGTACAGCAGATAATTATCAACACTAGCAACGTTGAGTAAAGCCCCCGCAAGCCTACTCTGCGACGTTTGCGGGGTTTTTCCTGTTTCATAATTGTGAATTTGTTTTTGGTTAAATAACAGGTATGCTCATGCCTTCGCGGGCTAAGCAGCTATTGGCGAACGCTGCTTGCACTTCTGCTTCTGTACGATCGAGAAAATTGTCGTCGTGACCAGGATCGTGGTGAAACATCACGATCTTTTTGACACCCGCAGCTTTGGCTATTTCTACTCCTGCTTGCCAAGTCGAGTGTCCCCAGCCGACTTTCGGGGTTTTGAAGTCATAATACTCTTCGTTGGTGTAGTTGGCGTCGTAAATCAGCACGTCGGCGTTGCGAGCTAGGTGTAACACGTTGTCGTCCAGGCGATCGGGAAAATGTTCTGTATCGGTGCAGTAGACGGCTGTGTGTCCCTCCCAGGTGACTCGATATCCGATCGCGGTGTTGGGATGGTTCAGCAGTGCCGTTTCTATTTTCACGTCGTCGAGTTCTAGAATATCTCCAGGGGTCAAATCGTTGAATTTGAGGTCGGATTGCATCACCTGGATGGGGACGGGAAAATTGGGGTGCAGCATTTGGTCGGCAAGACGGTGTTTTATGGTAGTGCCGTTGGGGGCGATCGCACCGTAAATGTGAAAGCAGTTCCCCGGGATAAAGGCGGGAGTAAAGAACGGAAACCCTTGAATGTGATCCCAGTGAGTATGACTGAAAAACATATGGGCTTCCACCGGCATTTGCCGCAGCAGATTGAGGCCGAGAACTCGCAGACCGGTACCGCCGTCAAAGATCAGGCGTTTTTTGCCCAAGCGCATTTCTACACAGGAGGTGTTGCCTCCGTAGCGCAGTGTTTTGGTGCCGGGGGTGGCGATGCTGCCCCGCACGCCCCAAAACTGAACGACAAACTCGGTCAAAGGACTATTTTCCATAGTGGCTTTGCGATCGGAGGGCTGTGGATTGGGTAGAGAGGGTGCGGAATCTGGCATTTTTTTTAGTTTTGGGGGCAGGAACTTGGGAGTTGAAATCTTAGTTTTTACTTTTTAGTTTTTAGCAATCTGTACTATAATAAAGCCCTCGAGCTCGAAACTATTCGAGTGCCTAATACTGGGGGTGTTAGAATTTTCTACTTTACCGATTCGTGTAGGAGATGTCACGCTTGAGAGATTAGCTTGAGAGATTATTTGTTGTATCATGCGGGCTGCCCGGCGTGTTCTGTGTTCTGAGATTAAGATAGCGCCGATCGATCTAAGTGTTAGGGTAAAATTTCCTCAAACGTAGAACGCATGCCCCAGGGGTATAATTTGCGCTTCATCTTACTCTAGGAGCAGTATTTTTTTCAAGATTGCGGCCGGGGCGGGGTTTTGAGGAATGCCGTTCCGGTGACTCGGCATTCACGACTGATTTTACCTTCTAGCTACCCGTTCCTCGACTGCATCCCCTGACGTGCAGCGATAGCCTTAAGTTCGGCCCCCTGAGTTTTTAGTCGGGTTGCAGTCGAGGAGAGGGGGCTAGGGGCTTATTTGCGATCGGCTGCGACGCACTTTTCCACTAAGGGCATGACTCGATCGACATCTTGCCAACCCAGAATTTCTGTCACTTTTTTCTCCAAATTTTTGTAGGTTCTAAAAAATTCGGCTATTTCGTCCAAGCGGTGGGGGGCTACGTCTTTGAGGGACTTATAGTGAGCGTAACGGGGGTCTTTGTCGGGAACGCAAAGCAGTTTTTCGTCCCTGTCGCCTCCGTCGATCATTTCCAGCATTCCGATCGGACGGGCTGCGATAATGCACCCTGGAAATGTGGGCTCGTCCATCATTACCATGCCGTCGAGCGGGTCGCCATCATCGGCTAAGGTATTGGGTATGAAGCCATAGTCGCACGGATATTGGACTGAGGAAGAAAGCACCCGATCGAGAGCAAAGGCTTGCAAGTCTTTATCAAATTCGTACTTGTTTTTGCTACCGGCGGTAATTTCGATCAGGACGTTGAGCAGTCCTGGTTTCGGCTGTGCCGGAATTAGCGATAAGTCCACAACAATATCTCCAAGTTAACAGACGATTGGGGATGACGGCTATTTGCCAAACCCCTTTGATAGCATTTTACGGGCGATCGGGGCCGACGGCTGCATGAGATTGAGAGAAAACGGGGGAGTGTGTCGCCGGCTGGGAGAATACACGCTTTCGGGCGAGACGCCCATCCCACAGTTTGAGAGGGGACGGGCGGGACGCCCATCCCACAGGTTGAGGGCGCAATGCTTGGTTTGGGCGAGGGAGATATTTTCACATCGATCTCTTCTTTTGACCGTCTGTCAAAGTTCTTTGAATTTTCAATCTCAACCACTGGCTTAGTTCTGTTGCTAACCACTCGATTTCTGATTCACTTAGTCCTTCCTTCTCTCCTAACTGATATTTGTGCTTGCCTGCTTGAACTATCATCTGATAGACTTTCCCTAATTTCACTTCCGAGTGGCCGTCCTGCATAAGTAATGATGCCGTTTGATATAACTCTCTAGGGATTGAAAAAGCAAAAATCATAACTTTTAAAAGTTTTATAACTTTTACACCAATACCGCTGTTTCTATATTCACGCTGTTGAATTTCCAACTGGTAAATCTCCTTCCTGGGAGCTGGCTTGGTATGATTCCATCTCAACCCCAGCAGATTGCTTGTATGGGAGATTTGCTGCCGATCGATTCTGAGGCGCAGTTCTCTGCGAAACAGTGCCAACAGAAACATTACTCCTACCCTAGCTAACATTATTACTACCAGAGCTAAGTAACCGCCGGCTATCATAATAATAACTTGACTATCTATCGGTAAATTAGTTATTTTACTGCCGTCGTTGATTGCATTTAAAATATAAACTAAAAGACAGCCGAAGGGGACAATATTCGCAGCAACGGCGGTCACAAGCAGGGCACTTAAACCCAAACTTACTTCCTGCGACGGAATTACAATTTCTACAAACTCAGAATTTTTTGTGAGTTTTATCTCGCTACCAGGTGGCTGGAATGTTATATAATCTTTGTGATTTTTATCGATCGAGCGGGGATTTTTGAGCGCTCGCCATGCTTCCTCAGCCGAAGATAACCGTTTGGACAAACTCGGTTCTGTCATCCACTCCAGCCAATCAATTAAACTAGGATTGAGGTGCGTGGCTCGATCGGCAAATTTAATTTTCAAATCCTGCTGTGACAGTTCGGTGGGATGCAAACCCGTTACCAAATAAATTAAAGTTGCACCTAAACTGTAGAGATCGGAAGCCGGAACGGAGCGCCCGCCAAATTGTTCCGGTGCCATATATCCATAAGTTCCTACTACTGTAATTGTACCGCCAAATTTTGCAGCTTGGTTCTGCACCGAACCGAAATCAACTAAATAAATTTTTCCGATCGAGTTACCGGATCTGCTGTGCAGTAAAATATTGCTGGGTTTAAGATCGCGGTGAATAACAGGCGGATTTTGCTTGTGCAAATAATTCAAAATTTCCAACAACTTTTTTACTAATTCTTTAAGTTCATTTACGCTAAAAGTACGTCCCGATCGCAAATGCTCTTCCAAAGTTTTTCCCTCTACATAAGTCTGTACCAAGCCAAATCCTTTACTGTCTGGTTCGTCAATTTCCAGATAGTCGAGGTAGCGGGGAATTGCCGGGTGAGAAAGTGCTTTTAAAGTTTCCGCTTCTCGTTCAAATAGCTTGAGGTCTTGCCATTCAAAATCGCTGCCGAGAAATAGCTGTTTGATGACAACTAATTTTTGAGTTTGCAAATCACGAGCCAGCAGCGTTTGGCGACCTGTTTGTTTTCCTAGTTGTCGCTGCACTTCGTAGCGTTCTGCTAATACTTTGCAAGTCATGTTTTTGACCTTTATTTTAACTTTAAATTAAACACTTTGCTATGATTAGATACCTGACTTATTCTAAAACTCAGGGATCTCGTCGGTTGTTTGTGATTATTCACTGTCGCTAAATAATGATCGCTAATCAACCAGACACGCTCTTATTTTAAAGTTTACAGTCCGCTGTCTTTTTGATACCACCGGGCAATAAAGTTGCTAATTTCCCCCTGAGATAGTGCTGTAATTAACGACGGTCCAATCGCAAATAAAATATAACTGGAATCCCCTTCAGGTTGAAAATTCATATTTTTAAAGAAATAGATAGTTATCAAGGGGGAGATTAGCATACTAATTGAACTTAAAACCTGTCGGTGAAGTTTGGGGTTAGTGAGGGGATGAAACCACAATAGGGTCACGATCGTTATGATTATTCCATTTCCCAACCCCAGCAGCAAGCCGAAATGAAGACTCAAAAAGACTGCCATAATTATCATCGTTATCCCCCCTAAAGTTATCCCGATCCAACCCGTCGTTGTCATCAAACCCATAAACAAGGAGCCGTAAATAAGTGCACAAGCTCCTGCCGCTATAACTCCAGTAACAAAACTGTACCCGATCGCACGAGACAATAAGGCCAGGGGATGATACACGGGCTGTTTCTTTCTCAATGGCAGGGAAGATTTATTGATTTGGGGCGGTTTTTCTAGAGCTTCTTTTGCGCTTTTGACTGAGGTGGGACGGCGATCTAAACTGGGATGCGTCATCCACTTCAGCCACTTGGTAAAACCTGGACTCAGTTGGCTGAATTGCTCGAATTCAATCTGCAAATCTTGCTGCGGTAAATCGGCAGGATGCTGCTTGGTAATTAAGGCGATTAATGTTGCACCCAAGCCGTACAAGTCGGAAGCGGGAACCGCCCTCCCGCCAAATTGTTCTGGTGGCATATAGCCATAAGTTCCGACAACGGTGACAGTTTTTCCCTGTTGGGTTGCTAGGGTTTGAACTGCACCAAAATCGACTAGGTAGACTTCGCCGACGCTGTTTCCCGATCGATTCTTGAGTAAAATATTGCTGGGTTTAATGTCGCGGTGAATCACCGGGGGCTGTCGCTGGTGCAGGTAGGCGAGAATGTCTAATAATGCTGTGGCTAATTGTTTGACTTCGCTTTCGCTGAAGGTGCGGCCGTCTGAAAGATATTCTTGCAGGGATTTGGCTTCGATGTAAGTCTGAACTAGGGCGAATCCTTTGCGTTTGGGCGTGTCGATTTCAAAGGAGTCGAGATATCGGGGAATTGCGGGATGGGATAGGGATTTTAAGGTTTCGACTTCTCGCTGGAACAGTTTTAAGTCTTCCCACTTAAAGTCGCTGCTGAATGAGAGGAGTTTGACTACTACTTGCTGTTGCGTTTTTAAGTCGCGGGCGAGTAATGTTTGCCGTCCTGCTTGCTTGCCGAGCCGCCGATCGCACTGATAGCGATCGGCTAATATTTCTTTTGACAAATCGCCGATGTTTTGTCCGCTCATGTTCTCTTGCCCTAGAACCGATTAAACCTAGTGTAGTTGACAAAAGTGCAATAATCGGAAATGTTCGGGCTAGCGCAAAAAATTTTTATGTCAAAGAGCAACCGCCTTTAAGAGCGAGCGATCTCGCACCATAAAGACTCCCCTGAGTTAAGCTTGAATTTAATTTTGGATTTGCTTGTAAAGTGACTGCAGTACGTCGAGCAGGCTCAAGACTTGCTGCCATTCGGGGGCATCGGGGTTGTAGCTTTTGGCGCGCTGATTTTTTAAACTGTGGTGCAACAGGGAAAGCAGCGCGTCTGGAGACTGTAAAGAATTGTCCTCTTCATCTGCTGGGGTTTGGGCTGCATTTTCTTCGATATCTTCTTTAATTTTTTGTGCTCGATCGGCGAGGGCTAAAGATCTGCCTGCAAGGTTTTCCGGCATTTTGGGTTGTTCTGCCAAAGACGCGCTGGTTAGTTCTACCAATAGTTGGCAGACTCGATCGACCCATTCGCGATCGTTTACGGAAAAGGAACCTGATTTGAACACTTGCCCGTCAGGTCTTTGCTGAATGCTTTGCACCTTCTGGATCAGAGGGATAGCCTTAACAGTGATGTTTTCCGGGATTCTGGGGATATCTGACAGGGAGCTCCGAGCAATCTCCAGCAATAGTTGGTAAACCTGATCTACCCACTCAACATCTCCCGATTGCGAATTCCAATTATTCATAACTGACGCTAGTGATTTTCTATATCTAAGACTAGAACATTGACTATCTGCGAAGGAAGCTCTTGTTAGGAGCCCCTAACGCTATTTTGACTGACGCGGGCGGGGTAATCGACCCGGTTTTTGAGCGGATGTTGCGTCGCCTTTCTCCAAGATTTTTCTCAGAAACCGGGTAACGCTACCGCCAGTCATAACTATTTTTAAGCGCTTCAAATAATAGAAGTGCCAAGTTTGTTGCCGTAGGTAGTGCGAACGAAACACCTAGGGCGAAACCCCCGGCATCTCGCTTGCAAGTTCAAATCCGGTTATATAACCATAATACCTGTTGGAGCTTATTTACAATTATCTCAAGAGGATATTAAGGTTGATTGGTGGTGGGATGGGAGGCGCACCCCCGATCGCGATCGCCCCCGCCCCGAACCCTGGCGCCACCGCCAGCATTTGCGGTGGGCTACTGCTATTTTTCTGTGAGATTCCACACACCATCCCAGTTGAGTACGTCTGAAAACCGGTGTTGAAATAACATACAGCGATCGACGTGCAATTTAGCTGCCTTGTTTTTCGGGTCAACTTCCAAAACGGCGTTAAATTCGCGTTCAGCGTCTTTAAAAGCTTGCTTGGCTTTTGGTTCTAAGGCTTTCTTAAACTCGCTCAGCAGTTTTTTCACCCGATCGAGTCCCAGGTTTTCAAATTCCTCATCTAACATTTCTGCAACTGTCTCCGAGGCCCGACTTTTTATTTTCGCCTGCAATAGCTGCCTGATCTCTGCCGGTTTCAACCGCTTGATTTGGGGATTTGATGGTTCTAAAATGTCTGCTTCCAACAGCTTTTTGACTTCGCCCTCTTGCAAGGGTTTAATCTCGTCTGCTGATAGCTGCTTGATTTTTGCTTGCAGCAGCATTGTGGCTTCGTCTTCCGAGAGGTTTTTGATGCCTTCCAATTTCAGCACTTGGATTTCTGGCTGCAACAGGACGATGAGTTTGTCTGCTTCCGACAGGTTTTTCGGATCGTACTCTGACAGCTTTTTCAGTTGATATAACAGGTTCTTGAGTTCGTGTTCCAACTGTTGCTCTAAATTGTAGGAAAGTTTTTTAATCTCTGCCTCCGGCATTGCGGCGACATCCTTTAAGATGTTTTTCACCTCTGTTTCTGAGAGTCTTTGGCTGACTGGAGTTTTGTAATGTTCGCGCCCCTTGGTGTAATGTTCTATAATTTGTTCCTGTGTTTCGGTTAGTGACTTGCCCACTGGCGAGTATCCCTCGCGGATGCCGACGAGTTCGTAAACGATTACAGGTTCGCTTTTGCCTTTGACAGTAATAAAGTCGAGTTCTCGCACGTACAGCCGATCGGCATAATCTCTGTAAGTATTGTCGCTAATTATCAAGTCGGTGCCGTACTGCTTGCTGGCGCCTTCTAAGCGAGAGGCGAGGTTTACGCCGTCTCCTATAGAAGTCAATTCCATGCGTTTGCTGCTGCCGATGTTGCCGCTGACAACTTCATCGGAATGCACGCCCATACCTATGCTGATCGGCAATTCGCCATGTGCCATACGCTCTCGATTAAACAGGGCCAGTTTTTCCCGCATTTTCACCGCCGTTTGCATGGCGCACCAAGCATGATCCTCTAGGGGCGCTGGAGAGCCAAAAACTGCCATCAGAGCGTCGCCGATGTATTTGTCGAGAGTTCCTCCGTACTCGAATACGACATCTACCATCACTTCAAAATATTTATTCAGCATCACTACCACTTCTTCGGCTTTCAATTTTTCCGTAAGTGTGGTGTAGCTGCGAATGTCTGAGAACAGCACCGAAACGTTTTTGCGCTTGCCGCCCAATCCAGTATCCCCTGAAGCTAACAAAGCTTCGGCTACTTCTGGAGTCATGTAGCGGTACATCAAGCTTTTGATTTGCTTGGCGCTGCTAATATCTTCCATGACGACTAACGCGCCGTTGACCTTGTTGGGGTCGGTAGCGTCAGTCATCGAATTAATCGAGAGATTGATACTCTGCCCTTCTCCTTCCAAGGTCAGCAAAACTTGATCGGGGTAATACTGCTGGCGGTCTTTATCGTCCTCTGGAGACAAAGACGCATCAAACCATTTGGCAAAATCGCCTTTTTCTAACTTAATTAACTCGCGCAAAGATTGACCTTCGGCTAATTCTGCATCGCTGACACCCAGTAGATTTTTGGCACTGGGATTGGTCGCTACTATATTGCCTTTTTTATCTGTAGAAATCACGCCGTTAGTCAAGGCGTGCAGCATATCTTTTTGTCTTTGTTCTTGCTGTTTGACTTCTGCAAACAGTTTGGCGTTTTGCAGTGCGACTCCTGCTTGGATGTTAAACGCCTTCATAAATTCCATGTCGTTGCGGTTGAAACTCGCTTTCCACTGTTCGGGGGCGTGCGGCCAATCTGCGGGGTTGTAGGGCGGGAATTCTCCTTGTTTTTTTTTGTTGACTAATTGGGTGACGCCAATCAATTTTTTGTCCGAGTTAAATACTGGCATACAAAGCATACTGCAAGTGCGGTAGCCCGACTTTTGATCTACTTCTTTGGAAGTGGCGGCGCGGGGGTCGTCGTACACGTCAAAGGGAATCAGCAGCGGTTCGCTAGATTGGGCGACGATGCCTGCAAAACCGGCGGTTCTGGGTATGCGAATTTCTTTAAGGTTGCCGCCCATCGGGATTTTCGTCCACAGTTCGTCTTTCTCTTCGTCGATCAGCCACAGGGTGCTGCGATCGGCGTTCATGAGTTCTTGGGCCTGATCCATCACCCTTTTTAGGGTATCTTCTAAGTCTAAACTGCTCTGAGAAAGAGCGTTGACGGCATTCATCAGCGCCGTGGCGGCCCGCTGTCTTTGAGTTGCTGCGTAGAAAGATTTGGACGATTCTAGAATTAGGCGAATCGAGGGAGCAAATTCTTTAAAAACTTGTTCGTCTTCTTGAGTAAATCCTGCCTTGTCAATCTGTGATTCTAAAGTACCGTAATGTTCGTGGTTGGGCTTGAGTTTATTAATCAGTTGAACTACTGCTACTAACTCTCCTGTTTCTTCGTTGATCAGGGGCATCGCCAGCATTGTATAAGTGCGATATCCTGTAGTTTCCTCAACTTTTTTGGCGTTAGCGGAGCGGGGGTCGTTATAAAAATCATAAGGAATGTTCACCACTTTTTTTTCCGTGGCTACTTCTCCGGCAATGCCCACATGGGCCGGAACTCGGATCTCTAGACTTTTGCCATTTTCGTCTTTAGCGACGATCGCCCAGAGTTCATTCTTTTCTTCGTCTAATAAAAATATGGTGCTGCGAGCGGCATTCAGCAATTCCCCTGTTTTGAGGGTAATCGACTGCAACATCTCGTTGAGGATAGCGTCAAATCCCTCGCTCTCGAGGATGTTGTCGAGCATTCCCAGGGTTTGATTGACAACCTTAAGTTTGTCTTCTACTTCCTTAACTACTACTGTGAAACTTTGCTTATTTAGAAGGTCGAGAATGCCAGAGAGGTTTCCTTGGCGCGGAATAATTGCACCGCTCCTAATTTCCGGGGGAGAATAATTTTCCTGATGATTATTGTCACCGCCGACAACAGCGACATCAATCACGTTGTCCAGAGAAGAGTAATTGGTGGAAGATGCAGATTTCATAGACCTTTACAGAAGCTTAAGTGTAAGGGTTAGTCTCTAAGCGAAAAAAGCGGGGAAGTTGATTGGTGAGTCACCTGTCGCACAAGACTCAAGTATTTGTGAAAGTATTTCCCAGTTTACAGAAATCCGGCCACAAGGCAAGGGAAATTCAGTTGACCTTGCTGCTGAACGGAGGCTGGGAGAGCAGCGAGGCTGTGGCACCGGTGCAATCTTTTTAGAGATTGCGAATTTTGTTTAAAGGGTTTATTAACTGATTTTGACATTGTGCGTGCCTGGTTTAAGTAGGTTGTGCCGATCTTTGAGCCGATCGCCCGCAGGAACGTGAATGCCTACTGGCGGGAAGACTTCTGAAAGAGGGGTGGCCTTGTGGGACTAGCCGCAATTGTGACACTACCAGTTGCTAGTGATGTGTGCCCTTCTCTACACAATTGTGGTTTTTAACTAAAATTTCTCTCTGCATAGCAGTTCTCAATCTTGGTGAGGTATGCCTGCACAGGCCGCACAGGCCGCACAGCCAGACGATCGAGCGTGTAGCTCATGTTACGCTCGAAAGGCTATATTTTGCTGCTCTTAGCTTTCATCCCACTAAATTCACCGGGCTTTCAACTTTTTTTTTGTAAAATTTGCGGTTGACATTTTTAGTGTAACCTCCGACTCTCAAAAAACTCCGGCTTTTAACCCCCCGATCGGACTCTCAAGCCGATCGGGGTTGGGCCGACTGAGTTTGGCGCAATCCGGCGGCTTCGACAAGCAGGGATTCGGCGAAGGCGATGGCTTCTGTTGCTGAGCGGCCGCTGGCGAGTTGGGCGAGTTCTTCGCGCCGCTGTTCGCTGTTGAGGGCGGCAACTCTGACTACCGTGCGTTCGACTGGTTCGGAGTTGGCTGCGGGCTCCTCGATACTTGGTTCTGCTTCGATCGTCTGTTTGTTGACGCGAAAATGAAAATCAGCCATCGCAGCGATCAGCGGCTGGTGGGTGACGCAGAGAACTTGGTGTTTGTCGGAGAGTTGGTAGAGTTTTTTGGCAATCGCCCCGGCGACTCTGCCGGAGACTCCGGCGTCGATTTCGTCAAAAATCAGCGTACCGGCGCTTTCTATTTGGGAAAAACAAGCTTTGACGGCGAGCAAAAAGCGGCTCATTTCTCCCCCAGAGGCGATCGCGCCCAGGGGTTGCAGGGGTTCGCCCGGGTTGGGACTGAAACAAAAGGCGATTTGGTCGGCACCGATGGCGGTTGGGGTAGAAGGCGATATCTCGACTTGAAACTGCACTTTTTCCATTGCTAACGGCTTCAGTTCTCCTACGAGGTGCGTTTCTAGTTTGAGGGCTGCTTCGCGCCGCAGGGTGGTGAGGTGGCTGCAAGCCTCTTTTAATTGCTCTAAAGCGGTCTGATATGCGAGTTCTAAGGCTTCCATTGACTCGCCTCCTTCTAAAAGTTCGTTTAGTTCGTTTTGAATGCTTTGGTAGTAGGCGATCGCCTCTTTGAGCGGCCCGTATTTGCGGCAAATTTGTTTGAGTTCGCGAATCCGATCTTCTACTTCTTCGAGTCTTTCGGGATCTGCTTCTAATTGTTCGCCGTAGCTGCTAATTTGCCTGCTGGCTTCTGTGGCTTGAGCTAAAGCATCGCTGACCATTTCTAGGATTGGTTGCAACTGCACGTCGTAAACGGCCATGTCGCTTAAAATTACCTCGGCTTTGCTCAACAAGTCGGCGGCTGATGCGGCGTCGCCTTCGTTTTGGTACAGGGCTTGGTGGACTTGGTAACTCTGCTGCTGCAATTCGACGACGTGGCCTAGCCGGATTGATTCGTGTTCTAGCTGTTCGAGTTCGCCCGCGTCTTCGATGTGGGCTTCGCCGAGTTCTCGGACTTGGTATTCTAACAAATCAAGTCTTTGCAGCCGCTGCTGTTCCGACTGACGCCTGCGTTTGAGGGCTGTTTTGGCATTGCTGGCACAGATCCACGCAGAGGCGACGGTCGATCGCGCTTGGGCGAGGCTTTTGCCGCCGTAGAGGTCGAGCCATTCTCGCTGGAGGGTTTCTTGTCCGAGGTGGACGGTTTGGCCTTGGGCGGTAATTTCGACCAGCCGATCGCGCAGTTGGTCCATTAACTGGCGGTTGACCAGAATTCCGTTCAACCGCGACCGGCTACGCAGAGTACCGCTGGATGCGTTAATTTCCCGGCTGCAAACGGCTAAATTTCCGTCTATGGGTTCGATTTCTTGCTCGCCCAGCCACAAAGCTGCGGCTTTGTCCAATTCAAAGGTAGCTTCCAATATTGCCCGCGCTGCTCCGGTGCGAATCGATCGCCGATCGACTTTCCCCCCCAACACTGCATCGATCGCATCTAGGATAATCGATTTACCAGCGCCGGTTTCCCCTGTAAATACGTTCAAACTCGGGCCAAATTCTAGATCCAGGCAGTCAATTAAGGCAAAGTTTTCTATTCTGAGGGATATTAACATGGGGAATTGGTAATTGGTAATTGGTAATGCGTAATTGGAATTAGTAATTGGTAATGTGTAATTGTAATTGGAATTAGTAATTGATAATTGGAAGCACAGCAGGGAAAATTATTGATACCCAATAACAAATAACAACTGTCAACTGACCGAAAGTAATTAGGTCCGGGCACCCGGATTCATCCGTCGAGGTAGAAAAACAGCTCCGAATCATCTTGTGTTCGCCCCCGGATTCATCCGCGGGATCGATTCTAAAATCTAAAATCTAAAATCTAAAATCGATTGACTTCTGCTATAGTTTCAACCAACCAAACAAATCTCCTACCGTCAGCCGCAATTCTGCTGCCCAATCTGGAACCGGCAACAATTCTTCGGGTTTTGCTAAAATTTCCGGTTGCTTTCCCGGTGGATAAATTAATATAGAGCGTACCATCGGATCGATCAGCCAACCCATTTTTGTGCCGTTTTTCAGACAGTGTAAAATATTCCCAGTTACTTTAGTTTGACTCTGGCATGGAGACAGAATTTCAATTGTCCAATCTGGGTAAGTTTCAAATACATTAGCAACATCCCCATTTTCATCAACTGGTATTCTTTCCCAAGTAAATACTGTGATATCTGGCACGATAGATCTGCCGCCAAAAGTACACCGCAATTCAGGAAAAGCTAAGGCAATTTTCAGATTTTTAACTGCGACATTGATGGCCGAGACTAATTCACATTGAATTCGGCTATGTTTTCCTTGTGGCATTGGCTTTTGGATGATTTGACCGTTGATATATTCGCTAGCTGGTTCTGTTTCCGGCAGTTTGAGGAACTCAGACAAAGTGAGTGTTTTTGTTTGTATCTGTACCATTTTTTACTCCTTTTTATCTAGTAAACCCAAGTGTTTTCTAGCAGCCGCCGTTACCATTCTTCCGCGACTTGTCCGCTGCAACAATCCGATTTGCATTAAATAAGGTTCGTATACATCCTCAATGGTTTGAGTATCTTCTCCTGTAGAAGCTGCGAGGGTTTCTAAGCCCACTGGGCCGCCGTTAAAGTTTTCAATCATTGCTGTTAAAATCCGCCGATCTGTCCAATCTAAACCTAGCGGATCGACGTTGAACAGTTCTAGGGCTACTGAGGCAACTTCGGCATCAATTGGCTTTAATTTTTTGACTTCGCTGTAGTCTCTAACTCGCCGCAGCAAGCGGTTAGCTATCCGCGGGGTTCCGCGAGATCGGCGGGCAATTTCTGCGGCTCCTTCTGGGGTGATTTGAGTGTCGAGAACTTGGGCGCTTCTTTGGACAATTAGACTGAGTTCGTCTATTTCGTAGTAGCGCAATCTTTGGATCAAGCCGAAGCGATCGCGCAGCGGAGATGTCAGCGATCCAACTTTGGTTGTTGCTCCTACTAAAGTAAACGGTTTTAGGGGTATGCTGCGGATTTTGGCGCTTTTGCCTTGACCGATCGTAATATCTAACCGACAGTCTTCCATCGCCGGATAGAGAATTTCTTCTGTAACTTTAGATAAGCGGTGAATTTCGTCGATAAACAGCACGTCGCCTGCTTTGAGGTTGATCAGCAATCCGACAATATCTCGCGGTTTTTCTAAAGCTGGGGCGGTGGTGATTTTGCATTCCACTTCCATTTCTGCTGCTAAAATTAGCGACATTGTGGTTTTTCCCAACCCGGGAGGCCCGTAGAGTAACAGGTGATCCATAGGTTCGCCGCGAGATTTGGCGGCTGCAATTGCGATCGCCAAAACTTCTCTCAAGTCTTTTTGTCCGATGTATTCAGCTAACCGCTGGGGTCGGATTTTGTCGTCTTGTTTGCTATTGATTTCGTCGGGTAGTTCTTGCGATTCTAGCAAAGATTCCGCCTGGGGTTTGGCGGCTTTTTTGCGACGGGCTGGGGCTATGTCTTCGGGTAGATTTTGGTCGGAGGGCTGTTGTTTGGAGGAGATAATAGCCATATTTATCTGCGATCGGGCAGCGGGAATTGTTTACAATTATTGGCAGAATCTTGACAATTATTGAGTTCGTTATGAGTATTCCATCTTCTTTATTAGCATCGGAAAGCATAACTTTTGAGGGGGCGATCGAGCTGACTCAATCTTTACTGTCGTTTATGGAGGCCGATCGACTTTTACAAGCCGACATCCAGCAAGCTGTGGCTTCTCTGGTGAAAACACAGAATGGCGCTAGGGGTTTTTTTGTCACCTATCTAACGGACGACCGACAGGAGGCAGATCGCCCGTCACCCGGAGTAATCGAGGCACTGCGATCGGCTCCTGAGATCGTAGCAGAACTGCTGGTGAAAAATTTGGCGATGTCGGCGGCAATGGTTGTACATCATTCGCGCCAGCAAAAGGAGGAAATGGCGGCCGATTCTGCTAGAGTGCAGGAGCGATCGCGCAATTTAATTCAAATCCTGCAAATGCCGGCCTGTCAAACTATAGCGTCGCAAATGCTAGAAAGTTTGCAGAATGCCAGCGGCGAGTACGAAGAATTTTTCCGGCGGTGGGGCTACGACGACGAGCAAAAACTAGCGATCGGTTCGGCAGTGCGATCGGCGATCGGCTAAAATAACATCCTTTGCCAGGGTGAGAGGTGCTTGATCAAAACGACGGGGCTGTGGAATAATTGCGGTTTAGTAAAAGCTGCACAATTGTAGCTTGAGTTGATTTAGGTGTGAAGGTAGTGAACGAGGGCGAAAAAATTGCTGAGAACGGTGAAAGGAGTTGCCCAAAAAGCCCGAAGGGTGAGCTGCAGGCTGCCCGCAAGTAGCCAGCGCTGGGCGAAGCTGAATCTGCTGGCAACATTGGTGCGCCGGGACTTGGAATCTCAATACAAAGGCTCGATTCTGGGCAATTTGTGGCCGCTGCTGAATCAGCTATCGCAATTGGTGATTTACACATACGTATTTTCGATCGTCCTCAAGGTAAAGCTCAGCCTTGCAGGCTTCCCGGAAAACAGCGACATTACATTTGGAGTCTGGTTGTTTGCAGGTTTGCTGCCTTGGACTGCCTTCACCAGCGGTTTGATCAAGTCGGGAGTATCGGTGGTAGGGCAGCCGAATTTAGTGAAAAAAGTGGTATTTCCTCTCGGTTTGCTGCCCCTAGTGCCGATTTTTACAGCTTTTATTGAAAGTTCTCTGGGTTTAGCAGCTTTGATTGTGATAGTAGCAGTGTCGTCGCAAAAGCTCCACGCTACTTTATGCTTGCTGCCGCTGGTGTGGGTGCCTCAGTTGCTGATCACTGCTGGTTTGGGATATTTGACAGCGGGCTTGACTGTATTTTTGCGAGACATTCCTCAGACATTAGGTGTTATTCTAAATTTTTGGTTTTATTTGACGCCGATCGTCTACCCGGCATCAATCATCCCCCAAGAGTGGCGAGTGTGGATATTTTGGCTGAATCCAATGGCTGCCATCTCGGAGGTTTATCGAGACCTCATACTGCTTGGAGAAGTTAAGCATTGGGGCGAATGGGGTGTCGCCACGCTAATTTCTGCTGCTATATTTTGTGGAGGTTTGGCAGTTTACCGGCGTTTGCGTCCCGCTTTTGCTGACGTGCTGTAAATTTATTTGAGATCCAAAGTCAATTCTTCAATTCTTCAATCCCAATAAAGGTTTTTGTAGTGAGGAATGCAAGTCCTCATAAAATTTCAGAGGACGGTCGTACTCGCTACAAACCTATTTTCCGTTCGAGCGGACATAATATCAATCTAAAATCTAAAATCTAAAATCTAAAATCGGATGACAGAAAATGTAATTTCACTAAAAAATGTTTCCAAATGCTTTAAGCGGTACGATCGTCCGGGAGACCGCTTAAAGGAAATTATTTACCCCAGCAAAAAACTGGCTGACGAATTTTGGGCCCTGCACGATATCAATTTAGAAATTCCTCAAGGACAAACTCTGGGAATCGTCGGCCGCAACGGTTCGGGAAAAAGCACTCTCCTGCAAATAATTGTGGGGACGCTGACTCCTACCGCAGGAAGCGTAGATGTTAAAGGCAGAGTATCCGCTTTGTTGGAACTCGGAAGCGGGTTTAACCCGGAATTTACCGGGCGGCAAAATGTGTTTTTTAACGCTCAGTTGCTGGGATTCAATCAAAAACAAACTGAAGAAAAGTTTGACGATATCGCTGCTTTTGCTGATATTGGCGATTTCATCGAACAGCCAGTCAAAACTTATTCTAGCGGTATGTTTGTCAGGCTAGCTTTTGCCGTTGCGACTAGCGTCGAACCCGATATTTTGGTAGTTGACGAGGCGCTTTCGGTGGGCGACGAAGCTTTTCAGCGCAAGTGTTTTGCCCGCTTGCAAAGCATTCAAGAAGGTGGCGGAACGATTTTATTTGTTTCTCACGCTGCTACTTCTGTGGTGCAACTTTGTACGTCGGCGATTTTAATGGATAGCGGTGAATTGCTGCTCGCTCACACGCCGAAGGTTGTAATTTCTAAGTATCAAAAGCTGATTTATGCCGACCCGGATCTGGTTCAGGGGTTGAAGTCCGATATTCGAGCTCTGAACCAACTGACCAAACAGGAAAGTCAAGACCAGCTTCAGGATGCTAATTTAGAAAGCACAAAGACGGAAGTTAAACCGGAGCAACATCTCTCTAAACCCAAGGAATATTATGATGAATTTTACGATCCGGGGATGATACCGTCGAATACGGTAAGGTATCCGTCTCGCGGCGCGGAAATTATCAACCCCCACATCGAGACGCTGAAGGGAAATGTGGTAAATCACTTGATCGGTCGTCAAGATTATATTTACACTTACTCTGTCACTTTCTCCCGGTCAACTTCCAAAGTTAGGTTTGGAATGTTGATTAAAACAATTAGCGGTTTTGAGTTGGCGGGTGCTTCTTTGAAGGCTTCTACTCAGTCAGTTAGGTATGTGGAAGCGGGAACGACAATTGTAGTGAAGTTTCAGTTTAAATGTTTGCTGAATCCCGGTGTTTATTTTCTGAATGCTGGGGTTGTGGGAACGGTTGATGGGGATTTAACTTATCTGGATCGCTGCGTTGATGTGGCGATGTTTAGAGTTCAGTCTTGTACTGAGTCCTGCGGTAACGGCATCGTTGACTTGCTGATCGAACCGTGTTTAACTGTGGTTAATGCTGATACTCTAGTGAAAGAGGAGTCAACAGAGGTTATCTAAAATCCTGTAAAAACAATGAACGATATCAATTTAGATTTAGTCGAAAATCCTGTAATCAAAGCATTTATTCAAGATCAAACTAAGTTTCCCGAAAAATTTAAATTGAATATCTGCGAAGACGATGAAATGTATTTGTTCAGCTTGAACAACGTTAAAGACGATCGCGATCGGGCTTTGGTGCGCTATTATTCGATCGGGCGTCGCATCTTGGATACGGTTAAACAAGTTGTGGACTGGCATTTTGGCAGTTTTGAAAATGTACCCTCTTTTCTAGATTTTGCCTGCGGTTACGGTCGATTTACCCGGTTTTTGATTCAGGAAATGCCGCCGGAACGAATTTGGGTTTCTGATATTTATGCTAATGCGGTTAAGTTTCAAACTGAATACTTCGGTGTCAGCGGTATTGTCTCGACGGGAAAACCAGAAAATTATTTAATTGACCGCAAGTTTGACTGCATTCTGGCTAATTCTTTTTTCAGCCATATGCCGGAAAGAACTTTTACAAGTTGGTTGCAAAATCTGTACGATTTGTTGACTCCCAACGGCATTTTGATGTTCAGCGTTCACGATGAGTGTTTGCGAAGTCCTCATATAGAAATGCCTGCCAACGGTATTTTGTTCAGCGCCAACAGCGAAAGTCGGTCTTTAGATAAGGAGGAATACGGCACAACTTATGTAACTGAAAAGTTTGTGAGAGAATGTGTCGAGCGAGTTAGCGGAGGCAAAGCTTTTGTTCACCGCATAAAAAAAGGCATATGCAGGTTTCAGGATTTGTATGTTGTCACAAATGAGCTAGTTAGAGATTTTTCGGAGTTGAAATTCAATCATCACCCGGAAGGATATATTGATGTTGCTGCTTTTACGAATAAGGAGAATTTGTATCTAGAAGGATGGGTGGCTGATGTGAATCTCAACGGTCGAGTTGAGGAGCTGCAAGTGCTGGTAAACGGCGAGGTTGTCCAGAGGTGCGAGCCTTTTTACGATCGCCCGGATGTGGCTGGATATTTTGAAACTGATGGGGCTTTGCAGTCGGGGTGGAGCTGTTATTTACCCAAAAACACTGTGGCGCTGCAGGATGTATTAATAGTCAAAGCAATCAATAACTATGGTTGGGAATGGATTCTGGAAACTTGCACCCTTAAATCGCTGGTAAACCAAAGACAATCGCAGTCTTTATTGGGTTCTACTCAGACAAAACTCAAATTACTGGAGACTCAGTTAGAGTCGGCTAGGATAGAACGGGAGCAAAATCAAAGTAAGTTAATGATTACTGAAACAAAGTTGGCAGAATCTCAAACAAAGTTGCAAGAAACTCAAACTCAATTAGTGGCAGCTCAAATGCAATTGGAGCAAACTCAAAATCAGTTAGTATCCGTGCAAATGCAGTTGGAGAAAACTGAGAATCAACTAATTAATGTCAAGCAAGAATTAGAGCAAGCGAAGTGTCGGGTTTTGGCAATGGAAAGCAGCAAGTTCTGGAAGATCAGAAGCGCGTGGTTCCAAGTCAGGCGATCCCTGGGCGTAGCGGGAGAGTAGCGAGTAAATTTGGTGTGGGAATTAGGGCGAGGGAGATAAATTGTGAGTACAAATGACAGCAAACCGTCGGTTTTTATTGTTACCGGAATGCACCGTTCCGGTACGTCTTTAACAGCTTCTTTGTTTCAGAAAGTCGGGGTTGATATTGGCAAAAAGTTAGTGGGCCCGGCCGACGGAAATGTGAAAGGTCATTTCGAGAATGTTGATTTTGTGGAGTTTCACAAAAGTGTTTTGCGATCGCACGGTATTGATGAACTCGGCTGTACGTTTGAAAAAACGATTCCGGTAGCACCAGAATACGTGGAAATTGCCAAAAGGGCGATCGACCAAAATCAACTTCCTCACAAACATTGGGGTTGGAAAGACCCCCGAACAGCCCTTTTTTGGGATTTTTGGCTGAATTTGCTCCCGGAAGCTAATTTTATCTGTGTTTACCGATCGCCTTGGGAAGTAGTCGATTCCCTTTACCGCCGGGGAACCGATGTCAGCTTGCTGGAAAATCCCGAAAAGGCAGTAAAAATGTGGATTCACTACAATCAAAAAGTTTTAGAACTTTACGAACGTTTCCCCCATCGCTGTCTGCTAGCAAACGTTTACCCCATTGGCAACACTCCCGAACTTTTCCTCGATCGAGTCAACGAAAAATTTAATGTTAACTTAGGTGCGATACCGGGCGACAATTTTGAAGAATCTTTATTAGTCAACGATATTGTCAAAAGTCACAGACCGAGTTTAATAGAAAAATATTTTCCCGAAGCATTAGAACTATATGAAGTTTTGGAAACCCAAGCTGGCAATCTCAGCAGCGAATCGAAAGGTGCGATCGATCGAGTTATTAATTTCCCCGCATCTCCAGTCTGGCCATTTGAAGATTGGCTAAAAATCCGCTTGCTGGAAAAACAGCAAAAAACCAGCTCTTCCGAACTCAAACAGTGGCAAGAACAATTTCACCAGGCCCAGGCGAAAGTGTTGGGATTAGAGACAGAATTAGGAGCAACTCAAGTACAGCTTGCAGGCAAAGAATCAAATTTTCAAGAAGCTTTAGCAAAACTCCTCGGATTAGAAACAGAATTAGGACAAACTCAGGTACAGCTTGCCGGCAAAGAATCGCAATTTCAAGAAGCTTTAACAAAAGTCTTAAAATTAGAAGCAGAATTAGGGGAAACTCAGGTACAGCTTGCCGGCAAAGAATCGCAATTTCAAGAAGCGTTAGCGAAACTCCTCGGATTAGAAACAGAATTAGGACAAACTCAGGTACAGCTTGCCGGCAAAGAATCGCAATTTCAAACAGCGTTAGCAAAAGTATTAGAATTAGAAGCAGAATTAGGGCAAACTCAGGTACAATTTGAAGAGACTGAATTTATATTGCAGCAAAAGTTAGCTGAGTTAGTTCAGCTAGAAACAGCACAAAGTCAAAATCAGGAAAGATTAAAGGATACTCAGGAAAAATTAGAACACTCCCGCCAGGAAAATGAAAAATTTCTGGCAGAACTTGCTACAATCAAGTCTTCAATATGGTGGCAAGTGAGAGAAAACTTGGGGGAAGTTCAGCGCAAAATCCGCGACTTGTTCCCTAAATTTATTTTTTCGTTAGATCGACCGACTACTTGGCAAGTTTGCGATTCCAACCTGCTAATTGTGGGCTGGGTTTTTCACCAAAAAAGAGAGACTGCAGCAGTCCGCGCCAGAATTAAAAACCAGAGTTTCGCAGGTGTTTGCGGCATAGATAGAAGTGATATAGCGCTAGCACACTCTAATATTCCGGCTGCTAAGAAATGTGGTTTTACTATTGAATTACAAGCGCCTGCCGGACGGCACGAAGTGCTACTGGAAGCGCAAGACGATCGAGGTAAATGGCATCTTTTAGCAGCTTATCCGCTGTTAGTTTCAACCATTCAAGCATCGTTAGATGTACCGGCGGTGTGGGAACAGCGTCAGGGTCAAATTTTGTTTGCAGGTTGGTGCTGCCACCACGATCGCAAAATTGCTAAATTAAGCTTGTTGTGCGGCGATACTTCTGTAGAATGCGCCTACGGTTTGCGGCGAAAAGATGTCGGCGAAGTGTTTCCCGACTGGGTTAACAGTTCGGAAAGCGGTTTTGAAGCCCTTGTGAATTTGCCTCCTGGCGAATGGCACGTTTCTCTGCAAGCTGAGTTAGAAAGCGGGGAAATTTTGTATTTTCAAGCGCCGAAAAAATTGACTGTGCGGCGCTACCATATCTGGCAGCGAAGTGCAGATAAGTTTGAGGAGTTATCAAGGTTTACAGCCGCCATTCAGCAGCGGGCGAAGGAAAGAAAACAGCGTCTCGGCAGAATTGTTCCCTTGCCCTGGGAAATTGTGAAGGTGATTCGCCAGTTGGGGAAGATTTACCGCCAGCAAAAACAGTTTAGTGCGCCGGGAGATTTGCTGCCGCCTGCGGGTTTTGTCGTGCCTAAACCTATTGATAGGTATGACGCTTGGCTGGAGGTGAATCAGTGGAACGATCGCGCGCGCGATTACTTAATTTCTCGGTTAAAATCCTGTCGGGAACCCCTGCCAAAAATTTCGGTAGTAATGCCAGTTTACAACCCGCAGATAGATTTTCTAGAAAGTGCGATCGCTAGCGCGATCGATCAAGTTTATCCAAACTGGGAACTCTGCATTGCCGACGATTGCAGCACCGATTTCAGTGTGGCTGACACTTTGAAAAACTGGGCCCAAAAGGACGATCGCATCCGCATCACATTTCGTACAGAAAACGGCAACATCAGCGCAGCAACCAACAGCGCCGCCGCCCTCGCAACAGGCGACATCATCCTGTTTTTAGACAACGACGACGAACTAACTCCCGACGCATTAGGCGAAGTCGCCCTATATTTTGCAGCGCATCCAGCCACCGATTTTCTCTATTCAGACGACGATAAAATCGACACCAAAGGTCGCCGGTTCGCCCCGCAATTCAAACCAGAATGGTCGCCGGAACTGCTGCTTTCCTATATGTATCTCGGTCATTTGTGCGCCGTGAGAAGACACATTTTTGAACGAATAGGCGGTTTGCGGCTGGGTTTTGAAGGCTCGCAAGATTACGATTTTGCCTTGAGAGCAACCGAAATTTCTCGCCACGTCGCGCACCTGCCGTTAGTGCTGTATCACTGGCGAACCGCACCCGGCTCTACAGCCATATCTGGGGCCGCGAAACCAGCCAGTTTTGCCGCAGGTCAAAAAGCCATTCAAGACGCACTAAACCGCCGCCAAATTAACGGCAATGTCGCTCAGCACGCATGGGCAATCAAAGAAAATCTGGGCATATTTGCCCAAGATTTCCCGGATAACGGCCCATCAGTAACGGTAATTATTCCTACTAAAAATCAGCTCAAATTGCTGAAAGCCTGTCTGGATTCTCTACAAACTACAACATACAAAAATTATCAAGTTGCCGTCATCGACAACGAAAGCGACGACCCGAAAACTCTGGAATATTTAAAGGAATTAACTTGCCAAGTTTTGCGGATCAAAAATCCTGGTGGCAAGTTTAGTTTTGCAGCAATTAACAACCGCGCTGCCGAACAAGTTGACAGCGAATATGTATTGTTTTTGAACAACGATACTGAAGTAATTAACCCGCGCTGGCTGAGTCAAATGGTGGGATACGCTCAAATTCCAGGGGTGGGTGCAGTCGGCGCGAGGCTGTTATATCCAGACGGCAGAATTCAGCACGCGGGCGTAATTCACGGGCTGCATCACGGCTTGGCAGGTCACGCTTTTAAGCTGATGGACAAGAATAATCGAGGCTATCTTTCTCAAGCGATGGTAACGCGAAATTACTCTGCGGTAACAGCGGCTTGCATGATTGCTCCGCGTCAATTGTTCTTAGAATTGGGCGGTTTTGATGAGGAGAATTTTGCTGTTGCTTACAACGATGCAGATTACGGATACCGACTGTTGGAACGGGGTTATCGGTGCGTATATTGTCCAGATGCGGAGTTGTTGCACAAAGAAGGAACTTCTAGGGGTTTTACCGACAATCCTCAAGAAGTGGCGGCTTTTAGACGCAAGTATGCGGGGAAAAATGACAGTTTTTACAGTCCTCACTTGTCTTTAGAAGATGAGTATTTTCATATTCAACCCCGACGGGTTTTTATGAAGGAAGAAGGTTCGGCAACGAGCAATGTACGGGATGTAACGGATGTAACGGATGTAACCGAGAAGGAAGAACGCAAATTTAGTGATTCTGGTTGGTTGGAAGCAGCCAATGGTTTTGTTAATCGTGTCAAAGTTTTGATGTGCAGCAATTCGCTGGATTTCACGGGTGCGCCGCTGCATCAGTACGAAATCGCGGTGAAATTGGCGGCTGAGGGTGCGATCGAGCCGATCGTACTTTGCACAGCAGACGGGCCCCTGCGTCAAGCTTACCAACAGCAGGGAATTGAAGTAATTGTGCGCGACAATCCTCTCGAACACATCTACCAGCGCGATGCTTACGATGAAGCGATCCGCAGTTTTAGCACAGAAATTGCCAGTTTAAAAGTAGATGCAATTTATGCCAATACTTTAGAAAACTTTTTTGTAGTTGATGCGGCGCACCAAATGGGAATTCCTGTGGTGTGGAACGTGCACGAAAGCGAACCTTGGCAAACTTATTTTAACAGGTTTGGTTCTGAGATTGCGGCGAGAGCTTTAGAGTGTTTTCGCTTTCCTTACAAAGTTATTTTTGTGGCGGATGCAACGCGGGACAGATATTTGCCTCTCAACAGCCACCACAATTTTACCGTGATTCACAACGGCTTAGATTTGAGCAAACTGGAAAATTCTGAGAATTCAGAATTGGCTAGAAAAAGTTTAGGTGTTGCAGCGGAAGATGTGGTTGTTTTGCTGCTGGGAACGGTATGCGAACGCAAAGGACAGCAGGATTTAGTTAAAGCACTTTCTCTGTTGCCTGACAAATTGCACAACAAAATTAGGTGTTTTATTGTGGGCGATCGCCCGAGTATTTACAGCAATAAATTAGCCGAGTTGGTGGGGCAATTGCCAGAAAAGTTGCGGCAAAGGGTGACAGTAGTCCCGGAAACTGGGGAGACTGGAAAATATTACAAAGCGGCTGATATTTTTGTTTGCACTTCTCGCGTCGAAAGTTTTCCGAGAGTGATTTTGGAGGCGATGGCCTGCGATTTGCCAATTATTACAACGCCTGTTTTTGGGATTAGAGAACAAGTGCGGCCGGGAATTAACGGTTTGTTTTATACGCCCGATCGCCCGGATGAATTAGTTGCAGCTTTGATTAGTTTATTGGAGGATACATCATTGCGGCAGCAGTTAGCTGAAAACGCTAAATATGTCTTGGATTCACTTAATACTTTTGAGGAAATGACTCAAGCTTATGCAGATATTTTCTGGGAAGCATATTTCAGCAGTCATTAGTCATCTTACAATGTCAGCCTCCCAGTGAAGGGCAGTAACTGACCTCGTAGACTTTGGGCAGGATTTGATATAATTTTGCCAGACTTGCGGAACATATTGAAAATTGAGCCATCAATACTATAAAATAATCAAAAATGAACGATGAAAAAATGACCGATCGCCCAAGAGTAGATTATGAAAGGGCATGGGACAGTTACGCCCAACAGTGGCAAAAAACTAATGCCGAACTTGCCCATATTGGCGACGAATGGATAGGTAAGGCTGCCGGCGCCGCCAACTCCTTAGCCGAATACGAAGCCCTGATAGAACAGCAATTTATTGAACCGTACATCAAAAAAGAACATACGGTTTTAGAAATTGGTATCGGCGGGGGAAAAACAGGTTCGCTGTTGCTGAAATATTGCGATCGGCTAATTTGTGCGGACATTTCCAGTCAAATGCTGCAAGCGACACGATCGCGCTTGGGAGACGATCGCGTTTCTTACGTCAAACTCGACGGTTTAACATTAGACGGCATCGCTCCAAGTTCAGCCGATGTCTGCTTTTGTTACGATACAATGGTACACGTAGAGCCGGTAGATATATTCAACTACCTGACTCGAATTCCCAAACTGCTGCGAGGCGATCGAATTTGCGTGTTTCACCACACAAATATTTTTAGCGAATTAGGGTGGCAAAAATTCGCCAGCGAGTGGGACAAAAACTTGCTAGGGCACAGAGACGGCACAGCATTTTCAGTTATGACTGATACAATTATGGAAAAATTTCTCAACCATTTAAACTATCAAATCATCCTGAAAAATACATCTTCAGTACCGCGAGATTGCGTCTGGATCTGCAAAGCACCAACCCCTAATGAATAAAACCAAAGCTTTTTAGCCGAATCACAATATTTTATTTCAACTAACAACAGTCAACAGACAACAGTCAACAGACAACTGACAATGAAAGCATTATTTCTCCATCCCAACTTCCCCGCCCAATACCGCCACATTATCACGGCTTTAGGCGCAGATCCCAAAAATCAAATTGTTTTCGGCACTAAAAACGAGCGCCCAGAGTGGAACATTCCCGGCGTTCGCAAAGCAGCATTTACCCCCACCCGAGAACCCCACGCCCAGACTCACCAATACGTCCGCCCTTTAGAAAGTGCCGTCATCTACGGACAAGCCGTATTTAGAATGGCAGAACAACTCAAAGCAGACGGTTTCGTACCCGATATTATCTGCGGACATTCCGGTTGGGGGCCGACATTGTTTGTCAAAGAAGCATTTCCAAATACGCCGCTTTTGTGTTATTTCGAGTGGTTTTATCATGCTATTGGTTCAGACGCAGATTTCGACCCAGCGGAACCTTTAACAGTTGACGATATGGCCAGAATTAGAATCAAAAATGCGCCGATTCTAATAGATTTATACTCTTGCGATTGGGGTGTGTCGCCTACTTATTGGCAGCGATCGCAATTTCCGCCAGAATTACAACAAAAATTATCCACACTCCACGACGGCGTAGATACCGATTACTTCAAACCAGACCCCGGTGCTAAACTGGTTTTGCCTAACTTAGACTTGTCCGGCGTTGATGAAATTGTCACCTACGTATCGCGGGGAATGGAACCTTACCGCGGCTTTCCAGAGTTTATTGAGTCGATCGCCTATGTACAAGAACGCCGCCCCAACTGTCACGTCGTAATAGTCGGTTCAGAAAGAGTTTGTTACGGTCGTTCTTTACCGAATGGCGAGTCTTACAAAGACTATATGCTCAAAAAAGTACCGCTAGATTTGTCGCGAGTTCACTTTGTCGGGCCGCTACCTTACGGACTGTATTTAAAAGTAATTCAAGCATCCGACGTACACGTTTATTTGACCAGACCTTTTGTACTATCTTGGTCGATGATTGAATCTCTATCAACCGGATGTTTAGTAATCGGTTCCGACACAGGGCCGGTGAGAGAAGTTATCCGCGACGGAGAAAACGGTTTGCTAGTCGATTACTTCTCGCCCAAACAAGTAGCCGATCGCATTGATGAAGTTTTAGACCATCCTACCCGCATGGCAGAAATTCGCATCAAAGCCCGTCAAACCGCCCTAGAACGCTACAGTTTAACTAAAATGCTGCCGCAACATCTACAACTGATCGAGCAAGTAGCAAATCGTTCCATGCCGCCTACAGTTGGTATGGAACCAGAACGGGAATTAGCAGCATCTTTTGCAGTGAGAATTTAGCATTAAAGTTAGTCAGGACTATGCGCTGCATAATAGCGGGATGATTTGGATTTTTTTGTGGGATGGGCGTCGGGCCCGTCCCCTGTATTTTCGGGCGTTGCATAATGGAAGTATGAACTGTCCTAAATGTGCGATCGATGTGAATCTGCCCCAATCAGCCATAACAACGGAGCATCTCATATTGGTAAAAACACTTCTTCTCCTTCCTTCCTTATGCCTCTTTCCTCCTGCCTCCCGCCTCAAAACTCCAATTTCTAGCTTGGTTGCTTTCATTGAGATGCTCCCGCAGGCTTCTATCCGTCTCTTACTTCATTACCTAAAGTATTGGAATAGACCCCTGCCTCATCGATTTTGACTATAGTTGTGCAACCCTTAAAGTTTATTAAACTCCCCTTAAGTTAAAATTAACTAAGAGATACCCAAAGCTGTTTCAGACATCGTAATTAAATTATTAGCCAAAATTTTCTGGTGAATTGGAATATCAATGATAAACATTGCCCCCTGATTAGGAGCTGAAATACAATTGAGCTTGCCCCCGTGTTTATCCACTACAATCTGATGGGAAATTGACAGCCCAATACCAGTACCCTTCCCGATAGGCTTAGTAGTAAAAAATGGCTCAAATAGGTGTTGGCTAATTTCTTCTGTCATCCCAGGCCCGTTATCCTTAATATGAATTAACACTCGATTAGATTCCGTGACCTCAGTGCGAATGAAAATCTTAGAAGGATTAGCTTTCATTTCGCTTAACGACCGCGTCGTATTATAATCATCTATGGCATCAATAGCATTAGCAACAAGATTCATAAACACCTGGTTAAGCTGACCCGCATAACACTCTACCAGAGGCAGATTGCCGAATTCTTTGACCACCTCAATTGCAGGTCGATCGCCCCTTCCTTTAACGCGGTTATGCAAAATTAACAGAGTGCTATCAATACCCTGGTGAATATCCACCGGTTTCATTTCAGATTCATCCAATCGCGAGAAGATTCGCAGCGACTGAACAATTTCGCGAATCCGGTCTACACCTACCTTCATTGAACTCAGCAATTTAGGTAAGTCTTCCACCAAAAAAGCTAGTT
Organism: Microcoleus sp. F8-C3; assembly: GCA_036704825.1. Taxonomy (GTDB): domain Bacteria; phylum Cyanobacteriota; class Cyanobacteriia; order Cyanobacteriales; family Microcoleaceae; genus Microcoleus. Next base: position 26,161 of record JAUBSN010000020.1, on the reverse strand, counting down.
CTATTTCGTCTATTTTCTGTTCAACTTTTGGCCCAGCAGCAGGTAATTCTTGGTGATAAAGATTGACGAGATCGATAAGATTTTGGGTGTAATCATGAGCGTAAGAAAGATTACCAAATATGAAATTGACTGGATTGTTGATTTCATGGGCTACACCTGCCACAAGCTGACCGAGAGAAGACATTTTTTCGCTCTGCACAAGTTTAGTCTGGGTCAATTGCAATTCGCGAAAAGCCTTTTCTAAACATTGAGTTTGGGTTCGCAATTGAGCTTCCGATTGTTGCAATCCTGCCTCTGCTTGCAGACGCTCTTGAATCTCCTGTTTTAACAATTGATTGGATTGTAAAAGTTCAGCCGTCCTTTCCTCAACTCGCCTTTCCAACTCCGATGCCAGCTTCAAGAGAGAGGATTCAGCTTTGATACGCTGTTCGATTTCTGCTTGCAAGCACACATTTTGCTCTAAGAGTTTCTTCGACAAATTGCGGAGCTTCATGTGGACATTAACACGAGCTAAAACCTCTTCATGCTGAAGAGGCTTAGTGATATAATCCACCGCACCCAGACTCAAACCTTTAACCTTATCCACCGTATCAGCAAGAGCCGTCATAAAAATCACGGGAATGTCTCTCGTTGAATCATTCGCTTGCAAGCGGCGACAAGTTTCAAACCCATCTATTCCCGGCATAAGCACATCCAACAGGATCAGATCTGGCGCGGCATATTCGACCTTTTGGAGAGCACTTTGGCCATCCCTAGCTATCAATACTTTGAAGCCAAAATCCGCCAAAAAATCGAACAGTACACCTAAATTAGTCGGGGTATCATCTACGATTAAAATCGTGCTTTGTTCGGGAAGTTCGTTTTTCATTATTTCGCAGTCCTATATTTCTTAATAAACTCCAAGATTTGTTGTTCTTCAAATCCTTTCACTAACTGGCGTAGATGCGTAGCAAAGGGCCCCCATTGCTCATTGAGTTGTTCTAACTTTTTAGCTTGCTCCCCAATGGAGCGAAGATCGCCCATCATCGCTAGATCGAATAGAACGGCGATTTCCTCCTCGGGGGGAGCTACAATTTCAGAACATAGAGATTTTTTTTGTTCTTTTGGTTTCCTCATCTCTTCCAGATTTTCTTCATAAATCCATTCTAACCCTAAATGAGTACGTAATTTTTCTAAAAGCTCCTCGATTCGGATGGGTTTGGGAATAAAATCATTGCAACCTACCTCGGCGCTTTGTTGTCGATCGAAATCAAAAACACTGGCAGAAGTCGCAATCACCACTAAATTAGTCTGACCTGGTGATTTGCGAATCCGGCGGGTCGCTTCTAAGCCGCTCATTACTGGCATCATCAAGTCCATTAAAATACAGTCGGGCTTATACTCCACCGCCTTGTTTAAACAGTCCTGACCCTCCGTTGCTTCCAGAATTTCAAATCCTAACGGCTGAAGCATTCCCGCAATGATCGAGCGATTCTGCCACTTGTCATCAGCTATGAGAATTTTTCGCTTTCGGCCTTTGAAACCAAGGATTGTGTGGGCATTGGCTTTGGCTGCATTAGTCACCCATTCCGATACCTCTGGCAAATCTAAATCGAAGAAGAAAACGCTCCCTTGTCCTAATGTACTCTTCACCTTTATTTCACCGCCCATCATCTGGACTAATTGGCGGCTAATTGCCAGTCCCAACCCGGTTCCTTCAACCTTCAGGTTGGCATCCCCTACTTGGTGAAAAGGCAAAAATATGTCTTGCAATTGCTCTGGTGCCATACCAACTCCGGTATCTTCCACTTGAAACCGAATCTTGCCATCCTGATATCCTACTTTGAATGCCACCCCACCTTTTTCAGTAAACTTAATCGCATTGCCAAGTAAGTTGATTAAAACTTGCCGCAACCGTTTTTCATCACCCAGGATGGCAATAGGTAGTTGGGTAATGGGCTCGTAAATAAGGGAGATTCCCTTTTGTTCAGCCCGAATATTGCAAATTTCAGCCAGGCCTTCCAAAAATTGTGAGAAATGGAAATTACTCAAGTGGATTTCCATTTTTCGGGCTTCGATTTTGGAGAGATCTAAAATATCGTTAATTAGGGTTAAGAGGTGTTCGCCGCACTGACTAATCACGTTCAAACCATCTTTTTGCTCGTCAGCCAAGTTTTTTTGTCGTTTGAGGATTTGGCTGTAACCCAAAATGCCATTAAGTGGCGTTCGGAGCTCGTGGCTCATATTAGCCAGAAACTCACTCTTAGCAGAGTTGGCGGCTTTCGCTAATTCTTCTGCTTTTTGTAACTCGATATTTTTTTCTTGTAACTGTTGCGTTCTTTCTGCCACCTTCACTTCCAAAGTAGCGTTGGCTGCTTCCAAATCGTTATAAAGACGAGCATTCTCAATCGAAATAGCTGCTTGAGAAGATAAAAGTTGTAAAACTTCTAAACGATCGGGAGTAAAAGCACCAGTTGTGAGATTATTTTCTAAGTAAAGAATGCCAGTAAGTTTTCCTTGATGGACGATGGGAGTACATAATACTGACTTGGGTTTTTGGTTGACGATATAAGTATCCGCCGTGAAGGTTCCCTCACAACTCGCATCGTTTAATACAACATTTTCCTGAGTTCTGGCAACATAGTTAATCAAAGATATGGGTAGTTGCTTGCTGTTTTCCACTGGTATTCTTTGCAGCACTTCTACATCGCTATCTACGGTTCCATAGGCTTCTATTAGTAAAACTCCCGCTTTGTCTAAGATAAAAATGCCACTTTGAGCGCCCGCATTCTCGATCGCAATTTTCATCAACTTCGCTAACAAATTAGTCAACACAATTTCGCCAGAGAGAGCTTGAGAGGCTTTGATGACAGTCGCTAAATCTAGTGCGCCACTCCCTCCACTTGTCGAGCTAGTGCTCGTAGCGATCTGGCTGCGTTGAGTTTCTGGCTTGGCTATCCGGGAAAATATTTGAGAATATCTGGCCTCCAAATCTTTGACTATAGCTTTAGCCCCCCAGCGGCTATATCCGTAGTAAGCATCGGTTAAATACATCAGAGCAATTTTATCTTTAGCGCGCGAAAAATAAAATTCTGCGGCTAGTTCGTTGGCTAAGGCTTCTTCTTGGATATATCCCTGTTCTTTGGCTCCTGCTATAGCGCGATCGTAATAATCGCTGGCTTCTAAAGGTTGTCCCAAAATCCGCGCTTTTTCTGCTTCTACTAAGTCATACTTATGCTGAAAATTAATCGGTGCATGGAACGCCCAAGTTTTCATTTTTTCTTGGTTTACTGCTACTTGAATTAAATATTCTTCTTGTTCTGGCGCTGAGACTTTGGGATACATTGCTAGGAGGCCAAGAGAATGGTAGAAATTGCCCAGTGCATTCTGAATTAATCCCACACCGCAACTGGCATATTTTGATACTAAACTAGCATTGACTATTGTGCCTTCGTAATCTTTAAAACAATAACGAAGCATCCCTTGGGCGGCATGGTAAAAAAACAGCAGAGTCCCATTATTAGATTCTAGGAACACCGGCACCATTTCTTCTTCATTAAAACTCTCACCAATCAACTGATATTTATCTGAGGCTTTGCCCAGCAAATTTTTAACTAATTGCTGGTAAATTTTGATAGCAAAAGTATCGTAATCTTGCTTGTATTTAATGCTAATAGCAACATATTTTTCCTGTTCGCACTCAACTTTTTCTAGCTCTTTTTCAGTTAAAAATGTCATGTAGCAATAATTGATCAGGCAGTGACAAGCACATTCCAAATCACCTACTTCCAAGCCACTTTGCATAGCCTTAATCAAAGGTTCTCGGGTTTCCTTACTATGATCTTTCCAGGATCTGAGAAGAGCATTAAATATTAACCCAACCTTACAGTTGAGCGAGTTAGTTTCAAATTTATCCAATACAACAATGGATAGTTTGCCAAATTTATATCCAGAATCTATATCCCCCATTGGTCCACATAAAAGAGAGCCATAGAAAACGTAAGCGTAAGCAGATTCCGGTGAGTTACCATACTTGAGCGACAAATCGATCATTGTATATATAATTAGTGGCAGCATAGCTCCATTGCCAAGATATGCCGAGATCACGATGCTGCTTAATATCCGCATCGCCGCAAGTTTATTCATATCTGTCATTGGTGGCAGATTGGCTAAATCCTCAATAATCAATCCTTGAGGGGGTTCTTGCTCTAGGTAAACGCCGAACATTTCAAGAACATTAATACCAGTCTCTATAGCTGATTGTGTCCGGTTTTCAGCCATATCCAACTGAATTTTTAGTTCGTAGACTTTGATTTTTTCTAGGAGGGTTTTTGCTTGTTTGATGATGATAGCAGACAAGTGTTGAGAACGCTCAAAGTTTGTGGTGATAAATTCGGCTTCTGCTGCTTCTAAATGCAGATTTAAAGTCAGCTCATATTGACTCTCCCAGCTATCCTCCGCGAGCAGTCCCAAACCCACATTCAAATATTTGACAGCGGATTCATAAGCTGTTGCTGCTTTGGCTTTCTGTCCGGCGATCAGATTGAGTTCTGCTAATTCATATTTTTCGCTCTCTAAAGTGACTAAATCAGTGCCGTAATTTAGTTGGTTAACCAGTATAAAGATATTTTCTTTTTGTTCTTCAGGCGTTGTGGAATGCAGCAGTAGTTGACCAATTTTTAGGTGAGTTTCTTTTTTCTGGTCGTCGGGAATTAAAGAATAAGATGCCTGTTGCACTCGGTCGTGCAAAAATTTGTAGGTGACATTAAATTGCTCGGTTGACTTTTCTGTGGATGTTTCTTCGTCAAATAGGAGCGGTATTTTGTAAGAATTATTTAGCGGGACAACAAAACCTGTTTGTAACGCTTCCCATAAATTTATTGCCGTCTCTGACTGAGATTTTTTATTAGCTACTGCCAAAAAATCTAAACTGAATTTATCTCCGATACAGGCCGCTAATTTTAAGACATTCTGCGTCTGGGACGAGAGCTTTTGAATCTGGCTGACCATCAATTCGACGACGTTATTGCTGATCTCAATGCCTTGAAGCTGTTGAATATCCCACTGCCAACAAACTCGATCGAAATCAAAGGATAGGAGTTTTTCTTGATAAAGGGATTTGAGAAGTTGAGTTAAAAAGAAAGGATTGCCCTGGGTTTTATTAAAAACTAACTCAGCCAGGGGCAAAATTTCTGAAATTTGACTGCGAAGGGTTTCGCTTACTAATTGGTTTACATGAGTTATTTCTAAAGCTTGGAGGATAATATTATTGACTATCGCCTTGGTATTTTGAATTTGCTCTAAGGTATAAATTAAGGGATGAGTGGGGCTGACTTCATTATCCCGATAGGCTCCAATTAATAGCAAATATTTACTATCTGGATCGGTCATAATTAGTTGGATGAGCTTGAGGGAAGCCGAATCTGCCCATTGCAAGTCATCCAAAAATACAACTAGCGGGTGTTCGGGTTTACTAAACACCTGTATGAATTTTTGAAATACTTGATTAAATCGGTTTTGGGATTCCGCTGGCCCCAAGGTTGGAACCCCGGGCTGCGGATCGATAATCTTTTCTACTTCGGGAATAACATCAATAATAACCTGGCCATTTGTCCCAAGCGCTTCGAGGATTTTAGATTTCCAAATTGCTATTTTTTCTGATTGTTCGGTCAGCAGTTGCCGCATCAATTCCTGAAATGCTTGAATTAAGGAAGCATAGGGAATATTTCGCTTGAACTGGTCAAATTTACCGCTAATAAAATACCCTCTTGCTGCTACTATCGGTTTATCAACTTCGTTAACTAAGGAGGATTTACCGATACCTGAATAACCGGAAACTAGCATCATTTCTGTTGTCCCGGCACTGACGCGACTGAAGGCTTCTAGCAAACTAGCAACTTCTGTTTCCCGTCCGTAGAGTTTTTGCGGAATCAGAAATTGGCTGTAGGAATCTAGTTGACCTATAATAAAGTGGGAAATCTCTCCTAAAGAAAGCATCTGCAGGCAGGTTTCCAGGTCAGCTTTTAGTCCGAAAGCACTTTGATATCTATCCTCAGCGGTTTTAGATAATAATTTTATTACAATTTCAGAAACTACATCGGGGATTTTTGGATTCAGTTCTTTAGGTGGTATTGGTGCTTTAGCTATATGGCAGTGAACGAATTCTAGGGGGTCTTTTGCGGAAAAAGGTAGCTTGCCCGTCAGCATTTCATAAAATGTAATACCGAGGGAGTAAAAGTCGGTGCGGTAGTCCACCGATCGGTTCATTCTACCGGTTTGTTCCGGCGACATATAGGCGAGAGTTCCTTCTAATAAGTTGGGATTGGTGACGGTTTGATTTTCTCTATCTAAGAGAGAAGCAATGCTAAAATCAATAATTTTCACTTCCTTTGTTTTTGGGTTAATTAGGATATTTTGGGGCTTAATATCTTTATGGATCACATTACTGTGATGGATCTCTCCCAGAGTGTTTGCTAACTGAATGCCGATTTTGAGAAATTCGTTTATAGCCAAGGGTTGATTGTTGAGAAAATCTTTCAAAGATTGACCGCTAAAATTTTCCACTATCAGCGCTAAGCCGTTATGGTAGTTTTCTAAGGCTATGGGCTTGACTATTCCTTCACTGTCTAAATGTCTGAGGATTTTATGTTCGTGTCTTAAGCGGGAAATTTCTTCGATTGTCGGATGCTCGGTTTTGAAGGTTTTGATAATTGCTGAGGTTCTATCAATGTCTTTTGTGCCGCGATAAATAATCGTACTGACACTTTCGTAAATAGCTGCGCTTAGGTTGTAACCCAAAATATTAATGCTCATGTGCGTAATTTCACTAATAAGAAGTTGAAGAGCAGGCGGTATTTCAGTAGGTATACTGATATTTATGACTGAACCGACTTAAAAAATAATTTTCTATGCACTATAAATAAGTATAATCTAACCTCTTTGAATAATATTTAATTTTTAACAAATCTAAATATGCTTGTTCGGTACTTAATAATATATATGCGAGAATCTTTAAATTTGATTAAGTATTTAAGTCAAATCCTGAAAAAATTAACGACAAAGTTGCTGAATATACCCGGTGTGATAGTAGAGGATAGCTTGGACACAGAAGAGACGATGATTTTATCGGTTAGAGTAATAAAGATAACAGCAGTTGGCCGACGATCTAGTCTAACCAATTATTGTCTCGATCAAAATAAGGTAGTCCTGCACAGTCAGGACTACGCCATTTTTAACAGAAAAAAGGCTGTACTTGCTTGAAAGTGCCGATTTTTGTTACTATTGTTAAAACCCAACTAAATTCCTATGAAATCAACTACTAGGGCGCTGAAAGAATGGAATGTAGCAGTTAATGCTTTAGAACAAGGTCAAACGATTGTACTCTTGCGGAAGGGGGGAATTCGCGAGCAAGCAGGAAAGTTCAATGTCACTGACAAACTGGTTTTGCTGTATCCAACTTTTGAACACCAACAGCCGGATTTATTAAAGCCAGAGTTTGCACCTCAAGTCAATACTGTCGAATCTGGCTGGCACCCTGAAGTTATTAGGATTGGCAGTTGGGCGGAGATTACCGATATTTTTTTGGTTGCTTGGGAACCGGCAATTACTGCGCTGTTTCCTTACCATATTTGGAATGAAAGTTTTGTCAGCGATCGCCTGAAATGGAAACCAAATCAGCCTATTTATATTTTATTGTTGCGGGCTTATCGCCTTGCAGAAATCCGGAAAATTCCCTACCTTCCTGAATACGGCGGTTGCCGTTCTTGGATCGATTTGGCAGATGCTATTTCCCTGGAGGGAAGCCAAGCTGTTTTGAGCGATCGCGAGTACATTGAAAGCTCAAATGAAATCCGCAACCTGATAGCAAATCCTGCGAATGCTTCTGGTTCGTAGAAAGTGATAACGCTGACGGAAAGTAGTCAGGATTTTAGTCATCATTAATAGTTTTTAAGGTACTTTTCGAGAGGCGCGTTTCTACCAAACCCAGCCCAAAATCCGCAGCTAATGCCATTAAAGCGGCCGGAATTGCCCCAGCCAAAAGTAACTGATTGTTGACGGTAGCAACCCCCCGAAAAATAAACACCCCCAAGCCGCCGGCACCAATTGCAGCGGCGATTGTAGCCAGTCCGATCGCAATTACCGCAGCAACTCGCACGCCCGCCAGAATCACGCCCAGTGCCAGGGGAATTTCCACTTGCCATAACAGTTGCATATCAGTCATCCCCATGCCTCTTCCGGCTTCCGCAATCGCCGGATCGACACCGACAATACCAGTATAAGTATTGCGGATAATTGGCAGTAAAGAATACAGAGTGAGAGCGATAATTGCCGTGCGATCGCCTATTCCACCAAATACCGGCACCGGAATTAGCAAGCCAAACAAAGCTAAACTGGGAATTGTTTGCATAATATTAGCAAATCCCAAAATTGGCTTTTTCAACTTTGGTTTTCTCGTGGCTAAAATTCCCAGGGGAATCCCCACAATAATAGCGATAAAAATTGCAACAGTTACTAAATATAAGTGTTCGCTGGCGCGCTGAACTATCTCAGCGCCATACCGATTTAAAAATTCTATCATTTGGTAATTGGCAATTGTGGTATAATTAAAAATCTCGTAGGGGCGGGTTCACCAATATCTTTAATTCCCAACCATCAGCTTCAACAACCCGCCCCGCCCATACCCATAAACGAATGACGCGATCGCACATCATATTATTACCCCGTCCCCGGTAACTGCAAACATTCAAGAAATGCCCCAGCTTCTGGATGCTGAGATTTGAGAAAATCATCAGGTTTTGCCAATTCAACCAACCGCCCGTCTTGCATCAAACCAATTCTCGAAGCTAACAAAAAAGCTTCTTGAATGCCGTGAGTCACAAAAATCACAGTTTTGCCGAGTTGCTGCTGCAATTGACCGAATTCCCGCTGCAATTCCAGACGAGTAATCGGGTCTAAAGCACCAAACGGTTCGTCCATTAACAATATCGGAGGGTCAGCCGCCAGTGCTCTAGCGACGCCTACCCGCTGCCGCTGTCCGCCGGATAATTGATGGGGATAGCGTTTGGCGAAGTGCTGGGGGTCGAGGTTGACTAATTCTAACAGTTGCCGGACGCGAGATTGAATGCGATCGCCCTCCCAACCTTCTAATTTTGGCACTAAACCGACGTTTTGCTCGACGGTAAAATGGGGAAACAAACCGATTTCTTGAATCACATAACCAATTTTTCGGCGCAGTTGAATTGGGTTCCACTGAGTTGTCGGTTTTCCCATGACCAGAACTTCGCCGCTGCTTGGCGTTAGTAAATTGTTAATCAATTTCATGGTAGTAGTTTTGCCGCTGCCGCTGCGTCCCAGCAATACTAAAACTTCTCCTTGCAGCACTTTAAAATTGAGTTTGTCTACTAAGTGCCTGCGCTTGAGGCGATATGTCACGTCGAGACATTCGACAGCAACTTCATTATTTAGAGGCATGATGAGTTTCGGTGACTTTGGTTTTAATCAATCGTCATATCATGTCCGATCGATTGACCGTAATATAAAAGCCGGGCGGGTTTTTGAGATTGGAGATTGTTGGCGAGTATTGTTGGTTAACCCGCCCCTACCATATTGGGGGTAATCGACCGGACATGATATCAATTGCTAGCGTCGCGGGACAATCCAAAATCTAAAATCTAAAATCTAAAATCTACCTGGTTTTGCCATTCTAGCAGTAAGGCTCGACATTGGAGGCAAGTTAATTTTTTGAGCAAGTCGCGAATTCCGTCTGGGGTGGCAGGATATGCAGCACCGATCAGTTCGGGGCTTACTGTTGCTGTCGGGTGCAATTCTGCAACAAAACCGTAGAGTTTTTGATTGGAGAAGGAACTGTTTATTGCCCAGCCAATGGTGTTGATCGGTTCGATGCGGGCGATCGCGCTTTCTGTCACGCCTAATTCTTTCTTGAGTATAGCTGGAACAGTCGCTGCTGGCGTGGCTTCGGCTGGTACGCGACCGCCGGGAAAATCCAGGGTTGCGGATGCCACGCCGGGGCGATACATCGGTGGGGGAAACAGGAATTTGTCAGCTTGAATTGTCAAGATTACAACTGAATCTGCTCTTTCTACTCGCCAATATTCTACTGTTTTTCCTTCGGTTGTTTCGAGATGTTCGGCGATTAGTTTTACCCAATGAGAGTTGATTTCTACAAAGCGATCTAGAGTTTTCCACTGGGATTTGGCAGTTTGGTTCATGTCGGAATTTTTGAAATAAATCAGATGTTGTTTGCTATGGTAGTCGATCGTTGCCGAACCCAACAATAAAAGCTCGACCTTTTCAGCTTTGAGCCAGTTTTTTCCTTCCAATTGTAAATTTTTGCTACAAGGCTACACATTTGCCTAGATAATTCGGTAACATAGACTACAGAATAACAATTTATCTGCGCCTTCGCTCTGCGTTGTTTCAACTTTGGCTTGGTGCAGAGTCTTAGCTAGACAGGAGTAGTTATGCAACTGCAAACAGATATTCGTACTTGGCAATCCCAACCAACGCCCGGAAACTTCGCCAGTGTCCGCGACTGGGAAAAATTTGGCTGCGCCGTACCTGCACCCAAATTAACTCCTTCTATGTGGGTTAAATTGTTCAATCCGCCAACCGCATTCAGTTTTGACGAAGCGTGGCTGTTGTGTGAATGTTCGGAGGAAAAGTGGCTGGCTTGGATTCCTGATTACGGCGAAATTTTACTGAGTACACATGAATTTTGCGCTACTAAATCGTGAATTACGCAGACAAACTTTCATAAACCAGGTGTTAAAATCCATATTCTTCGGGCTCGACGGGATTTTTTTGGAAAAAATCTGGTTTCTGCGTAATTATCTTGTTTGCAGTGAGGAATGCAAGTCCTCTAGCTTCGATCGGGACTTGCATTCCTCACTGCAAACCTCTTATATTATGATGTCGTTTCAACCGATATCATAGAATTCCTAATAGATATTAATTGAAATTTCGCCAACAAAAAGAGCAATAGAAAACCTATTGCTCTTTTTGCTCAAAAACACTCTCTAGTTTTTATCTTTAAGATAGGGGAAGTTATATCAAGTGGCCTCGATTGACCCCAATATCGCTGCCGTGACGGGTTGACTGTATAGATGCTTGCATGGGAGATATTGGTGAACCCGCCCTTACAGCAATTACGGTCAATTTAGCCCCTGTGATACTGCTGGCTTATTTGCAAACTGCACGGTTATTTGCGTTTCTGACAATCGTGCCTACTCTACCATTAATCTGAATCGGGTTCTTAGTGCTGGCTCGAATCAACAGCGGTTGTTTGGCGAGACATTCTCTGATTGATGCTGCCCAGGCGGTGAGAGCTCCGGTGTATTCTGTACGACCCGCTGGGGCGCGAAACTGATCGGTAATTAGAAAATCCGAGGTGATGCTAGTGTCAGTAGCAACATTGGTAATAATTGGAAAATCAAAGGCTTTGGGCAAGGTTCTATCCTGGATTTTGCCCGGTAGCAACTGGTATTTCATCGAGCCACCCTTGTAGTCAATACCTGCTTGAGGGCTTGTGGGAGGGCTTGTTTGAGCGAAGGCGGGAACAGGCAAGCTTGCTACCAAAACGGTGCAGACACTCCAAAATAATTTCGATTTCATCTGATTCATCTCCTCAACTTTATGACGATTAGCACTAATTTAGGTATGCTCAAAAGACACTAGCTTTGATTGAAAAAGCGCCTGATGATATTCAGATTTTTAGTTTGAGTTTAACCTACCTAATTTATTGCCAAACATCTTCAAAAATGTTAAAACTGGTTGACCTGACAAACTGTAGAAAAGTTTCAGTTGAGTTAGATATTTACACATCTGAAGTTGTTACAGCATTGGGGAGTCTGTTTTACCAGAATGATTCATTTTCGATCGATGTCATTGGAACTTTATCAAATTTTGTCTCAGATATCAAGTTTTGCCGATCGCGCATCGCGTTTTAACACTGGGAAAGCGGCTCGATCGAGGTTTGAGTGTGGCGCGCTATAGCAGGGGGAGAAAGATGCTACAGTGCATCGATGGGCGTTTGAGTATTTTCAGGCGACAATAGACAAAAAGGGGCTTGAAAATGGGTGATTTTAGTGGAAGATAGTAAATTCATCGACGTATCGGAAATTATGGGAGTTCCCGCGGCTCCGGCGGGTTACAAATCCGGCTTTGTGGGTATAGTCGGACGCCCGAACGTCGGAAAATCAACGCTGATGAATCAGTTGGTGGGGCAGAAAATTGCGATTACTTCGCCGGTGTCTCAGACGACTCGCAACAGGCTGCGGGGCATTCTGACGACACCTGAAGCACAAATTATTTTTGTAGATACTCCCGGAATTCACAAGCCGCACCACCAATTGGGCAAGGTTTTGGTGCAGAATGCCCGCACAGCGATTCAGTCGGTGGATGTGGTGCTGTTTGTGGTGGATGGTTCCGTGGAATCGGGAGGGGGCGATCGATATATTGTCGAAATTCTCAGCAATATCGGCATTCCGGTGATTTTGGGGATGAATAAGTTGGACGAACAACCGGAGGATTGTGTGTTGATCGATCGAACTTACGAGCAAATTGTCAATCCTGAGTGGCCTGTAGTGAAATTTTCCGCTCTCACGGGCGAGGGTGTCGAGCCGCTGCAACAATTGTTAATCGAACATTTGGAGGTTGGGCCTTATTATTATCCGCCAGATTTGGTGACTGACCAGCCGGAACGCTTTATTATGGGCGAATTGATTCGGGAACAGATTTTGCTGCTGACGCGGGAAGAAGTGCCGCATTCCGTAGCAATTGCGATCGACATCGTTCAAGAAGAAGCGAAAATTACGCGCATTCTGGCGACAATTCACGTCGAACGGGATTCCCAAAAAGGTATTTTAATCGGTAAAAGCGGCAGTATGCTCAAGTCGATCGGCAGTGCGGCCCGGGAACAGATTCAAAAGTTAATTGAAGGCAAAGTATATTTGGAGCTATTTGTCAAGGTACAGCCGAAATGGCGGCAGTCGCGCACTCGTTTAGCCGAATTGGGCTATCGGGTAGAAGAATAAAGCGAACTGATGGAGCAAATAAGGGCGATGTTGAGAGATTTTACAACTGAACTTCCCCTCGTAGGCAGAAGTTCAGTTGAAATCATTGTCCTAAAAACTCCGCCCGCAACTGTCAACTGTCATATCAAATCCGTTAGCATCTCAATAGTAAATTCGAGTTCACTGTTCACTGTTCACTGTTCACTGTTCACTGTTCACTGTCAACCGTCAACCGTCAACATCATTCCGGTGTAACCGGAAATGATATCAACTGTTAACTCTTTAAGGACGTTCGGCAAATTTTTGAACAGCTTTTGGTGCAAAAGCAGCAACTAAAAAAGAAGTTGTAATGTATTTGCCATCAGCATTGTTGCTATTTATTGTGATGACGCCAAACACAATTGCTGCAATCAGTGCAATAAAACTCATCGCTCGCATTGCCGAGTATTGTCCATTATCTTCCTGCAAAAATTCAGCCAGCTCTTGTCGGTGTTCAGCAGAATTTGCGGGAGCCTCAAGGATAGAAGAATGTGTCATTTGATTAACCTCATAAATGATTAAAGCTTAACTAACAGGACTTACGCAATAACTAAGAAACTACACTACCTGTAGTTGTAAGGTGCGCGTTTCACACCCTACAATTAGAGTCTGCAGGTAAGTCCTATACAAGTGAGATATACCGTTGTTTAGTGCGGTAACTTGCTCAAAGCGTGCCAAGTTCTCGACCCGACAATTCCATCGGCTGGTAAACCCTTAATCGTTTGGAACTGGATCACTGCTACTTTGGTCATAACCCCGAAGTATCCGTCAACAAAACCGAAATAGTATCCATTCAATTTCAATAAATTCTGGACAATTTTGACGGCATTACCCGAACTACCAATCATCAGAATTGGCATATTCACAGGTGCACCAGAGTATAGTGCTTGCCAGGTTAGAGGACCGACAATCCCATCCTCAGCTAAAAAGACGCGGTGTTGATAGCCTTTGACGGCGTTTTCAACATAGACGCCGAAAATACCATCGATCGCACCGAAATAATATCCCCAATGAAATAGAAGCTGTTGTAGTTCTTTGACAGCTTGACCTGTAGAACCGCGTCGCAAAGTGGGTTTCATGATTCCAGAGGCTTCAGCAACTGCAAGAGTTGATTGAGAAGCAGTATCGGCAACGAGAGCCATAGCTTCATTATTGTTTAGGCTTTTTTCTTCTGTATACATGATAGGAATCCTCTGTGAATTCGAGTGTTTTCATTTGATATTTCAGGTATAACTGCTATCTTCGGTGGCTTCACAGTCGCTTTTTATAGTGACACTTTTGTGAGCTAACACATTTGAGTGTCACTCATTTGAGTTATATCGTTTCCGCTTACAGTCTATCGACAGATCGACAGTTCGACGCGAGAACAGATTCAAGAGTTAATTGAAGGTAAAGTATATTTGGAGTTATTTGTCAAAGTGCAGCCGAAGTGGTGGTAGTCGCGCACTTGTTTGGCGGAATAGGGCGATCGCGTAGAAGAATAAAATTTTATCTGTTGGCAGTTTCCCTCTCTTAATCCTGATGTGATCAGAAGCAGATTAAAAACAAGATTGACAACCTTGCCAGATCCGCAGCCATAGGCTAAGATTTTGCAAAGGTCGAGAACACAATGACGATAATTCCAACTATGAACTACCGCAACCACATCACAATCGAAGCAAATAAACGCGGTGCTAAGCATTGTGTACGCGGCTTGCGAATTACGTTCCGTAAATATTTTTTGAGCTTCCTGAAATTATAAGCAGAGCTTGGAATAAGAAAAAGTCTATTGAAAAGTCACCTTAGAGGATGAGAAATAATGAATCCATGCGACTCTGTACTGAAGGCTGGAGTGTTTGACACAATTTTGGTAAGTACTAGCAAGAGCTTATCGGAGAATTTAATAGAGTGGCTTGAGTCTGTCGAATACGATAACTTTCAGAAAGCGCAAAGCTTAGGACTCAATATTGGGTTTCCAATCAAAGGAGTGCCTGTCAAACTTGAAGCATCTTTCACTGAAGACAAATTTAAGGAATGGAAGAAAGAAATTAGTACGGGAAGCTCTCGTCAATTCACAGAAGAAGAGACGATGCAAATACTTAGTAAATCTGCATCACAGGCAATTCTTGACGCATGGAGCGCCTGTATGAGACCTGGGGCGGGAAAGTCCCCTGGACTTCATCATGATCTCACTCCAACAGGTGAACCTAATTTCGTCTTCGAGGTGAAATGGATTCCAAACTCGATGACTGACTTTCCTCCTACAGTATTGCCGGGAGGATTTCAAGTCGCTGGAGCAACATACAGTATTACTTTTTCTGATGGTATGGAAATTCCTTTAGCAGGTTTTTCTATAATTTTGACTAGAACTAGCACGAGTGGTGCGACGATCGTTCTCAACACAACAAAAGGAACAATCACTGAGAGTATTCCTCCAATTCCTGTAACTCCTCCACCTGCTCCAAAACTTCCTTCAATAAATTTGAAGCTCTTTAAAGCTTCTGGCAGCAAAGCAGACATAGCACAAACGACTCTTACTGTTCCCAGTGACTACAAGATTCTTGGTGGCGGCGCTCGTGTCAATTGGACTGGAGGTGGAAACCTTCTCACCGCTTCCTTCCCAAAAGACGAGCGAACGTGGGTTGCTAAATCAAAGGCTCACTTCATATCTGATCCAGCAAATATAGATGTTTGGGTAATTGCCCTACACGATCCAAGAGATGAGTGGGAAGTTGATATTGTCACTGCAAACGGTGCTCCTAGTGACTTTCCTTCAGCTACTGCTACTGTAGGGAGTAAATACGTTCTAACAGGTGGTGGTGCAGAAGTAAATTGGGGAGGACCAGGTAATTTACTCACTGCTTCCTGTCCGCAAGGTTCAGGAAATTGGATAGCAAAAGGCAAGGCTCATGGTGCGCCTGACCCTGCTTCAATTACCGCATACGCTATTGGAATTAGAGCTAGAAATGGGGTTTCTGGTCCTTCAGTGAAAATATCTGCTGGAGATAGCGCTTCAGCTCAACATCCTTCAACAGGAGTCTCAGTTGCTTCTGGCTACAATCTCGTTGGAGGTGGTGCTCAAGCGAATTGGAAAGGACCGGGTAGTTTACTTACAGCGTCATTTCCTGATGGGAATCAATGGAAAGTGGCGAGCAAAGATCACCAATACGTCGAATCCTGCACAATCACAGCTTACGCCATAGGAATTAAACCTTAAAACCTTGATTCAAATGGCATAAGCGGCATAACAACCCTGGTGCAGCGGACTGACCGAAGCCGCTTGCGTTGGTTAGAGAGTCCTTGGCAGCCGCGGAGCAGGAACGTTAGACCGTAAACGCTACCTGACCTTGGAGATGATTGGGAACCTCGATCGAGAGCTTGACCTACAGAAAATTCGTAGAATAAATAGATACGCTTCGATCGCGCACCCATGCAACAAGCTAGTATATCCAATCTTTTCGCCAAACATCAAATGAGGAGATTCTCAAAAATTCCAACTATCAACTACTGAAACCACATCACGATCCAAGCAAATAAACGCGGTGGTAAGCCTTGTGTGCGCGGCTTGCGAATTACGGTTTATGAAGTGCTTGAGTACCGGGCTTCCGAGATGACCGAAGCAGAAATTCAAGGGCGATTTTCCCGATTTGACGCGAGAAGATTTAAAAGCCTGCATTGCTTATGCTGCTGACCGATCCCTTATCCGCATGAAATTACTTTTTGATGAAAATTTGTCGCCCGAGTTGCCGCATCGTTTGAGCGATATTTTCCCCAATTCGCTTCACGTCCTTTGATGCGGGAATGAAAGCAACGATCGACCTAATAGTTTGGGATTATGCAAAAGATATGACTGTGCACTTCTTAGTGCAAACGCAGTCAGCCTGGGAACCCGCGCAAAACAGGATATTTTGACAGAAATGTCTTAAGAATCCCCGTACCGACCGGGCGGGGAGTGTCAAAGGATTTCTACATACCCTTCTGTTCCATGTACGCGAATTCGTTGCCCATCTTCGATCAGTTTGGTCGCATTTTCTACTCCGACAACTGCCGGTAAACCATATTCACGTGCGATAACTGCTCCATGAGTCATCAGTCCACCAACTTCGGTGACTAGACCTTTTATGGATACAAATAATGGTGTCCAGCTAGGGTCAGTAAACGAGGTGACTAATATATCTCCATCTTCCAGATCGGCGTCTTCAATGTTTAGGATTACACGCGCTCGTCCTTCTATAACTCCGGCAGAAACAGCCAGACCTACAATAGCTTCGGCTGGGAGGTTTTCTCGTTTATATTCCCCTACAATGATTTCACCGTCAGATGCGATTACCCGTGGCGGAGTTAGTTTTTCATAGAGTTTGTACTCGTCTTTTCGGTTGCTGATAATTTGATAATCTAATTGATTGGTACGTACAACTTCGCGAAGTTCTTCAAACGTAAGATAGTAGGCATCTTCTTTTTCATGAATAACGCCCGCTTGTACGAGTTGTTCGATTTCTTTAAGTAATGCCTGCTTGTAAACAAAGTAGCGACTCACGATACCGTACTTTGGATATTCACGATAGCCGATGAAATTTCGGAGCAGCCCGATCATTCGTTGTGTCTCTCTGGCTTTTTGGTCGCCCTCCGGTAATTGCTTCAATCGCTCTAATAACGCTTGTTCTTTTTTCAAGGCTGACTGTCGTCCTTGCTCAAATTTGCGATCGCTGGCACCAGGCTCAAAGTTTTTGATGTTACTAAGAATCAAGGGAACAAGCGTTGTTGGTTTTTCGCTCCAACGAGTTCTCGTAATATCGATTTCTCCGACACATCGCATTCCGTATTTGTTGAGAAAAGTAGCGATCGCGTTTTGGGCTTCCTGTCCACCCTCAAGCTTCACCAATTCATCTAGAAAGTTATCATTTTTTACAGATTGCAAATACTCAATGACTTCCGGGTAAGGACGAATCGCATCCGCAACATCCAATAGTGCCAGACCCATTTCCGAAGTAATATTGTTAGGTGCTGATTGAGAAAGCGTATCCGCTGCGTTTTTTTCGCCTAACCACTCGTTCATTTTTTCATTGATCCAGGAGGAAGCATTCATAGCAGTCATAAACACACCAAAACTCTGTGAATCGGAGTTGATCTTCTTTAATTGCTGGATATCTTCCAGGATAAAATCAAACAGATCCGATCCTGATTTCGTTTGGATGGTTTGTTTTAATGCTTCGATCGAGGTTTGACTCTGTTGAATCAAATCAGCAACGATCGCCGGATCGTAGTCGTTTAGAGTTTGAAAATCCGCAGGCGATCGACCTTTACTGCTTTTGCCGGGACTGCGATCGTCGGGTAACGATTTTATAAAATCTCCCCGTTCTATGATGGTTGTAAGTGCGTCTTTCATGAGCGGATCGGATTTTCCCAATGTGACGTTCAATATAGTTTCTCTACCGACAGGTGAAGCCAGCGTCGCTGTAACATCAACAAACAACCTTCCACCAGCAGCGTGCATGGGTGCATGGGTCATTAACAGGAAAAAAGACAATCCCAATGGTTTCATGGCATCGGTCATCATTTGGTTGTGACCGACAGAAACAAAGACGTGATTTTCCCGATCGTTCGTTTCAGGAATCGGGAATAAAGTTGCGATCGGACGACTCTGGACAATGTAAAACGTATCCTCAACTAAACACCATTCGATGTCCTGGGGACTGCCGAAATGTGCTTCGATCTTCCTACCTATGCGATCGAGCTGTAAAATCTGCTCATCCGTCAGCGCTTGCTGATTCTGCTGCTCAGGCTCAATCGCCTGTGATTTTGTACCGCCCTCTTCTAAGGCATAAATCGCCAGTTTCTTGGTGGATATCTTCTTCTCGATAATCTCGCCGTTCCGCACTTTATAGCTATCAGCATTTACTAGACCGGAAACCATCGCCTCACCTAGTCCGAAGCTGGCATCAATGGATAACACTTTTCTATTAGAAGTGACGGGATCGGCAGTAAACAAAATTCCTGCCACCTGCGGGAAAACCATCTTCTGAACGATCGCAGACAGGTGGACTTTACGGTGGTCGAAGCCTTTTTGAAGGCGGTAAATTACTGCTCTCTCGGTAAATAGCGATGCCCAGCACTTGCTGATATGCCGATAGATTGCCTCCTTTCCGATAATGTTCAAATACGTATCCTGCTGACCGGCAAAGGAGGCCGTTGGTAAATCCTCCGCAGTTGCACTCGATCGTACTGCACAGGCATTTTTTTCATCAAGCCTGGAGAGGAAACGGGCGATCTCTTCATTAATGTCTTCAGGGATGCCTATCCCTTCGATGACCTTGCGAATCTCACCGCTAAGTTCACCGATTTTATCCCGGTCTTCCACATTTAGAAGCGATAAGCGATCGAGTAATTCGTTAATCGACGACGTTTCCCCAATGATTCTTTTAAAGGCTTCAGTAGAAATACAAAAGCCATCCGGTACGCGGATTCCTTCAATCTTGGAAAGTTCCCCCAGGTTTGCGCCTTTACCCCCAGCAATCATCATTTTTGTTTGGTCAATGTCCTGAAAATCAAGCACATAGGAACTCATATATTTACCTCCCGTGGCAATTCCTTCTTTGATAATTTTGATGGCATCCTTCGGGCTAAAACGACTTACCGGAGTATTTATTGTAGTTCAACTCGAATTTAGCCAATCAGGAAGAGGATGCGAGTAGTTGCATGAACTGTTCGCGTTTTGCATCAAGCAATAAAACCGGAGTGGGGTTGAGAACAGGTCGGGAAGTCGAGATAGCCCCCTCGCCCAACAGCAATAGAACGCCATTCCAACAACAGTAAAGTAAACTGAGAGCAGCCCCATTCCCCCCAGTTGACCTATGCCACGCTGGTTCAATACCGCTGGCCCGTGCCAGGAAGACATTCACTATACGCTGTCCCCAACACTTCGCTTACCCAACTTGGAACGATTAATTGCTCAACGCAACTATTTTGTCATCCACGCACCGCGACAAATTGGGAAAACCACTGCGATGCTGGCATTAGCCAAGCAACTTACCGAAAGCGGACAATACACTGCCGTGATGCTATCGGCAGAAGTGGGCGCACCCTTCAGTCAAGACATTGCGGGTGCTGAAGATGCCATTCTCGGTGCTTGGCGGCGGGCGATTTCGATTCGACTTCCCCAGGACTTACAACCGCCTGCTTGGCCCTTGTCGAAACCGGGACAGCAAATCGGCGATGTACTCAGTCTGTGGACTCAATCTTCTCCTCGTCCTTTAGTGGTTTTCATCGACGAAATTGACGCGCTACAAGACCAAGCTTTGATTTCCATCCTGCGCCAATTACGCGATGGTTATCCCAATCGCCCGAAAGCGTTTCCGCAATCGGTGGGTTTAATTGGTTTGCGGGATGTTCGCGATTACAAAGTGGCTGCGGGTGGTAGCGATCGACTCCATACATCCAGTCCGTTTAATATTAAAGTGCGATCGATTACTCTCAGAGATTTTAATGCCTCAGAAGTTGCGGAACTCTACGCGCAACATACCCAAGATACCGGACAAGTTTTTACACCTGAAGCCGTAGCGTTAGCTTTTGAACTCACTCAGGGACAACCTTGGTTAGTGAATGCTTTAGCTAAGGAAATCGTAGAAGAATTAGTTACCGATGAATCTCTAGAAATTATACCACAACATATTTTAGAAGCCAAAGAAATTCTCATAAAACGACAAGATACGCATTTAGATAGTTTGGCAGAACGACTGCGAGAAAACCGAGTCAAAGCCATTATCGAGCCGATGCTAGCCGGACGAGAATTGCCAGAATCTTCTAATGACGATCGCCAATACCTCGTAGATTTGGGCTTGCTCAAACGAGATCCAGCCGGGGGTTTAGTCATCGCCAATCCGATTTATCGAGAAGTGTTGCCGCGAGTTTTGGCGCAAGGGCCGCAAGATAGTTTACCGATTATCCGTCCGAGTTGGTTGAACGATCGCGGCGAACTACTACCAGATGCACTCCTGCAAGCGTTTCTCGCGTTTTGGCTGCAACATGGCGAACCGTTACTCAAAAGTGCGTCTTATCCCGAAATTGCACCGCATTTAGTGTTGATGGCGTTTCTGCATCGGGTGATTAATGGTGGCGGAACATTGGAGCGGGAATATGCGATCGGACGCGACAGAATGGATTTATGTTTGCGTTATGGTGAGGTAACATTGGGAATTGAACTGAAGGTTTGGCGAACTCGGAAAGTCGATCCGTTGAGTAAAGGCTTGGAACAGTTAGATGGATATTTGGCTCGATTGGGACAAGATGAAGGGTGGTTGGTGATATTCGATCGACGCGAGAATGCGATCGAATTAGAAGAACGATTGAATACTGAAATTCATCTGACACCAATGGGGCGAACCGTTACAGTTATTCGTGCGTGAAGAAGTTCTGATGAATGTTTTGGTTGTGGCGATCTTCCCAGTGTGCGATCGACTCTCATCTAAAATATAATTAAGAAGCGGTTGACACACACGATCGAGCTGCGGTATTACTCGATTATATCCAGTATTGTACCGTAACTGCAATACAATTATTCGATCGCGCACCCATGCAACAAGCTAGTATATCCAATCTTTTCGCCAAACATCAAACGAGGAGATTCTCAAAAATTCCCACTATGAACTACCGAAACCACATCACGATCGAAGCAAATAAACGCGGTGGTAAGCCTTGTGTACGCGGCTTGCGAATTACGGTTTATGAAGTGCTTGAGTACCTGGCTTCCGAGATGACCGAAGCAGAAATTCTAGACGATTTTCCCGATTTGACGCGAGAAGATTTAAAAGCCTGCATTGCTTATGCTGCTGACCGCGAGCGTCGGTTTATGACAGCTCCCCGATCCGCATGAAATTACTTTTTGATGAAAATTTGTCGCCCAAGTTGCCGAATCGTTTGAGCGATATTTTTCCAAATTCGCTTCACGTTCGAGATGTGGGAATGAAAGCAACGATCGACCCAATAGTTTGGGATTATGCAAAAGACAATAATTTGATGATTGTCTCGAAAGACGCGGATATGCACGACCTGAGCTTAGTATTTGGGAATCCACCGAAAGTTATTTGGCTTCGCCTTGGAAACTGTTCGACATTGCAAATTGAAAATTTGCTGCGTCGGGAGTTCAACGCGATTAAGTTATTTTATGAAGATGAGACTTTATCGCTGCTTGCTTTATCATAATGCACCGATCGCCGAGGGTGTGCGATCGACTCTAAATGCTCTCTAATCTAAAATATAATATAGATAGCTTTTTTCAGTGGGGTGGCTTAAGTGATTGAGTCAAATCGTGTGGCGAACTCGATCGAGGAAAGGAAATTCCGATGGGGAGTAAGAACGGGTTGACATAAATCATCGATATGCGGTATTATTCGATTATATCCAGTATTGTACCCCAACTGCAATATAATTATAAGTTAGGCCTAAACCCGATCGCGCCGTTGAGATTATCTGTTTCTCTCAGAGATTAGGCAAGTAAAGATAATCGGCTTCGGTGGTAAGTTCCGAGAAGTTATTGGCGATCGCAAGACCTCATACTAATACTAATGTCAGAATTATTGTGTTCAATACCTAGAGGAGAGGAAATCATGGCAGTTAACTATTCTGAGCAGCTAAAGAAAGTTTCGGTTAGGGATTTACAGAATGATGTTATTGGACTTTTAGAGAAAATTGAAAGTCTAATGGGGCGTGCCAGCAATGCGCTTAAATCTGATGGTACTGGTAAAAAATACGCAGAATTTGAACGGCAAATAGCTAGCAAGAAGCATGACGTAGAAGAGCTTGAGTTAGTCATGTCTATTGTTGCCCCGATGAAGGCAGGCAAATCTACGATTATCAATGCTGTTGTTGGATTCGACCTTTTGCCAAGCCGTGCGGCAGCAATGACTACTCTGCCTACAGAAATTGTATTTAAAAAAGATATTACAGAGCCTATATTAATTGTCCCTAAAGATTGTGGTGATGCTTTCAATATAACTCTGGAAGCAATTAAAGGAAAAATTCGGGATGAAGGAATTGCTACAACTCAAGAAAGGATCGCCACACATCCTCATTTACAGGAATTATTGCAGGAAGTTGAGACTACTGATGGATTCTTAAATTCTGATCGGGTCAAGGGGACTGATGAAATTAAGAGAGTATTGACAGCCCTAAATGACATAGTACGTTTGGCTTCTATACTTGAGCCAACGAAAGATCCACTTGCACGAATCCGAGATTTACCAAGAATTGAAACTCCTTTCTGGCGCTCGCAAAAACAAGAGGATCAGGCTGATCTACTTGGGAGCTTAGTGATTGTAGATACACCAGGACCGAATGAAGCCGGAGAAAATCTCAAACTGTCAGCCGTTGTTGAAGAGCAATTAAAGAATAGTTCGATTATTCTCATTGTTCTTGACTTTACACAGCTAAATAACAAAGCTGCGGATGATATCAAGCGTCAAGTAAAACCGATAATTGATCTATTGGGCAAAGAAAATCTCTATGTTTTGGTCAATAAGGTTGATCAACGTACTGAAAATGATCCAATGACATCGGAAAAGGTAGAGCAATTCGTTTTAGCCGATCTGGAACTTGGCAATCAAAATGATACTGATCGCGTTTTTGAAGTAGCTGCAAGATGGGCATTCTGTGCGACGAATTTTTTAACAGAAGCCCAAAATAATGAAAATATGGATATCAAAGCTATAGCGTTTCTCAGATAGATGAGGTACAATAACAGCAGTGAGTAAACCCATTCCAAAGATCGGATAATGTAACTTGATTGAAGGCAAACTCTATCGCTTCTGCTAATTCTCGATAATTAGTCGTCTTGATAGAACGGAGAATGTTTTTGAGTTTTGACCATAAATGTTCAATTGGTGAGAAGTCGGGTGAATAGGGCGACAAGTATATTAATTTTGCCCCTTTCTTTTTGATGGCTTTTTCTATTTCTTCTCCGGTATGAATAGTACAATTATCCATAACTACACAAGCACCTTTCCATAATTTTGGCACTAACTTTCGGATGATAAAAGCCTCAAATGTAATTCCATCCGTTGTACCTTTTAAATTGACTGATGTTAAGACTTCATTGACCGATATAGCGCCAATTATTGAGACATTTCTGCCGCGTTTATTGGGTTTTGGTCCCTTGGCTCTTGAACCTTTTAAAGACCGAGCATATAACCTAACCATTGCCAAGTTTACTCCACATTCATCAAGGAATATTAAGTCTTTCAAACAAACTTCTCTAATTTTTTGCCAAAACTCGTATCGCAGGTTCTGAACTCTGTCAGTGCCTTTGTCTGACGGGAAAAGAGTTTTTTTTTCAAGGTCATATTTAAGAGTTTTGCCATTCTTCCCATCGTTGCTATGCTGATGGTAAAACCAATTTTCTGGTACAGTAAATAACGGAGTTCTTCGAGAGTTGCATCATTGTTTGCTTCAATCAATTCCGCTAAAATCAGTAGTTGTTCTTTATTCAGTTTTAATTTGACTCCACATCGCTCAGTTCGAGGAGCAATATTTTGGGTCTCGCGATACTGTTTAATCAATTTTTGGACAAAACTTAGGGCTACACAAAAACGGTTAGCTATTGCTCTTTGTGACAGAGGTTCATTATGGTACACATCCATAATTTTTTGTCTAAAATCAAGAGAATAAGTTTTCATTTTTACTAATGCGTGATACTTGCTAAAGTTCTCAATAGTTGTCATTCGAGTGACTGCTGCGGGTCAAGGGACTACTGCTTGAAGAGTTCCTGATTTAATGAGAGCTGCATAACCTTTTGGGGTTCTATAATTTTCACTCAGTTCAAGTCAGTTATATCATACCTCATCTTTCTGAGAAATGCTATATGTACTATCCTTCTACTCAAAAGCTGTGTGAATTACAACGTAGAATTCCCATAGTTGGGGATAAAGCTCTGATCGATTTAGTTAATGGTTTATCAGTTAGCAAAGATATGTTGCGCTACCGCAAGAGTCGAGGTTTTTTCGGCAAGCTTTTCGACAAATTTGATGGAAGTAACGAAAAACGTAGATTAATTCTAGATGGTAATCTAATTGCTGGACAAGAAGCTCTTCAAGATTGGGTCTTGGAACTATGTGACTCGTTAAGTATTTCTCAAGTTGCTCTCACAGAGACACAGCGATCGCTTCTAGAAGTCCGTAATGCTGTTCGACTGTTAAAATCTCAGCAGTCAGTATTACAAGCATTGGGGTTTCAACTGGAAAGTTTAGCAAAACAGTTCGGAGATCGCATTGATAAATTAGAAGCAAAAGTTCGCCAGCTAGAGATCCGCGTGGCAGCCAAAGAAGATATTGATAGTATTTTTGCAGCTTGGGAATCTGAACAAACTTATCAAAATCTACCTTGGTTAATTCAAATTGTATTGCTCACACAAGAAGTATTTTCTAGTTCTGTCTCACTTTACGAATTACAAATGGATGATCGAGAGAAATATCGGCAGCTTTTAACCAACAAAATTGTTACTGCAAGTAAGCAGATGCCTAAAGGACTAATCGGTTTCTGTGAGTTGCTAACTATCTCTTGTCAAGAATTACAAAAAGAAGATGTAGACCTTGCAGCAAGCTTGCTTGAAGTCCGTTCTATTCATCCTCACCGTATTTTAAATACTCCTTATATTTTTACGATTGGTACTACTTTAGAAATGTATGTGCTACCAGAAGAAAGTAGACCTAACAACCCTGCCCGTCATGCGATCGGGCTATGTCGCCAGCAAATTGAATCGATCCCTCGAATGATAGAAGTACGAGATTTGGTTAAATACATAGTCGAAGAAGTCGCAGATGATTGTCTAGGTAAAGTTTCGAGAACCTTCTAAACTATATGAACTATTTTAATAAATCTACAGTTGGACTTGTCTTGGTAGGCGGTGGAGCAAAAGGGGCTTACCAAGTTGGCGCTCTTAAATATCTTGATGAAATTGGGCTAAATCCCCATATTATTGCTGGTACTAGTATTGGTGCTCTCAATGGTGCGGTACTTGTTTCTAATGGGACTTTTAGCCAATCAGTTCAACGATTAGATCAACTTTGGACGTAGAAGTTCACGGGGGTAGCAAAAACCCAAAAAATCTGATAAGGTGAGGCACATGGAGAAGACAGTGCCGGAAT
>JAUBSN010000019.1:0-94133 GCA_036704825.1 Microcoleus sp. F8-C3 | reverse complement strand
TGCTACTATTTTGGAGCGCAAATCTACTGAGTATGCTTTCATTTGTATATTATTTTTAGTCTATTCTATTGTACCTCTTAACATCCGGAAGTGCTGTATTTGCGCGACTTGGAGAATCGGAGCTACGTGAAAATTACCTAGGCGGACAGGTACACCACAAAATGAACGTGTCACGCGATCGGAGTCAATTGTGCTCAGGACTTCTTCGATTGCTTCTCGAACCGATTTACGACGTATGTTCTCAGGCTTATCCAGCATTGATGGCTCATCACCATAAAACATCTGCTGATCTGGATGAGTGGTGAATATTTCGCCTGCACGTCTGTGTACATCCTTGAATGCAGCAATATTCCATTCTCCATCCTCAGGCTCTATACATACGAAGTGATCGTCGGTGATTTCTGGCAAGCGAACACCGACCAATAATGCTTTTACTTCTATGTTGGCACCCAGTGCTGCTAAAGCTTGCTTTGCACGGTGTTCCATTTGACTCCGAAAATGAGGCTGATAGCCCCACATGAAGTACGTAAGAAAACGCTGTTTCATTTTTTGTATTGGTAGAATCGTTTGTACTTGAAGTTGGTCTAACTTATAATAACGTTTAAATCCATTGCTTGTTGGTGAAGCGCTTGAATCTGGTTCACTGGAGTAGGATTCCTTAAAGTGACACGATCTTGTAAACTTACGTAAATTACCTCGATCGATTTGAGATTTGAGATTTGAGATTTTGGAATTAACCTCACCGATCGCCAAATCCTCACATAATTTCATCAAAAATTACCTCCTCTGAAAAATCCCTCGAATGGCTCTACCAGAATTGCCTCTAAAATATAACGTGTAAGGATCGTATATCTAGGGCTGTCGATCGAAAATAATTTCCTCATATAATTGCTCGATCGGCAAACTTAGATTGATACTTTGAAACTCAACCCGATCGCCCTCCCGATAGCTCAAAATCACCCATTCACCAGCATCATTTTTATGATAAATATCGACCGCCATTTCATCCGAACTGACTAAAACATAATCAACTAGATTTGGATTGCGGCGATACTTCTCAAACTTCTTGCCTCGATCGTAAGCTTCGGTGCTATCCGATAAAACCTCCACAATTAAGCAGGGATAGGTAATATAAAGAGCATTCTCGCGATCTCGATTATCGCAAGTAACACTCACATCTGGATACGTATAGTTAGGAGTATTAAGAATGTTAACTTTTAAATCTGAGTGAAAAACATTACAATTACTTCCCCGCAGATGAGATCTAATCGATAACAAGAAATTTATAGCGATCGCACTATGATTTTGAGTGCCACCACTCATTGCATAAACCCGACCATCGATCAGTTCGTGTTTTTCTAGCTGCTTTTCTTCCCAACTAAAATACTCTTCTGGTGTAAAGTGCCGATCGTTATCTCGTGTTGCTATCATCACAATACTCCATTAATCAAAAGTTAATAATACCAACTCACAACTCGATAAAAAGTGACACGATCTGGTAAACTTACGTAAGTTACCTCGATCGATTTGAGCTTGGAGATGTGAGATTTACGATCCTCTTTCATTGTCCTAGCAATTGTCGAACTTGTGCCAAGCCAACATCGCCTGGAATGGATTGGACTGTGCTACTATCAATCTCGGCAATGCGGTCTTGAGCTTTCTGTACGCCCTCGTTCAAAACATCTCGATCTGTTCTGTCATGCTTTCTAGGATATTGTCGAGGAGGATAGCCTTGGCGGTATCGGGTAGGGCAGTTGCTTCGGAAATAAGCTGGTCTAGGGTTAGCATTGGATGATTTTGCTCCGAGGAAACGATCTGAATTCTAAATCGTTTAGATTAGCGTGAGACATAAAGCACCATCCATCACCGACGTGTTTTAGAAAAAACGGACTTTTATTTTACACCAATCCATCACGCCACCAAGAGAATCTGCTACGTTGTAACCAATGCGAATTCCAAATAATCGAGCATTTGGATATCTTTCATTGACACTATTTGATGCGTGCAAGCCATTTTTGTCAATTTCGCAATCACCAGTCTCAATATCGATGATTACCATCTTACCAATATTTTCTCATTAGTGCCCAGAAACCGAGTTTTTTGCGAATAGTGGTAGGGTGCGTGTTGCGAAATTATGAATTATCACCAAAAATATAATTCTGACGCATCTTGAGTTTTGCGTGGTGCGTCAGCTATTAGATTTTTAGTTTAAACCCAAAATAATCATAGCTGACACACCCTACTAATAATTTTTGTGGAACGGGCATCTTGCCCGTTTCTGAAAAATGTAAAATGTTGTTACAAGTAACTTGACACCAGTCACTAAATCCATTTCCTACTGACTATAATTGGAAAAAAATCATTGGGTAGGAGAAATTCCATGCAGAAACTAACTCGAATTTTATTCACTACAGCTTTAACCCTAAGTATTTTGTGTTTTCCCACAGCAGCTTTCGCCAAAGCCAAAATTCAAATAGCCATCCTTTTAGATTCTAGTAATAGCATGGATGGACTGATCGACCAGACTCGCACTCAACTTTGGCAAGTTGTGAATTTTTTAACTAAAGTAACCAAAGATGGCCAAGTACCAGAATTAGAAGTTGCTCTCTATCATTACGGTAATGACACTTTACCTTCTTCGGAAGGTTTTGTCAGATTATTAACTGGATTTACGCCGGAATTAGATTTAGTTTCCGAAAAGCTATTTAGTATCAAAACCAACGGCGGTCAAGAATATGCTGGCTGGGTAATTCGTTCGGCAATGCAAGAATTAAACTGGAGTAAAAATCCGGCAGATTTTCGCGTGATTTTTATTGCGGGTAATGAACCCTTCGATCAAGGCCCAATAGTTTGGAATCAATCAGTCAATCTAGCTGTCAAAGGAGATACCCTCGTTAATACAATCTACTGTGGTTCAGCCGAAAGTCAGGAGCGACAACTTTGGGCATCAGGAGCCGAGTTAGCAAAAGGCAGTAGCTTCAACATTAATCAAAACCAACAAATTGCGGTAATTAAGTCTCCTTACGACGACGAAATTTCTACTTGGAATACTAAACTAAATCAAACCTACATTCCCTACGGTAGAGAAGGAAGAGTAGGACAACAACGTCAAGCTGTTGAAGATAGTAATGCTGGCACAAGTTTTGCTTCGCGTAGTGCCTCCAAAGCTTCTGAATACTATGATAATGCTTCTTGGGACTTGCTGGATGCCCTCGAAAACGGAACAGTTAAACTAGAGGCAATATCAGATGATAATTTACCAGAAATCATGCGAGGGATGACACTAGCAGAAAAAAGAGCATATGTAGCTGGAAAGAAAACCGAAAGAGAGGCGATTAAAAAAACGATCCGCGACTTATCTCAAAAGCGTGCAGCATATATTGAACAACAGCGCCAATCTAGTACCAATAGCGGTGAAAATACTGTCGATCGCGTAATAATTCAAAGTCTCCGCCAGCAATTAGCAGCTAAAGGATTCAAGCTTAATTAAAAAAACGCAGACAAAATTTCATCTGGGTTCATCTGCGTTTATCTGCTAATATCTGCGGTCCAAAAATCCCAATCTAATATAATGTGCGGTCGATAGACCGCGCTCAACAGCCGGGGCGGGTTTATAGAATCTCTCGTTTCTATTGTAGATATTGGTGAACCAGCCCCTACAGGAATTACGGTCAATTCACCTGACACGATATAACTACTTTGCCGCAGGTAAAGACAACTGAGGCGAAGTTTTAGCATAGCTTCCATTCTGGGGAATTGCTGCCGGTTCCTGCGAAAGCAAAAACTCGCGAATTACCCTAGCAACTGCTCTTTGAGCTAAACCGCCGACTACTTTCTGGCCCATGTTATGCACTTCGGGTTTCACCAACAATTGCGGAAGAAGCTGCAATACTTTCATCGTGTCAAAACCGGGAGTTGATTGCAAAATATCCCAAATCCGCTTGATGTGTTCGAGGTTTTTTTGTTCAGTTGGTGAAACCACAGGTTGATTTGCCTTGACTCCAAACCATTCGCCGACAACTGCTTTGGCGTTAGCAAAGGCGTTGCTGGAAAGTGTGTCGAGACTTTTGACTAATTCCAGGACAATACGATCGCGAATGAAATCTCCTCTTTCGGAAAATAAATATTCTAATGCTTGGTTCAAGAGTTTGCTCACATCGTAATCTTCGCTCTCGCGGGCATTTTTGAGCAAGTTTTCTAAGCGGTTCCAGCGGAATTCGCCTTGTTTGAACAGCAAATCTTGCAGGGATGCTCTCAATTCCGGTGCGGGGTCGCTCAACAGCCGTTTTGCAACGTAAGGATAAGCTTTGCTGAGCACTTTGAATTCGGGGTCAACGTTGATGGCAATCCCTTCTAAGGTGACGAGCGATCGAATAATCAAAGCATAGTAAGCTGGAACTCGGAAAGGATATTCGTACATTACCGCCGAAAGCTCGTCAGTAATGCTTTTGAAATTGAGTTCGGCAACGCTAGCACCCAAAGCATTGTTAAATACGCCCGCCAAAGCTGGAATAATTGGCGTTAAATCGGTGTCGGGAGTTAAAAACTCCAACTTCACATAATCTTTTGCTAAACCTTCAAAGTCGCGGTTCACCAAATGCACCACAGCTTCCAACAAGCCGTACCGCTGATAAGGTTTAACTTCGCTCATCATCCCGAAATCGAGATAAGCTAATTGACCGTCAGGAGTTGCCAAAAGATTGCCGGGATGCGGGTCGGCGTGAAAGAAACCGTGTTCTAGCAGTTGTCTGAGAGAGCACTGCACCCCCACTTCAATTAAGTAAGGAGCGTCGATTCCTTGAGCTTTAACGGCTTCTAAATTCGTCAGTTTGATGCCGGTGATCCACTCCATTGTTAAGACGCGGCGGCGGGTATATTCCCAGTAGATGCTGGGAACGTAAATGTCTTTAATGTGGCCGTAGAGTTTGGCAAACCGTTCGGCATTGTGACCTTCGTGGGTGTAGTCCATTTCTTCGTAAATGCGCTCGCCCAATTCGTCCATAATGCCTGCGAGGTCGCTGCGAATTATTTTGAAGTTGTTTTGCGCCCAAACTGCAAGGCGCCGCAGGATGTAGATATCTAAGCCGATGTTTTCGGCTAAACCCGGTCGCTGGACTTTGATTGCGACTGTTTCTCCGGTTTTGAGTTTGCCTTTGTAGACTTGTCCGAGAGATGCTGCTGCGATCGGATCTGGGCTGATTTCTGCGTAGATGTCTTTGGGGTGGGCGCCCAATTCTTCTTGAATGAATTGATATGCTACTTCGTTGGGAAATGCTGGCAATTGGTCTTGCAGCGTTGTTAGTTCTTCTAAATATACTGGCGGTACTAAGTCGGGCCTTGTTGAGAGTGCTTGTCCGATTTTGATGAAAGCGGGGCCGAGTTGGCCTAGAATTTCCCGCAGTCGGACGGCGCGACGCTTTTGGTTGGTGGCGGTACGACCTGTTTTGCCGTCTAACCACACACTGAAGGCAAAGCTAAAAAATGTCCAAACAACGCTCGACAGCCTTCCCCAGACTTGTAGAGGTCGATTTCGGTACAGGGCTGCGATCGCCGCTGGATCGTACCGAACAGTATCTCCGGCCAACTCGAAAGCTATGTCTCTGGCGGATTGTAGCCGATCGTCCGCTACGATCTCCGTCTCTAGTGATACTGGTACTGCTTGCAGGGGAATTGTGTTTGCATCTTGGAGATTGCCTAGTACAGCCTGAGTCCCTGAATTTGTATAAGTTTGCGGGGAGGCTGGCGATACTGTCTTGACATTCATAAATCAGACCTAGTGTGAAGCATTGTAAATATATTGTAACAATTTAAGGAAGAATATCCTTCTTCCTTCTTATATACTTACTCGCCGCTGGATCTTTTGAGTCGATCGCGAATTCCTGACAGTTGCAGTTGGTTGCTGACTGGCGATCGAGGTTGGGGCATTTCGGTATCGGGCCAGTTCGGTAAGTCGTTACAGGGACAGAACTCCGGGGGCATTCCGGTTTGTTTGAACACTACGGGCATAGCGCAGCGCGCGCAGGGACTGATTTCCCAAGCTGGTGTCAGCAGTTGGGCAATTGTTTCGTTTGTGCCTTCGAGGTAACAGTCTCCGCTGTCGCGGGAGATGATTTTTTGCCAGCAGTCTTCAAATTCCTGGCTGTAGCGATCGCCCGCATTTACCGATTTGGGCAGCAGCGCTTCGGAACCGTTGCGAATTAATACTTTTTTGCCTAACTGAAACCAGTAAGCAATATATTTTCTTACTTCACTCTCTGATGCCATAATTTTTAGTCTACCCTTTAACTAATTGATTATTTTAGACTTTGAATTTCAATTACCACTCTTTCTTAAGAGACATTTTATTTTTTACATAATTTCAAAATTTGGCTGTTCTTTCTGTCAAATTGTTGGGCTTTTCCCCCTAGAGAGTATGTTTTTTGACTGAATTTATGTGACTGTTGAGTTTTCAATTTTAGTTAAAATTATACCTGATTTTCAGTATAAATTGTCGTTCGGGAAACCGATATTTTTTCTCCCTGGTCGATCGCGACTCCGGCTGTTAATTTTTCGCTGCGGGCGGCAGCGGGGTGCCGAGAGCCCTTAGATCCAAAGCGTAACCTCCGGTGGCGAGATAAACACGATCGGCGATCGCCCCGATGCGGCGCACGAGAGTGCCGAGGCGATCGCGAAACAGCCGCCCCGCCGGATAAGCAGGCACAACGCCCCATCCGGTTTCTTCCCCTACCAAAATTACATCGGCCGCCGCCGACTTCAAACTAGCTAGCAAATCTTGCTGTGCCCTCGCCCAAACAGCAGCTTCTTCTTCCAAAAGATTTGCCGTCCAAGTTCCCAGGGAATCAATCAACAAGCAATCTGAGGGCTTGCCGGCTTCCACGACTGGCGATAATTCGATCGGGACTTCTAGAGTTGTCCAATCAACAGGACGGCGATTTCGGTGCCGGTCGAGGCGACGAAGCCACTCCAAATCGGCTTCATCAACCCGGCCGGTAGCCACATAGATTACTTGTTTTCCCGAACCCACCGCCAGAGTTTCAGCCCATTCACTTTTGCCGCTTCTGGCCGGCCCAGTTACTAAGATTAATTGTCTCGATGCAGTCAGTTCTGAGTTAGTCATTAGTCAGCCGATTTTAGATTTGAAATTTTAGATTTTAGATTTACTCCACAACAAATGATTTTGGGAGATTGAAGTTTGGTTAAATTTTTTGGGCTGCTGGCAACTAATGTCGGAGGCTTGTATTCGTTATCGGGCAGGGTAACATACAAAGGATTAAACATAATTCCCAATTGCCAATTCCCAATTACCAATTCCCAATTATGATTTAAACGGCCAACTACCAAATGCTTTTTAAGCGATAATAGCATTGTTGAGACAATATCAGAGTCAGTCGATCGAGAACCCCCGTATTTCCCAAGCTGTTATTTATGCCAGATCGTCCTCAGATATCAGCGATTATTTGCACCCACAATCGCGCCGCCTATTTAGGTGGGGCGATCGACAGCTTGCTGGTACAGGATTTTCCCGACAACTTTGAAGTAGTAGTAGTGGATAACGCTTCTAGCGATTATGCCAGCCCCGAAAGTACGACTTCGCGCACCCGCGAGGTGGTAGAAGCAAGGCTGGGCGATCGGCGCCTCAAGTACGTCTGGGAACCCGAAATGGGTCTGTCAGCAGCCCGGAACACCGGCGCAAAGCAAGCTTGCAGCGAAATATTAGCTTATCTCGACGACGACGCTATTGCTGAGCCGAATTGGCTCGGGGTGCTGCACAGCGCCTATCAAAGCAATCAAAAACTCGCCGTAGCCGGCGGCAAAGTCAATTTGCTCTGGCCGGATGGAGTCAGCCCGCCCGCATGGCTGTCACCGGGATTGGCCCAGAACTTGGGAGAATACGATTTAGGCAATACTTGTCTGTACGTGACTGCTGCCGGTTTGACTCCCAGGGGTGTAAACTACTCGATCCGGCGCGCTTTTCTCGAACAAATTGGCGGCTTCGATGTCAAACTCGGTAGAGTCGGCAAAAAGTTGCTGTCAAATGAAGAATTGCGCGCGACAGAATTAGCTTTAGAGTTAGGTTGGCAAGTAGTTTATTTACCGGATGCCCTGGTGCTTCACCATGTTGCCCCAGAACGGATCAACAAAGCTTGGTTTCTAGACCGCGGGTGGTGGCAAGGCATCAGCGAGTGTTATCGCGAACAATTGTCCGATCGAGCCGGTATTGCTCAGCTTGGGCGGGGGGGTGAAAGAATCTTGAGGGGTGTCTGGAAGTCTTTTAAATATATTAGAGATCCGGGGCTGCGCTTTGAAAATTTCGTTTTTGCCTGGGGTCAAATCGGTTATTTGAGCGCAGCCGTCCGCTGCCTAATTTTTGCACCGAAATCGACCAGCAGGCATTAGGCTATAGGCAATATCCTTCACTGCTCAAGTCGTCGGCGCCACTGTGCCGATCGCGTTTCATCCACCAAAACTCGACCGCATTTAGGTTCAAGCACTCGATTATGACATCTAGTTCATCCAAGATTCCGGTTTCAGTTCTCATTCCGGCAAAAGACGAAGAACTTAATCTACCTGCGTGTCTCGCCAGCATAGCCAGGGCGGATGAAGTTTTCATGGTTGATTCCCAAAGCAGCGATCGCACGGTAGAAATTGCCATCAGTACCGGTGCAAAAGTAGTGCAGTTTTACTTCGACAAACGCTGGCCGAAAAAGAAAAATTGGTCTTTGGACAATCTGCCCTTTAGCAACGAATGGGTATTAATTGTCGATTGCGACGAGCGCATTCCGCCGGAACTTTGGGACGAAATCGCGCAGGCGATCGAAGACCCCAATTTTGACGGCTACTACCTCAACCGCAAAGTCTTATTTTTAGGTCAGTGGCTGCGTTACGGCGGCCGGTATCCCGACTGGAATTTGCGTTTGTTCAAGCATCAAAAAGGCCGTTACGAAAACCTCGGCACTGAATCCGTCCCCAATACTGGCGACAACGAAGTTCACGAACACGTCATTTTAGCAGGTCAAGTCGGCTACTTAAAAAATGACATGATCCACGAGGATTACCGCGATTTATTTCACTGGATAGAACGGCACAACCGCTATTCTAATTGGGAAGCTCGCGTTTATTACAATATTATTGAAGGGCGCGACGACAGCGGCACTATTGGCGCTAACTTATTTGGAGATGCGGTTCAGCGAAAGCGCTTTCTCAAAAAAGTTTGGGTGTGGCTGCCTTTTAAACCAACGCTCAGATTTATTTTATTTTACTTCATTCAGTTAGGCTTTTTGGATGGGAAAGCCGGCTATATTTATGCAAGGTTATTGAGCCAATACGAGTATCAAATTAATGCAAAACTTTACGAGTTGCGTTGTTGTGGCGGTCAGTTGAATGTGGCAGAATCTGAGCAGCCTCTGTCGCCACCAGTCGTTATCAATCAGGAGACAGAGGTGAAATTGCCTTAATATTTGGGAGGAATGGGGGAATTGGGAATTAGGAATTGGTAGTTGGAAGTTGGGAATTAGGAACGCCAGCCGTAAGGATTCAGGTCATGTGAAAAGCAGTAAAACCTATACGGTGTAACCATTTGATTGAATAATCATCAAATATCCATTCTTATTAAGAAACCATGAAAGCTTTTATTTTCGTACAAGAATGAGAATGAAGCTGTTGGTTTAGCGAAGGTTTTAATTCTACAAGTCCTTCTTTGACTACGTTTCAGATACCTGAATCCTTACAGCCAGCCCCTAGCGAGTGTGTTGAGGGATTTTCATTTAATAAGTTGTTCTAGGGATGGAAAAAGCAATTTTTCTGCGCTAACTTTTTCGCAGTCGCAAGTTTGTTGATTTGCGGATATTGCTGATACTTTTCCCAGCAGCAATTGGATGCTTTCGATTAGCAGCGGTAGAGTTAATAAAATAATTGATGCCGACACCAGCAAGCTAATCAAGCCGTCAGCCCAATTCCAGTGCAGCCACGCTACGGCGATCGCCGCTAAAATTACTCCAACCGATGAAAATATGTCGGCGACTGCGTGAAGAAACGCGCTTTTGAGGTTCAAGTCGCCGTGACAGCAGGAATGCAAGCAGCAAGCATTGATCGAGTTGATGCTTAAACCGACTATGGCGGTAATTAACATCGGGAGCCCTTCTACTTCGGGGGTTGGGGACAGCAAACGGTCGATCGACTCGGCTGCAATCCAAAGGGCGATCGCAACTAAACTGATACTATTAATAAAAGCAGCAATGATTTCTCCTCGTTCAGGGATTGGCGATCGTGCGATCGCACAATCTACTGATTTACTTTTGCGTTTGACTGAGGAGTACCAAGTTGCTGTCAAAGTTATTGCTAAAGCTGCTACATCTGAAAAAACGTGGCCCGCATCTGCTAATAACGACAAACTATGAGAATTAACTGCGGCGATTAACTCTGCTACAAAAAAGCTGCTAAGCAGTACCAATGCTGTTTGTAAAAGTCGCACTTTGCCAATTCTGGGATTTGTATTCTCGCAATGTACGAGAGCCTTGGCGTTTTCAGATTCAAAATTGTCCGTAACTGGAAATGTCATGCAGCAGTCCTTCAGGTTAAACTCGATTTTTAATTAAACATTAAATTAACTATCAATGACTTATAATATACCAAATCCGAACCAAGAACCGGAAAAATTGATCCCAAATTTCCCAAATCCTGAAATAAACGCTCGTCCAATTAGCGACAACCACGCAAATACTTTGACAGGGGAATCTTTAGTTGATTTGCGGCTGTACAACCAATCAAAGTTCGATCGGGGAAGGCCCGGTTGGCTAATTTTGCTTTGGTGGCTGGTGCAGGCGATCGCGTTTCCTCTCACTCCACACCCTTTTAACGGCATCAGAAGCGGGCTGCTGCGGTTATTTGGAGCGAAAATAGGTCGCGGTGTATTCATTCGCCCCACGGCTCGTTTTACCTATCCTTGGAAAATTGAAATCGGCGATTACAGTTGGATCGGAGATGATGTTGTATTGTACAGCCTCGATCGAATTGCGATCGGCAAACACTGCGTAATTTCTCAAAAAAGCTACCTCTGCACCGGCACTCACGACTCCCAAGACCCAGCCTTTGGCTTAATAACAGCATCTGTTACTATTAACAACGGCGTTTGGATTGCCGCCGACTGCTTCATTGGCCCTGGTGTCGAAATCGGTGCTAACGCTTTAATCGGAGCTCGCAGCAGCGTCTTTAAAAATATGCCTGCAGGCTTTATTTGCACGGGAACACCTTGTCGTCCCCGCTGTCAGCGAGAAATTAACAAAAGTTGGTAAGAGACATTGTACCGGGAAACTAAGCAACTTTACAAGCTTGCTGCCGAATAGGAATTTCAATGACGAATTCTATTCCCTTTCCTGAGACAGGCTGGCAGTATAATCGACCTCCATGTTTTTCAACGATAATTTGGTAACTGATAGATAACCCCAATCCAGTTCCTTTACCGATAGGTTTGGTAGTAAAAAAGGGGTCAAATAGCTTCGGTTCAATGCTTTCGCAAACTCCCCGACCGTTGTCACTAATATAAATAGCCACCCAATTTTCGTCAATTACTTTTGTAGAAATTTGAATGCGGCTCGGGTGTTGTTTGATTTCTGCAAAGGAACGATCCTGATTCGATTCATCTAAAGCATCAATGGCATTGGAAAGAATATTCATGAACACTTGATTTAATTGTCCGGCATGGCATTCTACTGGTGGAAGCTGACCGTACTTTTTTACTACTTCAATTTCGGGATGCTCTGGTCTTGCTTTTAAACGATGATGCAGGATGGTGAGTGTACTATCAATTCCTTCATGAATATTTACAGCTTTCACCTCTGCCTCATCCAGGCGAGAAAAGATTCGCATTGACTTGACAATCTCCTGGATGCGC
Organism: Microcoleus sp. F8-C3; assembly: GCA_036704825.1. Lineage (GTDB taxonomy): Bacteria > Cyanobacteriota > Cyanobacteriia > Cyanobacteriales > Microcoleaceae > Microcoleus. The sequence continues at coordinate 82,243 of JAUBSN010000019.1, read as the reverse complement.
TGCGTTCCTAAGTTGATTGAGTTAAGAACTTTGATAAAATCTTCCTCCACAAATTCTAGTTCTATTTCATCCGTTGCTGCTTGAATCCGAGGGGTGGGATTTACATAATCTTCTTGATATAGGTGTATAATTTTTAGTAAGTTATGAGCGTACTCTTGGGCATAACCCAGATTGCCAGAGATGAAATTTATCGGGTTATTAATTTCATGAGCAATGCCAGCCGCCATTTGCCCTAAGCCGGACATTTTCTCGCTTTGGATTAACTTAAGTTGCATTTGTTTTAAATCATCATAGGCTTGGCTGACTTCTAAAACTTTTTGCTCCAACAATGTATTTTTTTCTTCTAATTTATCAGTTAGAACATGAAGCTTTAAATGCAGCTTGACGCGAGCTAATACTTCCTCCTGTTGGAAGGGTTTGGTAATATAATCTACAGCCCCAAGCTTAAACCCCTCAACTTTATTAGCGGTATCCGAGAGAGCAGTCATAAATATAATGGGAATCTGCTTAGTTTCTGGATTAGCCTGTAATCTACGACAGGTTTCAAATCCATCGATCTCTGGCATCATGACATCTAGCAAGATTAGATCGGGTAGAGCATATTTAACTCGTTCTAGTGCCATTTTTCCAGATTTGGCAACCCGAACTTCAAATCCTTCTTGGCTTAAGGCATCAGATAAGACACCCAAGTTAGCTGAATTGTCATCAACTATAAGAATCGTACCATTTGCTTTAATTTTTGAATAATTCATAAACCTTACTTGTAGGACTGAATAAACGTTAAAATCTCTTCGTCTTGAAAGTCTTTTGCCATCTGATGCAATCTTTTAGCAAAGGGAATGTATTTGGGATCTATTTCTTCAAGTAATACCGCCTGCTTAACTATTTCTAGGAAATTTCCTTCCCTGGCAAGCTGGTATAGCCTTTCCATTTCTTTAGTTGGCGGGGCAATTAGCTCGCTGGTATCTGAGGCTCTCGCCTGTGGCTCTTCATTAGCTTCATAAACCCATTCCAAATCGAGATACTGTTGTAATTTTTGCAGGAGTGCTGTTGCCTGAACAGGTTTGGGAAGAAACGTATTGCCTCCTGCTTCTAAACTTCTGTATTGATCGGTTTCAAATACGCTGGCAGAAGAGACAATAATAACGGTGTCTTTGAACGTTTCCGATTCTCGAACCCGCTTAATGATCTCGAAGCCATCTAGTTCGGGCATTAGTAAGTCGGTAACGATTAAATCTGGCTGTACCTCCAGAATTTTTTCCCAGCCTTCCTGCCCGTCGTTCGCTTCAGACACCTCAAAGCCGATCGGACTGAGCAAATTGTTAATTACCGAACGGTTAGCCCATTTGTCATCAATAACCACAATCTTAGGTTGGCGGTTTTTGATGCCGATAATCTGCCCGCGATGGTCGATTTGAGAAGTTTTCACCCATTCATCGGCTTGAGATAGATTGACATCAAACCAGAAAATACTGCCAACATTCATCTCACTTTGAACCTGAATGGTACTGCCCATTAGTTCTACAATCCTTTTGCTAATTGCCAGCCCCAATCCCGTACCTTCGGTCTGCCGCCTGCGATCTCCTACCTGCTCGAAAGGCTGAAAGATAGCTTGGAGTTGATCTTGTGCGATGCCGGTACCTGTATCGCGTATTTCAAAGCGAATTTTTCCTTCTGCTGCAAAACTTACTGTAAAAGTAACGCTGCCCTCATCCGTAAATTTAATAGCGTTGCTTAAAAGATTAATTAACACTTGTCGCAAGCGTTTTTCATCCGCACGAATACCGATCGGGAGTTCGGGGCTTGATGGAAAATGGAAGTGAATTCCTTTTAGTTCAGCTCGGATACGACACATTTCTGCAACACCTTGCAGGAACGCCGGGAAATGAAAATCCGTGGGCATGAGTTCCACTTTCTGCGCTTCAATCTTCGACAAATCGAGAATATCATTGATTAAGGTCAGTAAATGCGAACCGCACTGATAAATGACATCAATGCGCGATCGCTCTTCTTCATTCAAGACTTTGGAACGCTGAAGAATCTGCGCGTATCCCATAATGCCATTAAGCGGAGTTCGCAACTCGTGGCTCATGTTGGCAAGGAATTCACTTTTAGCCCGACTAGCTGCTTCTGCTGCTTCCTTTGCTTTTGCTTGTGCGATTTCTGCTAGTTTGCGATCGTGGATATCGATGCAAGTGCCAACCAATTCGCGGAGACTACCATCTTCATTCAGAATTGGCACCGCTCTACCTTGAAAATAGCGATAGTTTCCATCCGCCCCTCGGATGCGATATTCTATGTCGTACAAGCTTTTCGTTCGCACTGCTTCCATCCAGGCTTGAGCCGTTCGTTCGCGATCGTCCGGATGGATTGTATCTAACCAGCCAAGACCGATCGCCTCAGCTTCGGTTTGTCCGGTGTAAGCTCTCAGACTCGGTATATCCGGGCATCGACCCTCAGAATCCGCCGTCCAGACAATTTGAGATGTGGCAAGGATTAGCGATCGATAGCGTTCTTCGCTTTGTTTGATCGCATCTTCGGCAAGTTTGCGATCGTGGATATTGGTGGAAGTGCCAATCCACTCCCGGATGCTGCCATCTTCATTCAGAATTGGCACCGCTCTAGCTTGAAAATAGCGATAGTTTCCATCCGCTCCGCGGATTTGATGTTCTATCTCAAACAGGATTTTCGTTTGCACAGCTTCCATCCACACCTGAGCCGTGCGTTGGCGATCGTCCGGGTGAATTGCATCTAACCAGCCAAAACCAACCACTTCCTCTACGGTTTGTCCCGTGTAAGCTCTGAAACTCGGTGTATCCTGGCATCTTCCATCAGCATCCGTGATCCAGACCATTTGGGACGTAGCAGCGATTAGCGATCGATAGCGTTCTTCGCTTTGTTTGAGAGCATCTTCCGCTCGTTTGCGATCGTCGATATCAGTGCAAGTGCCAACCCACTCCCGGATGCTACCATCTTCATTCGGAATGGGTACTCCTCTAACTTGAAAATAGCGATAGTTTCCATCCGCTGCACGCATTCGATATTCTATGTCATACAGGCATTTTGTTTGCGCTGCTTCCATCCACACCTGAGCCGTGCGTTGGCGATCGTCCGGGTGAATTGCATCTAACCAGCCAAAACCGATCGCCTCAGCTTCGGCTTGTCCGGTGTAAGCTCTCCAACTCGGTAGATCCGGGCATCTTCCTTCAGCATCTGATATCCAGACAATTTGGGAGGTGGCAAGGATTAGCGATCGATAGCGTTCTTCGCTTTGTTTTAGACTCTCTTCAGCAAGTTTTCGATCGCTAATATTTCGTGTTATGGCGATGATGCCGAGGATATTACCATTAGCATCCCGCCAAGGAGCTTTTGTAGTTAAAAAGGTTGCAGACGTTTCATCATCAGAAGAGATATCTTCCTCGTAACTCTCAGTGATTCCTGCTACCATGATTTGGCGATCTTTTGCCATCATTGCATGGGCAGTGTCAGGCGACATTAATTCCAAATCATCTTTGCCGATGATTTCCTCAATGGGCTTGCCTAGGAAGTTTGCCACATTGGAGTTCATGGCAACATAACGACCTTCGGTATTTTTGACCACAATGATGTCTGGCGTACTTTCCAAAATTGAGTTTAGCAGTGCATTGCGATCGCGCAGAGCTTCTTCAGCAAGTTTTCGATCGTTAATGTTTCGTGCTATGGCGATAATACCGAGAATATTGCCTTGACCGTCCCGCCAAGGGGCTTTTGTGGTTAAAAAAGAAGTGTTTTCTTTACCATTGAAAACATCTTCTTCGTAGCTTTCAGTAATGCCTGCTTCCACGATCTGGCGGTCTTTTGCCATTATTGCAATGGCGGCAGCAGGGGGAAGGAGTTCCGAATCATCTTTGCCGATGATTTCCTCAATGGGTCTACCGTAAAAGGATTTGGCTACATAGGAATTAAGCGCAACATATCGGCCTTGCCGGTCTTTAACAACTATTATGTCTGGCGTACTTTCCAAGATAGAGCTCAGCAAGACGTTGCGCTCGCGCAGCTCAGCTTGCTGTTCGCGCAGAGCTTCTTCAGCAAGTTTTCGATCGGTAATATCTGTATTAGCCCCAATCCATTCGCGAATTGAACCATCCGCGTTCAGAATTGGTACACCACGACAACTCATGTACCGATATTCGCCGTCATAGCGGCGCATACGTAATTCATCTTCATAGAGCGAGCGATTGGCCACGGCAGCCGACCATATACTACCAACATGAGCGCGATCATCTGGGTGCATGGCATCTAGCCAGCCCCATCCTTTATACTCCTCAAATGTCTGTCCTGTAAATGCACCTAAAGTAGGTTGTTCGCTGGCCAATTCGCCATCAGCATTAGCGATCCAAATAATTTGAGCGGTAGCTTCGATTAAAGAACGAAATCGTTCTTCACTTTGTTTGAGGACATCTTCTGCGGTTTTGCGACCGCGAATATCCCGCGTAATAGTGGCAATTCCTACGGGTTCATCAGTCTCTGAATGTTTAATCAAAAATAGGGTGTAATCTACCAGGATGGGTTGACCTGTCACAAAATGTCTGAAGCGGAAATCGCTCCGCCAACTTCCGTCCTGCATGATTGCAGGCATAATAGACTGCTGTACAAAGTCCAGATCTTCTGCCATAAAGAAGTCGGTAATGTGTTTGGTTTTGGCTTCCTCCAAACTACTGAGCCCCACCAAATCCAGACCGGCCTGATTCACGAGTATAGGGCGACCATCCATTGAGGCAACGCCAATAAAGTCACGGCTGTTCTCGATCGTTGTAGCAAGTAATTGCCGTTCTTCCTCTGCTTTTTTGCGATCGCGAATATCTCGCACAATAGTAGAAACAAACTCGACTTCACCCGCTGCGGTTCTGTGGACGATTAAAACCTGGGAAACAGGAATTTCTTCCCCATCCCGTGACAAAAATAGGGTTTCACCAGCCCAACTACCCTCTCGCAAGGCGGTGGGAATTATTTCGTTGTGGAACTTTGCTTTTGCCGAGGTAGCTAATACAGAATCTATAGTAAATGGCGATCGTGCTTCCTCTGCAGACATCCCCAGCAATTGCTGTCCGGCTTGGTTGAGATAGACGCTATGCCCAGCCGCATCACAAACTCCTACTAAGTCGGAAGTTGCTTCCAAAATTGCCGTCAGCCGTGCCTGCTTTTGTTCGGCCCGCTTGCGATCGGTAATTTCAATTACAATCCCACCAAGACCAAAAACGATGCCGTTTTCATCCAACAAAGGATAGTAAGATGTTTGCCAGTAGCGCACGATGCCCGGTTCTTTCGGGGTTTCACCCACTAATTCACAGTCGAGAATTGGCTTGCCCGTATCCAGAATGCTTTGCAGCATTGGTTCCACCGTCGGAGCGAATTCTGGCAGCACTTCACGCACCGACCTACCAATATGGTCTGCCACACAAACGCCATTGATCTGAGCCAGAACTTCGTTAATTTGGACATAGCGGAGTTGGCGGTCAAAAATCAGCATTCCGGCGTTGGCACCTGCAAAAAAAGCGTCGAAGTGAGCCTGTCGCAATGCCTGTGCTGTTGTGTTCTCTTGCTGTGACCGTTGGTTTTTGTCTGGTGGCAATTTGCTCATGTTGGCTCGTGCATTTCAGCTATAATTCTAGAACTTCTTTCCAATTTCGCGATCGCAAGGTTTTCGTTTTCTCCTATTTTGGTACTGAAGACAACCTTCAGTGGGCGACCATTAGGTTTTTAATCGGCGATATGTGTACCCCTTGCGACATTATTTCCCTTAATTATTCGGATGTATCGCCAAGTATTTCTATTTTTCATCAATTCTATTCCTAATCAATCCTATCGGTAGAACATTGGTGATACAGCATATTCCATGTATATGTGGTACACACAATAATGCAAGCGAGATCCCGTGGTTCGGTGCGTCGCCATCCGTCTGGCGAGCAAGTTTTATCAAATATGAAGCAGCGACACACCCGGAGGATTAACACCACATAATATAGGTTTATAGTGTACTTCATGAACCTGGAATATGCTGTAGCTTAACCTAGGGAAGTATTTGTCAATCAGCAATTATGCTCAGCATTTACTCGGGTTTTGGGTGGAAAACTTAGATTTGGGCGATCGAGCGATCGTGGCGATCGGCATATTTATGCCCGCCCACCCCCAAATCGCCAATTTTCCACTCCTAAACCAGCAGTATTTTCAGTAAAATTACGGATTGACAAATGCGATTAAGTTTTAGTTTTTCTCCCATGTCAGTAGAATGCCAAGCAGTCTTGGAACGTTATCAATTTTAGCTAGATCGGTTAAATTTTCACTTAGATATACACAAGACCGACGCAACTGGCAGAGTAATAGCAATATCTCTCCCACCAGTCAAAGTCATTGTAATACTTGGATCTTTGACTTGTCCACTTAAATAGTCATTGAATAATCCCTGCTTAAGTTGATAACGGGACTTCAAAAAAAATAGTGAAGAGTATGATAAACTCGAATCGAGTTAATGTTGACTAAACGGAACTTACCCCGCACATAAGATTCATTTCTTCTGAAACCATTACAGGGCAAGACTTTCCTGGAGCGGGAAAATCTAGTACATGACTACAACTTTTTACAGCGCTTATGTGGAGAGGGTTTGAGTTAATTTTATGATACAGCAATACTTTGGTTCTAAATATTAAGAAAATCTTAAATACATGGCTACAAAATTGGAACTGCCAAATGGCTAAAACGAATACAGCTCAAAGAATACAGCCACCGAAACTACCCCCTGCAGGGGTAAGTTCCGACTAAAGCTAGTAGAGTGTCCGCTTTAATAATAGATGAGTCGGCTATCGGAGCGCGAAAAAGTGGCACACTAACCGCAGGCCGGCGAAGATCGGGTATCTGAAAAATTGGCAACAGGCAGAACTGCGTAGTATGAAAAACCACATATAGCCTTTCGAGCGTAACATGAGGTGCTCATAGGTCTCCGCGGCTTCCGCGGTCTCGGCGGGCATAGGCATAGGACTCGCCCCCATACCTCACAATGCTTGAGAACCGCTATATCTATGTAACGGCTTCACTTTTTTCAGCATAAAAATCGGTTAAAAGTTATGATAAGAGTTGAGTATTTTCTTTTTATATTCGACACTGAAGAGTTGATTTTTTACTAATTTCCTTTAAAACATGACTGCACAACCAACCTCCTTGCCTGACTTTAAATTGAATACCATTCCCGAAGAAGTATTAACAAAAATTTTCCAATTATTTACAGCGACAATCTTTCAAATAGGTGATAATCCTGTATCTCTGCAGTCACTGGTAGAACTGATTGTACTATTTCTTGCTATCCTGGTCATAGCACGATATTTCACGAACTTTCTTAAAGAAAGCTTGCTGGTAAGACTGGGAATTGACGAGGGTAACAGGGAAGCAATCGCAGTAATTATTGGGTATTTAACAGTAGCTTTTGGGGTGATAATCGCCATCCAAAGCATCGGTTTCAACCTCGCTTCTTTTGCAGTAGTTGCGGGGGGATTGGGAGTAGGAATTGGCTTCGGCATCCAAGATTTAACAACTAATTTTGTCAGCGGCTTAACGCTACTTTTAGACAGACCCGTGAAAGTCGGAGACTTTGTGGAATTAGAAGGATTAATGGGAATAGTCAAAAAAATCTCGATTCGATCGACGATTATCCAAACCACTGAGGACTCCAGCGTCATAGTTCCCAACAGCAAAATGATTAGCAACAAAATTGTTAACTGGAGTTACGAAAACTCCCTACTCTGTCTGCGAGTTCCCGTAGAAGTAGCCGAGAATAGTAACCCGCTGTTAGTTACAGAAACTCTGTTAAATATTGCTTACGCGGAAGCCGGAGTTTTGTACGAACCGAATCCGAAAGTATTGTTTGTCGAGTTTGGCGATGATAGTTTTAAATTTGAACTTTTAGTTTGGACGGACAGGCCGATTGAAAGAGAATTTATTACAAGTTCTTTAAATTTTGCAATTGAATACAATTTTCGCCATCTAAAAATTGACTTTCCGTTCAATGACAGAGAAATTTATTTGCAAAACCCCGAAGTTCTGTTGTCAATGTTCAACCAAAAAGAAACTGCAACTGACATCCCGAACCGTTACTCTAAAAATCAACAAAAACTGCCAATTTTGGAAGATAAACTGCAAAAGTCATCGTCCCTTAGCTGTTTGCTGCGCGAGGTGGAATACTTTGAAAATCTGACGGAGATTGAATTGCGGCAATTGATTGAAGTTGGATACCGCAAACGGCTGCGATCGCAAGAATATTTGTTTCACGAAAACGACCCCGGAGATGCTTTTTACATGATTCTTTCAGGTTCAGTAGAAGTTTTTGTGGAAGCTATTAACAAACACCTGAATAACCTCGGTACTGGTCAGTTTTTTGGGGAACTTTCTTTGATGTTGGGAATCCCGAGAACTGCTTCGGTGAGAGCTTTGGAAGAAACAATTTTGTTTGCGATCAATAAAGAAGGTTTCCAAAAAGTTTTAACTGAACAACCGGATTTATCTGAACAGATTATTAAAGAAATAGTCAAACACAAAGAAGAACTCAGCGAGAGACAGCAATTATTGCGAGAAATGGAATTGGTAGATGCAGCAGAAGAGGAGGAAAATCCTGTAGAATGGGTGAGAAAAAGGCTAAAAAATCTATTTACTGTTTGAAATAATTTCTATGACGCGATTTATTCACGATCTCTTTGCCAAAGAATTTCTGGAAGAATTGCTGTCCCCGATCGGAACGGTTAATATCGGCCGCGATGTGACTTCGGAAGTACGAGAAATCGATGTTTACTTCACTCCCAGCACCGCAATTCCCGAATACTCAGAAACCCTGGGATTGTTGGGAAAAATGGCAAGCACAACTGCAATTTTTGAACCGTTTCGCAATCCTGCCAACGTCAGCGAAATTTGTAGCTGTCTGGGCAAGTTGTTGGACGTGCGAGGTGAATTGGAGCGAAAATTTAGGAGAGAAAATACTCGCTATGATGATACTCAGTTACCAAAACTGTGGATTTTGATGCCCACAGCATCGAAAGCATTGGTAGATAGCTTTAATGCTATACCAGACACAGAGAATTGGATGCAGGGAATTTATTTTTTGGGTGAATCTTTGCGAACTGCAATTGTGGCGATCCACCAGTTGCCAGAAACTCCTGAAACCCTGTGGTTGAGGATTTTGGGCAAAGGGAGAGTCCAGCAAAGGGCTATTTCCGAATTAAGCGCTTTAGCTGCGGACGATCCTTTGCGAATTATCGCGCTAGAATTGCTGTATCGATTACAGTCAAATTTAGTAACCGATGCGCCACAAGAATTAGAGCCAGAAGAGCGGGAGTTAATTATGGCCATTGCACCACTTTTTCAACAACAAATACAAGCAGCACAGCAACAAGCTAGAGAAGAAGGACTAGAACAAGGACTAGAACGGGGGTTAGAACAAGGGCTAGAACAAGGGCTAGAACGAGGCAGACAAGAACAACAGCGCTTAATCTTAGAAAACTTTTTGCAAGTTAGATTTGGAGAATTAAGTCCAAAAATGACGGTTTTTCTATCTCCAATATCCAAGTTGGCGGCGGCGGAATTTACAGTTTTGTTGCTGGCAATCTCGATGCTGACCGTTGATGAAGCTGGACGGGAAGCAGCGGTTAAATTGTTAGCTGAAAGTGCGTTGCAAATACGATCGCCTGAATTGGGCGATATGCTGCCTGCAGCCGTTACTAATCTATTGGCATTGCCTGTGACAGAGTTGACATTGTTTGTAGAACAAATGCCGCAGTTATCGGCTGAGGAATTGAGAGAACGGTTAGCGAAAACACCTGAATAAAACCTGCGATCGCAGCCATAAAGGGATCTCGCTCTTGATGGCTGCGATCGTTCTCACATAAAATTCCTAGATTCTGTCGATCGCACTTAGGAATTGGACTGCGGGGGTAAAATCAAGTGCAGCAAACCGTCGATCAGTCGATCGCGCTCCATTGGGATAATATCTTTGCCGTGCATCATATGCTGCGTTAACTGGAAATATACCAAAGATCCAATAAAAATCCGCGCCGTTGCCTCCGGATCGGGCAATTTTAACTCTGGATGCGATGCCAAATATTCCGCTAGCCGCTGGATACCCGGTTTAGCTAAGTTTTTCACAAAAGTCTGCGCTAGCTGGGGAAAACGCCCCGACTCCGCAATCACTAGCCTCACAAAATTCAGGAATTCAGGTTCCTGCGTCACCTGCTCTAATAGATTTGTGGCAACGAATCGCAGCGCTACGGCGGGTTCTTCATCCAAAACTGTAAAATGGACTTTTTCTCGCGCCAGCCGCTGTACCAAGGCCACGAATAATCCTTCTTTATCTGCAAAATAGCTGTAAACAGTGGCTTTGGAAACTCCCCCCGTCTTCGCTACCTTGTCCATACTCGTGCCCGCGTAGCCGTGGGCTAAAAATTCTTGCATCGCACCTTGCAGGATTTGCTCGGTTTTGTCACCTCCTGCTGCGTCTGGTTCGATCGGTTTTGTCCTTGCCATATCTTGCTTCTGTAATTTTTATTTGGGATCTTGACATCATTATACTGAACGGTTTAGTATTAGAAGGCATCGGAACTAAACCGTTTAGTTTTATTTTCTCACAAAGAGGTATGTCATGGTACACCAGCCAACAGCAGACGGCTTATCCTCAACTCCATCCCTAGTCAAACAACTCCTAGTTGTGGCAGCAGTAGCAACCGTGGGGGCAGCGGGAACCACAGGCTACACGATCTGGCGATCGCGCATACCCGATCCCAACGCAGCAGCAGCAGCCGCCGCCGTCGCAGCATCGCAATTAACCACAGTCACAGCCTTGGGGCGACTCGAACCCAGAGGAGAAGTAATTAAAGTCTCCGCCTCCGGTGCGGCGGAAGGAAACCGGATCGATCGACTTTTGGTGAAAGAGGGAGACAGGGTGAAAACAGGTCAGGCGATCGCAATTTTGGACAGCCGCGATCGCCTGCAAGCCGCCCTCGACCAAGCTCGAGAACAAGTGCGCGTCGCCGAAGCAAACCTAGCAAAAGTCAAAGCAGGAGCCAAAAGCGGCGAAATTCAAGCCCAAAAAGCGACTATTAGCCGTTTATCAGCCGATCGCACCAACGAGATCGCAGCGCAACAGGCGATCGTCAGCCGCCTAGAAGTCGATCGCAGCACCGAAATCGCAGCCCAACAAGCCACAATTGCTCGCATCAGGGCCGAACAGCAAGGGGAAATTCAAACTCAAAAAGCCGCAATTGCCCGCCTGCAAGCCGAACTCCGCAACGCCCAAAGCGAGGATCGGCGCTACTCGCAACTCTATGAACAGGGAGCAATTTCCGCCTCAACTAGCGACAGCAAAAGCCTCGCCGCCGAAACAACTCAACAGCAACTCAACGAAGGAAAGGCAAAACTGAATCAAATTCAGGAATCCCGCCAACAGCAAATTAACGAAGCCCGAGCCAAATTGAATCAAATTCAGCAATCGCGCCAACAACAAATTAACGAAGCCCAAGCCAAACTCAGCCAAATTCAGGAATCTCGACAACAGCAGATTAACGAAGCAGTCGCAAATCTCGATCGTATCGCCGAAGTGCGTCCCGTTGACATAGCAGCAGCCACCGCCGAAGTCAGTTCCGCCGCTTCAGCCGCCAAACAAGCCAAAGCCAATCTGGATCTAGCTTACATCCGTGCTCCCAGAGACGCCCAAGTCCTGAAAATTCACACGCATCCGGGAGAAAGGGTGGGAAACGACGGCATTGTCGAACTCGGACAAACTCGCGAGATGCTAGCTGTTGCGGAAATCTACGAAAGCGACATGGACAAAGTACGCCTCGGACAAACCGCCAAAATTACTAGCGATGCTTTGACCGGCGAATTGCGGGGAACAGTCGAACATATTGGTTTGCAAGTGCAGCGGCAAAACATTGTTAACACCGATCCTTCTGCGAATATTGATAGTCGAATTGTGGAAGTAAAAGTGCGTTTAGATGAAGCTTCCAGCCAGAAAGTAGCGGGATTAACCAATTTGCAAGTCAAAGTGGCGATCGGGGAAATTAAAGATTAAGAAGTTTTAAACCGCCGGGTAGTTTTCTTCAATCCAAAATCCAAAATCCAAAATCTAAAATCCTATGCTTGGACTCATAAAACCCTTACAACAATTAAGACGCAGAACTTCCCTCGGATGGCTGCAACTGAGTCACGACAAAGGGCGAATGCTCGTTGCAGTAGCAGGAATTGCCTTTGCTGACGTTTTGATGTTCATGCAGTTAGGCTTCCAAAATGCCCTTTACACCAGCAACACGCGCCTGCACCAAACCTTGCAAACAGACTTAGTTTTGATTCACCCCCAAGCGCGAAATTTGATTAATTTGTCTTCCTTCCCCAGGCGCAGATTGTATCAAGCAATGAACGTACCGGGCGTAAAATCAGCCGAGCCGCTTTACGTGAAAATTGCTAACTGGAAAAATCCCGAAACTCGGCGCGAAACGTCGCTGATGGTGGTGGGTTTCAATCCCGATCGCCCTGCGTTTGCGCTTCCAGAAGTCAACCAAAATTTGAGCGCGATTAAATTGCCGGATACCGTGTTGTTCGATCGAGCTTCTAGGGGAGATTACCAAGGGACGATCGCACAAATCGCTGAAGGAAAAGCCGTTAAAGCTGAGGTCGAGCGGCGCACGATGAACGTCAGCGGTTTATTCACAGTTGGAGCATCTTTTGCCGCCGACGGTATTTTGATGACTAGCGATCAAAATTACCTGCGCCTGTTTCCCAGACAAAACGCCGCGAGTGTTAATGCCGGGTTAATTCAACTGCAACCGGGTGCTGACCCCGTGGAAGTTCAACAAGTTTTGAAAGCATACTTACCGGATGATGTCAAGGTACTAACCAAACAAGAATTTATCGATTTTGAGAAAAACTATTGGGCTAAGAATACTGCGATCGGCTTTGTGTTTAACTTAGGCGTCGCGATGGGTTTTGTAGTTGGTGTGATTATTGTTTATCAAGTTCTCTCAACCGATGTCAGCGACCACATGGGAGAATACGCTACTTTCAAAGCAATGGGCTACCGCAATGTTTATTTACTCGGCATCGTTTTTGAAGAAGCTCTAATTCTTTCCGTACTCGGTTTTTTGCCCGGAGTAGGAGTCTCTTTCGGCCTCTACTCTTTAACTCGCCAAGCCACAAATTTACCCCTGTACATGACGCTGGTTCGAGCAGTTGCAGTATTAATTTTGAACGTAATTATGTGCACTATTTCGGGAGCAATTGCCACTCGAAAACTGCAAGCAGCCGACCCGGCAGATATGTTTTAAGGGAAAACGAATCAGAGAGAATGAAAGACTAAAACCCTGAATAAAAACATATTTTTCGTAATCATTCTCTTCTTTTTACTCTGCCTTGTCGGCGACAAAAGCAGTTTATTAGACTCCAATTGCAAAAATTGCCAACAATCTTGAAATCCATCTGCGTTCATCTGCGTTCATCTGCGGTTTCTCTCTTACATCAAAGATTTAGGCAACCGTGTCTCTTAATTAAATCTCCAACCTCAAACCAATAACATATGAACTCTACTACTCTCAATCCAACAACCAACCCATTACAGATTACTGCCCCTATAATTTCCGCACACCAACTCGACCACTACTTCGGTCAAGGTCAACTGCGAAAACAGGTACTTTTTGGCATTAATCTCGAAATTAATGCAGGTGAAATCGTGCTGATGACTGGGCCTTCCGGTTCGGGAAAAACCACGCTTTTAACTTTGATTGGCGGACTGAGATCCGGTCAATCGGGAAGTCTCAAAATTCTCGGTCAAGAAATGTGCAAAGCGAGTGCAGACCAATTGGTAAAGGCGCGGCGCAAAATAGGCTATATTTTTCAGGCGCACAACTTGCACCGCAGTTTGACGGCGCTGCAAAACGTGCAGATGGGTTTGGAAGTTCACGGCAATTTGTCGCGTTCTCAAATGCGCGATCGCTCTGCAAAAATGCTAGAGTTAGTAGGACTGGAACAGCGGCTTAACTATTATCCAGATGATTTGTCGGGCGGACAAAAACAAAGAGTTGCGATCGCCCGCGCTTTGGTCAGTCAACCGCAAATTGTTTTAGCTGACGAACCTACAGCCGCCCTGGACAGCAAATCCGGTCGCGAAGTGGTGAATTTGATGCAGCAACTAGCCAAAGAACAGGGTTGTACTATTTTGTTAGTAACCCACGATAACCGAATTTTGGATATTGCCGATCGCATCGTTCACATGGAAGATGGAAAATTAGCCTAAATTTTAAATTTCCGAAGAATAGACATCATACCTAATCCGTTGACATCGGAATTATTATCTCTCTATTCTCTTTCTCTGTGTCCTCTGTGCCCTCTGTGGTTTAATCATTCCGATACAACCAGAATAGACATCACCCATAACTACCCAATTTTCACTTTTGGATATCAAAATTTAATCCAAAATTCCCAAACCCCAATTTAAACTCGTCCTTGAACTGTTGACTAATTGCTAACAACCAATCCTTGCCGGTAAATCCCCAAATTTTGCAGGTACATTGCTTCGAGTGTTGGCATCGACGATTCTACAGAACCGCCATAACGCCGAAAAGAAGGCCAGATGTAAGCGAGTTTTCTGACTGCTGGCTCCAATCGCCCCGCTTCTATATCTTCTAATGCACCTTTTTCTCGGATTAATTCTATAGCCATCAAATCTTGATTTTCGGGGCTGAAATCGCGGACGCCAAATTTTTTGGCAAATCTGTCCCAAGTTGTGCTCAGAAACTGATATCGCCCTGCTGCGTCGGAACAGAGTTTTTTGCCGTAGCGGCGGCCGCACCTGATTTCCCTGGGGTGATCCTGAAAGCTGACAAATTTTGTACCGGTGTACTGGGTGCGGTAGCCGTCGGGGCTAGCGGTTCCTTCGGCGGTGGCAATTGTGTCGAGAAAGGCTTTGACTCGCCGTTCCGGGCCGATGCTATCGAGTTTGCGATCGAGTCTGCGATCTGGTGAATTCAGGGTTGCAGTTTCGGGCGAGCGATCGCGATCGATATTATCCTCTCGTTTGTCTGGTGAATCGATCGCCGCAACTTCCGGCAGGCGTTTCGGGGCGGGCGAGATCGATTGTGCCCACAGCAGCCTCGGCGTCATTCGACCTAAGAAAAAGCAGAAACAGATTAACAAAGTCCAAGAGATCCTAAAACGGAGGCGTTTGGAAAGTTGCCTGCGCTGCCGCACCGGCCACCCGTGCAGGGGGAGGGCTGCGGGCAAGATTCCCGTTTGCTGGCCGAAGGCGAACAGCGATTTCAGCGCTAGCAAGGTTTGCTTGTAGAAACCGGGTACAAGTTTCCGAGCTCTCATTGCTGCTGCGAAAGTCTCGACATCAGTCAGAGTCACTTCTGCCAGCGGTTTTTCTACAAACAGCCGAAAACGGTTGGCCGCCTGCCAGCTAAAGCGCTTGCTGCGGGGGGATTGGCGCTCCACCCAGAGGCGAATTAGCTCGATGTCTGAAATGGGTTGCAGATGGCTTCCCAGATGTTCTGGCGCGTGCAAGAGTACCTCCTGATATCACTTCTAGTTGAAGGTTCCCAGTGAGAACAGATGAGGGACAGGGGATCGAGGGAAACTGGCTTCAACCATACTAAGTGATACTACTAAGCGCTCGCGGGGTCAAGCTCAAGAGCCGATTGTTCTAGCAGTTGAGTGTAAATTTGACTGAGTTGGGAGGCGATACCGTCCCAACTGAAATAGGTTTCCACGCGCTGGCGGCCTGTGTGTCGGAGTTGCTGGCACCATACTGAGTGAATTGACAAGCGATCGATCGCACCGACAAAGACTGCTTCATTTTTCGGCGGCGCGAGCAAACCTGTTTCTGGCGGCACTACAGTATATTTGATCCCTGCCGCGTCGGAGGCAACTGCGGGTGTGCGACAATTCTCGAACAAAGATTGGTAAATATCCGTAAACTTCGTCGGGGGGAATAAATTATTGCAGCCCTGCTACTAGCCGAGTTGTCCGGCAATTGCGACTGTGCTGTAAAATTATTGCTTGTTGGCGATCGGATGAGCGGGTGAACACATCCACTTGCCACCCCTGTTTCGCTAAAGCTTCTCCTACTTGAGGGACGTAAACATTTTGCCCGCCCGCTGATTCTTTGCCAATTTCCACAGCCGGATCGCCCTGTACGGAGATGAGGGCGATGCGTTTTTTAGTTAATGAAATCATGATTGTTTGCCACAATTTCAAAATAACTTGCCGGAGAAGATTGAAAGTGCTATTTTGGCTGCTGGGCGGGGACAGGAATCTTTTAGCTAATTAGTATTAAACTCAAAATGCGGGATCGATCAATCATCCTTCAGGGATAAGTTGCAGGGAAAAATTGGAAGAGAACTTCCTTCTGCTGACAGAGACGTGCAGCAGATAAAACTCTAGATAATCTAAATGGAAATGAACGAGGGTGAAGGGAATTTCCCCGATTCAAGGAGGTGTCAAACTTAAGCCGGCTTTCAGCTTGCTGTTTGAGATGCCAGGTCACTCGAAGGTTAAAATTTTACTCCTCTGGATCGATAGGTAGGGCTTGCGAGAAAGCAGAAGTAGGTCATCCCAAAGACAGGATGTTATAGGCGATAGAAAAAAAAGCAAAATTATTGCATTCAAAATTTTTCTTTCCTTCCTTCCGCCTTCTTCCCTCTGCCTTCTGGCTTCTTCTGCCTTCTTCTGTCAAACCAGGAGTGCGAGTTTAACCTCAAATTTTCCGTTTGTCTAATGTTAAGACTTGTTCCTATGTTTGCGTGCGGAGGATTCCCCGTTTTCGCTGTTGAGGATATTCTTTCGCGAACCTTGCATTAGAGACCCGTATCGGTTAGCCCAAACTTGGGTAAACTCGGCACCTAAAAAGAGAATTTGAGCGGAATAATTAATCCAAAGCAGGATAATCACGAAGGAGCCAGCAGCACCGTAGGTAGAGGCAATACCGCTACCTCCGAGGTAAACTCCTATTAGGGATTTGCCGATCGTAAACAGCACTGAGGTGATGGCGGCGCCGATCCAAACATCATTCCAGGCAAGATTGACATCGGGCAAAAGTTTGTAAATTAAGGCAAAAAGCAGCGTAACTACGCCAAAGGAGAGAGCAAAGTCCACAATCTGCCAAATGCCGACTGGTAAGTGCAGCCAGCCGTTCAACCAATAGCTGACGGCGGCTAAAATTGCACTAATTACTAAAGATACTAGCAGTAGAAATCCTATGCCTAAAATCATCGCAAAAGACAATACGCGGTCTTGCAAAAATCCCCAGATTCCGCGTCCGGGAGGAGGTGAAACATTCCAAATAGTATTGAGGGCTTCTTTAAGATTAGTAAACACGTTGGAAGCACCCCACAAAAGTGTAGCGATGCCGACTATAGTAGCAATCATTCCCGACTTTGGTTCGGAGGATTTGAGGATTAGTTCTTGAACGGTTTGGGCACCATCTTTGCCGATTAAACTTTGGAGTTGGGCGACGATTTGACCTTGGGCAGCGTCTGGACCAAAGACTAAACCCACGATCGCAATTACGATAATTAGCAGCGGGGCGAGGGAGAAAACTGTGTAATAGGCTAGGGCGGCGGCTAGGGTTGGCGCTTTATCTTCTTGCCATTCAGTAAAAGTTTCTTTGAGCAGCGATATGACTGTTTTTAATTTCACGGTTTTTGGTTTCCTTATACTTAGCGTTCACCAAGGGATTTTAAGCGATTAGGAGTTTTTTAGCGTCGGCCACAAGATAGATTTATCGATTAGCAAATTCGGAAAATTACTTTTATGTCAGATTCCAACACAATTGTTAACAGCAACGATGTAAAGTTGTCAAAAAAAGCAATGTCTTGGGCAAAATTGAGCGCATTAGTAGCGGTGGTCAATTTTTTGCTGGTGCTTTTTAATTTCAGTTACCTTCAGTTGCGCCCTGTTTATCAGAGCTTTTTTCCGAGTTTAGTTAAAATTTATGACCCGATTAAAGGCATTGATTCGAGTTTGCCAAATCCCGAATATTTGAAAAGCGCTGACCAGTTTTGGCGAATTGATGCGTTTTTTATCGGTTATTTTGCGGCGGAATTCTTGATTAAAAGTCTGTTCCACACCCGCCGCAAACCGGGGGTAACTTGGTTTGATTTTGTGCTGAGGCGCTGGTACGAGGTGTTTCTGGTGATACCGATTTGGCAGGGGTGGCGGATTCTGCCGGTATTGGTGCGGCTGCACAAGTCGGGTTTGGTGAATCTCGATCGCGCAGTTACTCAAGTTACCTACGAACCGGTGGCTTATTTAGCCAATACGATGTCGGAATACATGATGGTGCGGTTTATCAATCAAGCTAAAAGTTCGATCGCACAGGGCGACGCGGCGCAGATGTTGCTGGCGCAGCAGCCGTACCTTCACGTCAATCAGGAAAATACGATCGAACAAATTACCAAGCGGATTTTGGATCTGACAATTTACAAAGTTTTGCCGCAGGTGCAACCGGATTTGGAAGAATTGCTGCACCACAATTTGGAAACAACAATCAAACAATCGGATTTCTATCAAATCCTGCAAACTTTCTCTCCGATTAACATTTTGCCTGCTGAGATGACGGAAAAGCTAGCGAATTATTTGGCTCAAACTGCTGTGGATGTGGTATCTACTACTTATGAAGACGATAAAGGTAGAAAAATTCTCGATAATTTCAGGCAAGAATTTAATCAAACTTTGCGGCGGGAATTGCAAGATGAGAAAACTATCGGGGAATTGCAGTCGCTGCTGTCGGATTTGTTGGAAGAAGTTAAGTTGAATTACATTCAAGGCGGGTTGAAGTCCGATCCGGTGGAGACTTTTACGGAAATTAACTCGCTCCGGGGAGTCAGGGAGAGTTGATACAGCAATGACTTCCAGTTTGATGAATTAGATGCTTTTTTTTTACTCACATCTTGCATCATTAAAGAAAGAGTTCACAAGTTCTACGGGTAAGGTGCGCCCACTGCACCTACGAATACGGGTAGTGCGGATATCCACAATGTCTGGCGATCGATCTCCATCGCAAGCTAAAATTAAATAATTAACTGAAAACATCTATCGTATTAGATATCTATCTTGAACAACATTACCTGCCTGGAAATAGAAGTCGCTCAAACAATGCTGAGATTAGCAATGTTGCTCGGACTAACACTTTTAATCGCCTTTTTTGTGGCGTCTGAACTAGCATTAGTGTCAGCCGATCGCCATCAAATCCGCCAACTCGCCCAGTTGGACGATCGCCGAACCGCTAAAACCGCCGAACTCGTCCACCAAGCTCAGAACAACATACCGCATTACCTGTCTGTGACTCAAACTGGCACAACAGCAGGGAGTTTGCTGTTGGGTTGGTTGGGTGAGGGAGCGACTGTACACTGGATCGAACCGTGGATCGACAAATTGCCGATCGGTCATTTGCCGGCGGTGCTGACTGCTCATTCGATCGCAGTTCCCGTAGCTTTTATCTTAGTAACTTACGTAGAAATAGTCTTAGGAGAACTAATCCCCAAAGTATTAGCAACCCACGCCCCAGAACGCACTGCTTTGCTGCTGATGCCGGCCCTCGAACTCTGCTCAAAAATACTGTGGCCGCTGCTAGCAATTCTCAACGGTACCGTCCGGTTGCTGACCGGTTGGATTACCAGTAAAAAGTCTCAACCCCTGCTGTTACCTTCCGAGGCAACTATCCTGCAAAAAGATGCTCATTCGGCACTAATTTCTGGCAATTGGGAAGTGACAGCAGTTAACGAAAAACTCGGGTTAAACCTGCCGACTAACCAAGCTTACCAAACAATCGCCGGATTCGCGATCCACAATTTAGGTAAAATGCCAAATCAAGGCGATCGGCTATTGTGGGGCGAGTTGGAAATAGAAGCAGAAAGTGTAGTAGAAGGCAGTTTAGAAACTGTGCTGCTGCGTCAGGTAACTCGCCCTTTGTTTGAGACTCAGCAGCCAGAATTTGTGTTAAATTGCTCCTAAATCAGGCTTAAATACTGTCTCGATCTATGTGTGTGAGGTGGTAAGTCATCGCTCAGTGCGACGACTTACCAAAAATCTGCAAATTGCATAAAGCACAGTTTATGAGGTGGATATGCTGAAAACACTTTGGGCTACTGTTCGACAAGGGAAAATTGAACTGCTGGAGTTATCAGAGTTACCCGAAGGGGCAAAAGTATTAGTAACAGTTTTACCTGATGAAGAAGCTGAGGTTTGGCTTCAAGCCAGTCAAACATCACTAGATACAGTTTGGGATAATACTGAGGATGATGTCTATGCCCAGCTACTCTAAAAATGACATAATTTTGGTTAGATATCCCTTTTCAAACTTGTCTAGTTCTAAGGTAAGACCAGCAATTGTTGTGAGTGCGCCGCACGTAAGCTGTGTTGCATCTAGATTGCCTATGGTATTAGAGAGGGAGAGGGGGAGTAGGTCCGATGGGGATCGGATTTGACGATTGTTCGATCCCAAGTCGAAATATACAATTTAAATGCACAACAGCTTATCTCAAGACATTATGATTTTGCCATTGACAAGCAAAACTGCATCATTACTTGAGGGTGAGTTCGTACTGGCTGAATGGTCAACAGCAGGGTTAAATGTGGCCACAGCAGTCAAGCGAGGTTTGTATACAGTACATGAAAGTTTGGTTGCCATGAAGATTGGCAAATTAGGAGATTCTGATGCTGAGCGACTTGACCAATCTCTTCGAGGTTGGTTAGGGTTTTAGTGCAGCCATACACTATAATATCTTGTGTTTTCGATACAAATTACCTTCGTTTACTTCACAGCCACCTTAACCGCACCCCCAACAAACTGCTCGTAATCCGCCAACAACCACGGAGGCAAACAAGTATTCGCATCCTGAACCCGCAACTGTCCAGGGCGACAATACAGCATCGCCGCCAACAAATTATTCACAGCTTTAGGCGTTCCAAACCCTTTACTCAACTCCACAACCAACGAGTTAAAAAACTCGCGATCGCTCTCATTCAGCGGCTCGTTAATAAACCCGCTGCCCAGCATCGCTTTGTAACCCTTGCCAAAATCGCTCCGGTACAAAACTTCTACTTGTTCGCCGGAAACGCTCAGCCACAAATCGGCAATTTGCTTGCGAATATGCCGCAAATCTGCTATTACCAATTCAACAGTCGGGTCGATTTCATAAAGATTGACGGCAGCAGTTAATTGATTGAGAAACTGCGGCAGATAATCTTGTTTGACAACAGTTTGTTGTGTTGTCGCAAATGCGCTTTCAAACACCTTTTCGTAATCTTCAAGCAACCACTGCGGCAAGCGGGTGCGAGCATCTGGAACCCGCATTTTTCCCGGAACAAAATACAGCATCGCCCCCAGCAAAGCATTGATAGCTTGAGGCTGCACCAACCCTTTGCTAATTTCAGTCAATTTCTGTAAAAACTGCTGTTCGGCTTCAGTCATCGATTCTGCTTGCAAGCCGCAGCTAAGTATTGCTTGATATCCTTTGCGAACTTCTCCTCGGTAAAAACTTTCGAGTTTTTCTGAAGGAACAGTCAGCCAAAAATCAGCCATTTGTTTTCTGATTTGGCGGAGTTCCAAAACTACCGATTCGTCAGACGGATCGATGCGGTAAAGATTGACGCATCCTAACAGTTGATTCGCAAATTGCGGCGATTGAATGTATTGAGCTAGCAAGTCAGAAGTTGAATCAGAATTGACGGCGGAATCCGTCTCAAAAACTTGTTCGTAATCGCCAATTAACCAGTGAGGCAAACGGTTGCGAGCGTCGGGAATTCGCATGGTTCCCGGCGGGAAATACAGCATCGCGGCAAGCAAGGCGTTGACAGCTTTGGGATGCACTAATCCTTTGCTAATCTGGGTTAATTGCTGCAAAAATATTTGTTCGCTTTCCATCATCGGTTGATGTTGGAAGCCACTCTTGAGGAAGATTTGATAACTGTTACCCGGCGCGCTTTTGTAAGCGGTTTCGAGGTTTTCGGCGGGAAGATTCAGCCAAAAATCAGCGATTTGTTTGCGGATTTGACGCAGTTCGGATATTGCTGAGATGTTTGAGGAGTTTCGTTGGTAAAGCTTGAGGGCATTCGAGAGGATCTCGTCTAAATCTGGCTGCTTGGGAATGCTATCCTGTAAGCTGCGGGATGCTTCTAGGTGGCTGGTTTGCCATTGGCCAAAGAGTTCTTGGAATAATTTGCCGATCGCCCCAGAGTATGCAACACTGTCAAAACAGCGCGGATTGCCTTGCATTTTTTGCTGAATTTCCTGCCGTTTTTGGTGCCGCAATTGCTGGTTGGTGCCGAGAGTAACGGCTAGCTGAATGTAAGATGCTTCGTCATACGCAATTAAATCAGACATTTGCAGTTCCCGCAGCATCGCCGCACCTTGGCGGAACCGCAAAGCATTTCCTTCTACAACCACTACCGGCAATCCTACTTGCAAAGGGTCAATTAACGATGTTGCCCCAGCATAAGGATAGGAATCGAGATAAACATCTGCTAGCTGCAAAAATTCTTTCACATCCGCGCGACTAGGCAGTTGTTTTACGAACCGCAAGCGGTTGTTATTGACGCCGTATTTAGCGCAGACAGCGTTCAGATTGTTGACAAAAGGTGTGGCTGGATAAGTGCGAGTCCAAGCCGGGCCGAAGGGATATAAAATCAAGATTGAATCGGGTACAGCAGCTAAAATCTTTACCCAAGTTTCTCTCAACTCCGGCAGAATTTTGTAGAAGTTGGCGCCGGAGATAAAAACTGTTGTATTGTCTGAAATTCCCAGACTTTGGCGGGTAGGTTTAACTGTAGCAACTTCCGATTCTGTGGCGTATTTGAAACAAAAACCGCTGCCTTGGAGAACAGCCAACTGTTCGCGATATTGTTCTTGATAACTAGCATCCGGCGCGGTAAATTGGCCTGCGATGTAGTAATCCATGTGCCGGATTCCGGTGGTAGTCGGGGAACAGAAAGATGTAGTTTGTACCCGCGCTAAACGGTGCATTGCTAGTGAAGTCAGCGGTTTGTTAATAGCTGTTAAATTCGTACCGAAAAACAGGATATCTAAGTCGTCGGCGCGGATTGTTTGGACTTGCGATGCAAAGTCTTTCGGGAGTGCAACCAGTTTGTCGGCGCGACTTTGGCAGTATTGTTCTAATTGGTGGCCGCTGGTGTTGAGCGCGTACAGGTAAATCTCGAACTCGTTGCGGTTTAAATGCTCGAAAACCGGGATGGTAGCGAAGGTTTCGGTTTGCGGCGCGAAATGGTCGTTGATGATGCCGACGCGGATTTTTGTCCGATTTGGCGATCGCGCCGGGAAGATACAATCAATCGAACAGCCGCGATTTTTGAGCGAAAACTCAATAATTTCCGCCCGTTTGGTGTAAATATCGCGCAGGTTTGCCGCGGTAAAGTACAGCGGGATAAAGTTCGCAACTTGCGAGAAAAATAAAGCTATATTTTGCCAAAGTTGGGAATCGGGATTTTTGAAGATATTGCTATGGACGTAATCCACCCAGCCTTGGATGAATTGATAGTAACTGTCTGCTTCTCCTCTGGTTTGAAATAGGTTCGGACAAGTAAACATGAATTTGAGATATTCGTTGGCGAACCAATTAGGCACTGCAGCGCGATCGTACTTAAGCGGCAATTGGTCTGCCCGCCGGTACAGCATCGCAGCTAAAAAGTAATTGATGGCTTGCGGGTCGTTAAATCCTTTCGCAATTTGTCCTGCTAGCTGATTAACAAAATTCTGTTCGCTATCCGTTAGCGTTTCATCTTTAATGCCGCTGGCCAGCAGTGCTTGGTGCGCTTTTCCTATCTCGCCAGAATAAGCACTTGCAAGTTGATCTGCTGGTAAATTAAGCCAGATGTCAGCAATTTGTTTTCTCGCTTGACGCACATTTGCTAATGCTGATGAGTCTGACTGATTACTTTGATATTGTCCAACAACGCTGATTAGGGAAGCCATAGACGCGGTTGCAGCAACAGATTTTTTAGCCGAAAGCTGAGTAGCTGCTATCAAAGCTGAGCTAACTTTTGCAGCCATTTCAGACCAAGAGAACTTTTTAACTTGTTCCAGACCAGCAGCAATTAATAATTGACGTCTGTCAAAATTTTGAATGTCAATAAAGGCTTTTGTCAGTTCATCAACATCCTCGCCGTTCACATATAAAGCTGCTTGACCCAATACTTCAGGAATGGAGCTATTTGGAGAGGTAATTACTGGGCAACCGCAGGCTATGGCTTCCAGCAATGGCAACCCGAAACCTTCATATTTTGAGGTCTGAACTAATGCTAAAGCGCCCGAGTAAGCGCTTCGCAATTCATCGTCGCTCAGTTTTAGCAGGTGAACTGTGATGTCGGAAGTGTATGCTTGCAACTCTGTTTCTAATGCCGAGTTGCCGCCGACGCAGACTATCTCGAATAGATGTTTACTGCTAAATTGAGAGAAGGCTTTGAAGAAGAAAATTGCATTTTTATAGCCGTTAAATCCGACGCGATCGCCAACCCAAAGAAAGTAAGGCTTTGAAATACCGTATTTCGTCTTGAATTGGTTAACTTCTACCAAGGTCGATGGTGAAAAATTCCTATCAATTCCGCAATGAGCAACTGTTACCGAATCCAGAGAAATATCTGGAAAGCATTTTACTAAATCGCGGGCTGTATTTTCTGAAATTGCAAGGTATGCAGAAGCATGGCGGATACCATGATGTTTCTCTTTCCACATCGGGTTAGCTAGATTCGCTCCCGTGACTTCTGGAATCATGTCATAAGCCATGAATACAGAGGGTGTCGATCGCGGTGTAGTGTAGTAAGTAGAAATAAACAAATCCGCTTGTTCTTCATCGCAGATTTGCTGCAACATTTCGCGATCGCCTTCAGTATTACCATAGTCATAAGCTGGGACTGGCCGATAATTTATTCCGGCAATTTTGGGAGAAGTTCCATTGCGATCGAGCACTAGGATGTGCTGGCTGAAACTCAGACTTGCCCATTCTGTCATTAATGAATGCCAGACGCGGGTAATTCCAGAGTTGTGTAGCTGAAACATTACGCCGTCTATGATAATTTTGGGCGATTGCTTTGGCGTTTCTGAAGTTAGCTGTTGTTCAGATTCGCTTGAGAGGAAAACAGCGGGCAGCAAACTAATTACTTTTGACGAATTGCTGCATTTCAATCCTTCTCTAATCTGTGCGATCGCCGAATTGACCCCCCCTCTAGCAATCATTGAATGCGCCATTTTTAGAGCTTCGATCGCATAGTGTTCTTTCGCCCGATTAGATAATTGCTCAGCGAGATTTTGGGGAAGGTAAGATTGGGAAATTTTAATAGCCTTGTGAGCGTCTGCAATGTTCCCCCCAGACTGCATTAAGCGAGAAGTTTCTGAGGCTGAGTGCAGCCGGAAACACGCTAAAATCTGAGGTTCGTACCAAACTTTACAATGACATGAAATCCTTTTCCACATCTCCCAGTCAGCAGCAGAAGCAGCTTGCGCCGAAAACCCACCCAATGTTTGGTAAACGCTGCGCTTGACAACAATAGAAGCAAATTGAATCCTTTGCCTGACTGCAATTCGCTCTAAGAAGTTTTCTATAACCCCCGCTGTTTCCCGTTCAATTTCCGATAAAAATTGCTGATTTCCACCTGCATCTATATAGTAGTGGCGGCAGAAAGCAGCTCCTACATTTTGCTCTTTTTCTAACGCTGTTTGCAGGCTCTTGTAAAATCCTGGCAAGACAATATCATCTTGATGCAGGATGTGAACCCAATTACCGCGAGCACGCTGGATGCAATCATTCCAGTTAGCAATTTGACCCAGGTTTTGAGATTGCTTGTAGAAAGCAATTCTACCGTTGCCGACTTTCTTGACAATTTCCTCTACATCAGAATTTACAGAGCAATCATCGACTACTTCTATCTGCATTTCGCTGGAATTTGGAGCTTGTTCCAGAACGCTTTTGAGGGTTTGTTCCAGATAGTGATGTTTCGGGTTGTAAGTCGGTATTATTACTGACCAAAAATGTCGGTGAGTGCTTGCCGCTTCAGGAGCGATCGCAGAAACTGTAACTTTTTTACCCTCTTCCCAGTCCCCAACAAACTCTTGCAAAAACTTAGAATAATTTTCCGGGGTAATTTGCAAAGTTCTATTTACATCTATCTTAGGGATTAACTCATTTTGTACAAAAGTTTTTAGCTGTGGATGCCAACCGTATCGCTGTGTAGTGTGCAAAACCGATCGCGCCGCTTTCAGATACTGCCAGTTTTGCAGGAGAGCTGAACGAACCAGATTCAAATAGAAGTTAAAATTTAAGGGAATTTGCTGGTGGAATCGGCGTCGCGCTTCGGGAAATCCTTGCACGAGAGCAGTATAAGCACATTCAACTGCGTGTTCTACCGAGCAATCCGTCATTTCTAAAACTTGCTCTGATGACTGTTGCCAATATTCAAGATCGTGCGCGATCGAAGCATATACTGATGTAGATGCCAGCAACAACTGAATCATCGGTAACGGTTTAGCCCAATCTGTTAATACTGTCTGCGTAACGCCGCTAGAACAGCCAATTAAAAGACTGCAATATTTGGTTAACTCCGCATTTTCTCGCAGAGTCAACACGCTACCATCAATAATTCGTGCATCTGCTACTGGAATTTTCAGGTTAGACGAAAGAATAATGCTGCAATCCGGTAAGCGAGACAGCAGCGATTGAGCAACAGACAAAGCATATTCTGGCTTGACAAAAGATTGACTGCTACTGCCCGTACATTCAAATAAAATAACATGACTGCGTTTCAGCAAGTTGTGGCGATCGGCAAAATTGCGGACTCTTTCAATCTCATCATTTCGCAGGCGCAGAATATTCTGAATGGGAACAGTAATCGGTTTTGGATAGCCGCGAAAAAGAGATGCTTTAGTAGTTCCATCATAATTTTGATAGTTATTTGGACTCACCTGCGTCAAAAATACTTCATCAAATTCACCGCGGTTAAGACGCTGCTGTACTTCTTTTTCCAACTCATACCAAGCTGCTACTATTTGCTGCCAATTATTGGCGGGAAATTCCCAAATTTCATCGACAAATGGATTTTCTTCAATTACACTCCGGCACATAGATGAAATTGCCCAAGTTAAATGGCAATTTGGATAATCATGCTTGATTTGCCGAGCCAAAGTGGTTGCATGAAGGCAATCACCATTTAAGCCGAGTTGTCCTAGCAATATTCGCTTGCCAGAAGACTGTTCAGAAGCAAAAAATCGCGACCAAGAACGTTCTGACTGCAAGCGCGGTATCTCAGTTTCTAGGGACTTCGCGCTTCCCTCCAGAACAATAAGTTGGTCAATGTAGGGATTGTTTTGCAGCGCCTTCTCACTTTCCGAAGTAGTAAACCATGTAATTATGCAGTTTGGTTCGCTGTTTTTTAGCTCTTGAGCTGTCGCCAAATACGGCGCTATTTCCTGGGGCTGAAAAACCGCAAAACCGTAATGTTTGTGCATAGGTGCATAGGGGTAAGAAGCGGGCTGAGATAATTGTTTCATCATTCAAATACCTAAAGTTAGAGCGTAATTTTATCTGGTCTCGATCATCATAACTGCGAGTTGTCGCAGGTCTATTTTTGGTTGCCAGTGCAGGCTGTGCATTAGCGCGGGATTGGATACTAATCGCTTATATTCAGCCTGAAAATTATCAGCCGGCTCTACATAGCGCGTCCAATCCAAACCGAGGTGCGAAAAACAGACTTCTATCCAATCTTTTATGGAGTGAGTTTTGCCGGAACCGATCGCTGCTTCAAAAATATTATCTTGCTCAATCAATGTCATTATAGCCTGTGCTACATCACCCGCAAATGTCCATTCTTTCTCTACAGAGATATCACCTATTTGCAGTTTTTCATCAGCACCCCGTAGAATCTGCTTAGCGGCAAGTACAATTTTTTGGCTGACATGATTGGGTTTTCTGAGAGGACTTTCGTGATGGAATAAATATCCTACATAGGCTTTGATACCGAGACTTCTGTAATATCTGGCTGCATAAACTGATTGAATGCGAGCAACTGCATAAGCACTGCTTGCTTCAAAAGCAGTATCCTCAGAAATAGGATTGCCATCATTGTAGAATTGAACACCGCTACCTGTAATAAAAACTTTGGAGGTAGGGCTGTGTTTGTACACCGCTTCTAAAATATTTAGTGTACCAGTTGAAATTGCTGCATGATTTTCAAACAGCGCGTCGTGTCGGGTTGTTGATTTTGCAGCTAAGTGAAATATATAGGTTGGTTTGTATTCTTTTACGAACTCCTCAACCTGCTCGCAGTCAGATACATCGCCACGAATCCAATCTCCCGATCGCGATAAGCCTGTAGGTTTGATTCCTTTGGACTTGCACAACTCACTGAGATAATATCCGTCTTGTCCGTTAGCACCAAAAATAAGAGCGTTCACAGTTTATTTTTCTGAAAAACAAAGGTGGCAAATGTATAACGACATCCTTCATAGATAAAATCTGGATTCGGACAATCCCACTGCGGAACGTCAGGGAACACACAATTTTTCAATAAAGGAAGAAGTCGTTGTCGGAAGTCTTTCTGAGTGTAAAGGCGGAAGTCTACTGCCGGAATGCGATCGCCCGGTTTATACTGGTCATTGTAATCGCACGTTAAAATTCCCGTACCTCCCGGCGCCAAAAGTTCAGCGATTTGCGTCATAAACAGTTCGTCATTTTGAACGTGTTCTAGCACAGATGTTGAAAAAATAATATCATAGCTGCCCTTGATAGTAGACGGTTTGTGGAAATAGGTGTTGAGATCGCAATTGATCGCCGGATCGATTTCTTCCATAGAGTAGCCGAGCTTCTTCAATGCACCAGCCGCACTATCTTCATAGCTCCCAATACATAAAATTTTAGGAGCAGCAAACTTGGACGCAATTTTTTGCACAGTATCCAAAATAAAAGCTTGCTGAATATTAGCTTCCGGTATTTTCCGAGCCATCATCTCAGGAACCAGCGCAAATAACTGATTAATAATAGGTTGGTACTGCGATCGGGCAGCATCATCCAATATCCGATTCAATGATGTTACATTTGGAATACCCACATCTAAATACCTGTTGCTGTGCCACTTCTGTTGCTTCCCTAATACTCGATCGAGCATACGTTCATAATCCGAAACGAAACTAGCTTCGCTCCACTCATTGTAAAACGGCACAAGCGGTGCAATACCGTTATCAACAATTTGTTTCAAGCTTGAATCTTCAATACAAATTGAAGGCTTGGCCGAAATAATATGTCTGAACATATTGCTTTTTGTGATTGCAATAGGTCTCTTTACAGCCAGCGCGTGATCGATCGTGCTGGATATACCGCGATGATCGTATTTTTCATAGAAAAATGCGTTAACCGTATTTTGTGCAAGAAAATCAAGTAATTTTTCTTGACTGAGAAACTCGTGACTCAAACTGAGTTTAATACCGGGCTTAACGATCGACTGCTGACATCGTTGTGCTATAGCAAGTGCTTGACTGCCGTCAGCATCGCCAAAAGTCGCAAAGGGAATGTGCAGCCTAATCAGTGCCTCGTCATACTCTTGCTGTACAGTGGCAATGACTTTCTCAAATCCTTTACCTTGCATTCCAAATCCAAAACTCCCAATAGTAGGGATCTCTGGTAATCTGTAATAATTCGTGTAAGGCTGTACAATTCTTCCCGTTTTAAAAACAATTGGATTCTTCAGTTGCAATGTAGGATCGGGGCCTATATGGTACTGAAAAAGTGAATTATTTGCTGCATCTGCTACTCGCTGGGTAACTTCGTGAATAATGCCAATGTGTGGTACATTGATGGATTGAAGTATTTTCTTATTGACCCAAGGTAATGTCGAGGAATAATAGTTGTAAATAATTGCTGATGGTTTTACCTTGTTGACATTATCCAAAAACTCTTGATAACTGGAACATTCCGCATATATAAAAGAGTATTGAGTTGATTTTTTGAGCGCTTCAGCAATATTAAGACCGTACTCATGCACCCCGCATTGTTTTTCCTTGTGGGAGACAATCAAAATTTTATCTAGCAAGTTATCGTTGTCTTTGCTTGCTAGTGATTGGTGAAATTTTGACTCGATCGGAGAAATAATATTTGCTGGATTGGCTTCGCCTGTAGGTAAGCTAATATCTTCCGCAAGCTTCCCAAGCCATTTTTTGACTTCTTCGTAATTTTTGGCATAAACCACCGGATTTTCCAAGTTATCCCAAAGCTTCTCTGGTAAATCCCAGCCAACAATACAGCGAGGTTTATATCGATTAATCTCCGTTTGTGAGGCGGCATTTATAGCACTTCCTTTCATCAAAAAACCAATACATTTGTCTCCGACTTGCGACAAATCTTTAAGGTTCATGCCGCTACAATCAACAATATTTGTAGCGGTAATTTTAGGAGAAGCTGAACAGTAAAAATTGAGCTGAGGGAAATCTGATACTATTTGTTTCAGATGTTCGTTTAAATAAAAATAGCTTTGATTGGAGAAAACTTCTCCGTTTTCTACCAAAATGCTGTTTTTTCTAACTTCTATTACTTGTTCTGGCGCCCCAAAGAAGGTAATCATGGGGGTGTAAATCGGTATCGGCAGCAGGTATTTATGATTTAGATGCTGCTGATACATCTGGCGATTAAAGGTATGAACGTTATTTTGGTAAGTCATACCGTAGAGTTTCAAAATATCATCAAAAACCCCAAACCACATATTGACAAATATGGCGTCAGGGGGGCAGTTTGGTGTGGGTTCTGTGCCTTTGTATTCGCTGCCTTGATACAGCGCGATCGGCAAATCTAAATCCTGCCAAAGATAAGTAGAGACTTCAGCACACTCCAGGGTAATTTGTTCCCCAGGAAAACTAACTCTAACCGCCTGAATTACGGCTCTTGTCAAAATCACATCGCCGCTGTGAAAACTGTTATGAATGAAGAAATGGGCCATAGCTTTATCCTGTTGTGCGCTGTATTGTTTCTTGACTTAGTATTTGATAATTTCTACGTTAGGCAAAGGGAAGATTAGACCAACACCCCTTTTCAATATTTCTTCCTCGCGCTTGAGAAATTCTTCCTTAAAATGCCACGGCAAGACTAAATAATAATCCGGATTCATTGCCCTTGAATCCGCTTCGCTGACAATCGGAATTTCAGTACCGAGCGTATAAGCGCCGTATTTATCTGGGTTTCTCTCCGCCGCTACATCTATAATGCGATTGTCAATTCCGCACCACTGCAAAATTGTATTGCCTTTAGTCGATGCACCGTAAATGTGAATGCTCTTACGTTCTTTTTTCAACATTTTTAGCAGCGAAACTAACTGCTCTTTATGAACGTTGATCCTGTCTTGAAAATTTTTGTAGGGTTTGTCGGTATCCAGCTCCATGTCAAATTCTGCCTGACGTAATAGCTTGATGCGCGTCACAGCTTCTTGTTTCTTGAAGGCAAAGTTGTCAAGATGCGTTGCATAACAGCGAATGCTACCGCCGTTGATGTCGTTAAGTACGGCATCTACTATTTTCAATTCAGCTTGTTTCAGTATATATTCCAGCACTGCTAAACTGTAATATTCCAAATGCTCGTGACAAATTGTGTCGTAAGAATTCATCTTGAGCATGGATGGCATATAAGACATCTCAAAGACCCACAAACCACCAGGGGCCAGCGATTTTTTGATTTCTTTGCAGAAGCTTACCGGATCTTCCAAGTCATAAAACATGGCGATTGACGTAATAATGTCAAATTTTTCGCCTTGTAAAACCTTGGTGAGTTCTTCTGAAGGAAAAATGTCTTGAATTGCAGTAATGTCTCCGGTTATTTCTTGAGCTACGTCTGACGGATCGACACCAAATTTGATGAAGTTTTGCGGATAGCCCTTTAGTAAAGTGCCGTCATTACAGCCAATATCTAAAACACGAGCATTGCTTTTGCCAATCAGGGATGCTGCTTCTTCAGTAATTCCCTGCAAGTGATTTCGCATGGTTTGGTTCGTGCCGGAACGATACCAGTAGGCAGAATATAAAACTTCCGGCGGAACCGTATGTTCCATCTGCAATAAACCGCAGGCTTTCTCATCTTTTGTGGGATCGCAACGCACTAGAGAAAGGGAAATTTTTCTCAGGGGAGGTTCTTCTTTCCCCGGCTTGACAAAGGAACCTTGCAAATACTGTTCGCCTAAATTAATGACTGGGGTGAGGGCTGAAGAACCGCATACCCGACAAGTTTTACGATGACCTAAGTGCATTGTTTTACCTCTAAAATTAGTTATTTTTTTGAGAGCCTATCTTTTCTACCAGTGCTTTGAAATTTCCATCTATTCCATCTATACACTTATTCCGTTCTAAGTTCAATATCGCTAGCTGTTTGACGACTCTATCTTTTTCGGATGCTGCAACTTTTTCAAACTCATAGACTTTTTCTTGTTCGTGCCACAAGTTGCAGTTAACGTGGGCGAGCTGCGAGAAGATTTCGCCTATGCTGCCAAGGACATCAGGCACATAATTGCCTTCTTGTTTATAAACTTTATTTGAGGCGAAAGTCAGGCGATCGCTCGGAATTTGACCCGATATAGCAGCGCTAATAAATTCGTTCATTTCCTCCTGAAGCTGTTTTTCTTGAACAGCAAGGCTCTTGAGTCTGATTTCGTCTTCGGAATGCCACTGTTTCAATTTAACAATTGTCAATTTGTCGCAGAGAGAGCCAAGTGTTTCTGCCATAGGTCAAGTGTGATTGGTTTAAAGAATTTAACTGAGGATGTTTGGCGATAGCTCGTTTTTTCTCAAGGAAGTTTGCGCCCATCACGCTGTAACCCTCGCTCCTGCCTTAGCGCTCAGTCATACACTGAAGATTTTATCGTAGTTGTTACCGCCAAGCTACTAATATAGATCGTTTGCTAACAGACGAACCCCCATTTCGGTTGTTCCCAGAATAGTCCTTACTATTTTATACAACGTTTTTGCACGCACACAGGATTATTTTAAATAGAAAACGCTGAGGATTGAGACATCCGATCGCCAGCAGCTTTAACATCACTCTCTCTCGTTCAATTGACAAATTAAACGCTCTACTCGATCTCAGCCACAGGTAGACTGAGAGAGCGAGGATTGGGATATATTTGCAATCCTCTGGGCTCGACAATCAAATCCAGCGCCTCCATCACAATAGCAACGAGTAAAGCATACTTGTTCCCAGGTGGGACGATTGGTTCAAACCAACCTTTCCTACCGCACACTTCGACTGCAACCCCACCAACAATACCTCTTTCAGCAGTCTCCTCGTTAGCATGCTTAACTATCTGCTTCCTAAGCTTAGCGAAGTTAAACTGTGCAGCAGTTGATTCTGGCAAAACTAGCATCGTCGTCGCTCCTGTATCTACTTTTCCCTCCCGATCGACTATCTAGCTGTCAGTCAAAAAATTTCTAATTTTTCAGGTAGTGTAGGTAATTCCCATCCCTGCTCGCTTCTTGGTTTCTACTAGATTAACTGAAAATCGCCCGCCGATCGCCGAAAACCTTGTGGGCTGGGGGGCGCCAAGTATTGACAAAAATCTTTTAATATTGTATGCATCGCAGCCTATTCACAGACCGATGAGAAGTTCCGTTCCCGCGACCTCCGACCGCCGCAGCATGGCCGGGATTCCTCACCCCACAAAAACAAGTTACAATTACGTTAAGATTGATGAACATAATTAAAAATTCCCAAATCGCAGGGACTAAAAATTAGGAGGATCGACCTCGGTGAATAAACGGTGGAGAAACGCGGGCCTGTACGCACTGCTGGCTATTGTAGTCATTGCCTTAGCAACGGCATTTTTTGACAAACAGCCCCCAAGTAGGGAAGTTTGGAAGTACAGTCAATTCATTCAAGAAGTCGAAGGCAAGAGAGTAGACAAAATAAATATCAGTTCCGATCGCAGCAAAGCCCTGGTCACAGCCCAGGACGGCAACAAGGTACTCGTTAACCTGCCGAACGACCCCGAACTGATCAACATCCTGACCAAAAATAACGTAGACATTTCTGTTCTACCGCAAAGCGACGAAGGTTTCTGGGTAAAAGCCCTCAGCAGCCTGTTCTTCCCGATTCTGCTTTTGGTGGGACTGTTTTTCCTGGTGCGGCGCGCCCAAAACGGGCCCGGCAACCAAGCCATGAACTTCGGCAAATCCAAAGCTAGAGTCCAAATGGAGCCCCAAACTCAGGTGACTTTCGGCGACGTGGCAGGCATCGAACAAGCCAAGCTAGAGCTCGCAGAAGTCGTGGACTTCCTGAAAAATGCAGACCGCTTCACCGCAGTCGGAGCAAAAATCCCCAAAGGCGTGCTGCTGGTGGGCCCTCCCGGAACAGGCAAAACCCTGCTGGCAAAAGCAGTGGCTGGAGAAGCCGGCGTTCCCTTCTTCTCGATTTCCGGTTCAGAATTTGTGGAAATGTTCGTGGGTGTCGGTGCTTCCCGCGTCCGCGACTTGTTTGAACAAGCTAAATCGAACGCTCCTTGTATCGTATTTATCGATGAAATTGACGCAGTAGGCCGCCAGCGGGGCGCTGGTTTGGGCGGTGGTAACGACGAACGGGAACAAACCCTGAACCAGTTGCTGACAGAAATGGACGGCTTTGAGGGCAATACAGGCATCATTCTGATTGCTGCCACGAACCGCCCCGACGTACTCGATGCGGCGCTGCTGCGTCCGGGTCGCTTCGATCGCCAAGTTGTAGTCGATCGCCCCGACTTCGGAGGCCGCCTAGAAATTCTCAACGTTCACGCCCGCGGCAAAACTTTGTCGAAAGACGTGGACTTGGAAAAAATCGCCCGCCGGACACCCGGTTTCACAGGTGCGGATTTGTCCAACCTACTCAACGAAGCAGCAATTTTAGCCGCCCGCCGCAACTTGACAGAAGTCTCGATGGATGAAGTCAACGACGCGATCGACCGCGTGCTCGCTGGCCCGGAAAAGAAAGACCGCGTGATGAGCGAAAAGCGCAAAACTTTGGTAGCTTACCACGAAGCCGGTCACGCTTTAGTCGGCGCGCTGATGCCCGACTACGACCCCGTGCAGAAAATTAGCATTATCCCCCGCGGCCGCGCTGGCGGTTTGACTTGGTTCACACCCAGCGAAGATCGGATGGATTCTGGCTTGTATTCTCGGTCTTACTTGCAAAATCAAATGGCGGTAGCTTTGGGCGGCCGCATTGCTGAAGAGATTGTCTTCGGCGAGGAAGAAGTAACAACCGGTGCGTCGAACGACTTGCAGCAAGTGGCAAGAGTAGCGCGGCAAATGGTGACTCGCTTCGGAATGAGCGATCGGCTGGGCCCTGTGGCTTTGGGTCGCCAGCAAGGCAATATGTTCATGGGTCGCGATATCATGGCCGAACGCGATTTTTCCGAAGAAACCGCAGCGACGATCGACGATGAAGTGCGTTTGTTGGTAGAGCAAGCTTACCGCCGCGCTAAAGATGTACTCGTCGGCAACCGCCACGTCCTTAATGCTTTGGCAGATCTGCTAGTTGAAAAGGAAACTGTGGATGCGGATGAATTGCAAAGTTTGTTAGCTAATAGCGATGTGAAAATGGCGACGATCGCCTAATCAAGTTGGGATTTTGGATTTTAGATTAAATCTAAAGTTTGAAATCAATAATTGGGGTGATTCTGGGATTGTCTGGAATCTCCCCGATTTTTTTTGTGGGGACACAGGAAGCAGCGAAAAAAAGCATTGGAGTAGCAAACCATGACCGTCACTGAAGATAGAGCGCGTGAACTTGCACTTGATTGGGTAGAAGCTTGGAATACTCATAACCTCGATCGAATCATGTCCCATTACGCAGAAGATGTAATTCTGATATCGCCTGTCGCAGCGCAACTGCTAAACGAACCATCTGGGACAGTGACAGGCAAACAAGCGCTACGAAACTACTTCAAAAAAGGGCTGGAAGTTTATCCTGACCTCAAGTTTGAGTTGCTGGATGTGATGTGGGGAGTTTCCAGTGTGGTCCTTTACTACATCAACCAAAAAGGCACGATGGCAGGTGAGTTTATGGAAGTCAGTTCAACCGGAAAAGTAACTAAAGTTGTTGCTCA
Organism: Microcoleus sp. F8-C3; assembly: GCA_036704825.1. Lineage (GTDB taxonomy): Bacteria > Cyanobacteriota > Cyanobacteriia > Cyanobacteriales > Microcoleaceae > Microcoleus. The sequence goes on along the minus strand of JAUBSN010000019.1, from coordinate 46,135 downwards.
TTACAACGGGTAGAGCGAGGTTATGCAAATAGCGGTAATATGGATGGCACGACAGAGCGATGCTGAGGCTTTACTTGCTCTAGCTAGCGAGTCAAACGCAGTCCACTTGCCTGTAGTGTAAAGAAAATAACGCAATTTTAACCGCCCCCTCGGAAACCCGCGGAGGTGGGTTTTGTTTGTATAGACGCGGTTTCAACCGCTCGATCTTCCGATCTGAACTGTATTGAATTATCTGGGGGCAAAATCAGTTAGCATGAATCATCAATCTTGGTTGACACTACTCAAAAAAAAACGGGCGATCGCAGTTATCCGTTCCTCCGAAAAAGAACTCGCTCGGCACATGGCATCATCGGTAGCAGCCGGAGGACTCCAGTTTATTGAAATTACTTGGAATACCCACAAAGCTGCTGAATTAATTGCCGAACTCCGGTCCCAATTCCCTACTTTTAGTATTGGCACCGGCACTTTATTAAACTTAGAAGAGTTGCAGCAAGCAATCGACTGCGGCGCTCAATTTCTATTTACGCCGCACACCGATTTAACTATGATTAAAACCGCAGTTGATGCCGGAGTGCCGATCGTCCCCGGTGCTTTTTCTCCTACGGAAATTGTCACCGCGTGGCAAGCAGGCGCTACCTGCGTTAAAGTCTTTCCGATATCGGCTTTGGGAGGCCCGGCTTACCTGAAAAGCCTGCAAGGCCCCCTGGGAAACATTCCTTTAATTCCCACTGGCGGGGTGACGCTGGAAAATGCGAAAGTATTTATTGACGCCGGGGCGATCGCCGTTGGTTTAGCTGGAGACTTATTTCCCAAACACTTAGTGGAAAATCGCGATTGGCGGGCGATCGTCCAAATTGCCCGAACTCTCGCCCAAAACTTAACAACTTGTTAAGCCCGGTTTCCCAATCTAAAATCTATAATCTACAATCTAAAATAGAACTAGGGGTGAAATTTTCCCAATCTAAAATCTAAAATCTAAAATCGTTTTGGGTGTGAGAAATGAACAGCATTATCAACTCAACTTACTTCCGCCGCGCTGGAACTTTCTGTGCCGCCTGCGCCCTCACTTTTGCTGCATTCTGCGGCGGTTCAATGACCGCATTTGCCAGCGAACAGCACAACATAATTGCCAATAAAATTATGCTGCTGCAGCAATCCAGCGAACGCTGGATTGAAATAGATTTATCCAGACAAAGGTTAATAGCTTGGGAAGGAAATACACCCGTTTACGCGGTGATTATTTCCAGCGGCAAATCATCGACTCCCACCCGCACCGGAACCTTTGCCGTTCAAACCAAACACCGCGTTACTAGAATGACTGGGCCTGACTACGACGTGCCCGACGTTCCCTATACAATGTATTACGACGGAGGCATGGCAATTCACGGCGCTTACTGGCACAATTTGTTTGGCAATCCCGTTACTCACGGCTGCACAAATGTAGCTGTCAATCACGCTAAATGGCTATTTGAATGGGCCTCGGTGGGAACGCCGGTGGTGGTGCACAAATCTCAGGTTTAGGGCATTGGGCATTGGCTATTGGGCATCGGGCACAGTCGAACACTATTCAATCTTTTATAGCCCCGACTTCTTCAAAAAGTCGGGGCTCTGCGTATTACATTTTTTTAGGTGTGTTTACTTTACTGCTGCCTTCAAGAACAATCCCAATTGTATAAAACCTTACTAAAATCTAATTTTCTGAGTGCTGATTCATCAATAAAAAAGTTACATATACCCATATCTCCCCACATGATATCTACTGTATTATTTCGCTCTGTATCTATTTGGAATAAAAGAATGTCTGACTTGTGTTGCCGATCGTATTTACTACTATATTTTCTTACGTCCTCTTGCGTAAAATCAGGATAACCACCTATTTTATGACCAAAGGAATGCGAGATTTTTCTGTACTCATTCTCAATTTCATAGTCGTCGCTCAATAGCTCATAAATTTCGGAACTTAAAATTTCTGTAAATCTGCAGTCACTGATACTAATCGGCGCATATTTTTTGGTAAATTGCAAGCTACAACAGCCACTAACAGGAAAATCTTCTGGTTCCGGCAAAAAATCATAATTGGTAATGATGTTTTCAACTTGGAGGTCTGGCTGAGGAAAATAGATTATTTTGAATCTGTCTTGGACTGTGGGATTATCTATATCTACCTTATTGCCGAAATTTAAACCATATAAGTCATCGTCTCCAATATAAAACTGCAAAATTCCCCGATCGGGAAAACTATCTAAAGGCGGTATTTCAGAAAAGTTGAGTTGCGCTAGCAGAAATAAATATTTACCGTCACAAGTTTTGGGATATTCAAAGCCTTTAGGTAAATAGGGCAATCCCCCAAATTTACTCTGCCAGCAATTAACGTCATCATTATTCTGGGTTTGAATTTCGATGTAAGGTTTAATGGTAGCTTCAATTTTGTCGCGATACTTTTCTAATTCGGGAGAGAGGGGAAATTCTAGTTTATAGTTCATCTGCTTTTAACAATTTGTTTTGAAGGCAATCCGTAGGGTGCGCCGGGCCGCGCACCTTACCTGTAAAACCTATTCTTAACTTAGCTGCACCACGGGTTTATCCTCTAACAACGTTTCATTTGTCAGCAAATCTTCCACAGTAATTCGCAAAAAGCGCTGTTCGTCAACGCGGAAGAAGATTTTGATGCGATCGCTCCCCGGATACCCAGGCGGCGTCAATTGCGCGATACTGCGAGCTCCTTCTTTATCATTTAAGGGCTGTACCGATGTTTGACCAGCGAGTTGGCGAGTAATTAGCCTGTCGCCGTCAAAATATATCTCCGTGCCGCCAGTTTCCGCTCCCAATTCGCCGATAATTAATTCTATACTCGGCTGATTTTCTAAAGAAGCTCCCAAGACTAATTCTACCGGTTCGCTCATCGGATAAGACTGGCCGGATTTGATTAAACTGTGCCAACTGTGGCAGTTGTCGCGGCGGTTCCAGTAGCGGATGCCGTAACTGTGATAGAGAAAATCTTTGATTTCTATGCCTTGACTCAGTTGCAGAGCACCTTGGGCGATCGCCTCAAAAGGTTTGTCGCAGCGAATTTTTGCCGGATCGAAATATTTCTCCACCCAACGCCCGACAGCGGGAATTTGTACCGTACCGCCAACTAGCAAAACTGCATCGATATCGCCAATTTCTAAGCCTTGGCGGCGCGCTTGCTGCAATACTTGATTCATGCACTCGTCTAGTTTGTCAAAAAACTGATGTTCCGCGAGGATAGATTCAAAACGAGTTCGGTCTAATTCTAATTCGTAACTCTCAAAATTTTCGTCATCAAAATAAACCTCAACTGCCTGATTTACCAAAGACAACTGAATCTTTAAGCGTTCTGCCAATCTCGTTGTAATCGGAGATTTTGCCAGCCCTTGTTTTTGAACAAAATAGTCAACCAGCCAATTATCAATATCAGAACCGCCTAAATTTTGTCCGGCTTTAGCCAAAACCCGGGCAACTTTTGTTTTTTGCGCTGAAGATTCAGCTAATAGCTTTTCGCCCCATTTGAGAATAAAACCGAGGGGCTGTTTGTTGGAGGAAGCGTCCAAACGCACCAAAGAAAGGTCTAGAGTTCCGCCGCCGAAATCAATTACTAACAGATTTTCGCGATCGGCCAAACCGTAACCCAAAGCAGCCGCCGTAGGTTCGTCCAACATCCGCACCTGTTCTACTTGCAGGGATTGAGACACTTGGCCCAACCAATGGCGGTAAGCTTCAAAACTATCTACCGGCACAGTAAAAATCAAAGAGTCGATCGGCAAAGGCAGTTCGCGAATTGAGTTGACAATTTGGCTCAAATACCACTCGCCTACTCGTTCAAAAGTAACAAGTTGCCCGTCAAGTTCTGGCACAAAACCCTGAACAGAAGTGCCAATTCCCCGCTTAAAATTGCGAAAAAACCGAGAATCTCCACTCAAATCCAGGCCTTTGTCGCGGACTTGCTGACCGAGTATGACTTTACTTTGAGCAGCGTCCTCAACGTAGAGTAAACTGGGAATTAGGGGCGGATTTTGAGCCGAGATTGCCGACAATCCCGGTAATTTCAAAGTTTCGGGCTGCGATCGGGCTGGATTCCAGCGAGCGACCACGGTGTTGCTAGTTCCAAAATCAATTGCGATCGCCATTCAGCCAAAATACACAGCTACAAGGGATTCAATCATATTATTGTATTTTGAACCCCAAATGCAAATAGATGATCGACTTGTGCTTCCATAAATACTTAGTTGCCATCAAAACTGCTTTAGCAGCGGAGTCTTCAATTTTGTGCAACTGCATATTTTTGGTTGCAACAAATAAGCGCCGCTTTTATAAGCGGCACAAAACTTATACTATTTTAAATTTTAGATTGAAAACTTGGAAATGGCTGACTGCATAAGGGTTTGGAACACGGGCAGACAGTTGCGCTGTTTCTTGAAAGTGGTATTACTTGTCCGCCGCCGAGCTTTTTCCTTCGATCTCAATCCGATTTTTTAATGAAGCGTGAAAAATGTTAGATATGGGCGATCGCAAAACAGCACTATTGGCTCTAGCATTGCTTGTCCCTGCCGCTAGTATCGGTATCATAGCAGGCTTGTATATTGCGCCGGGAGGCTGGGGACAAACACTGTCAGTCTTGTGTCAAGTTTGGTTGCTGGTTTTTCCGATCGCCTGGTCTGTTTTTGTCGATCGCAAAAAGCTCAGTTTATCCATGCCCAAGCGCCAAGAATTGCTGGCTGGAGCTATTTGGGGAATATTCATGTTTGCGATGATTCTAGGTATCTATCGGCTTTTCGGCCAGCACTGGATCGATCCTGTAGTTGCTAAGGAAAAATCGCAGCAATTAGGTATTAGCAGCCCTAATATTTACTTAATTGTTGAAGCATATTTTCTGCTAGTTAACTCGCTGATTGAAGAATTTACTTGGCGGTGGTTTGTCTGCAACAAGTGCCAGATTCTCATACCCGGTACAAAAGCAATATTTCTGAGTTCGCTATTTTTCACGCTCCACCACATTTTTGTAATAGCAGCTTACAGCGACTGGCAGGCTGTGATCTTGGGCTCCTTAGCTGTCTTCGCCGCCGGGATAATTTGGTCGCACTCTTATCTGACTTACGGTTCGCTTTGGTCGAGTTATATCAGCCACGCGATCGCAGATTTAGCCTTGGCAATTATTGGTTGGCAAATCCTCTTTAAGTAGCTGCTTTTTTAGCCATAACCGCCGGGAATTCTATAGTAAACATTGACCTTTTTTAAACTCGCTTCCCTACTAATATCTCGCCCATTATCTGACAGAATTTCTTGGCGATTGCCAATCCCAAACCGGTACCGCCGTATCGGCGAGTAGTAGACTCGTCCGCTTGCGTAAAACCTTGAAATACTCTCTCTATTTGCTCTGCATTGATTCCAATTCCAGTATCGCTGATTTTGAAACTAATCCATTCTTCACCAGCCGAAATATCCGATTCTAATTTTTTCTCTTTTTTTCCTCCTTCCCGCTTTGCTTCTAAACCTAAAACATCCGATGCTACTTCCTCTGAGCCTATAAAATTAAATTTTTCTTCCTGCTTCCCCCTTTCTTCTTCCTGCTTCCGTCTCAATCGGCTTACTTCTAAAGTTATTTCACGAGATTCGGTAAATGTGCTGGCATTGCTCAGCAGGTTTAACAAACACTAATAAATTTTATTAACAGCAGTATAAACGATGAATGTGATTGGAAAATCACTTGTTTGAGATTCGCAATCCTACGATCAGACTCAGAATCCAATAGAAGATATTTGGTTACAAGCTAAACAATGGATTAGCGAGTGCTATCATCTGTGTCAGACATTTGCTGCGGTCAAGTATATTTTAAGTTAGTTACTCATTCTCAGATATTTGATTTACCTAAGCTTAACATTTATGCTAAATTCTCACAAATCATATAGGATTGCTATATGAAGAGGACAACTCAACTCTAGTGGAGCAAAACCAGTGGGCTATTTTGATAAAATATTCAATTCAGAAGACAAATCTGAAGCAAGCTTGACTTTAGAAGAATCCGTAGCAGCGGTAGCACTTGTCGCAGCAGAGGCAAACTCCCCCGACACGGATGCTGATATCTTAGAAAGCATACTTTGGGAATCAGAAATATTTGCTGAATACTCGGAAGATGATATATCAGCAATGTTTCAAAGACTCGCCGGTATTGTTGATCGAGACGGTTTAGGAGCATTATTTAATGCTGCTTGGGAATCTATGCCAGATGAGTTAGTTTTGGATACTTTTGCCATAACCGCAGCCATGTTTGTCGCAGATGGCGAAATACCTCAGAAGCACCAGGCTTTTCTTCAGGAATTCCAGCAAGCATTAGGTGTGGAAGACGAGGAAGCGGCAGAAATTATTGAGGATGTAACTTCCGCTTACTCGGAGGTAGAGGGTGAAGAGTCAGATTTCGATGCAGCATGGTACGTATCTCCTGAAGGCAATTTTAGCGTTCCCATTCCAGTTGACGAGGAACGAGGCGGTAAAATTGACGATCGAGAAAGCTGTGTCGCATTTTCTGACGACTTTGGCGTTTTGCTGAAAATTGATTATTTTCCTGTTGCTGGTGAAGTGGAAGAAACAATCGATTCGGTTGGCGAGGAAGTTTATCTCAAGTCTTTTCTCAACAATTTTGTTTCTCAGGCATTTCTTGCTAATGTTGCCAATTCTAAGTTACTCCACGCGGAATATTTAGAGGATGAAGAAGCTTATTTCGCGGTGGTCGATTTGCCTGCGGGTGCAACTATCAGCGTGCAAGAAAACGATGGATCTCTGACCCGGTTGGATGCTTACCGGGGACTTATGGCTTTTATTGCTGACGATTTTTGCTACACCGTAAGCTGTCAGCGCGTTTATCAGGAAGCGGATGAATTGGGTTCCCTGGAGTCTGAAGTTGAGGGAATTATGAACAAGATTTTTGAGTTTATTGAGACAATCGAATTCGGGCCGATCGAATAAAGAGGACTTATACCTTTTTCGATTAAAGAATTGGGACTGGTTCGATCGATTGACCGTAAGAACCCGGCCGGGGCGGGTTTTTGAGATTGTCAATTATTGGCAATTATGGTTGGTGAACCCGCCCATACCATATTAATGGTAATCGATCGCACATGATATTACAGGTTTTTTTGCAATAAAATTGTGCGATCGACAACAGGGTTTTTTGACCCGTACTCGATCGCACTTCCAGATACATTCAGTCAACCGCAGTCGAGAGACAGCAGCAATTAGCCGCCATTTGCGACTAATTAGTAGTCTGAGCTTCCACCAATCTTTGCTTGAGTTCTTCCAGAGCACTCGCCCAGCGCGGATCTGGCTGCACCGAGCCGGAATCAGCGCTCGACACCGTTGCTGCGGACTGATTGCGGCGAGACTTGTTGTTGTCACCCCGACGGCGATTGCTTTTGCTGGAACCTCCACCACCTTGGGTAGGAGGAGCCGAGCGCTGCTGTTGCTGCACGGGTGCTGGCACTGACGGCGAAGCCGATGCCGACACCAACTGCGGTGACTGCGGCGACTGCTGCTGATCGTCTTCGCCCTTCTCAGATTTACCCTTAGAGCGGGGCAGTGCCTTCTCTATTTTCAGCGGGTTTTCTTTGAACATCAAGCCGTTATATTTCTCAATAACTTGGTCGGCTTGTTCGTCGGTCAGCACCGTCACAAAACCGAATCCTCTGCATTTTCCAGTTTTGCGGTCTGTAATTACCTTGGTGGTAACAGATTCGCCCTCCGGTGCAAAAACTTCTTGCAATTCTTGACGATCGAGTTCTTTCGGTAGATTGCCAACATAAAGACGAATAGACATGAAAAATTCCTCCCGACTTGGATTTTAATTAATTTGCTCGAACAGAATTACCTGAAGTCAACTGAATATTGACTTCAGGCAAACACCACATAACCCGAGAATTGGCGCATTCCTCCCACCAACCTTGACAGCTCCCCCCACCTTTTAGAACAAAAAGATGATTTACTCTGATAAGGCCGGAACTTAACCGCCGATGCAGAGAGCTTTTAAATCTCAGGTTGTTGTGTAAACTTTTAGTCATCACTCAAATGTTTAGGCTATTGGCTATTCTGTATTACTTGCTTCCGGTTTTGATTCAGAATGTTTATAGCCAGCGCCGTGTAGAAATTTATGTCCAAGGATGTCAATTGCAAGCGATCGGAATGCCAGTATTCAGTTTAATACAGTGATGGATAAAATGGCTAACATTTTTTCAGCCAGTAATCTTACCTCGTTCCTAACCTCGCTCCTAATGCTGAGAACTACTCACTTACCCGCTATCCCTTAAATCAGGCCAGGCAGAGTCCGAGCATTCTTTAAAGGTATCACAGCCTTGGTAACAGAGCTAGTTATTTAGGAAGATTTCAGTCTGAATTTAACGCAAACCACATCTGAATCACTTTTGAGAATTCATCCCGCACAGCAAAAAGAGCGATCGAAAAAAAACAGCCGACAAGCGGCTGACTGTACTTGCTGTGTTGGGAGGTTGACAATTTTTACGCAATGCCTTAGCGATTTTAGCCAACTGAAGTTCTTGCGCTGTTTGGTTCAATCTAATTCCTGTAAACTAATGTAACAGAATGCGGGCAAAAAAGCAACTTTTCTTTACGAAGGAAGAAGGAAGAAGGAAGAAGACTGTAGGCATTGGTGTCAACTTAACGTCAAACCCTGTCACAGACTGCTCTTTGACTATTAACCCTAGATCCCCCCTAGCCCCCCTTAAGAAGGGGGGGACAAGAGTCTTATCAAAGTCCCCCTTCTTAAGGGGGATTTAGGGGGATCGGGCATCGGCTAGAACCCTGATTTTGACATGGTTTCAGACTTAAGTTGACACCAATGAACTGTAGGGTGTGCCACCAGCACCGAGAACATCGTTAGCGAAGCCCTCGTAGAGTATCGCCCATCCGCTGTTTAACTCAAAACTGAGCCTGGCTGCGCGTAGTTCGCGACTCGCGCGGCAATCGGACAACTATTCCTCACCTTGGACCCTGGATAATAATGTATGCGCCCCAAATAGCAGCAGCAAAAGCCAAAATCGCAGACCAAATAGGATGTCCGCTGTCACTAACCCTCCCTCCTTGACTGCGGAGACTTTCAAGGTCGATCGCCACAGTAGCACCCCGGCGCAGCCAACCAGTCGCCACAACAGATGTTCCGATCGAATCGCTGGGGCGAGTAGTCTCTTTGAACAAAAATGGCCACAAAGAGCCAATGTAGCCAAACCTGGAAACATGGTGCAACCTCACCAAACCCGTCGCGGTTTGCAAAATCAAATCTTGTCCCAGCCAATTATTCATACCCGATCGACCCAAAAGTTGCCCTTCCAGCCGCACCGGTTCAGCATCCAGCGGCAAACTCTCGGGATTTGATAAAATTTCCGGCAAACTCGGCGAAGCGGTTTCTCGCGGTATAATATCCGGGAAGAAATAATTGATCCGCATCAAAGTACCGATGCTAAATCCGATCGGCAAACAGCCCCAAAGAATCGATCGATCGCCCCAAAGCCAATCCAACTGCCAGATACTCGTCCTCGAAAAAATCCCCCCAATCAGCCAAAGCACCCCGACTATCGCCAAACTCATCGGAATTCCAAAAAACGGCGCACCCTGTAAAAATAGTTTTGAATCTTTAAATTCGAGTATTGACTTAAACAGAGAGAATTTTCCTTTCCTTGCTTGTTCTTGCACTCCCGCGTTTGCCAAATCTAACTCAGTCTCCAGTTGCCAGAATTGAGCGTAAAGGGCCAACAGCTTCAAACGCTCTCCCAGCAAAGGATGCGCGCTGTTAACAGTCAACCAGTTGCGCTCCCGATTGCTGACATCCCACAGCAAAATCTGTTCCAGCGGCGCGTGTAACGCAGCAGAACCAAGGCTTACAGCTTGTCCAACGCCTACAGGTAACAATAGATCGAAACTTTCCAGAAAAAAGCTAGTTTGTTTTTGCTGTTCGATATTACCAGCAATGCCGATCGCAATTTTAGCCAGTGCCCGCGTCAAACCGTTAGGATTGCCCGTAATTTCCGCAGCAGTGCGATCGCTAAAATACACCCTGCGCCGCGACAGCCACAACATCGGCCACCTGAACAACTTATAAATCCCGTAACTCGTAGCAGAAATTGCAGCGGCGACAAATTTGACAGCAGAACGCAAAAACTCGATCGTCATTAAATCACACAACCGCTCTTGCCAGTGCGCCACCTGCCAATAAATCAAGTAAGGAATCTGAATCACTAGCAGCGCCAGCGACATCGGCGCAAAATCCCAGTGAGAGATATGGCCCAACTCCCGCGCGAAAATAGTGGCAATTTCATCATCCGTCAATTGTTCCAACAGCCCGCGACTCACAGCAATCCGAGCAAAACGGGGCAAACAGCCGTAACTGAAAGCTACAGGAACATTCAGCGGCAAGAGTTTCAGCACCGGCACCGGCATATTTTGCTTGGTACAATAACTTCGCAGTACCCGACTAGCTTCCTTGCTGTGCTTCGATAAAACTGACCCGCGCAGGGTTTCGATGCCGCAAAACAGTTTCAGCAGCGCGTCTGTCAGCCAGGGAGACGAGGCCAAAAGCAATCCAAAAACCATCTGAATAAACGGAGTCGGATCGCGGTAAAAAAGCTGAATCGGCGCGAAAATAGGCAGTCTAGTGAATATGTAAAGCTGAACCAACAGAGAATTAGTGTTTGTCAGCAAGAATTGCAGGACAAACCGGGCTAGGAAAAATAGGGCGATCGCACTTGCAACGGCTTGCAGCCGAAATTCCAGCAACTTCAGGGGTTTGAGGGGGCGCGGGCTTTTGGTGCGCCCTGCTTCGCGCCAAGTGAGTTGGTAAGTATCTGGGCTGGCGACTCCGGGGATATTTGTTGCGGAACCGGAACTATTTTCGCCGCTAATTTCTGCGGTATCGGGTGCGGTTTCGGTCGAGTTTTCCGGTTCAGAAGTCGGGCGTGTGGGGGATGGAGGTGGCGGGTAAATCGGTTGCGATTTGGCGTTTCCCGGCGCAGCAGGAGGCTCTAAAGGTAAAAATCCTGTTTTTTTGTCTGCGGTCGGTCGATCGCCCCCAAGCGTTTTTTTCGGCGATTTTGTTCCGGCATCAAAGGCGACAAAGCCTGTTTCGGGGGGAGTTTCTGCGGATTTTGATTTATTTGCCGGTGGTTTTGGGGGGGGAGGGGGGGTTAATTCTTTTAAAGTTTGCGAGGCCCAAGTTTTGACTTGAGGGTTGGGACTTTTGGCGAGGGAAGAGCACAGGGCGATCGCCTCTTTCACATTACCCGTTGCTTTGTACGCAGCCACCAACCCCATCTGCGCGCGGATTCCCGACGACTGATTAGCTGCGGTTTGGGTAACGGATTCTAAAAGGGCGATCGCGGTGGGGTAATCCTGCTGTTTCAAAGCTGCCAGCCCAGCCTCTAGAGACTCTTTCACAGATGAATCCGCCGAATTTTGATTGTGTGGAGATGCCATAACTGTGCTTGCGATCGCGTCCTTTCTAAGATAGCTTGGCTGGTCGATCGATAGCTGTTCTAACACAGCTCTATTTCTCTGTCACCATTTGTTGCAACCTTTGCTGCAAGGTACTTAAATAATTTTACTAAAATTATCTGTTTCTGAGATATTGCACGATCGCCACGATCCGGCAGGGGTTTAAACCCCTGCCTCAAAGCTAAAGTCCTCTAAAGAGGACTAATGAATTATGCTAAATCATGGTTAAATACTTCCTTTATCTCTTAGTCCGCGAAGGCGGACTTTGTTTGACAAGAAGCGATTTCAATCGCCGATTCAATCTAATTTTTGCTTATAATTAAATTACACCTCACCTGCACACTTATGCCAATTGACGACGAAGATTTTGAAAGCGAATCTATTAGCGGCGATCGCCAACTCCAACTTTTCACCGACAGACACGAATTTACCCGCCGATTTGCCTTTTATTTAAACGAAGACCCGCCTCCAGAACAAATTTTGTATTTTTTTGGGGATGGAGGCAACGGCAAGTCATTGCTGCTAAAACACTTGGAGTTTCACTGCTGCAAAAAATTTGCACCGGAGGTGTGGCAAAAATGGCACGAACTCCCTGAATCGCAAGCCGCCGAAGTTGCTCATTTCGTCCGCTATGCTGAACCTAAAACCTACACTCCCATACCCGCAGTCAGGCACGATTTCGGATTGATACCGATTAAAGAAGATAAACCGCAAGATAGATTTTACGGCTTGCTGATGCTGCGCCGAAATTTGGCAGCAGAAACTAAGAAATATAAATTTAAATTTCCCAATTATGATTTTGCTTGCTTTTGGTATTTGCTGAACAAAGGCGAATCACAGGCAACTCTCAACCAGCTTTTCCCCGATGATGTGGCGGAATTGGTGGTACCTATAATTGAAACTTTTGCAGATTTTCCGGTGGTGGCGCAAGCGGTAGCGGTGCTGAAAGGGATAGATAAATTGGGCGGCATCAAGCGGGCGATGAAATTAATTCAAAATCGCTTGGGCGTCAGCGACGAAAAGGCGGATCAAATTCGCCGTCAAGATATTGATACTGAGTTAACCGACTGTTTGCCGAAATTGTTTGCTGGGGATTTGAATGCGGCAATGGCTGGCAAAAATAAACCAGAACGCCTCGTGATGCTGTTCGATACTCACGAAAAAATGTGGGATGAAAAACGCAATTCTCAAGGCGCAACTTTTTGGTATCAAGATGAGTGGTTTCGGCGGTTGTTGAGGGCATTGGATTACAAATTGGGGATTGTAGTTGTTGTGGCGGGGCGAGAGTGTCCGGTGACGCAATTGCGGTGGCCGAATGCGTCGAAGTTTCCGATTCCCGCAGATTATATAGATGCACAATTGGTTTGGCATTTGTCTCCCGCCGATGCTAGGGATTACCTGCACAAAGTCGAGATTAACAAGGCAGATTTGGCTAATGCTGTAATTAGATATGCCAGCGTCAATCCTGATGAGAGTTGGGAGAAGTTGCAGGTACATCCGTTTTATTTGGGTTTGTGCGCGGATGTGGTGCTGGCAGAAAGAAAGCGGGGAATTGAGTTGCTGTCGTCGGATTTTGCGCGGATTCCGAAGTTGGAAAACAAGACTGCGGAATTAACAGATCGGTTGCTGAGTTATGTCGATCGCGAAGTGCGATCGGCCGTGCATTCGCTGAGCGCTGGCCGCGCTTTTGATGAGGATTTGTACGTAAAATTGGGTTCTGGTTGCCACTTCCAGGCAAGCAGTGCAAATTTTGAGATGTTGACGGGTTTTTCCTTTGTGTGGAAATCACAGAAGCGGGGGGATAACTGGTATCGGATTCACGATTTATTGCGGCGTTTGGATGCCGATCGGGATAATCCGAAAACTCGCAGGGCTCATGAGGTTTTAGAGGGGCATTATCGGGAAGTGGGGGATGCGGGGGAGGCCATTTTTCATGCTAATCGCTTGGATTGGCAGCGGGGTGTGGAAGAATGGAAAGAGGTGTTTGATGAAGCTTTGAGAAAGAGTCGCTATAAGGAATGCGAGGCGCTGCTGGAAGTTAGAGATGAGTTGTGGATTAAAAGTGATTATTGGCTTGGTAGAGTTTCGCGATCGGAGGGAAATTACTATGCTTGGTTGGCTCGATATGTAGAGGCAAGGCAGGAATATTTAGAGGCAGTTGCAGCCTGTAATTCTGCTTTACTTATTGCACCGGATGATATTTCGGCTCTCAACAACAAAGGGAATGCGCTGCAAAGTCTGGGTGATTTGCAAGCAAAGCTAAGTGAATTTGAGGCTGCAAAACAGTCTTACTTTGATGCGATCGCAGCCTATAATTCTGCTTTACTTATTGTACCAGATGATATCGATGTTTTCAAGAACAAAGGGATTGCGCTGAAATGTCTGGGTAATTTACAGGCAAAGCTAAGTGAATTTGAGGTGGCAAAACTTTCTTACTCAGAGGCAATCGCAGCCTATAATTCTGCTTTACTTATTGCACCAGATTATATCAATGCTCTCAACAACAAAGGGAATGCGCTGCGAGGTCTGGGTGATTGGCAAGCACGGCTAAGTGAATTTGAGGCTGCAAAACAGTCTTACTTTGATGCGATTGCTGCCTATAATTCTGCTTTACTTATTGCACCGGATGCTATCTGTGTTCTCAACAACAAAGGGAATGCGCTGCGAGGTCTGGGTGAATTGCAAGCACAGCTAAGTGAATTTGAGACGGCAAAACAGTCTTACTTTGAGGCGATCGCAGCCTGTAATTCTTCTTTACTTATTGCACCGGATGATATCTGTGCTCCCAACAACAAAGGGAAGGCGCTGTTAAGTCTGGGTGAATTGCAAGTACAGCTAAGTGAATTTGAGGCGGCAAAACAGTCTTACTTTGAGGCGGTCGCTGCCTATAATTCTGTTTTACTTATTGCGCCGGACGATCTCGGTGTTCTCAACAACAAAGGAAATGTGCTGCAAAGTCTGGGTGAATTGCAAGCACGGCTAAGTGAATTTGAGGCGGCAAAACAGTCTTGCTTTGGGGCGATCGCAGCCTGTAATTCTGTGTTACTTATTGCACCGGATGATATCGTTGCTCTCACCAACAAAGGGAAGGCGCTGCGATGTCTGGGTGATTTGCAAGAAAAATTATCTGAGAGACAGGAAGCACTCAAGAATTGGCAAGAGGCGCTGGAAATGTTCGATCGCTCGTTAGCCATTGCTCCTAATCGCGATCGGGTTCGCAATATGCGCGATTCGCTGCAAGAATCTCTCAATAATTTGGGTGAGGATAGTGTCAGCAGTTAGCTCGATCGAAATGAGTAAAGACGCGGCATTCATTCCCTGCCTTAAACCGAAAGCCCGCCAGGGAATGAATTCCCTGGCTAATAGCAAAAGTCCTCTAAAGAGGACTAATGAATTCTTCAGTCCTCATAGCGAGGACTTTCGCTTTGAGGCAGGGGTTTCAACCCCTGCCGGACTGCCGGACTCAGGGACAGAGCGTTAAAAGCCCGCCCTCGAATTTAGCTACTTAACCTTGCAGCTTACCGCCCAGATTTGCTCGGCGGTTTACCCTCAGCCCGCTTCCGACGGATCAGCACGCTCATCACCTGCTTCGGATTAGCCGCACGCTGTACGGGACTCCAATCGCCCACTTCTGCAAATCCCAGCCGGTACAAAGTGAGTATGGTTTCCCTGACACCTTTGGGCGAACCGACAACCGTTAACAGCACCACTTCCTGTTCGCATACTGCTGCTGAGTCGTCATTTGGGCATTGGGATTTGTTGTCGTCAGGCACGAATTCCTGTGACATAATATGTTCTCCTGGTTTTGGGTTTTCTAGAAAAACCCAAAAACCCAGCCGCCCCGCATTTCAACAGATAGCAGGGCGGCCACAGAGAATGTTAAGATACTCCGTTAGCCTCCAGACTGCTAGTTCCAGTTTGGCGGTTATGCTGTCCATTGCTGTTCGTAGCAGCTTTGGGCAGTGCAACTAGATTTTTGGGCGACGCGGGCTGCCTCCTCTACAAGCAAGCAACCTCTCACTTCAAAGCGTAGCCGCATAGGGGGCCAGCCGTCAACCGATTTTAGATTTTAGATTTTGGATTTTGGATTGAAGATCGGGATGGGGAGGTTTTGGGCGATCGGGCTGAGGATTTAGCGTTATAACTAGACTAAGAGAACCCCAGGATAATTATGCTGCACGATCTTCAGCAATCTCACCAACAAGACATACAGAATATTACTCAGGTTTTGGAAAAAATCACCAACCGCACGCCGGCTCAGATTAAACCATTACTAGATGCGATGCTCAAACGGCTAATAGAACCTCAACAACGTCCCTTTTACGAAACAGCTACCCCAACAGAATGGTCAATAGCATTTCAGGAATGGGTTGACAGTCATCGTACCCTAAATCTCCCCACTCTTTCCGATGAAGCTATTAGCCGAGAGAGCATTTATGGAGACAGAGGTTAAATGCCATTCCTCGTAGATACAAACATACTTCTGCGTAGCGTCGATACAGCACACCCAATGAATGCTGATGCCGTCAATGCCGTGATTACTCTGCGCGATCGCGGGGAACAACTTTATATCGTACCCCAAAATTTGATAGAGTTTTGGAACGTCTGCACGCGCCCGATCCAGAGAAATGGATTAGGACGAACTGCAACAGAAGCAGAGGCAGAAATTAATCGCTTAAAACAACTTTTTCCTCTGTTGTTGGATACCGAAGCAATTTATCCAGAATGGGAGCGACTGGTCATAACATATAAGGTTATAGGTGTCAACGTTCATGATGCGCGGCTAGTTGCTGCTATGCTTGTTCATGGTTTAACCCATATCCTAACTTTTAACTTTACTGACTTTGCGCGTTATTCAGAAATTACGGCTGTTAATCCCCCAAGTTTAAAGTCTTGATTAATTAGTGTTGCTTTAGTAAAACCATGTCCAAACGACTCACCATTGCCCAAGCACAGCAGCAGCTTCCAAACCTACCCCAAGAACTTATCAATGAACCTATCATCATCACTCAAGATAGCGTTCCCGTTATGGCTGCAATCAGCTACACGCATTTGACTGAACTGTTAGAAACCTTAGATATTCTCACCGATACAGAATTCGTTGCCAAATTGCGCCAAAGCATCACCCAAGATGTAGGAGACGGCGGTTGAAACCGCGTCTACACAAACGATGTCTGCCTCCGCGGACTGAAGAAAATAACGTAATTTCAACGGCCCTGTTTTCTTCAACCCGCGGAGGCGGGTTTTGTTTTTGTAGACGCGGTTTCAACCGCCCGGTCTTATTTTCTTCAACCCGCGGAGGCGGGTTTTGTTTGTGTCGCCGCGAATTCCATTCGCCGGGTCTGATTATTCTCCTCAACCCGCGGAGGCGGGTTTTGTCCGTGTAGACGCGGTTTCAACCGCCCGGTCTTATGAGGGTTTCCCTACTCCGCGCTAACAGCCAAACCAGAAACCACAGGGGCGATCGCATTTAACTTCAACACAGGGTGTTCCCCTTCCACCTGCCGGCAATTCCACTCATTTCTAAACAGCAAAACCGGCCTTCCCCAAATATCTTTCACCGTCACCGTATTAAACAGCCGCCCAACTTTTTCCAGCGCTTCCCAACCGCCGTCAACCCAACGAGCTACGCTGTAAGGCAACATATCGATCGTCGTTTCCACATTATATTCCGACTGCATTCTGAACTGCACAACTTCAAATTGCAACTGTCCGACAGCAGCCAAAATTGGCTCCCGTTTCGCCTCATCAACCGAGTACATAATTTGCACTGCGCCTTCTTCCTGCAACTCCGAAACGCCTTTGCGGAACTGCTTAAACTTAGAAGGATTGGGATTTCTCAAAAACGCAAAAAGTTCGGGAGAAAAACAGGGAATCCCTTCATATTCGAGTTTTTGGCCGGTGTAAATAGTATCCCCGATCGCAAATACTCCCGGATTGTTCAAACCGATCACGTCGCCCGGATACGCAACATCGATCGACTCCCGATCCTGAGCAAATAACTTTTGAGGTCTTGACAAACGCACCGTTTTACCAGTGCGAGCGTGAGTCACGTTCATGTCTTTTTCAAACTTGCCCGTACAAACCCGAATAAACGCCACCCGATCGCGGTGTCTCGGGTCCATATTCGCTTGCAATTTAAACACAAACCCGCTAAAATCTTCGTAAGTTGGCGGCAACTCTCCGGCGCTGCTCTTGCGGGCGATCGGCTTCATCGCGTAATCTAAAAACGCATCTAAAAACAGTTCCACCCCAAAATTGCTCATGGCGCTGCCAAAGAAAACAGGCGTCATTTTTCCCGCCCGAACCGAGTCTAAATCGAGTTCAGTTCCCAACTCATCCAGCAGTTCCAACTCTTCTTTGAGCTGATAGTAAAGGTCTTGTTCCAACAAATCTTCAATGCGCGGATCGCCCAATTCGATGACAGTATCAACAGCGGCGCGAGAACCGTGTTGAGTTCGCTCAAATAAGTGAATTTTGCGCGCCCTGCGATCGAAAACACCTTTAAAGCGATCGCCCGTACCTATCGGCCAATTTACCGGATAAGTCTGCAACCCCAATTCCTTCTCAATTTCGTCCAACAAATCCAAAGGATCTCTGCTAGGGCGATCTAGCTTATTAAAGAAAGTAAAAATAGGCAAACTTCGCAGCTTACAAACTTCAAATAACTTCCGAGTTTGCGGTTCCAAACCCTTAGCAGCATCCTCAAGCATCACCGCATTGTCAGCCGCCGCCAGAGTTCGATAAGTATCTTCGCTAAAATCTTGGTGTCCCGGAGTATCGAGCAGATTAATGTGATATTTTTTATACTCAAACTGCAAAACAGTAGAAGTAATAGAAATTCCCCGCTGCTGTTCCATCGCCATCCAGTCAGATGTAGCGTGTCGCTGAGCCCGCCGCGCTTTCACAGAACCTGCTTCGTGAATTGCACCTCCGTACAGCAGCAGCTTTTCTGTCAAAGTAGTTTTACCCGCGTCAGGGTGCGAGATAATAGCAAAGTTGCGCCGGCGCCGGGCAGCAGTAAGCAGTTCAGTTTCGAGTTCTGTTGTCATCACAAATTAGGTAGGGGAATCATCACCCGATCGCCATTATAGCCTGTGCTACAGTTGCTTTTAAAGGTAAAATTATCAGTAAAGTCAAGGGAAGAAAACTAATATGTACGATTCCGACAAGCGGAAGCTGCTATCACTGGTGTGCCACGGGGCGATTTTTTTTAGTACGTTACTGTTCTCGATCGGAGCGCCGATCGCTGTATTGTTAGTATCAGATGACCCCGTTGTCAAAGAAAATGCCACAGAAGCGATCAATTTTCACATTAATGTATGGGTGTACAGCGCCGTAATTGTGGCGTTAACTGTGGTGACTTTCGGGCTTGCCGGCTTTATTCTAGTGCCAATAGGTTATTTACTGCACTGGGGACTGACAATAATGGCTATCCTCCACGTTTTGCAAACTCCCAACCAACCTTACCGCTACCCTTTTATTTTCCGAATAGTTTAGACAGCAAATCGCGCTTCACCATCGATTTTAACAACCCGATTTCTTCAATAAGCAACCGGGTTGTTAATTTTTTTTATAACTCACATTCGTTACCTCCAACTGACAAAGACGCTGCTTAAGTGACAAGGAAGGTTGATTGTCGGAGACAAGATTCAGTAAAAAACACTTAAAAGTTTGTGAAACTAAGCATTATCTAGTTGGGATTCCAGAAAATTGACCTCACATCATGACTGAAATCTTCTTAATCCATAAAAATTCAAAAACTAAAGCACAATCAACTATTAATTATGGTGTCTTCGTCCTGTTGCCAAGCTGTTGTGAACGGGAGCATCTCAATGAAAGCAGCCCTCCGCTTGAAATTGGAGCTAGGAGTCAGGAGGAAAGAGTCAGAAGGAAGAAGGAAAAAGTCAGAAGGCAGGAGCCAGAATAAGTGTTTTTACAAATATGAGATGCTCCCGTTGTGAACGCTAAGTCGATCTTCCATTGATGCCGTTTCCCACACTCTGCTACCGCCTTTGGGTTATTTCGCGGAGTTAGGGCGGATGTTCGATCGCTCCCAACCATCGTTTTTGCTTCTTCTGTGCTATTTTTGCATCGGGCGATCGTTCTCTGGAAATTTTCCACCACTTCTATCTCTACCAGGTGTATTAAAACTTAATACAATATTTTGCCAATAAAAATCCCGCTCTTGTGGAACGGGAAAGCCATCAGGGTGCATCTATATATATGTCACTATAACTCATAGGGGGTATAACCCCTCCTAGCTTTATCGAATCTTTACAATCACAAAATTTTTGTAAAGATTGAGGTTTTTATTTGACTGATATGCCGTTTTATGAACTTGGAATATGCTGTATCAGCATTTTCCAAGTTCATAAAGTACATTACCAGCTATATTGTGTGGTGTTAATCCTCCGGGTGCGGATCTGCTTCATATTTGATAAAACTTGCTCGCCAGACGGGTGGCGACGCACCGAACCACGGGCTAGAAAATTGTGTGTACTACATATACATAGAATATGCTGTATTTATTAAGTTAAATGAGTGTCCTCTGAATTACCAAAATTCTAAGATCCCTTACCGTGCTTCGGCAAATGGTGCAGCAAATACCATAAGACGGCTAAATTTGCGATAAATACCGCTAACTTAAGTACCGTGACCCCGTGAACCAATTCATATATTTCAGGGGGTATACTGATGCTTACCAGCACTAAAACTAAGATTGTTGCCCAGTCTTTTTGGTACCACAAACCAACGGCTTCAACAGCAGTTAAGACTGCATAAAGTGCTGCGGCAAGTCCGCTAAGCAGTAAGCTTTTAGGCTTGAGAATTAGAATTTTATCTAAGATGAATTCAATAAGTTTTAGTTTGCTTTCTAACAAATAAGATTGCGAAACTTCTTCTAAAAATTGATGATTTTTTAAGGCAAAAAGCAAAGCAATCGAAGTTACTGCCAAGAGGGAAGCCAGAAAGGTTTTGTAAAGGACAATTGCGATTAAAACAGGAGCGCGCTGTTGTTTCACCTTAATTATCGAAATATCAATAATGTGCGATCGCCTGGTTAGGCTGTTTGGGATTGAAAACTTAAATTTTACTAGAGTGCGTCAGCAATTAGCTAATCTATTATATCAATAATAACGCGCTGCTGACGCACCTTACTAAGTTTGAGGATAACGTTGTGCTAAGAAAGAGATAGCAGCAGCCCGATCGCCCAAATCGCCATCCAACCTCGCCGCCAACAAATCATCCAACATTCGTTTAAACCCAGGCCCGGGCTTATAACCCAAAGCCTTCAAATCGTTGCCATTTAAAGGCGGCTCGACATTCGCCCACCTGGTGAGATATTCCCAAATTTGGCGGCGTGCACTTCGCGGACTTTGTAGGGCGATCGCAATTAACACCGGCAATTCATAATTCCTCAACAGCAGCACCAATTGACTCGGCAACTTGCACTTAGGCAAATTCTCTGCTAACTGCTTCTTTGCAGCTTCCAACACTTCCAGCCGCTTAATGCTGTCAGCAGATAACTGAAGATTTGCAGCCACCTTACCGCGATATTCCGGTGCTAAATAAGCTATCAAAACTTCCAGCCGCATCTGCCAATCGGGAATATTGATAATGGGGAATGGAGAATGGGGCATGGGGAATAGGGAATTGTCTCTTCCTTCTTCCTTCTTGTCTCTTCCTTCTTCCTTCTTGTCTCTTCCTTCTTCCTTCTTCCTTCTATCCTTTACATCCGTTACATCCCGTACATTGCTCGTTGCCGAACTTGCTTCTTCCTTATTCCTTCTTCTTCCATTCAAACACCGATCGAGCAAACGCAGTTGCCGCCACAATTCCCGATCCAACTCCAAACTAGGATGAATGCAGCGCAAAGCCTGCAAATCTCCCAGCATTTGCAAAGCAACTTTCCAGTAGGGGGCTTGCAAAATGTATTTCAATTCGCTTTTCAGTCGAGTTTCCAAAGCCGGAGCTCGACCGTTTTCCCCCTGAATTCGGTAATAAATCCCGCTGGCCAAAGCGTGGCGGATGTATCCTTCCGTCTGCGGCTCAATTTCAAACCCCAACCGCACCGCAAACCGCACAGCGCGATAAATTCGCGTCGGATCTTCGATAAAACTGTTGGCGTGCAAAACTCGAATTTGCTTCGCTTCCAAGTCCAGCAAACCGCAAAAAAAATCTAACAATTCGCCGCTGCGAGGAACACCCAACCGCACAGCCAGCGCATTAATAGTAAAATCCCTGCGGTACAAATCTTGGCGGATCGAACTCGCTTCAACTTCAGGATTTGCAGCCGGATAAGGGTAAAATTCAGTACGAGCCGTCGCGATATCCACCCACAGAGAGCCGAAAGGAGAGTCTTTGTGCCACAAAAGCGCGGCGGTTTGAAATTGACCGTGAACGTCCAAACGGGATTCTGGGTATAGTTTTTGCAGCGATGAAGCTAACTCGACACCTGCACCGGAATCGTCGGCACCGCACTTTCCATCCACAACCAAATCAATATCAGTTAGCGCCAGTGTATCATCGGTCGCTAAGAGTAAATCCCGGACTGCTCCGCCAACCAGATAAAGTTGCCAGCCCCGCTGTTGGGCAAGATTGGCCGCGATCGACAATAATTGCCACAATTCGGCACTGATGCGCGATCGCAACAAATGCTCAACCGATTCGGGCATGACACAATAAGACAATTCTGCATTGCTTCCCCTGTCTCGCGTTTTTTGCTGGTGCAATTCCCGCAACACGTCAGTGCGAGTCACAATTCCTACAAGTTGACCGTTTTCCAATACTGGCAAGCGCCCGATATCGTATGTCACCATTAAAGATTCAATTTCCGGCAGCAAAGTATCCGGGGCGATCGTTTTTAGCTGCCAAGTCATGTAACCCTTCACCGGGGCGTGACTGAAACCGTGGTGCAGGGCAATGTCAATGTCGCGGCGCGAGATAATGCCAGCTAGCCGATCGTCCGCATCGACCACACAAAGCCCCGAATGTCCGTAACGTAGGAGGATACGGTGAGCTTCCCCCACCGATGTTTCCGGGCGAATACTCCGCACTGGAGACGACATTAATTCGCGCGCTGTCGGAGGGTGGGGAATTTGAGCTTTGAGTTCGTCAGCTAACTGATTTAAAGTCAGCAGGGGGTCAACATCGCGGGTGGCGAGGGAAGCAGCGCGGGCGTGGCCTCCGCCGCCGAAGGGTTTGAACAATTCGCTGAGGTTTGTTCCTTCGATGCGCGATCGGCCGATAATAGTTAATCGATTGGAAACTGGCGATTCTGGAGCGATGTTGCGGTTGTTTTCGTTTTCGCTAAATTTATAAACATTGCCTAAAAGCAGAGCATCCGTTTCAGTCAAATCCAGCAAGCGAGAAGCCAACGAAGAAAGTCCCGGAACGTAAGATTCAGTAGATAGCAGCACCCAAGCTACGCTGTAACCGTGCAAAGTTTCCGATCGCAAATTATTCAGCGCTTCTGGGAGCAAATCTTGCAATTGAGGAGACAAACCGGGTTCTACATATTCAGCGATTACCCGCAAACTCGCTCCCTGTGCCATCAACCACGCCAAAGCACTAGCATCTCGCGCCGTTGCGCCCTCAAAGGTGAGGGAACCTGTATCGACGTGGATGCCGAGGGCCATGACTGTTGCTTCCGAAGGCAGAAGTCGAGATGGTGTGTCGCTGTTTTCTGCTTGATTTTTGAGCTTTTCGACAATTAATGTAGTGGTGGCTCCGACTGCTTCGATCTGGGTAACAGTTGCAGGGATGTCTGAACCGGCCTGCAGGTGGTGGTCGAAAACCGCTATTTCGTTGAGGTGCGGCAAATCCAGCCACTCGGCGGCTTTTCCCAAACGATCGCGCCCTGAAGCATCAACTACAGTAATCGATCGAATTTGTTGGGGATTGACCGATCGGCGTTCAATCAGCGGGTACTCGTCGCGGTGTAGCGCCAAAAAATCCCGCACCGTCGGGTGACACCCGCCCGTCAATACGATCCTGCTACCGGGGCGCAGCACGCAAAGTCCCACCGCCGCCCCCAAGGCGTCAAAATCTGCTGTTGTGTGGCACAAAACTAAGTCCATAGCCGAAAATCCCGCATCTCTAACTCAAACAGTAGCAATTTCTCGCCCTCTGAAACCGGATGTGTCGATCGGGCTTTAACTTAACCTTTCCAGTTTTCTGTCGTGTAGCGAACAATGATAAAATTGATCGAAATCTCAAGAGCCGCTGACGCCTGTTCGCGCAACGCCCGAATTTGCACTGGTTCTTTCGTATCAATCAACCGACAATTTCTCGATCGACGATCGGGAAACTGTCAAAAACTAGAATTTGGAAGATTTTTTTCGGTTCTGGGAAACTATTTCCGATCAACGCACGGTTATATCGAAAGGAGAAAAGATGTTATCAATTCTGTTTCAATTGGTTTTACTGGCTCTGGTACTGCTGTCTTTTGTGATGGTCGTTGGCGTGCCAGTTGCTTATGCCTCTCCCCAAAACTGGAATCAGTCTAAATCCCTGATCTATGCCGGGTCTGGTCTCTGGTTTTTGCTGGTTATTGCAGTGGGTGTATTGAACTTTTTAGTCGTTTAATTTCACCCAACCTTATCGAATAAAGAAGGTAAAAGATAGAAGGATGAAGGCATTCACCAGCGATTGAAAGGCATTCGGCAGAAGCTAGGAATTTTCCAGACCGCGCGACCCTGTATGTTTTTGCACTTGAGATTCAGATGAGATGCTGCTACTTTCTGGCTTTTGCCTTCTCACAAACAAAAATCTAAAATCTAAAACCAAAAAGCTAAACTAGAACACTATGACTGTTTACGAGGGAACTTTTACTCAAACAGAATCTTTACGATTTGCTATTGTCATCGGTCGTTTTAACGATTTGATTGTAAACAAACTTTTGGAAGGATGTCAAGATTGTTTGAAACGCCACGGCGTTGATATCAATCCTCACGGTAATCAAGTTGATTTTTATTGGGTTCCGGGAAGTTTTGAGATTCCTTTGGTGGCCCGCCAAGCTGCTCTTTCTCGCCGCTACGATGCGGTAATTTGCCTGGGTGCGGTAATTCGGGGCCAAACTCCTCATTTCGATTTTGTGGCTGGTGAGGTTGCTAAGGGAATTGCTGCGGCTGCTTTTCAGACAGGGGTGCCGGTGATTTTTGGGGTGGTGACTACCGACACGATGCAGCAAGCTTTGGAAAGGGCCGGAATTAAGAGCAATTTGGGCTGGAATTATGCGATGAGTGCTTTGGAAATGAGCACTTTGATGCGTCAAGTTAATACTTTGGGAACACACTCTTACGGTCAATTAGCTAGCGGATCTGCTGCTCAAGTGCTTTCGGGTGAAGCCAATCTGGCGATCGCCCCGGATCTATCGTCAGATCAAATCCCCTCGTAAGTTCGGCTAGCAGTATTTTTAAGCTAAAAAAACATCAAGATTTGCATCTGGAAAAATCTTAAAACTCTTGTGGGGTGGTGATTATGCCCGCCCCCAAGGTAAAAATTCCACTCTGGGCCATTGGTAACAAGTTAAGCTAAGAAAGCATTTGTCAATCAGCAATTATGCTCGAGATTTACTCGAATTTTGGGCATAAAACTGAGATTTGGGCGATCGAGGAATCCTGCCGAGGGTGATATTTATACCTACTCCCTCTCAAATCGTGAATTTTCCACTCCTAAAAAAGCTGTTTTTTTGAGTAATATTACTGATTGACAAATGCAATTAAGTTTTAACTTGTCACCAATGAACCGGAAATGATATTAGACCAATATCTTGCCAATTGGAAAAGGGCATTTTGATGCGTCAAGTTCATGCTTGGGACGGAATTTCTGACGCTTCATTACCTGAGTCTGCTGCTGTTCAAGTGCTGTCGGGCGAAGCAAATTTGGCTATAGCCCCGGATCTATCGTCAGATAGAATACTGTAATTTCTACAAGGCATATTTTGCCAACAACTGCCACTATTCCAAATTCAGATTTTGACACGTGGCAGCATTTGATTCACTTTTTGTTCTGCAACACATATACCTTCTAAACAGCCGATCTCCTCCTAAACTGTTGAATAATGTGGAATATCTAGATTATCGTCTATTCCCAAAGAGGTATTATGGGATTTTTGTGTTGAATAAAGTTGAATCAATATCAGAAATTCGTTATCTTAACTTAGGTGTAAGTATTGAGGTTCTCTAAACTCGATCCCCTAGCACGGATTTCAGTATAAATGCTGTACGGTAAGTATTTAACCTCTTCTTAAGAAACAGCTCTGAAAACAACTTTCTAGATTAATTGTTGAGATTATATATCGAATGACAATTTTGTCAAGCGAATGCCTAGAAAGCTTTTTTGCAAAAGGATTCAGCGTTTTTGCTGTTACCTGAATACTTACAGTTACTTATCAATGAAAGTGCAAAAATCTTATGGGTGACATTCAAGCTACCTTTACATCTACCGATCGAGCTTTTCAAATTGAGGGGTACGAAAAAATAGATTTCAGCTTGCTCTACGTAGATGGTGCTTTCAAGCTGGAGAATCCTGAGATTGCGGATTGTTACCGCCAATTCGGTCGCTGTTTAATGGTTGTAGATGAAACAGTCTACGGTCTGTACGGTGTACAGATGCAGGACTATTTCAAGCATCACGAGATAGATTTAACAGTCTTTCCAGTTAATATCAAGGAACCTGATAAGACGTTAAAAACTTTTGAAAGCATCATAGATGCCTTCGTTGATTTCGGACTCGTGCGGAAGGAGCCTGTTTTGGTAGTCGGTGGTGGATTGACGACAGATGTAGCTGGTTTTGCCTGCTCGTCTTATCGCCGTCGGACTAATTACATTCGCGTACCGACAACCTTAATTGGGCTGATTGATGCCAGTGTGGCGATCAAAGTAGCTGTGAACCACGGTAAGCTGAAAAACCGCCTCGGTGCTTACCACGCTTCGCAGAAAGTAATTTTAGATTTCTCCTTTCTGAAAACTCTGCCGATCGACCAAATACGAAACGGCATGGCAGAGTTAATTAAGATTGCCGTAGTAGGCAACAAAGAAATCTTCGAGTTGTTAGAAAACTACGGCGAAGCATTGCTGCACAGCCATTTTGGTTATTTAGACGGCACATCTGAACTGCGCGAAGTGGCACATCGGTTAACCTACAACGCGATTCAGTCAATGCTCGCCCTAGAAGTACCAAACCTGCACGAGCTAGATTTGGATCGGGTGATTGCCTACGGTCACACCTGGAGTCCGACGCTGGAACTAACACCGGAAATTCCCATGTTCCACGGCCACAGCGTCGCCATCGATATGGCTTTTTCGGCCACCATTGCTCAACTGCGGGGCTACATTTCGATCGCCGACCGCGATCGCATCTTAGGATTAATGAGCCGCCTCGGACTAGCAATTGATAGCCCTTATCTCACATCAGAACTGCTCTGGAAAGCCACCACATCGATCAGCCGTACCCGCGACGGCCTTCAGCGCGCTGCGGCTCCCCGCCCCATTGGTGAATGCTTTTTCATGAACGATTTGACTCGAGGTGAGTTGGATAAAGCCCTACTTGTTCATCGAGAAATCTGTCAGGGCTACCCGCGCCGCGGCGATGGCGAGGATATGTATGTGGTATTGCAGAAAGTTGCAACTCTTTCCAAATCGGGGGTATGACCGTGAGACCCGTTACCCCAGTCGGGATTTTAGCGGCTAAACTCGAAAGTCTCGTCTCGCAAGTAGAAAAAATCGATAATCTCGATCGAGCTTTCAAGGCCCAATTACAACAAGCCTACGAACTAGCCAATGGTCTCGACCCGTACCTGAACCTTTGTACCACGCCCGAATCTCCCGCATTAGCCGCGTTAGTAAAGCGCACCCAATCAGAAGATTGGAGTAAGCGATTCTCTGACGGCGAGACAGTGCGGCAGTTGGAACAGGAAATGCTTTCGGGCCATGTGGAAGGCCAAATGCTGAAATTTCTCGTCCATCTCACCAAAGCACAGCGCGTGCTGGAAATAGGGATGTTTACCGGGTACTCAGCACTAGCAATGGCCGAAGCACTGCCGGTGGATGGAGTGGTGGTAGCCTGCGAAGTAGATGCTTACGTCGCTGAATTTGCCCAGAAGTGTTTTCAGGAATCAACTGCCGGTCACAAAATCTCAGTGAAGGTGGCACCGGCTCTAGAAACCATGAAACAATTGGCCCAAGACGGGGAAATCTTCGATTTGGTGTTTATCGATGCCGATAAAGCTGGATACACAGATTATCTCGATTTACTGCTCACCACTGGGCTGTTGGCTCCCAATGGCTTGATCTGCGCCGATAATACTCTGATGCAAGGACAGCCATATTTGTCGGGTACTGCTACTGAGAACGGAGTTGCGATCGCCAAATTCAACCAGGCTCTAGTTGACGATCCGCGCGTAGAGCAAGTGTTAGTGCCGCTCAGAGATGGATTGACCTTAATTCGGCGCGTTTAGAGCGTGTTCTCTTGCCCCGGAGATTCCCTCAATCAGGCCGGCTAGGAGCGGTCAAAGTCCTTATGCGGATTTAGCAGGATCGGATCTGTGCAACCGGAACTCATATAATTCATCTGCGTTAATCTGTGTTTATCTGCCCTCATCTGCGGTTTAAAAAAGATAATTTCTTCACCGCAGATGACAGTGGATGGACGCAGATTAACGCAGATTAAAACAAGAGAGATATGAATAATTCCGATGCTAACAGATTTGATATTACTTTTAATTAGAGTGTTTACTTACTAGGAAATTATGCTCGAAACAGTTTCTGTGGCAGCGATGCCATCTGAACAGGAAACAAACACTGGGAATAGGCGCTTCCCGACTGCATTCAAAACCATAGCAACCTTAATTTTGCTGCTATTAGTAATGCCCTTGAATCTCGCTTTAACTGCGATCGCCCTACTGAGATCCATCATCCTCAAACCGTTTCAGTCTCGATCGACTGCAGCCACTCCCCAAACGATTTTGATTAGCGGCGGCAAGATGACCAAAGCATTGCAGCTAGCCCGATCGTTCCATAATGCCGGTCATCGGGTAATTTTGGTTGAAACCGAGAAATACTGGCTGACGGGTCATCGTTACTCTCGGGCAGTCGATCGCTTTTACACAGTACCAAATCCCCAGACAGAGGAATACTCCCAAGCACTCTTAAAAATCGTCCGACAAGAGGGAGTTAATGTTTACGTTCCCGTCTGCAGTCCAGTCGCGAGTTACTACGATGCCGAAGCCAAAAGGGTACTTTCTGGGCACTGTACGGTAATGCACGTAGATGTCGAAACTCTGCAACGTTTGGATGATAAATATGAGTTTGCAACAGCCGCCCAAGCATTGGGGCTGCCAGTTCCGAAGTCTTACCGCATTACTAATCCGCAGCAAGTAATCGATTTTGATTTTAGTGATGCACAGCGCCAATACATTATCAAAAGTATTCCCTACGATTCTGTCCGCAGGTTAGACCTGACAAAGTTACCCTGCGAAACCCCAGCCGAAACAGCCGCTTTTGTCAACTCATTACCAATTTCTGAGAGTAAACCTTGGATTATGCAAGAGTATATTCCGGGGCAAGAATTCTGCACTCACAGTACAATCCGTGACGGTCATCTTCAGTTGCACTGTTGCTGTGAATCGTCAGCTTTTCAGGTTAATTACCAGAATGTCGATCGCCCGGATATCGAAAATTGGATTCGTCAGTTTGCCAAGAGTCTCAATCTGACTGGGCAAGTTTCTTTTGATTTCATTCAGGCGGCGGATGATGGAGAGATTTACGCGATCGAATGCAACCCGCGCACCCATTCAGCCATCACGATGTTTTACAACCATCCCGATGTGGCAAAAGCTTATTTGGAACCCGACCCTTTACCGCAGACTGTGCAGCCTTTGGCATCCAGTCGCCCGACTTACTGGATTTACCATGAAATTTGGCGGTTGGTGACTCATTTGTCGTCGCCAAAGCTAGTTTCTGAGCGGTTGCAAATTATCGCTCAAGGCAAAGATGCTATCTTCGAGTGGGACGATCCGCTGCCGTTTTTGATGGTGCATCATTGGCAAATTCCCTTGTTGTTATGGGGAAATTTACAGAAGCCTAAAGAGTGGATTCGGATTGATTTTAATATTGGCAAGCTTGTGGAAATAGGGGGAGATTGAGGATGTCAGTATTACGGGTTTTGCATTTAGTCGGGTCGGCAGTTAGCGATTTTTTCTGTAATTTATCGCGGCTTTATGCAGAAGATTGTCTGAAAAATACGGCTAATTCAGCACTCTATGAATTTCATATTGCCTATATTTCTCCCGATCGCCAATGGCGTTTTCCTACATCTCTAGATCCGAGTGCGATCGCGGCCGCTAATCCCGTGTCTCTAGCGGACGCTGTAGAGGTGCTGACACAGCTAAAGATTGACGTAATGGTACCGCAGATGTTTTGCATCCCCGGCATGACTCAATACCGCAGCTTGTTCGATATGCTGAGTATTCCTTATGTGAGTAATCCGGCAGAGTTGATGGCGCTGGTGGCTGATAAAGCGAAGACTAAGGCAGTAGTAGCGGCTGCTGGGGTAAGTGTACCGTTGGGAGAAATTGTCCGCGCGGGCGATCGACCTTCGATTGATTTTCCGGTGGTGCTCAAGCCGCTGAATGCGGATAATTCTCTGGGAGTTGCCTTAGTTAAAAATGCTGCTGACTATGATGCGGCTTTGCAGACAGCATTGACTCATTCCGAGGAAGTGCTGGTAGAAAAATTCATTGAATTGGGTAGAGAAGTTCGCTGTGGGATTATTGTCCAAGCCGGCGAGCTCGTCTGCTTGCCGCTGGAAGAGTATGCTGTGCATCCTGATACGAAGCCGATTCGGAGTTATGCCGATAAGCTGAAACAAAATGACGATGGCAATTTGAGTTTGACTTCTAAGGATAGTACCAAGTCGTGGATAGTTGACACCAGCGATCCGATTACAGAAAGAGTTTGGGCCGAGGCCAGAAAATGCCACATCGCTTTGGGCTGTCGCCACTACAGTTTATTTGATTTTCGCATCGACCCGGATGGACAACCTTGGTTCTTAGAAGCGGGACTGTACTGTTCTTTTGCCGAAAAAAGCGTGCTTTCTACTATGGCCAAAGCATCGGGAGTTTCTCTGGATACTTTTTTTCAGAGTATGCTGCAAAATGCCTTAATATAAATAAATGTGAGGATGAAACTAATGACTCAAACTTTTCAAGATTTATCAACCCAGCAATTTTTTGACTTATCGGTGTTTCCAGGTAAAAGTTGGGTTGTGTTAGCTGATCCTGCTCGACTTGGAGCAATGGGAGAATTTGAAGGACATAACTTAACCTAAGTTCGGGATAAGAGTAGCTAAAACGTCACAAAATTTCTGAAATGACGATCGCACTTTGTCAATCTCAGCAGATTTGTTCTAATCGAGTGCGTTCGCTCACAACGGTCGATTGCCTAGATACTAATTTCAGATTCAGTTTATCGGCGCGATCGGTATTTTGAGCTTGTGGACGCATAATTATATCAAACTTCACTTATTATGTCAAGGACTGCGGACAACGTTGTCGTAAGTCCTTGTGTAATCTTTTAGCTTTCCGCATACTAATCGCCAGACAGAGGAAACCGCAACATGATCCAAACCATATCCAAAACAATCACGTTTGATGAGTTCGTTGCTTGGTATCCAGAGAACTCTGTCCACAAGTACGAACTACACAATGGAGTAATTGTTGAAATGCCTTTAGGAACTGGCGACCATTCCGCTGTAGCCGGGTTTATATCTGGCGAACTGTTTTTAGAAATTCGACACCAACAACTGCCCTACCTCGTCCCGAAAGAGTACATAGTTAAGTTTATCACCGACAAATCCGGCTATTCACCAGATGCGATCGTCCTGGACTTGCCCGCACTTGCAAGCGAACCGCGCTGGAAAAAAGAATCCATCATCACGATGGGGTCTTCGGTGCGACTGGCTGTAGAGGTGGTCAGCACGAACTGGCGGGATGATTATTTTTTCAAAGCTTCCGACTATGAAGAAATGGGCATTCCCGAATACTGGATTGTAGACTATCTCGGTTTGGGCGGCCGCAAGTTTATCGGTAATCCCAAACAACCAACACTTTCGGTTTATCAATTAGTAGATGGAGAGTATCAGGTCAAACAGTTTAGGGGAAGCGAGAGGGTTGAGTCGCTGACTTTTCCAGAATTGAGCTTAACAGCAGAGAAGATTTTTCTTGCTGGCTTGCCGAACTAGCAAGTCGAAATTATGCAAAGGGCGTAAGATTGTCGAAGCCTTCCGACGACACCAAAACCTGACAATTGGGTCAAAATCTGGCAGCGAAAAAGCGGGAAAGTACGATCGCACAAAGCCTAAAAATTCTCATCTCGCCCACTATCGCACAAATATCACACAACAACTGCGGACACCACAACAGTCCGGATCTTCCACATACACATTGCAATTTTTTTAATTGTGTGATATCATAAAACGTTCTTAGAAATAGCGCAACACTAACTATTACTGCATGGCAACGAAGCCAACGATCGCATTTAGTCACCTCGGCTGCGAAAAAAATCGCATCGATACCGAACACATGATCGGCTTGCTGGCTCAAGCGGGCTATCAAGTCGATTCTAATGAAGAATTAGCCGATTATGTTGTAGTCAATACTTGCAGTTTTATCCAAGCGGCGCGAGAAGAGTCAGTCCGCACCTTGGTAGAATTGGCAGAAGCTAATAAAAAAGTAGTCATCACCGGCTGCATGGCACAGCATTTTCAGCAGGAATTGCTGGATGAATTGCCCGAAGCAGTCGCAATTGTCGGCACTGGCGACTATCACAAAATAGTCGATGTTATGCAGCAGGTGGAAAAGGGCGATCGAGTTTCCCTCGTCTCTAGTGAACCTACTTACATCGCTGACGAAACTACTCCCCGCTACCGCACGACATCGGAAGGTGTCGCTTATCTGCGAATAGCAGAAGGCTGCGACTACCGCTGTGCATTTTGCATTATCCCGCACTTGCGCGGAAATCAAAGGTCGCGGACGATCGAATCTATCGTTGCGGAAGCTAAGCAATTAGCCTCCGAAGGTGTAAAAGAAATTATCTTAATTTCTCAAATTACCACCAACTACGGCAAAGATATTTATGGCGAACCGAAACTAGCCGAACTGCTTCGGGCTTTGGGTGAAGTAGATGTACCTTGGATTCGGATGCACTACGCCTATCCTACAGGTTTGACTCCGCAAGTTGTCGCAGCCATCCGGGAAACGCCCAACGTTTTGCCGTATTTGGATTTACCCCTGCAACACTCGCACCCGGAAATTTTGCGGGCGATGAATCGACCTTTTCAAGCCGGGATCAATGATGCTATAGTCGATCGGCTCAAAGCAGCACTTCCCGGCGCCGTGATGCGGACAACTTTTATTGTCGGCTTCCCCGGCGAAACCGACGAACACGCAGCACACTTGCTGGAATTTGTCAAGCGCCACGAATTCGATCATGTAGGAGTTTTCGTATTTTCGCCAGAAGAAGGAACCCCAGCCTTCAGCTTGCCCCAGCAAATACCAGCAGAAATAATGGAAATGCGGCGCAATGCGGTAATGGCAGCACAACAACCTATATCATTGAAGAAGAATCAAGAGTCTGTCGGTCAGGTAGTTGATGTCCTGATAGAACAAGAACAACCAGAGACAGGCGAGTTGATTGGTAGATCGGCTCGGTTTTCCCCAGAAGTAGATGGACTCGTCTATGTGACAGGAGAAGCGCGACTGGGATCGATCGCCAGCGTGAAAATTACTGGTGCAGATGTCTACGACCTCTACGGTCAAGTCGATTTTGGATTTTAGATTAAAGAATTGACTTGCAGCGCAGTGAATCTGGGAGCTTGAATTTTAGTCTAAAACTTTGGGATCGACGAGCCATGCTCGTGTCGGAAAGCAAGTATCCGTCAGTGGGCGGGTCAAATCTCAGTGTTGCTGCAACTGTCGTCTAAGGCGGTGCGGCAAACAAAAACCTGACAGCAGCCAAAAATGATTAGCGGATTGTGCAGCAAAAGTAACTGTTTGTACAATATTGTGCAAAGATATGTAGCAAAGGGGTTCTCAACTTTTTTAGCCTCTATCTGGCAATCGACCCTCCCCTCGGGGTGCGGTAATCTCTACAGAACGATCGGAAAATTTTAACGAATTTAATGTTTTGTTTCTGAATGTAAAGAGTTATGATGATAACAAGCCAGAAATAAGCGGGGATAATTTGAGATTGCTTCGCCGTCCGCCCTACACCACAACGGTATCCCGAAAGAGTGTTGAGATGGATAGGCGGTAACGGTAGCCCCAAAATGAATACAAGCCTCCGGCTTAAGTCGTGGAGAGATAAAAATTTTAGAGGAAATTTAAAGCTCCCTGATTCATCTGTGGAGTTAATCTAAAATCTAAAATCTAAAATCTAAAATCGACTGACGGTCGCCCCATCCCCCGCTCAATCCCGCAGGCGACGGATTGCGGGATAGCGCCTGAACCAAACAACCTGTTACTACTGTCAGTAGTGAAGTGGGGCTGGTCATAATCCTCACTATAAAATGCCTGAGAGGGAAAGCTTGCAAGTACCTCAAAGGAAGTCCAATGTCCTGTTTGAAGAATGTTGGAAGCCTATAACCCGACCCCTGGCGGTTGGTATCGGCGATGTCACAAAATCAAAGACGGCTGTCGAATTGGTAAATTTAGTCACCATCGACGGAGCTGCCCTATACTCGATTGCTATTTAAGAAGGTGCGCGCAGGCGCAGCACCATAAAGAACTCTTATGAGTTCCTGCCGCCGAGCAGAAATCCGCATCCGAGTTGGGCAACTTAGAAGGCTAAGACTCGTTATTAGGAGCATTAATGAATTTATTGTTTGAAGGCTTAGGTCTTTCGGAAGAACTCGTTCTCCATCTGGAAACACTAGGCTTTACAGAACCTACTCCCATCCAAGTACAAGCAATTCCGCACCTGTTAGCAGGTCGCGATGTTGTGGGTCAAGCCCAAACAGGGACAGGCAAAACGGCAGCATTCTCGTTGCCCATCTTGGAGCGGATTGATTTAGATGTAACTGCGGTGCAAGCACTGGTGCTGACGCCGACTCGCGAACTGGCGATGCAAGTAACTGACGCCATTCGGGATTTGAGCGGCATTAGCGGCGACGGGCCGGTAAAAATTGGTCGCTCTGTGCAAGTTCTGACGGTGTACGGCGGTCAATCGATCGAGCGTCAAATGCAGCGTTTGAAGCGCGGCGTTCACATCGTTGTCGGTACACCCGGACGCATATTGGATATGCTCAGCCGCGGCAGCCTGAAACTAGACAAGATAAAATGGCTGGTTTTGGATGAAGCTGACGAAATGCTGAGCATGGGCTTTATCCAAGATGTGGAAAAAATCTTGGATGCTGCACCAAAAGAACGTCAAACGGCATTTTTCTCGGCGACGATGGAACCTTCCATTCGGAAATTGGTGGCGCGCCATTTGCATAACCCAGTCAACGTCACTGTAGAACAGCCAAAAGCAACGCCGAAGCGCATCAGCCAAAGCGTGTACATGGTCCCCCGCGGCTGGTCGAAGGCAAGAGCCCTACAGCCAATTTTAGAAATGGAAGACCCGGAATCTGCACTGATTTTTGTGCGGACTCGGCAGTCGGCTGCAGAACTCACCAGCCAACTGCAAGCAGCAGGTCACAGCGTTGACGAGTATCACGGTAATTTGAATCAGGCACAGCGGGAACGTTTGTTGCATCGGTTCCGCCAATGTCAGGTGCGCTGGGTAGTGGCGACTGATATTGCGGCGCGGGGTTTGGATGTGGATCATTTGACTCACGTGATTAACTACGATTTGCCCGACAGTGTGGAAAGCTACGTTCACCGGATCGGACGCACGGGTAGGGCCGGTCGGGAAGGAACGGCGATTACGCTGATTCAACCGATCGATCGCCGCAAACTGCGCTTGATTGAACGCCACGTGCGATCGAGTTTGACGGTGCGAAACATTCCGACACGGGCGCAAATTGAAGCACGTCAGTTGGAAAAAATGCAGGGTAAAGTTCGCGAAGCTTTGGCTGGCGAACGGATGGCATCTTTCTTGCCTCTGGTGTCTCAGTTATCCGAGGAGTACGACTCCCACGCCATCGCCGCTGCTGCTTTGCAAATGGCTTTCGACCAAAGCCGTCCTGCTTGGATGGGCGCTGATTACGCTCAACAAGAAGATCCCCCGATTGGTGGAGAAAACAGCGTCAAACCAATCTTGATCAAAAAGCGGGCTAAGACTCCAGCGCCGACTTTTTCTGGTGGAGCACCGAGTGCTCCTGTTCCCCAGAACAGCTAATTGGTAGGGTGCACTCGGTGCACCTTATTTAGAATTTTTGTAGAGATGCGATCGCGATCGCATCTCTACTTTTTTTGATGGGTGTGAGACTCTATGGGGAATAAAAATCACAAAAAAGCTCTTCGTTCGTTGAACAAGCGGATTGCAGAACATGAAGAAAAGATTAGACTGGAATATGAGAAGGATTTTCCCGATGAAGGCTTAATCCGGCATTGGGAAAGTGAAATTCGAGCTTTTGAGAAAGGAATTCAGCAAGCTTTAAAACGATTGGGTAAATAAAGATGCAAGTTAGCGATCGGACAATTGCTGTAAATAATTCTACACTGAGAACGTTAATTGATGAATTGGGTACTGAGTGTCAAAATGTGATTACTTTAATCCATCAGCTTCAGTTACCTGATTTGAGCGATCGACAAAAAGCTGAAATTCTAGCAGAGCTCCTGAGTGCTGCAATCCATCTCAACGTTCACTGCGGAGATGACTTTCAGACGCTAGTTGCTGAGGAAATGACCAAATTGTCGGATGAGGATGAAGAGGATTAAGGAGACGCGGGCGATCGTCGCACATTAGGAAAAAGCCCTCCTGTCAACTCACAGAAAGGCTAAAAATCCTCATAAATAAGGAATAAAGTGCTTACTACAAACTTGTGAACCGGGACTTTTGTACTGTTGTTTAATATTTCAGTTTAGCTGCGTGCTCACAATAATTTTTTGCACGCGATCGCCCTTAATTTCCAAAATCAAATTAGAAGCCTTTTGGTCATTGCTGTAAGTCAACCGAGTCACTCCACCCTGCACAGATTGCGACCCGTAACCGTAAGTTTTAACAACTTTTTGGGTGTTATCTCCTAGCTTCACACCGTCAATTGTCAGAAACTTGGGATTGGTAGTAGAAACTAAATAAACTTTGCCATCCCATGCTGCTACCGTCAATCCTGAGTAGGTTAGCGTGCGAATCTTGCCGCCGATGGCTTCCCCAGCAGGTTTAGTTTCGTCGCGCTGCGGTTTTCCCAACTTGCGTTTTGCCTCTTCTACAGACATCCCCAACCGAACGCCGCCAATCCCTAGGCGCGAATAGTCGATCGCCGCCGGCTTTTGTGTCGCGCTTAGCATTCTTTCTAAAGCGACAACAGTTTGATTCATACCGGCAACGGGGCGAACTAAAGCAGCAAATCCTAAGCTCGAAATTGCGAGATTGATCGTGATGCCAGCGAGGGCTGTTGTCACAAATATTTTTACCATTTTTTTATAGCTTTATTTGGCAATGTATTCGCGCGATCGCCCGCTAGATCCGGATTGATAGTAATAGGACTTACACAAACACTTCTGAACGCACTGCGATCCTCTACAACCGGATTTTTTACCAAAACTACACAAAGAAACCCGGTTTATAGCATAAATCTTAGGTTTAACAGTCAGGTATTCAGCAAGAAACCGGGTTCGTAGCGCAACCTAGGTAAGTCCTGACTAATATTTTTTAAGCTTTGAAAGCCGCCTGTTTCGGGCGAACCGAATTCCTCCCGACAAGCTTGCGTCCGCCTGCCAGGACTGAAAGAAAGAATAAATGAGGTAAATCAAGGGAAATTGCTGTGATATCCTAACAAAAGCCATATCTGCATAAAATAAGTAATTTAGATGACCGCAACAGATTCTGCTAAGCACCAAAAATCCAAAGCCCTCAA
Source organism: Microcoleus sp. F8-C3 (assembly GCA_036704825.1). Lineage (GTDB taxonomy): Bacteria > Cyanobacteriota > Cyanobacteriia > Cyanobacteriales > Microcoleaceae > Microcoleus. Next base: position 8,605 of record JAUBSN010000019.1, on the reverse strand, counting down.
ACCGGGTAGCCGCCGCCCCGCTAAAGAACTTTGCAGCGAGTGCGGTTTGTGCGATACATATTACATCCATTATGTCAAGGAATCTTGTGCTTTCTTAACACAGCATATCGCAGAATTAGAAGCAGAGATTCACGGGCGATCGCGCAATCTCGACAATCCCGACGATTGGTATTTCGGAGTCAGTCAAAACATGATGGCCGCTCGCAAAAAAGAGCCGATCGAGGGCGCTCAGTGGACGGGAATCGTCAGCACAATTGCCATTGAAATGCTCGAAAAAGGAATTGTAGAAGGCGTTGTTTGCGTCCAAAATACCAAAGAAGACCGCTTTCAACCGATGCCGATTATTGCTAAAAATCGCGCCGAAATTCTCGCAGCAAAAGTTAACAAACCTACTCTATCTCCCAATCTTTCAGTATTGGAACAGATAGAAAAATCTGGGATGAAGCGGCTGTTAGTAATTGGCGTGGGCTGTCAAATTCAAGCCTTGCGAACAGTCGAGAAAAAACTCGGTTTAGAAAAGCTCTACGTTTTGGGGACTCCCTGCGTGGATAATGTCAGCCGCGCCGGCTTGCAGAAATTCTTAGACACGACTAGCCGCTCTCCTGAGACAGTCGTGCATTACGAGTTTATGCAAGATTTTAATATTCACTTCAAACACGAAGACGGTTCGGAAGAAAAAGTGCCGTTTTTTGGATTGAATACTAAGGAGTTGAAAGATGTTTTTGCTCCTTCTTGTTTGAGCTGTTTTGATTATGTGAATTCTTTAGCTGATTTAGTTGTGGGCTACATGGGTGCACCCTTTGGTTGGCAGTGGATTGTAGTGCGAAATGACACCGGGCAAGAGATGTTAGACTTGGTAACGGATCAGTTAAATACTCAGCCGGTGATGTCTAAGGGAAACCGAAAAGAAGCCGTTCAGCAAAGCATTCCGGCTTATGAAAAAGGAGTGACATTGCCGATGTGGGCGGCGAAGTTAATGGGAGTGTTTATTGAGAGAATTGGGCCGAAAGGTTTGGAATATGCTCGGTTTTCGATTGATTCTCATTTCACTCGCAATTATCTGTACGTGAAGCGGAATTACCCGGAGAAGTTGGAGGCTCACGTGCCGGAGTATGCTAAGCGGATTGTGGGGCAGTATAAGTTACCTGAGTGAGGCGGATCGACTGAGTTTTTAATAGCTGTTTTGCAGGGACACGGTATTGCCGTGTCTTTGTTGTATACAGTTCAGAAAATTAGAGGTACAAGATTATGACACTTATATTTGCAAACAAACACATGAAGTTACAAAAGTCGATCGCACTTGCTTGTTGTGCGATCCTAGTATTATCTGGAAATGGAGTGTCGGCGAGAGCAGCAGAAGTGCGATCGGGAAACAGTGGACGAACATTTGCGGATTGGTGTCGCGAAAAAGCTTCTTTGAGTCTTGAAGCTAAACATACTGTTGAGGTGCTGTTGAAGCAAGCAGGAACTACTGAGTGCGATGCGGCTAATCAGAAACTTTCGAGTCTAACCGATCTCTTCCTCTTTGACAATCAAATCAGCGACCTCAAACCATTGCAATCCTTGACTAACCTGAGAGGACTCCTTCTCGATAAAAATAAAATTAGCGACATCAAACCGCTAGAATCCTTGACTAACCTGACTGCGCTCTCCCTCAGCTTCAATAAAATCAAGGACATCAAACCTTTACAATCCTTGACTAACCTGACTTTACTCGACCTCTTTGGCAATCAAATCAAGGACATTAAACCGCTAGAATCCTTGACTAACTTGGCTGAACTCAACCTCAACGGCAATCAAATCAAGGACATTAAACCGCTAGAATCCTTGACTAACTTGACTTGGCTCTCCCTCAGCTTGAATCAGATCAGCGAAATCAAACCTTTGCAATTTTTGACTAAACTGACTTGGCTCAACCTCGGCAGCAATGAAATCACGGATATCAAACTCTTGCAATCTTTGACTAACCTGACTAACCTCTTCCTTTACAACAATCAAATCAGCGACATCAAACCGCTAGCATCTTTCACTAAACTGACTGAACTCGACCTCAGCGGAAATCCGATAGCTCCCAAAACTTGCCCTCTCAAGCCAGAGTCTATCTGTAAGTGGGAACCATGAAATTAAATGCTCAAACACAGTTGGGGAAATTAGAGGTACAAGATGATGGCACTTATAGTTGCACACAAACAAATGAATTTACCAAAGTCGATCGCACTTACTTGTTGTGTGCTTCTAGCATTATCTGGAAATGGAGTGTCGCCGAAAGCAGCAGCAGAAGTGCGATCGGGAAACACAACATTTGCTCAATGGTGTCGCGAAAAAGATTCTTTGAGTCCAGAAGCTAAACATACTGTTGAGGTGCTGTTGAAGGAAGCAGGAACTACTGAGTGCGATGCGGCTAATCAGAAACTTTCGAGTCTCACCGCACTCTTCCTTTGGGGTAATCAAATCAGCGACATCAAACCTTTAGAATCTTTGACTAACCTGATTACACTCCACATTAGTAACAATCAAATCAGTGACATCCAACCGCTAGCATCTTTGCCTAACCTGATTACACTCTCCGTCGGCAACAATCAAATCAGCGACATCAAACCGCTAGCATCCTTGACTAACCTGACTACTCTGCAACTCAACAACAATCAAATCAGCGACATCAAACCGCTGGCATCTTTGACTAACCTGACTTGGTTAGACCTCAGCAACAATCAAATTAGTGACATCAAACCGCTAGCATCATTGACTAAACTGGCTTGGTTAGACCTCAACAATAATAAAATCAGCGACATCAAACCATTGCTATCTTTGACTAAACTGGCTGCGATCGATCTCGAAAACAATCAAATCAATGACATCAAACCATTGCAATCCTTAACTAACCTGACTTGGTTACAACTCAGCGGAAATCCGATCGCTCCCAAAACTTGCCCTCTCAAACCAGAGTCTATCTGTAAGTGGGAACCACAAGCTCAACCATAAAACTTTACAGTGACGCCCGATCGCACTTAAATATCTGAGTTACGAAGGATAAATTTGCTATTCATCAGAAAAACCCGTGAAGCGCAGCTATCCCGTGGGAATCGCCCTTATTGACTAAAAGCGATCGCACACCAACATCCTCCTACAAATCAGCAGCGTGCTGTTTCAATTCATCCAAAGAAACGTATTCCAAAGTCAAGGCGTGAGTCGCGGCCAAAACCACAGGCGGCGCAACTCCGGCATCCATTGCTTCCTTCCAGCGAGAAGCGCACAAACACCAGCAATCCCCAGGCTTCAAACCGGGAAAGTTAAATTCGGGAACCGGAGTGCTCAAATCGTTTCCATTCGATTTAGTGAATTGCAAAAACTCTTCTGTCAGTTGAGCGCAAACAGTGTGAACCCCAAAGTCGCCACCGCCTGTATTGCATTTGCCGTCCCGATAATACCCCGTCATGGGCGACGTGCAGCAAGTCTCTAATTTTCCGCCCAGCACATTTGTAGCTTCCGTCACGATCGCAACTCCTGAGTAAAACTCTTCGATCTAATTTTACACAAATCTTTGTTTATATATTCTTTTCCATGACAAAGTTGATGAATTGTTGTCCTCGCCGTTCTACTTCTTGTTTTCTAATCACCATAAATCCGTGGCTTTCAAAAAAAGGTCTAGCTGTAATGCTGGCTTCGGTAAATAACTTATTAATTCCTAAGTCTTGGGCTTTTGACTCAATTTGTTTTAAAATTAGCCTGCCGACTCCTTGCCTTTGAAAATCTTGGTGACAGTAAAAGCGATCGATATGACCGCTTGCTTCTAATTCCCCAAAACCTGCAATTCGATCGCCCTCTTCTGCTACGAAAGTAAATTTACTGCTTAAACTTTTAGTCCAACTTTCTATATCCATATCTGCTGGCGCCCAAGCATCTACTTGTGCTTGTGTGTAATCGCGGATGTTTACTTCGTGTACCGTGTCGTAAAACAGTTGTACAATTTGTTGGGTATCACCGATTTCGTAGGTTCGTACTCTCATAAATTATCTCACTGCGATCGCTTCTTTGATATTAATTTGGGATTTTTAACCGCTTCGGAACGCGGATGGATGTTGGCTTTTACCATTTTGTCTCATTTCTGGCAGGGCGATCGACTTAAAAATTATCGTCCATTTATTGACCAACTATACCACTCTATGTTAAAGAAGCAGAAGCAAGCCTCACTCAAATTAAAACTACATTAATCCAGCAGCTTAACGAATAAGGATTGAAACATATGACAGAAATTGGGCCCGATCCAAACCGACCTTATCCGATGGCAGACCAACGGCGCGTATGCTTCATCAAAAACTTTATTAAATCCCCCAACATTATCGTTGGCGATTATTCATATTACGACGATCCAATAGATCCAGAAAACTTTGAAAGAAATGTACTTTATAACTACGGAAACGAGCGATTAATAATTGGTAAATTTTGTGCGATCGCCACCAACGTCAAATTCATTATGAACGGTGCAAATCACAAACTAGACGGGATTTCAACTTATCCTTTTCCTATTTTTGGAAATGGTTGGGAAACAGCCATGAATTTATTAATGGAACTGCCAAGTAAAGGCGATACCGTCATTGGCAATGATGTTTGGATCGGCTATGAATCCCTGATTATGCCGGGAGTCAAAATCGGCGACGGTGCCGTCATTGCCGCCAAATCCGTTGTAGTAAAAGACATTCCCGCTTACACCGTTGTGGGTGGCAACCCCGCCCATCCCATCAAACAGCGTTTTAGCGATGCTGAAGTTGCACAACTATTAGAAATTAGGTGGTGGGATTGGGAAATCGACAAGATTTCGCGCCATGTGAGCATAATTATGCAAGGGGATATTCAAGCACTTAGCAATGCCGAGTAAACTCGCAAATACAGCGATATTAAATTTAACTCCGATCCTGTGTACCGGTGCCGGCGCGATCGCACGCGCTCGAACTCCCAGCAGCCGATCCCCGAGAGATATTCTAATCTGCGTCGATCGGCGTCAATCTGGCTGCATCTGCGGTCAAAAAATCCCCAAAAATCACCGTGCAAACCCAGGGAACCCCCGTACCGCACCGCCCGTACAACTTACTTGGCCGGGCCCACAGCATCGATCGCATCCTCAAGGGCGATCGATACATGAGTCCAATGAGTTCCCCCCTGACAAAAAGCCACGTAAGGCTCCCGCAGAGGCCCGTCAGCCGAAAACTCCGACGTACTCCCATCAATAAAAGTACCCCCAGCCATCACCAACTGACTTTCATACCCGTGCATCGGAGCCGGCACCGGATCTAAATAGGAACCGACGGGGGAATTTTGCTGAACGGCCCGACAAAAAGCAATTAACTTATCAGCAGAACCGAATTCGATCCCCTGAATCACATCTCGTCTTTTAGCCAAAGGCATAGGATTCACTCGATAACCCAACTTATAAAAAACATAAGCCGTCAAATGATTGCCCTTCATCGCCTCGCCCACACAGCCGGGAGCCATAAACAAACCCTGAAACAGCAGCCGATTCAAATCAAAAGTTGCGCCGCCGCTGCTGCCAATTCCCGGCGCCGTCAAGCGACAAGTTGCCGCCTCCACTAAATCAGCCCTCCCGGCCACGTAACCGCCTGCTGGGACGATCGTACCCCCCGGATTTTTGATTAAAGAACCAGCCATCAGATCCGCACCCACAGCAGTAGGTTCGCAATCATCGACAAACTCCCCGTAACAATTATCCACAAAGCAAATTGTGTTAGGATTCTGATGTTTGACTATGGCGACGATTTTTTCAATCTCAGAAATAGACAAACTCGACCGCCAAGAATAGCCGCAAGAACGCTGGATAAAAACCAGGCGAGTCTTTGCTGAAATAGTAGAGCTCAATGCCTGCCAATCCACACTTCCTTCGCGAGTTAGAGGCAACTCACGGTAACTAATGCCAAACTCAATCAGTGAACCTTGACCTTGCCCCCGCAAGCCGATCACTTCTTCTAAAGTATCGTAGGGAGAACCAGCCACTGCCAACATTTCGTCACCAGGACGCAGGATGCCAAAAAGAGCACAGGCGATCGCGTGAGTACCCGAAACAAACTGTACCCGGACAGCCGCGGCCTGGGCTCCTACCACTTCGGCAAACACCCCGTCTAAAGTCTCCCGACCCAAATCATCGTGGCCGTACCCCGTAACCCCTGCAAAATGGTGGACTCCAACCCGGTGGCCGCGAAAAGCTTTTAAGACTCGTTGAAGATTTTGCTTGACTGTAGTGTCAATACCAGAAAAAATCTGAAAGAGTGCCTGTTCTGCTTCCTGTAGCCGTGAAACGCTATTCATCTATACCTCGCTCACCCTTTGCGTGCGCGCTGTTCATTATGGCGTAGATGCGGCCCCTAGTTTGTAAACAAAATATATTCATGACGATTGCAACTTCCAAAAAAACTTCTCCTGATTGGCCTGTCATAGGCTTTATGGCCTTTCTGCACATCGGTGCTTTATTTGCTTTGCTGCCGGGTAATTTTAGCTGGTCTGCGGTCGGGCTAGCAGTCTTCTTGCATTGGGTAACAGGTGGTTTAGGAATTACTCTCGGATATCACCGCCTCGTCACCCACCGCAGTTTTCAAACACCGAAATGGCTAGAGTATTTTCTAGTTATTTGCGGTACCCTTTCCTGTGAAGGTGGCCCGATCGACTGGGTAGGAATGCACCGGTTACACCACATACATTCCGACACCGAAACAGATCCCCACGATTCCAATCAAGGCTTCTGGTGGAGCCACATGGGCTGGATGCTATCGGATCTACCGATCAGAGTGGAAATCCCCCGCTTTACTAAAGACATCGGCGACGACCCAGTATACAAGTTTCTCCAAGCATATTTTATCCCCATCCAAGTTGTCTTCGGTGTGTTGCTTTATTTATTAGGCGGCTGGTCTTTCGTGGTTTGGGGCGTGTTTATGCGGATTGTGGTGGTGTTCCACTGCACTTGGCTGGTTAACAGCGCTACCCACAAATTCGGCTACCGCACCTACGAGTCGGGCGATCGATCGACCAACTGCTGGTGGGTTGCCCTGCTCACCTACGGCGAAGGCTGGCACAACAACCACCACGCTTTTCAATACTCGGCTCGCCACGGTCTTCAATGGTGGGAAATCGACTTCACCTGGATGACAATTCAACTTCTGCAAGCCCTTGGTTTGGCAACCAAAGTGAAATTAGCAGAAAAATAGCGATCGGCAATTAGTCATGGGTTGTCGGTCATCAGTTCTGGACTAATGGCTCGCGATCGATGGCTAATCCTGTTTTTTGCGATCGGGTACAGGTTGGGTTGAAGTAACCTCGCATCCTCGGATGCGATCGACCCAACCAAAACCAGAATCAGTTATAATAGAGTTGGGAAGAAAAAATTTTGTTTGGCAGCCAAATTTTTTATTTTCAAAATACAACGGTAAATCTTTTTCAATCCTAATCCAAAATCTATCGTTCATTATTTATTAGTTTGGGCAAGTGTTCAACACAACAGTTCGCTCCCTCAATCCAAACTTTTATGGGTGAATTCAGATCCGCATCTAATCTAATCAGAAATCAAAAATAGAATGACAATTGCAACGCAAAAAAAACTCCAATACAATTGGGTACACATTATTAGTTTAGCAGGACTTCACATCGGCGCTTTGTTCGCCCTGCTTCCGAGTAACTTCAATTGGACAGCAGTTGGTTTAACTGTATTCATGCACTGGGTAACAGGCGGTTTGGGAATAACTCTCGGATGGCATCGCCTGCTCACCCACCGCAGTTTTCAGACACCAAAATTCGTAGAATATTTCCTAGCTTTTTGCGGAGCACTTGCCTGTCAAGGAGGAATAATTCATTGGGTTGGCCTGCACCGCTTGCACCATACCCACTCGGACGAAAGCGCCCTCGATCCTCACAATGCCCAGAAGGGTTTTTGGTGGAGTCACATCGGCTGGATGTTTTACAAAGGCCCAGCTCACGAAGAAATTTCCCGCTGCACAAAAGACATTTCGAGCGACCCGTTTTACCAATTTTTGCAAAACTACTTTCTCCCCATTCAAATAGCATTTGGCGTCTTGCTCTACTTAGCTGCAGGCTGGTCTTTTGTAGTTTGGGTAATTTTTGTCCGCTTAGTTGTGGTATATCATTGCACTTGGTTTGTAAACAGCGCCACTCACAAATTTGGCTACCGCACTTACGAAACCGAAGATAGTTCTACTAACTGTTGGTGGGTGGCGTTGGTGACTTACGGCGAAGGCTGGCACAACAACCACCATGCTTTTCAATACTCGGCCCGTCACGGCATGAAATGGTGGGAAATTGACTTCACTTGGATGACAATTCAAATTTTGGAAGCACTAGGTTTGGCTACTAAGGTGAAATTACCCGCCAAGTAGCAGCAATTGAGTCCTTGACGCAGAACCTCTTTAGGCTGCGCCGGGCAGGGCACCTTACAGCTTCAGAAACCCGGTTTGTTTGAGAAACCGGGTTTTTTGGTGACTAATAACCAATGACTAATGACTAATGACTAACCCTCTTGTGTCACTTTAGGCAGAGGAAAAATAGAAATCAGGGTGAGACAGGAATATAAAGCTTGAGGAAGTAAGCC
>JAUBSN010000018.1:0-101002 GCA_036704825.1 Microcoleus sp. F8-C3 | reverse complement strand
CCGTTGTTGACTGTCGAAATTGTGTAAGTAACTGTTTCACCCGGTGCAGCAGCAGCAGTCCCGGTTTTGGTGGTCGCGAGGTCGGCACTAGGTGTCAGAGTTGTGGTGAATGTAGCCAGCGGGTCGGTACCGTTGTTGTTTTCAGGAAAAGGATCTGGGGTAGCTGAGGTACTTGTGGCGGTGTTGGAGACGCTGCCGGATGCTGGGGCGATGAAGCTGACTGTGTTGGCGGCGGTCAGACCACTGGCTAAGCTGACAGCCGGGAAGGTGACTATACCTGTAGCCGAATTGTAACTGCCACCGTTGGATACGGTCACTCCTGTTAAATTTGGAACGATGCTGTCGGTAATGGTGACGTTTGCGGCTGTGCTCGGGCCGTTGTTGACTGTCGAAATTGTGTAAGTAACTGTTTCACCCGGTGCTGCTGCCGTAGTCCCGGTTTTGGTGGTAACAACATCGGCAAGAGTATCAACAATTGTAGTTGAGACTTGAGAGATGGGTTGGGAACTATTGTTGTTAGCTAGATCTGGGTCGAAAGTGCTGGATGTGCTATAGGCAGTGTTAGTTAAGGCAGCGCCGACTGTTGCCGGAACTGTGGCGGTGATGGTGCGGGTGACGCTAGCACCGTTAGCCAGAGTCGGAATCGCCGGCCAGATGACCGTCCTCGTTGTGGGATTAAAACTGCCACCGTTGTCAGTGCTGACGAAAGTTAAGCCCTCTGGGAGCGGATCTTGAATCAGGACGCTTTCGGCGGTGTCCGGCCCGTTATTTGTGGAGGTAATCGTATAGGTAATGGTGCTGTTGGGTATGGCGAACAGCGGGCCTTTTTTAACAATGGAAACGTCTGCTACGAGTGTAGGCGGATCTATACTTTGGACGACGACATTGTTAACTTCGTGAATGTTTGTATTTCCCCCTGTCGAAGCAGCAAAGCCAAATTTAAAAGTACGTGGCACTTCTCCGTTTATAGTTACCAAATTTGGTATATCGAGCAGTGTTTCGCCCGCATCAAATGTGCCGTTGCTGTTCAAGTCGAAGGCAACTGTCAGACGGTTAGGTGTTGCTGAAGTCGTCGGGAATAATGTAATTTGAACGGTTCTTTTAGCCTCTGCACGAATGCTTGTATCTTTATTATCTATCCCACCGGGAACGACAGCGTTAGTTAAAAAATTATAAGATGTGCTTTCGCTGCCTCTAAGTCCTACTGCATCTTCTTGCTTGCCCCCTGGGTTCAGGGGGCCAGCGGGGCCTCCACCCTGTTTGCCTCCAGCAAGACTGCTAGAATAATTGCCAAACTCGTCTAATCCGACACCTAAATAACCTCCTACAATACCGGGTGAATTTGAATTAGTATTTTGAGCATAGCCGAGAGAGCCACCGTAGCCTCCCGCTTGTGTTGGCGTAGCGGTTCCGTCAATCAGGAAAAAACTAATGCCATCCGCACCAAGGCGCTCACCATTCGCATCGTTGACAGTACCTCTGTTATAGGCAAAGAAATCAAAGGTAACTCTCAGACCCTCAGTGGCTGAGATGGGGTTGTTGTAGATTACAAAAGCTGATTGTCCAAAGTCGTTTGAGGTTAATCTCAAAGTACCGCTTCCGGGTGGGTCGCCAGTCCCTAAAGCGGGAATAACGCCGCTGGGGTTTGGTGTACTACCTGCTGTTAAGCCTGGGTTAGCTGTAGTGGAGTTGCCACGTCCATATATCCAAGGCCCGATTACTGTTGAATTTTTAAATTCTTCAGCGGCTAAGGTAGCCAGGACTGATGTGTAGCCTTCTAGGACTTTTTTTTCAAAGGCTATTTCGGTATTTATTGGTCCTGTAGTAATTTCTAATTCCCAGTCGCCGCCTAGTGCTGCACTCCCTGTTAGATTTTTGGAAGCGGCAATATTTGCTCCTGTTATTTCACTGAGTTTATGTATGAATTTTTGACCTGATTCCCCGGCGCCTGTGTTGCAACTTAACAGCAGAATACTACCTGTTTCTTTGAGAGATTTACCCCACTGCTGCAATTGGCTGGAATAGGTTTCTATATTGTGAATATTGAGTTCTGCCCGGCCTATTTCTACTGATGCTGATGCGCCGTGAGCAACTATTTGAATGCTATTGAGGCTGTGTCGCGAGGAGGCAATTTCGGCAATTTGTTCGATTCCATCCCGGGTGCTATCGAGCAGGATTACTTCTGTACCGCTTTTCCCTCCCCTGATAAACTCTTGGTAGTTTTCTACTTTTGAATCCACAATCGCTAGATTTATTCCGCTAGCGGTCTCTGTTTTATGGCTAGCTTGTCTCAAGATTTTAGTCTGCATGTTGGTAGATTTCCGTGTTTGTGCGGCTGACAAAATTGACAGATTTGGGATGGTTTTCATTTTTGGTGAATTTGGTTGCTAAATCGCTAAGTCTAAGCTACCCATTTTCATAGATGACGATAAACTTTTAACTATAGCCTTTCTCGAAAAGATATCGAAAAGATGAGGTATGACTGACAGCTTATCACTCAACGTATTGGGCCCTTTCGGCCAAACTACGTCCGCGAATCTTTCGCTCGAACCGCTATATAAAGTTTTAAAATTTATTTTTTTAGGATACATAGTAGTTACCTCTATTTGTTATTTGTGATGTTAGTCAATCATTAGACAGGATTTACTGCGATCGCCCGCGCGATGTCCTGATGCGGCCTATCGCTGCACATTCTAACATGAATAAGGGGTAACAGCCTTCATGTTAGGCAAGATGCTCTATTTTTGGGAAAAATAATCTCAGGTCTAGCGTTAGTTACATGGTAAATGACTTACGGATTCATCAGCATAAGGGGTCTGACCCCTCATAGGGCTTTTTTGAGTCGGGTGACATCGAGGCTGGCTCATACAGCTTGAACCGTAAATATACTGAAAATATTAATTTTCTAACAATTGGCAGATTTTGATTTTGAGGTGCGATCGCTGTTGAAAGTTGAGAATACGGCATTTCTAGAGATTTATACTTATACTAATTGGGTGTGCAGTAAACTCACAGCCATGTAACAATAGCAACTTAGCGCTACAAAAGTTAACAAAAAAAATTAGCCAATTATATTGGTTAATACCAGGATTTCGGTCACAAAAAAGAACGATCGCCCTTGAATTCAAAAAGAACGATCGCCCTTTACACCCTTTTTCTATCTAAATCATGAAACTGCGTCGATCGCACCCTCTAACACCGCTTGCTAAGCGTCAATATCGAGTTCGCGCACTAAAAAAGCCCATTCATCTGCCAATTCTTCAATGACTTTAGCAGTGGGTTTGCCGGCACCGTGTCCCGCTTTAGTTTCAATCCGAATTAAGACGGGTTTTTCTCCCGCGTGGCTTTCTTGCAAGGCAGAAGCAAACTTGAAACTGTGGGCCGGAACCACGCGATCGTCGCGATCGGCAGTTGTAATCATTGTTGCCGGATAAGCCGTGCCCGGTTTGAGGTTGTGCAGGGGAGAATAGCCGTAAATTGTGGGAAATTCCTCGGCATTGTCGGGAGAACCGAATTCCGAAGTCCAGGCCCAGCCAATGGTAAACTTGTGGAAGCGCAGCATATCCATAACCCCGACAGCGGGCATTGCTGCACCGAACAATTCCGGCCGCTGAGTCATGCAAGCCCCTACTAATAAACCGCCGTTGCTGCCGCCTGCGATCGCCAATTTGGCCGGTTTGGTGTATTTGTTTTCGATCAACCATTCAGCCCCAGCTATAAAGTCATCAAACACATTTTGCTTATTCAACTTTGTGCCTGCTTGGTGCCATGCTTCGCCGTACTCGCCGCCGCCCCGCAAACAGGCGATCGCATAAACTCCGCCCATCTCCAACCACACAACATTGCTAACAGAAAAACTCGGAGTCAGCGAGATGCCAAAACCGCCGTAGCCGTAAAGGTAGGTGGGGTTATTGCCATCCAACTGCAAGCCTTTCTTGTGCGTGATAAACATTGGTACTTGCGTACCGTCTTTACTCGGGTAAAATACTTGTTTTGTCTCGTAATCGTCGGGATTAAAATCGACCTTGGGCTGTCGATAAATCGTACTTTCATCTGTCACCAGATTGTACTGATAAATGGTGGTTGGTGCAGTGAAACTGGTGTAGGCATAAAAAGTTTCCGTGTCGTGCCGCTTGCCGCTGAATCCTCCCGCCGAACCGATTCCGGGCAAGGTAACCTCTCGCACGAAAGAGCCATCTAAGTTGAAAATTTTAATCTGGGTGTAGGCGTCTTTCAAGTAGGAAGCGACAAATTGATTGTTCAGGATGCCAATGCCTTCGAGAGTTTCTGCTGCTTCGGGGATAATTTCTGTGAACCCCCCCTCCCTGGGCGACGAGGGGGTTTCATCACCAGCGAGGCATGAGGGAGGTGGGTTGTTGGTGTCGATCGCAATTACGCGGCCCAGCGGTGCATTCAAGTCTGTTTGAAACCAGAAAAGAGAACCGTCATTGTTGATGAAACTGTACTCAGCCTCAAATTCGCTAATAAGTTCTACAACGGTTGATTCCGGTGCAGTTAAATCCTTGTAAAAAATCAAGTTTTTAGTTTCCGTTCCCTGCCAAACTGATACAACTAAGTAGCGGCCGTCTTCGGTGACGCCGCCGCTAAATCCCCACTCTTTCTGGTCGGGTCGCTCGTAGATTAATACGTCTTCTGATTGGGGCGTACCGAGTTGGTGGTAAAACAGTTTTTGGTAATAATTAACATCTTCGTGTTTTCTTTTTTCGTTGGGTTCGTCGTAGCGGCTGTAAAAAAAGCCTTTACCGTCGTGAGTCCAAGATGCGCCTGAGAATTTAATCCACTTTAAATGGTCTGATAAATCTTCGCCAGTTGCCACATCGCGGACTTTCCATTCCTGCCAGTCGGAACCGGAATGTGACAAACCGTAGGCCATGAGTTTGCCATCTTTGCTGATAGCTACGCCACTCAAAGCAACTGTTCCGTCTTCTGAGAGAGTGTTGGGGTCAATTAATACTTTGGGTTCGCAGTCGAGGGATGTTAACGTGTAGAGTACGGATTGATTTTGCAGGCCGTCATTCTTGTAGTAGAAATAGCGATCGCCTTCTTTGAAAGGTATGCCGTATTTCTCGTAATCCCAAAGTTGAGTCAGGCGCTGTTTGATTTTTTCCCGCGCCGGAATTTCCTTGAGGTAGGCAAAAGTAACTGCATTTTGGGCTTCCACCCAAGCTTGAGTTTCCTCTGAGTCGGGATTTTCCAGCCACCTGTAGGGGTCTGATACTTTGACGCCGTGGTAATCGTCTGTTTGGTCGATTTTGCGGGTTGTGGGGTAGCTTAAAGGTCGATCGAATTTAGCCATGATTTTGTACTCTCGGTAACTTTGTCCAGTTTACCCTTTCGCGGCAGTGACAGGGGAGAGTCGCTCAATTGGGAATTTGAGATTTTATCCTAAATCTGGCTTAAATAAGTAACCCCACCTCAAAAAACAGAAGACTTAGATACCTGAATATTTAAAAGTTTGGGTTGCTAACATAAAAGCTATCGCCCATAAATACTCTTTTAAAATCAGATATAATTAATTTGGTTTGTTCGGAATAAAGTGCTTCCCAAGAATGACTAAATTTCCCCATGACCAGTTTGCCAAAGAATACCTAAGAGAGTTATTGTCACCTCTCGGAGAAGTAGAAACAAGTAAAGATGTTTCTGCTCAAGTGCGAGAAATTGATATCTGGTTTAAACCCACTTCTGTATCGCCTGAATACGTAGACAATTTAGGTTTATTAGGTCAAATGACTGCGACTGTGGCTGCGATCGAACCATTTCGCAATGCCGTCAATACAGAGGATATCTTCAGTTGTGTTGTCAAACTTTTAAATACTAGGGCAGAATTACTGCGCCGAGCTAATCGAGAAGAGCAACGTTTAGAATCCCAGCAATTACCACGGTTGTGGATTCTGACTCCCACTGCTTCGGAGGCTTTGTTAAGCAGTTTTAATTTTATGGTTCCCGAAGAATCAGAAGGTTGGGGGAGGGGGGTTTATTTTCTATCGGAAGTTTGGCGAGTAGGATTGATAGCTATTCACCAGCTACCGAATGTTCCAGAAACGATGTGGTTGCGAATTTTAGGTAAGGGTAAAGTACAGCAAGGGGCGATCGCGGAATTAACAAGATTGCCTGTTGATAGTCCTTTACGAGCTAGTACGCTAGAATTATTGTACAACCTGCAAGCGAATCTGCAAGTAAATTTAGCAGCTAGCGCCCCAGGAAATCAGGAAGATAAGGAGTTAGTTATGGCGCTCGTACCTCTGTTACAACAAAAAATAGATGAGGCCACACAACAAGGAAGAGAAGAAGGAAGAGAAGAAGCACAGCGGTTGATTTTGCAGAACTTTCTGCAAGTCAGATTTGGGGAGTTAGACGCTCAGACAATTGCCTTTTTTTCCTCTGTTTCGGCTTTACCTGTTGGTGAGTTCACTATGCTGTTAGTGCAATTATCCACATTGCCAATCGCCCAAGCAGATAGACAACAAGTACAAACTTTGATCGCCGAAAATGTCTTGAGAAAGCGCTTTGGTCAATTAGAAGTAAACACCATCAATCTCATCCCAAATTTGCTCGCATTGTCTGCCGAAAATTTATCGCTATTGCTGTCACAACTGCCGGATTTGTCAAGAGAAGAACTAATTGCTAGATTAGAAAATTCTTCCCTTTGACTAAAAAAAGAGCGATTAAGCTCGATCGAGTTCTTGTGGAAAGTAGGGGTTGGGCGTCCCGCCCGCCAGAAAACACAATTTAGATGCGGGACAACTTATAACTAATCCAACTCCCTCCTTCCTTCCAAAGCACGAGCCAATGTAACTTCATCGGCATATTCCAAATCTCCCCCCATCGGCAAACCAAAAGCTATGCGCGTCACTAGGGTAAAAGGTTTTAATAAGTGACCGATATAAAGAGTAGTAGTTTCGCCTTCCACGCTGGGACTAATAGCAATAATTACTTCTTTAATTTTTTGCTGGGTGACGCGCCGGACTAACGGTTGAATGTTCAATTGTTCCGGGCCAATTCCATCCATCGGCGAGATAACGCCGCCAACAACGTGATATTTACCCATATATTCCCGCGTTTTTTCTAAAGCGATTACGTCGCGGGATTCTGACACTACACAAAGGGTATGACTGTCGCGGTTTGTATTGCGGCAAATTTCGCAAACAGGGTCAGCAGATAAGTGAAAGCATACTTGACAAAAACCTACTTGCTGTTTGGCATCAATCAAAGCTTTAGCTAGGGCTTGCACTTCTTCTTCCGGTCGCTTCAAAATATGTAAAGCGAGCCTCTGGGCTGTTTTTGGGCCGACTCCGGGCAAGCGCTGCAATTGTTCGATTAAACGAGCTAAAGGTCGAGTGTACATTAAAAATTGGCGGTTATTGGACTATCATTTCTGGTTGATTCGCGACAAGATAATTTGTGCGGTGTAGGGGCGGGTTTTACCAACCATCTATGTTTAAAACTAAGTATATCATAAACCAGTCCCGCCCATACACTGATGAGTATTGACTAATTTACCCTCCACTAATTTTAGCTTTGTAGCCTAACTTTGTGATAATTTCTAGCAGCTTTTGCTTGTGTTCGCCTTGAATTTCGATTTCATTATCTTTGACTGTGCCGCCAGTACCGCATTGGGCTTTTAGCTGCTTGGCTAAAGTTGCTAATGTTTCGGGTTTTTCCTGAAAGCCGCTGATGACTGTAACTGTTTTGCCGCCGCGTCCTTTTCGGGATGCTTCGATTTTGAGGTTTTGTTGATTGGGGGGAACTTCGGCAACTCCCCGTTGGAGGGCGGCCGAGTTGTCAGCGCTGCCAAATTCGGAGTAAACTATTCGTTTGCCCTCGGTTGTTTTGCTGTCAGAATCTTTGCGTTTGGATGCTGCCATAGGTTAGGATGCTTGAACTTTTTTTACTGGTATTTCTAGTTTTAGCGGATTGGGGTATGGTTGCGATCGCTCGGAAGGCGCTCTATCTTCTACTTATTGTATTAGCCCGTCCAGCGTTCAAGGAATTATAATGAAATTTGTTCGATCGCCTCCAGTCCACAACCGATTTGGTACGATCGACAAGCCCGCCTCTAGCTTACCCGCGAATCTAAAAAATCTAAAATCTAAAATCTAAAATCAAATGACAGTCACTCCCCTGCACCTCACCACCGAAACCAGCGCCCAACGCCCCGACTCCCTCGGCAGATTCGGCAAATTCGGCGGCAAGTACGTCCCCGAAACCCTGATGCCGGCTTTATTTGAACTAGAAGCCGCTTTCCACAAATACCGCAGCGAACCGGAATTCCAACAGCAACTCCAACAATTGCTCAAAGATTATGTCGGCCGCCCCAGCCCTTTGTATTTTGCCGAACGCCTCACAGAGCACTATGCTAAAGCAGACGGAACTGGCCCGCAAATTTACCTCAAACGCGAAGATTTAAACCACACGGGAGCTCACAAAATTAACAACGCTTTAGCTCAAGCATTGCTCGCAAAACGCATGGGCAAAAAGCGGGTAATTGCTGAAACAGGTGCCGGTCAACACGGCGTTGCTACTGCCACAGTTTGCGCTCGTTTCGGTATACAATGCGTTGTCTACATGGGCGTTCACGACATGGAAAGACAGGCTTTAAATGTGTTTAGAATGCGGCTGATGGGAGCCGAAGTGCGGCCGGTGGAGGCGGGTACGGGAACGCTGAAAGATGCGACTTCGGAAGCGATTCGCGACTGGGTGACAAATGTCGAAACAACTCATTACATTCTCGGTTCCGTAGCGGGCCCGCATCCTTACCCGATGATGGTGCGCGATTTCCATGCGGTAATCGGTGAAGAAACGCGGGCTCAGTGTCAGGAAAAGTGGGGTGGTTTGCCGGATATTTTATTAGCTTGCGTCGGCGGCGGTTCTAATGCAATGGGTCTTTTCCACGAGTTTGTCGGGGAAGAAACTGTCAGATTGATCGGTATTGAAGCGGCCGGCGAAGGTGTGGAAACTGATAAACACGCTGCTACTTTGACTAAGGGAAGTGTGGGAGTTCTGCACGGGGCGATGAGTTATTTGCTGCAAGATAATGAAGGTCAAGTGATTGAGCCGCATTCGATTAGTGCGGGTTTGGATTATCCGGGCGTGGGACCGGAACACAGTTATTTGAAGGATGCGGGCCGGGCTGAATATTATAGCGTAACTGATGCAGAAGCGCTGGGAGCATTTCAGCGCCTTTCGCAGTTGGAGGGGATTATTCCGGCTTTGGAAACTGCTCACGCGATCGCCTATTTAGAGACTCTTTGCCCGCAGCTAACAGGCAATCCGCGCATTGTGCTTAACTGTTCGGGACGCGGCGACAAAGACGTGAACACTGTAGCGAAGGTTCTCGAGATCTAGTTTAGCGGAATCTGGGGCGATCGCTCTGTAGGAATCGGTAACAATTAACTTTATTTCTCGTTTGATTTCATGTCCAAAGGTTTGATTTTGACGTGCTTGGGATTGTTGACAATCCTGCCAAAGTGTGACACCTCTATTCCTACGCGATCGCTCCCACAAACTCCCATGAATACTAATGTTGCTTCGAGTGCTATTACTGACTTAGAAAAAGCGGTTAACCAAAAGATCAATCAATACCGAGCCTCTAAAAAGTTGCCGCCGCTGACTATCGATCCGCAAATTAGTCAGGTAGCAAGAATTCACAGCGAAAATATGGCTAAGGGTAAAGTTAAGTTTAGCCACGATGGATTT
The DNA here is from genome assembly GCA_036704825.1 of Microcoleus sp. F8-C3. Classification (GTDB taxonomy): domain Bacteria; phylum Cyanobacteriota; class Cyanobacteriia; order Cyanobacteriales; family Microcoleaceae; genus Microcoleus. Next base: position 91,285 of record JAUBSN010000018.1, on the reverse strand, counting down.
GAAGGGCGGGCGAAAGCAGTTACTATTCCTTATAAAAGTGTAGCTGAAAATCTTGCTTACAATTTCGGCTACAGCGACCCGGTACGCAATGCTGTTGAAGGTTGGATTAAAAGTGACGGCCACCGCAAAAATATGGAAGGTCAGTTTAATGTGACCGGTATTGGGATTGCAAAAAATGCCAAAGGCGAGTATTATTTTACTCAGCTTTTTGTTCGCAGTCGGTAAGGGGAAGGAAGAAGGAAGAAGGAAGAGGGAAGAGGGAAGAGGGAAGAGGGCAGTCAACAGTCAACAGTCAACAGTTAACAGTCAACAGTCAACAGTCAACAGTTACCAATAATGGAATTTGCAGATTTTCAAGTGTGCGATCGCGATCTTCCCGATTCTCTCTTATCTTATTATTTGACAGCAGAGGCGATCGCCGTTGATACGGAAACAATGGGTTTGATGCCGTGGCGCGATCGCTTGTGTTTGGTGCAGTTGTGCAATCTTGAAGGTAAAGTTGCAGTGGTGCGGATTGCCAAAGGCCAGACAGCAGCACCGAATTTAAAGAAATTAATGGAAGCCGAAAATATTGAGAAAGTCTTTCACTTTGCACGCTTCGATCTGGCAACAATGCGTTACAATTTAAGTATTGACATTGCACCTGTTTTCTGCACAAAAATAGCGAGCAAACTTGCGAGAACTTACACCAACAAACACGGACTTAAAGATTTAATCCAAGAATTGGAAAAAGTAGAACTAAACAAAACTTCTCAAAGTTCTGACTGGGGAAATTCGGAGCATCTTTCAGACGAGCAACTCAGCTACGCTGCTAACGATGTCCGCTATTTGCTGAGCGCCAAACAAAAGTTGACTGGTATGTTGCAGCGAGAAGAACGCTGGGAAATTGCCCAGCAATGTTTTCAGTGTTTGCCAGTTTTCGTGAGTTTGGATTTATTGCAGTACAAGGATGTTTTCGAGCACGGATGATATGGTATCCGGTTGATTCATTCTTGTATATGTCTGTAGGGGTGGGTTTTACAGATAATAACTGCCTAAAACCCAAAATCTCCGAAACCCGACCCCAGGCAGGGCGGCAAATAGCAATCTACCTCTTTCAATATAGAAGGGGAAGGTTTCATGGAAGCTCGGTTTCGCAGAGCAAGAGTGACATCGGTTCCCCGGCTCTTCCTGGGAACCAGTTAATCTAGAATCTAAAATCTCAAATCTCAAATCGATCTGCTATTACTGCTCGGGATTGTGTTCGTGCAGCAAAGCTTCAATTTGGTCGTCAACATTTCTAATCACCTGTTCCAAAGCGGGCAACCCCTCTAAAGGCACAGGAGAAAGCCGAGTTCGATCGCGAATTTGATTCACTTTCCGCTGCAATTCTTCGGCCAGCCGCAGCGCGTCCCGACTCAAATTAGACAACTGCTGCTGCTGGTAAAACCTCAAAGCTGCCCCCCGCAAAACTTGCAGGGTTGCTTCTTCCTTGCCGCCCACCGTCATTACCCGCAAGCGCAACAGCAAATGAGTGTTTTGATATATGCGCTCAACTTCGACTTGTTTGGCCTGTTCCACCGGGCAAACAGGCATATCTGTCAGCCGCTTCAACTCGTCGATGACCTCTTGGAAAAGGACGATATCGATACCTTCGAGCATCGATTTCAAAACGCCATCTTGACTCCAAAGAATGCGACCTTGGGACTGGTGGCGCTCAAAAAACAGGCGGCCGATACCTTCTCGCAGCACTCTACCGAGTAATTCTTGCAGCAGTTGGGGCGCGGGCAAAGTTGCCAAAACTTCGACAGGGCTTGACAAGTGCAAAGCCTTGACATTCAAAACCGAGTGATCTGCAGGCGTCAGCAAAACCTCAGGGCCTGCAGGTTTAAACCGCTCGCGAGGGGGCATCGAGGGTTGTGGCACAGACAGCAGCGTTTCTGCATTGGGGCCTGAAGTTGCTGGTGCGGGATTTTTGGGTGTTGGGGCTGCGGCGGTTGCTGTCTGGTTCGGTTCTCGGAGCTGGTTCCCGTGCAGCAAGTAAGCTGAGAGCATCGAGCGCTGAGTTTCCGAGGCTATTGGCTCTGTTGTGACTGAGCAATTCATGTAAGCTAAAATCCGCTGCACGTAGTCCAAGGCGGAGTCATCTTGGGCATCGACTACGCCCAACTTAAACAGATTACCTTCTAGAGATAAAGGCAAAACTTGATAGTAAAGGCAAGCTTCAAAGGGGACAACAGTGTCGATTAGGTGAAATATTCGATCGGAGTCCATTCTAGCTGCGGAGTCTGTTGAAGATGTATGTACCATTAGCTGCTTTGTAGTTGGAAGCGCGATCGAGCGAGACGCACCAACCTGATGCGATAAAATTAAACGCTGCAACTTCCCTGACGGAGGAATTGGTCTCACAACCGGAAGCTTTGATTAAATAAAAATTCTTAGTCCCAGAATTTTCTCCCTTCTGTATTGCAGCCTCCAGTTCTACCAAAATACGGAGAATCAGATGATGACTGGCGCACTCTAGACCCACTATCACCGATCGCCCGAGATTGATGCCCGTGGCTGGCAACAATAGAATTATGTCTTTAATGCACAAGTATTAGAGATACACCACAACCGATGATTTACGGGCAACCGCTGAATTTAGGATTGGCTAAAAAATCCTCAAAAGTCGATCGTGCTGTTAGTATCTTAGCCCAGAGAGTTGACTGCGATCGTCTTCGATCGCCATCATCTTCGATCGCGCTACGATATCCCTACCGATCTAACCTGATTTGATACAAGGGGCGAGCGCGCGGTTTTCCACGGGGAAACTCGCAGAACTCTGTGGCTGTTCGGGAATTGATTTGTAGCGGAGGTTCTGAAAAATGCTACCGCCAATTAACAATTAGCAATTGCCCGCGACCCATTACCAATCTACTCGTTGCGGAGCGATTGAGCTGCTAAATAGAGTTTGCTCCACTCGCCGATGACTTGATTGGTTTTCAGCTTTAATTCATATGCGATCGTCTCTACACTTTTCCCTGCTTTCAGCGATTCTACCAACTGCCGCTGAACCGGCGTGAGGTTTTGTAAATATTGCTGCCACTGAGCCGGAGTCAAGCCCAAACTGTGTTCTTGGAGCGAAGTTTCCAGCCAGTTAGCGACTAATTCCGGTGCTTGTTTTACCGCAAAAACCCGAATCGCGTGGTAACTGACTTTTTCTCGCAAGCGGTAAATTTGCTTGATCGGAACCTTCAACTCCTCGGCAATTGCCTCTTGGGAACGACCTTGCAGGTAAAGCTGCAGCCACCGGGAAGCCAGCGGATCGACTTGTGCGGCCAAGTAATTCTCAAATTCTTGTTGGACAATCTGCCGCTGAGTTTGCTGCTCTTCCCAAGCTTGATTTTCTCGGTACTCAGACATTGCCTGTTCGTCTAGCAGGCTGAGCGGTTCGTCGGTATCGTCGGGTAGAACCTGTTCCGACACCAGCCGCACCCAATCTCCAGCAGGCACTTGCGTCAACCCCCCCCGCTGGGCGCGCCGCAGGTAGTTGACAAAACGGTACACCAGCAGCGGCTGGTTGCGGATCGGCCGCAAGCAGTATTCTTCTGTGCTCGCTAGCAGCAAAGCATTTCGCAGGCGTCTGTCTGAGGTGCATTCGGCAATCCAGGCGACTTGCTGCTGCAGGTAGCGATCGGAATTGAGCATTTCCTGAATCACTTCTTGCAGTACCTCCACCGCACTCCGCTGTCTGTCGCGACTCAGGGAAACCCACGCTTGGATTTTTTGCCGGAGCACCACCAAACCGCCGAGACGCCCGATCAAGTTGCGGTAAGCTTTTTCTGGCGGTACTCCCAGATACCGAGAAATCAAAATTCGATATAAAAAGTCGATCGCCCCAGAGGCGACAGACAATTGAGTTGGGTTAAGAGTGTCAAATCTTTCTGGCCTGTCTCCCAACAGCCAGCGGACAACACTCTCGCGAGTGTTAGAACTCTCGTCCGGGCAATCTTTTTCCAGTCGCGACTTCCAATCTTGTGCCAGTATTTCCGCCAAGGTCATGAGCTGTTGAGAATATCTTTCACACCCGATTTTACGTGGTATGCTGATCATTTGAGTCTTTTTTGGATCTAATAGGTCTTGCCCATCGGTAAAATAATTCTGTCATTGCCGATCGCGATCGCAATTCCAGAGTTTTTTTTCACTGACGATCCGTAAGTTTTGCAATGATTGAACGGGCAGATTAATTGCCTATTGACTAAAACACCTAACTATGTTATATGCCTAACTTTTTATTAGAACTCGGTACGGAAGAATTGCCCGCATCTTTTGTCTCAAGCAGCGCCCAGCAGTGGCAGAGGCTCGTACCTACAACTCTGGCAGAACAATCCTTGACAAATGACTCGATTAATGTATACGCTACTCCGAGGCGTTTGGCCGTTCTCGTGAAAGGACTGCCAGTTCAGCAATTAGACAGAGAAGAAGAGGTAAAAGGGCCGCCCGCAAGTTCGGCTTTTAAAGATGGCAAACCGACGAAAGCAGCGGAAGGTTTTGCGAAAAAGCAGGGTGTAGAAATTGATGCTTTGGAAGTTCGCGCTACCGATAAAGGCGATTTTGTGTTTGTGCTCAAAAAGATTCCGGGGCGGATGAGTGCGGATATTTTGGCTGAACTTGTGCCGCAGTGGATTAACAAGTTAGAAGGCAAAAGATTCATGCGGTGGGCTGACGGAGATTTGAAGTTTCCGCGCCCGATTCGATCGATCGTGGCACTGTTTGATGATACTGTACTGCCAATTACATTGGTGAGCGGTTCGGATACGGTCAAGAGCGATCGAATTTCCCAAGGACACCGGGTGTTACATCCGCAGCCTGTCTCGATTCCGCAAGCCGAGGATTATGTTGAGTGTCTGCGCGCTGCTTGCGTGGAGGTCGATCGAACCCAGCGCAAAAATCAAATTAAAGCACAAGTAGAAGCCGCAGCAACAAAACAAAGCGGTTACGCCGACATTACCGAAGATTTGTTAGAAGAAGTCACCGACTTAGTAGAATGGCCGAACGCAGTAGTCGGGAAATTTGACGACGAATTTTTGATATTGCCGCCGGAAGTAATCACCACAATTATTGTTACAAACCAGCGGTATTTTCCCATCCTCAAAAGCCCAGATTATCCCGAACTTCTGCCCTATTTCATTACAATTTCCAACGGCGACCCGGCTAAAGCGGCGATTATTGCCGCAGGTAACGAGCGAGTAGTGCGGGCGAGATTGGCAGACGGTCAGTTTTTCTACAAAGCAGACTTGGTAAAGCCTCTAGAGGATTATTTGCCAAAGTTGGCAACAGTTACTTTCCAGGAAGATTTGGGGACTGTGCGCGCCAAGGTCGATCGGCTGTGCAAGATTGCCAGTTTAATTGTCAATCAACTGCAAATCACAGAGGAAGAGCAAGGTGATGTAGCAAGAGCAGCCTTACTTTGCAAAGCCGACCTCGTAACCCAAATGGTTTACGAACTTCCCGAAATGCAAGGAATCATGGGGCAGAAATACGCCTTAGCAAGCGGCGAATCGGAAGCAGTAGCCACAGCAATTTTTGAACATTATTTGCCCAGAGGCGCGGGCGACAATTTACCGCAAACCCTCACAGGTCAAATTGTCGGAATAGCCGATAAATTAGATACTTTAGTCAGCATCTTCGGCTTGGGAATGTTGCCGACAGGTTCATCCGATCCCTTCGCTTTGCGCCGCGCAGCCAATGCAATAACTAACATTATTTGGGCGGCTCAGTTGCCAGTCAATTTGCACCAGTTACTTGCAGAAAGTGTTGCCGAATTTACCGCAGCGCGCCCAGAAACACCTGCGGAGTTGCTGGATCAGTTATACGAGTTTTTCCTGCAAAGAATTCGGACTTTGCTGCAAGAAGAAAAGAATGTAGATTACGATTTGGTAAATGCAGTTTTGGGAGAAAACGACCCAGAATATACTGAACGGGCATTGAGAGATATGTTAGACGCGCTGGAAAGAGCGCTTTTCCTCCAACAAATCCGCAATGACAATACATTGGATAAAATCTACGAAACAGTCAACCGTTCAACTCGTTTGGCGGCTCAAGGATCTTTGGATAAAGTAGAATTGGAACCGAAAAATGCGGTGAAACCAGAGTTATTTCAAAAGTCGTCTGAACAAGCTTTTTACGATGCAGTAGTGCAGTTAGTGCCGCAAACGCTGCTATCCAAACAAACTCGCGATTACCAGCAATTAGTAGATAGTTTGACGGAAATTGCTCCGACTGTCAGCAACTTTTTCGACGGGCCAGAAAGCGTTTTGGTGATGGATTCTGACCCGGAAATTAAGCAAAATCGGTTGAATTTACTGGGTTTGCTGCGGAATCACGCGCGGGTGTTGGCTGACTTTGGGGCGATCGTGAAAAGTTAGAATTGAGAAGATTTGAGTCCGCCTGGGACTGAAAACCTCTGCTTCAGTCCGCCGGGGGTTGAAACCCCCGTCTCAAAGCAAAAGTCCTCTTAAGAGGACTGAAACCCTGACATAACATACTTTTCAGTCCGCCGGGGGTTGAAACCCCCGTCTCAAAGCGAAAGTCCTCTTAAGAAGACTGAAACACTGACATACCATACTTTTCAGTCAGTTTTAACTGACTTTAGCTGTTAGACAGGGGTTTTCAACCCCTGGCGGGCGTTGGGAGGCAACGGGCGGGCCTGTAGGCAAACCAACTTGAGAAACTTACTTCTTAAAAGTCTCGCTCAAAATAACATTAAAGCTTACCAATAAAACGAGTAAATCTATTCTAATTTTTGCGAAACCGCGCGAGTCTCAGCAAAGTTCGATCGCTCTCTTAAAAAATAAGCAAAATGGCCAATAGTCAACTACCAATTCAAGGTTAAAATATAAACTTATAAAACCAGGGAAGTTTGCTCCATCACACACACAGCTTATGCCGATCGCTCATATCATTGGACTAGGAAAATCAGGAATTGCCGCCGCCAGACTGCTAAAACGCGAAGGATGGGAAGTAACGCTGAGCGATCGCTCATCTTCCCCAAACTTGCTCGAACAGCAACAGGAACTCACTAGCGAAGGAATTAAAGTTGAGTTAGGTAAATCTTTTGAACCTGACGAATCTATAGAATTAATAGTAGTAAGTCCGGGCGTTCCCTGGGACAGTCCAGCATTAGTGCGCGCCCGAGAGTTAGGCATTGAAACAATCGGAGAAATGGCTCTCGCGTGGCGTTACCTCAAATCTCCTTGGGTGGGAATTACCGGCACTAACGGCAAAACTACCACTACTGCTTTAATTGCTGCTATTTTTGCAGAAGCCGGGCTTTACGCTCCCGCTTGCGGCAATATTGGTTATGCTGCGTGCGAATTAGCTTTAGCCGAAAAACAGCCGGATTGGGTAATCGCAGAAATTAGCAGCTATCAGATAGAATCCTCGCCGTTTGTAGCGCCGCGCATCGGAGTTTTGACGACTTTGACGCCGGATCACCTCAGCCGCCACAAAACTTTGGAAAATTACTACAGCATTAAAGCGCATTTGCTGAAAAAATCTGAATTGCAAGTAATCAACGGCGACGATCCTTGTTTGCGGCAGCAAGGAGTTGACGTTTGGCCGGATGCGTGTTGGACGAGTGTCAAAGGTGAAAAAGAACTGTTGGGAAAACGCACTTTTGGAGCGTATATCGAAAACGGTTGGGTAATAGCTCAAAGCGAGAAAATTCTGCCTGCTGAGTCTTTGCGGATGGTGGGAGAACACAATTTGCAGAATTTGTTAATGGCGGTGGCTGCGGCTAATTTGGCGGGGATAGATCGAAGTGCGATCGCCCGGGCAATCGCTAAATTCCCCGGAGTTTCGCACCGCCTCGAACACATCTGCACGTGGGAAGGCATAGATTTCATCAACGACAGCAAAGCTACTAATTACGACGCCGCGCAAGTCGGGTTGGCTTCTGTCAGCGCACCGACGATTTTAATTGCCGGCGGCGACGCCAAAGAAGGGGACGATCGCGCTTGGATTGATACAATAAAAGCGAAAGCTGCTGCGGTGCTGCTAATTGGGGATGCAGCGAGTCTTTTTGCCGATCGGCTCGAACAAGCAAATTACAACGCTTGGGAAATAGTCGAAACAATGGAACGAGCCATCCCGCGAGCAGCAGAATTAGGCAAACAAAATCATGCTAAAGTAGTCCTGCTTTCCCCAGCCTGTGCTAGCTTCGATCAATACCAAAACTTCGAGCAACGGGGCGATCATTTCCGCCAATTATGCCTCGAATCCCTGATTTAACGGACACCAATCGCGTAGGGGCGGGTTCACCAACAATTTATGCCTAAAACCAATAATTTCGTAAACCCGCCCCTACCCAACTGTCAATCACAATCTACCGCTTTCAAGATACAAGAGGCGGGTTCACCAACATCTTTAATTGGCTAACCATAATCTTCATAAACCCCCCCCCGTCCATACTGTCTTCCAAATATCCTTAATTCTAGCCTGCTGTTCCCATTCTAGCTCAGAAAACACTAGCATGATTTCCTCATGAGTATAATCAATAATGATTGCCGCCAATTGAGCGGGGGTTTCCGCTTCCAGCATTGCTAGTTTCAATTTTGCCATTGCCTCTTTATCCATTATCACTAAACTTTGAATATTGACCTCACTTTCATTTTAATTGTGTCTGCAACTGTCTTTTAATTTGCTCTGAAAATCAGCAATCTGATCGGCACTTATTGTATCAGAATGCGGCGAGTATATTTTAATTTTTTTGTTGCAAATCTGAGAGAGCAATTTTTCATCAATCTCCAGAATCCGGTCTTCGGAAGCGACATTTTTTTGCAACAAAATTGCGATTTCTCTTTCCAGTTGGCGATAGCCTTGCTGAAAGAAATCTTGAGAGTTAGAACGAAACAAACCGCTATTGACTTGCTGGGTTTGGCTGGGTGTCAGCGATTGAGCCGAGACAGCAGCCGGAAATCCCAAAGATACTGCTAGCCACCAGCTATAAATTATCTGTTTGAGAATGCTGTTCATCACTGTCGGGAGGATTTTTTACCTCAATTGGTTTCTCGTTTTCTGACTCGCTTGCTAATTCATCTTCTCGCTCAATTTTTTCTTGCCACTCGACAAGCTGCTGAAAAAGTTTCGGGTTAATTTCAAATACTGGTTTGTTGGTTTCTGACATATTTACTCCTAACATTTATTACATTTAACTGGTTCCCAGGCCGAGCCTGGAAACGAGTAGAAAAACAATTATGTCGATCGCAAGTTACGCTCAAACCTTCAGCAGCGACATAATTATGCCAATCAATGAACCACCAAGCAAAGTTAAAGTAGCTAAGGTACTAATGCCAAATCCTGCCGCTCTTTTTTCGGCAGCTTGATAGTAACCCCAAGCAAACAAAATGCGTCCAATTATCCAAACTGCGCCGATACCTGCGCCCCAAATTGGGCTGATAAATTGCGAGAACAGCCACAGCGAGGGCAAAAATAGAATCATTTGCTCTAAGGTATTTTGCTGAACTCGCACCACTCGCTCAAAGTCTGGGTTTCCTGTCATCTGCGGGGGAGAAACTTTGTATTTGAATCTAGCTCTGCCGACGTTGATGGTAACAACGAAGTAGAGAATTAATGCTGAAACAGTAATTAGACTAGGCCAAAGTGTCGCGTTTGCTTCTGCGAGCATGATTCGGTATTATTGGGGTGGAGTATATATAGCAATCCTCGCATCATTTGTGTAATTCTTGTAGGGGCATACCCCCGTGGTTGCCCCATGAGGCCGAGGTAGGCAAAGAAAGGCATTACCCCTACATCTTTTTACGACTCCTGCAAGGATTGGTATATCTTGATTATAAATCAATTATTGCCGATCGCGTTATTCATCGCCCTCCCGTCATTCCAGGCAGGGGATTTTGTGCAACTGCTGGGTATTAGTGGCGCGGCAATTGCTTTCGGATTCTGGGACATCCTGGAAAACTTGCTGGCTGGGATTTTGATTCTTTTGCTCGCACCTGCATGCGGATAGCAGCCCCCGACTCTTGTCGCTAGCAGCCCAAATTTTAGACTCTTATTCAATCTCCCAGATTCATCTGTGGAGTAAATTGAAAATATCGAATCTAAAATATCGAGTCTAAAATCTAAAATCTGTGGAGTAGATTTAAAATCTAGAATCTAAAATCTAAAATCTAAAATCTAAAATCGTTTGACGGATACAAGCCCCCGACTTAAGGAGATTATTTTGCTTAACAATATTCGATACCGTCTTAAATATTTCACCAGGAGCAGGATTGCTCGAGAGCATTTAAAGCAAATACGAGTTGACTTGTTGGAAGAATCAACCCTAGATATTAACTATCTTGTCTTAATTCTCGGTTCCTGCATAATCGCCACTTTTGGACTGCTTGCCAACAGTGCAGCCGTAATTATCGGTGCTATGATTATTGCGCCTCTGATGTTGCCAATTCGAGGCTTAGCATTTGGAGCGGTAGAAGGTAACGTTATCCTCTTCCGCAAAGGTTTAATTGCATTAGCAGTCGGGACGGTGCTAGCAATTTTTCTAGCTTGTTTTTTGGGCGCTTTGGTACAAATTCCCGACTTTGGGAGCGAAGTTCTAGCTCGTTCTAAACCTACATTACTAGACTTGGGAATTGCGATCGCCGCTGGGGGAATCTGCGGCTATGCGAAAGTTCAGCCCAAAGTTTCTGCTACTCTGGCGGGAACTGCGATCGCCGTGGCTCTCATGCCGCCAATTTGTGTTATAGGTTTAGGCTTATCTCAAGCTAATTGGTCGCTCAGCCTGGGAGCAAGCCTGCTGTATCTTACTAATTTGCTGGGGATTACTCTCTCCTGCATGCTAACCTCTTTAATGGCCGGCTACACGCCCCTGCACCGCGCCGGTAAAGCCCTATTGTGGGCGCTAGGATTGACGACTTTACTTGTGATTCCTCTGGGGGTGAGTTTTGCGGAATTGATCGAGCAAGCGCAACTAGAAGCCAGTCTGAAGCGGGCGTTGCTTAACCGAACTATCACTTTTCAACGAGTGGAACTGATTAAAACTGATACTAACTGGTTGACAAAACCGCCGGAGGTTCGTCTGATTGTTCGCAGCAGCGAAGCTTTGACATCCAAACAAGTCCAGCTTTTAGAAGCATTTGTCGAAAAAGAAATGGGTCAACCGTTTACTCTAATTTTTCAAGTCAGTCAAGTTGAAGAAGTGCGGCGATCGACGCTGAATAAGTCCCGATATAAACCGAATCCTTAACTATTTTATTCCTAATTATATGACCCCAGAAACTCTAATTAACGAAGCGACTATCGAGGGCAATCTGAAAAAATTTCTTTTAGTGCTATTAGTTTCCTTAAGTGTGGCGATTCTGCCGCAACTGTGGGGCTGGTTGCGCCAAATTCCCTACACGCTGCTTTTAGTAATTGTCGGGTTGGGTTTAGCTTTTATAGATGTGCGATTGGTGTCGCTCTCGCCCGAACTGATTCTGTTGATTTTTTTGCCGCCTCTTTTGTTTGAAGCTGCTTGGAATCTGGAATGGTCTAAACTCAAGCGGGATTTAGTGCCGATCGCTCTTTATGCGGTTTTGGGTGTTGTTATTTCCGTTGCGGGCGTAGCTGTTGCTCTCAACCAAGTAGCTGGAGTTTCTTTAGCGATCGCCCTGTTGGTAGGAGCTAGTATATCTGCTACAGATCCTGTTTCAGTTATTGCATTGTTCCGGGAACTGGGAGTTGAAAAACGCCTAGCTTTGCTGGTGGAGGGAGAGAGTTTATTTAATGATGGCATTGCTGTTGTTGCCTTTAGTTTTTTGCTGGGATTCTCTTTAGGGACGGATGAAGTTGGCATCCCATTTCTGGTGGGGCGTTTCTTAGCTTTTGTGGGAATCGGGATTGCTGTCGGGAGTGCGATCGGTTTTGGGATCTCCTATCTCACCCAGCGGTTTGATTTACCTTTGGTGGAGCAATCGTTAACCTTAGTTTCAGCCTACGGTACTTATATAATTGTTGAGGAATTGGGTGGTTCTGGGGTGATTGGTGTGGTGGTGATGGGCTTGATATTTGGAAATTTCGGCTCTCGTATCGGTATGCAACCCAGCACCAGACTGGCGGTAACACAATTTTGGGATTTTGTGGCGTTTTTTGTAAATTCGATCGTGTTCCTGCTGATTGGCGATCGAATTAGTTTTGCTGGTTTGGGAGCGAATTTAGGAGTTATTGGCATAACTGTGGCGGCGATGTTTGTGACGCGAGCGATCGCTATTTTTGGTTTGGGATGGTTGAGCAATAGGTTGGCCAAATCTGAAATTTCATTAGCCGATAGAACAGTGATTTGGTGGGGAGGATTGCGGGGTTCTGTATCGATTGCTTTAGCTTTGAGCGTGCCGGAGGTTTTCCCCGAACGGGAAAAAATTATTGCGATCGTGTTTGGCGTAGTTTTATTTACGCTGCTAGTACAAGGTTTAACCACCAAGGCGCTGCTGGAAAAATTGGGGTTGTTGAGCAACCAGGAGTTGCGCCAGCAGTATCAGGAGGCGATCGCCCAACGTGTTGCTCTCAGCCGGGTTCTCAAGCATCTATCTGAAGTATCGGGCGATCGTAAAGTCGAGCCTGAGTTTTCCAATCATCTCGCGAGTCAGCTTCAAGAAAAATTAAACTTGCTGCAAGCAGAAATCAACCAAATGTACGATCGATCTCCTGAACTGCGGCAGATGACTATCGACAAACTCGAAGGGGATTTGGAGGCAATAGAGGCTGATACTTATGCTGAATTTGTGCGGTCGGGTCAATTGAAGGAACTGCCTGTTTCTGTGTTGCAGCAATGTTTTCAAGAGCGGAATGAGACAATTGTTTCTTAATAGGATGTTTCTAGGGATAATCCCCGTGATTGTCCCGCCGATCGGGAAATTGTGCGTAAGTCATAAAACTCTCAATTTTTTGTTTCTTATTAGATTCCGTGTTGGCAATCAAAAACAGTCCGAATTGTTGAGGGTCGGACATGGTATAATTCCTGATATTGTAGGGTTCTTTAGCCTAAGATAATTTGAATATGAGCTAGCTCATAGAAAGATTTGGGAAAATTTGGTAAACTGAGAGTAAGGTTAAATAGGAGGTCAATTTAATGACCAATACTACTCTCAATTTTAAGACTGCACCCGGACATGAAGTTCTCGCGGCGGCTGGGAAGAAAATGTTGAGGCAGGGGGGAAAACTTGCTACAAAACAGTTATTTGAATGGGCAGATTTTCAGCCTGGGGAGACTGTTTTGGAGTTGGCTGCTAGTTTTGGATATAGTTCGATCGCCCTTGTTGAAGGTTTTGGCGTAAAAGTAGTGGGAGTTGAGAAAAATCCCGAGAGTGTGGCCCGCGCTCGTGCTAATGTTGCAGCAGCCGGTTTGAGCGATCGAGTAGAAATTGTGGAAGGAGATATTTTTCACTTGCATCGGATTTCCCAACAGTTTGATTGGGTTTTGGCTGAAGCTATCCTGACCATGCAGTCGCCGTCGGGGAAAGCTAAAATTGTATCGGGAATTTGCGATCGTTTAAAACCAGGCGGCAAGTTTCTCTCTCACGAACTTTTAGCTAGAAACCGAGAAGCTGAAGTTCACAAAGCTTTATCAGAAGTGATTCGCGTCAATTCAACCCCTTTGTCTGAGTCTGGCTGGATTGCTGTTGGCCAAAACGCGGCGAAAGCAAGTAGAAAAGTGTCAAACCGGGGCGACGGGCCTCCTAAATTTGCAGCGAATGCTGCAAGATGAAGGGTTTGTGGGTACTGTGCGGATTTTGTGGAATATATTAAGTCGATCGCCAATTCGCGATCGTATCTTAGCAATGCGTCGAGTTTTCCAGCATTACCAACAGGATCTAGGCTACATCGTTATGTCTGCTAAAAAACCATCTTAACCGAGTCAATCGATTTTAGATTTTCACTTTTCGATGGAAGAAAGTGAAGCCACTGATAAATTCAAGGCTTGTGACCAAATTAATTAATTGTCAAAAACTATGACTACTACTCTTTTACCGCTACAATCTTCCGCAATCCAACTCCGAGACGCAATTGAATATCCCGCCGCCGGAGTATTGAACAAAATTTTAGTCAAAGACAAGAATTGTCAGTACAGTTTATTTTGTCTGGCAGCAGGAACGGAAATTTCGGAACACTCCTCGGCACGGAATGCCACAGTTAATGTCATCGAAGGAAAGGGTCTTTTGACTTTGGAAGGCAAGGATATTGTTTGGGAACCGGGGGTATTTGTCTTCATGCCCGGTCAATCTCTTCACGCTTTGAAAGCTGAAGAAAATTTGGCGTTTATTTTGACACTTTCTGAAGTCAATTAATTCCCGAAATATTGCTGTTGGGGCGGTTTGAAAACCATAATTTCTTAAACTCAACCTCATAAACCAGCCCCAATTAATCGATTCGGGGGGCGGTTTTATATAGTTAGTGGCAGTCAAATATTGTTTGTGAAAGCAGCCCTACAAGAATTGGGATGTTAACATTTAGTCTATTTCATCTCCAGAGGCTACATCCTCCAATTTTTCCCAATCCAATACAATAATTTTACCGCCTCGACTGTAGGAGACAAACGGCTTGAGTTTCTTAAATAACCGCACGCATTATTCGTAGGTAATGCCAATAATGCGAGCAATTTGATAGTAGGTAAAACGTTTTTCTAAACATACATTATTATCCGCAATCTTCTTACCTTGCAAGGGCGGCAAAGTAATGAATAAAGCGGGTCAGCAGCACGATCGCCCTTTCCGACACCAAACCGTGCACTGTCTCGTACAGTTGCTGCAACCGCTGGTTGAAAACCGCCAATATTCGCAACGCAATCTCAGGATTTTCTCGAATTGCTGCTAGCAAAACTTCCCGTTCTGTGGTAAGAACTTCCACATCAGTTTCTGCTGTAACCGTTGCGGGGGCAATGCCGTTGCCTAGCAAAGCAGGTGCAACAAAAATATAGCCTTTCTCAAAAAGATGAGGTATGACTGACAGCTTATATAACCACTCAACGTATAGGGCTAAAGCCCAACTACGTACCTCATCTTTCTGAGAACCGCTATATCTCCCTGAAATAAAGTGCCCAGAATTGTTTCTTTGCCCGCCGCCGCTGTTTTTGCAACCCGCAGAGAACCGCTAAAAAGAGTGTATAATTTTTCGGGGATGCGATCGCCCTCATACATCACAACTTCTCCCTGTCGGTAAGTCCGAATTGCTGTATGTTCTTGCAATCGCTCTAATTCAGTTTGGTTTAAGCTGGTAAATATTCCAATTTTAGCCAGTTGCTCAACAGTTGATTTCATACCTTTAACTCTACCCGCTCGGAGTCTATTGACAGTATAATAACGGTGAATTCAGAATATATCGAAACAAGCAGAGCCATCTACGAAAATGCAGAACCAGAATATCGGCGATATTATTTTGATGAGATAGCTGGCGGATTTGTGCTAATTCACCAACAACATAATCTTAATAATTCGGAAATCTTTGTGGCTGAATTTTTGGCTAAAATAGGGAAGAGAGTTAGAATGTTGAGCGAGCAAGCAGCAGAGGGTGTGAGAACGCCAGATGCTGAGATTGACGGTGAGATTTGCGAATTTAAGGAGTTAACAGAACAGACTCAAAACATCAGAGACCGAGTGCAAGAAGGCATCAGTAGAGCAAAAAAACAAGGTGCAGTAACGGTTATTTTTCACGTAAACCGAAAGAGTTACGAGTTTTGGAAGGTAAACGACGGCATCAGAAAAGCTTTTTATTGGGACGACACACAACGGATTCAGAGCATTATATTAGTATTCAATAGCGAAGAATCTCAAGAAATTACTAGGGAGGAATGGGAAAATGGAAGACGTTTTTAATGAGTTTGAAGAAATTATACAAAGAGGATTAAAAAATAATATGCCGCGAGATGCCAAATTGATAACTGTTGGGCAAATTCTTTATGCAGTTACCCGCGATGAGCTGACAAATAAAGAAGGTTGGCAGCTTGAAGCAATGCTGGGAGGCAGAAAAAACTGGGAAGAGGCACTTGAGTACAGCATTTTTGGCTATCCAGTAGATACAGAAATGCCATCTTTAGACAAACCTCTGGTTATTGCAGGCAAGACTTTTCATTCTCGCTTGATGACGGGGACGGGAAAATATCGCAGCATCGCAGAAATGCAGCAAAGTGTCAGCGCTAGCAGGTGCGAAATTGTGACTGTAGCTGTGCGGCGAGTGCAAACAAATGCTCCCGGCCATGAAGGATTGGCAGAAGCTCTCGATTGGACTAAAATTTGGATGCTGCCAAATACAGCAGGTTGTCAAACTGCGGATGAGGCAATTAGAGTAGCTCGTTTAGGCAGGGAAATGGCGAAACTTTTAGGGCAAGAAGACAATAATTTTGTCAAATTAGAAGTGATTCCCGATGCTAAATATTTGCTGCCAGATCCGATCGGCACTTTGGAAGCTGCAGAACAATTAGTCAAAGAAGGTTTTGCCGTTTTGCCCTACATCAATGCCGATCCCTTGCTGGCAAAACGCCTCGAAGAAGTCGGTTGTGCGACAGTCATGCCTTTAGGTTCGCCCATCGGTTCCGGGCAAGGGCTCAACAATGCCGCCAACATTCAAATAATTATTGACACCGTGAAGGTTCCTGTGGTTGTCGATGCGGGGATCGGAACTCCCAGCGAAGCAGCCCGAGCAATGGAAATGGGCGCTGATGCACTGTTGATTAATTCGGCGATCGCCAATGCCCAAAATTCCCCGGCAATGGCAAAAGCAATGTCCATGGCAGCAGAAGCGGGGCGGATGGCGTATTTAGCAGGCAGAATGCCAATCAAAGATTACGCGATCGCCTCTTCTCCCCAAACAGGCACTGTCACCTCCAAATAAATTGCCAAATTTTCCCGGGCGCTTTTTTGGTAGAGTTGTAAACATCAAAAATATTAAGGATTGTGACTGATGCCTTACATCAAAGATGACGATGGACGCCTGAACAACTTTGCTAAAGAGCCGAAGGTGTATGAAGCCGTACCTCCCAACAAGCAGCAGCAACGGAACTATATCATCATGGGTATTGCAGCAGCCATGTTAGTGGCCGGTTTGGTGTTTGTGGCTGCTTCCGTCTAAAAACTGGGCTTACACTCAAAGCTGCTTCAAATCGCAATTTTAAATAATCATTCAGCAAACCATGTTTTCCAACCAATGGAAACATGGTTTTTGTGTTTCAATACAAAGCAGGGAGTTGCAACAATCCTGAAGCGTGCCGAGCAAGCTGGAAAGCTAAATAATATCAATTCCGGTAACACCGGAATGATCGGGAGTGGGGAGTGGGGAGTGGGGAGTGACCGAATGTGGAATGTGGAATTATTGACCTTGACTCGATCGTTCCCATCCAACCGGAAACGATATAAGAGCAGCATAAATTTGGTGTTTTCCTCTCGGCTGTAGGGTTCAGGGACTTGGGTTGCACTTAATCGCACGAGCTCGTCACCCACATAAAATTGCCAATTGAAAATCCACAATCCTTTAGTCATCACCGGTGCGATTGACGATCGAGCATCCAGGATACAAGCCCCCGGATTCATCCGTCCAGAAATAAAAAACCTGTATCCGATGAAACTTGCCCCCCCGAATTTATCTCGCGCAAGTCAAGGCTTCAATTCTTTAATCTAAAATCTCAAACCGCGCAATCGATTGACTGCCTTCGGGGCTTAGTTGTGAGTTATGAGGGATCGAGATTTCAACTCTCAACTCTACAATCTAAAAATCTACAATCCAAAATCTAAAACCTAAAACCTAAAATCTAAAATCTAAAATCGGCCGCTCCTGATGTCTATTCCTTCCCAAAAAGTTTCTAGCTCGAACAAGCTGATCTACCAACGCTTGAAACAGGCGATCGACCTCAATTTACGCCGTCAAATTTTTATTGCCGCCTGCGACGACTTGTGGTTGCGGGACTGTCTGGCAGCCCGCTTGCAGACAGAATTAGGCTCAGAGAACGCAGGCTACCCGATCGACTACCCCCGATTTGTCAGTTTGGAACTCGACTTGAGCGATCCAAATCCTTGGGGTTCGATCGCCGCGTGGCTGACCCAACACCCACCGCCCCAAAATAGGGGCAGCTACAGCCGTTTGCCGGGATTTCAAATTATCGGGGCAGAACACCTAACCAGGCAGTCAGCAGCCGTGCAGTGGTCTTTCCTGAGCTATTTGAGAGACATCGAAGCAAACCTGCAAATGTGCGAGTCTACTTTGTTGCTGTGGGTGTCGCGCCCTTGGCTGAGTTCGATCGAGCAATCTGCCCCGGAATTTTGGCACTGGCGAACCGGAGTATTTGAGTTTGAAGGCGAACCAACACCAGCTAAGGGAGACTTCGAGTATTTTGAGGACTTCGGGAACTCGGGAGACTTGCGAAACTTGCGGGACAGCGGAGACTTTGGCAACAAACTTTTAATATCTTCTTCCTCTGGACAATCCCCAATTCCCGAGGAACAATCCCCAATTCCCGAGGAACAATTCCCAATTTCCTATCCCCCGTCTCCAGCGTCAGATTCTAAATCCGTCCAACTGGCAGATGAGCAACAATCCCCAACTTCTTACCCCCCGTCCCCAGCGCCAGATTCTAAATCCGTCCAACTGGCAGATTTGGTGCTAGCAGCGGCTTGTGAGGAGTTGGAAGCAGAAAATGATGCCGCGTCGGAGGACAATTTTCTGCCCCTGGAAACCCTGCAATACATCGAACTGCTGCAAGAACATCAGTGTTCTTGCGAAGCTTTGGCTTTGGCTTATCACAGTTTGGGGAATTACTACCGCGATCGCATTTTGGGCGGAGACGTTTCAGAGCCCAACCTGACAATCGCCATTCGCGCGATCGAACAAGTGATTGCGTATCTCGACGTTGACAGCAACTCGCAGCAAAATCAACCGCTAACTGAGGAATGCGCGCGGCTGATTGCCCAATTGACAGAAAATTTAACTCAGTACGCCCAGGAGTCCAACAGCCTACCGCCTATTTCCGATCTGCTCAACGATCTCGGCACTCTCTACTGGATGCTGTCGCGCGATCGCACCCAGCATAACGCCTCAGATCCGTTATCCTGTCTTGAACGCAGCATCGCCCTCTACCTTGAAGGTTTGAACCGAACAGATGCCGAAACCGTACCCCAAACCCGCGTTAGATTAAACAAAAATTTGGGAATCGCCTCGGCCGATTTAGCCCGCTATCGAGACAAGACAGAGAACTTGCAGCACGCAGTTGCAGCTTACCAACAAGCCCTGCTGGATCTAGACCCCGCTGCGGAGCCCCAGCAGTACGCTGCGGCTCAGAATAATTTGGCGACAGCATACTGGAATTTAGCCCAAGATGGTGAGCCGATCGTCTATCTCAAAAGCGCGATCGCAGCTTACACCCAAGCCCTCTCCTGTTACAGTCCCGAACGAGAACCCCTCAACTATGCCGGAGTGCAAAACAACCTCGGTACCGCCTGCTGGAACCTCGCCCAGCACCAACCCTCAGAACCCCTGCTAGTCAGGGCGATTTCCGCCTACCGCGAAGCATTGAAATACCGCACCCGAGAATTAGTACCCGCAGCAGCAGCCGCCACCTACAACAATCTCGGTACCGCTTACTGGCATTTGGCGAACCAGTTTCAGCAGAAACAGGCGCGGACGGAATCATTGCAGCAGGCGATTACCGCCTACGAAGCCGCCCTGGATATCGCCGGAGAGCTCGATCGAACCCAACTCACTTTTGACGCCTTAGCCGCCCGCAACAATCTCGGACTAGCTCACTATCAACTAGCCACCGACCGAGATTTCGCCGCTAACAAAGTTGCACAGACAAGCCATCTAGAAGCAGCACTGCACCACCAGTTGCTAGTGTGCGCCGAATGGGGACAACATCTCAATGACAAAGGGTTAATATATGGGGATAAACTCAACTTGCAAGCCCCGGCAAACTCCCAAGCTGCTGATTCCCGGCAAACAGCATTGAGCTATATTGTCAAAACGATTAGAGCTTTCTATAGTGAATGTGGGCTGCCAGGCCAAAATTTAGCCTTATCCAAAGTTCCTGGAGATTTATTGCCTGAAATTTTGCGTAGGTTATAAATAGGGCTGTAACTATTAAAAGCTCAATTTTTTCGAGATTTGTATCCAGTTTTCTATTATTATGGCTGAATATTCTTGCCTAATTCTTCAAGCAAACTTGTGGTCATGGCCCCTGTAAAAATTCTTGTGGTTGATGACGACCCGGCAATCCGAAATTTAATTCACCGTTTTTTGAGCCAGCAAGGTTATCAAGTTGAGTCTGGCGAGGACGGTCAGACTGGTCTGGAATTATTTGAGCAACTCAATCCTGACTTAGTAGTTCTAGATGTAAATTTACCTGATACAACTGGCTACAAACTGTGTCAAGAAATGCAAAGACGCACGGGCGTGTTTGTGTTGATGCTGACTGCCCGAACCGATGAAGCTGACAAAATGAAAGGGTTTGCCGAAGGTGCGGACGACTACATTACTAAACCTTTTAGTCTTGTAGAAATTGGAGCTCGCGTTGCAGCAATTTTGAAGCGCAAACGCATTGTTACTCCCGCCGAACAACAAACTCTTACTTTTGGAGAGCTACTAATAGATCCGGTTCGCCGCGAGGTAATTCTCGGCAATCAGATAGTTGCTTTGACTGCTTTAGAATTCGACCTGCTGTACTGTTTGGCCAGCAAACCCGGTCGCGTGTGGAGGCGATCGGAATTGCTGCATGAAGTGTGGGACTACGAGTATGTAGGAGCCGATCGCGTGGTGGATGTCCATATAGGTCAAATTCGCCGCAAAATTGAACCAGATGCCAATCAAATTTCGATGATTCAAACCGTCCGGGGGGTGGGTTACAAGTTTGAACCCACAACCTAATAACATTCGGCATTGGGCAGCGGATATGAAGGCAGAAGGCTGTAGGTGCGGGTTCACCAATATCTCGGATTAACATACTCGATATTTGTCAACCCGCCCTCCCCACACCATAATTCAGATCGATCGAGTATCTGATTGTTTGTTCTGCAAATACTCCCGCACTTCTAGCGCACGATCGAAACCCCTTCGCACGCAATCTCCCAAAGCCACTCCGCCAAAGTAGTTGCTGCACAAAAACACCCCAGGCAAAGATTTTAAGCCCTCATCGATTTGTTGCAGGCGATCGAAATGACCCAAATTGTACTGAGGAATCGCCCGCTTCCACAGCTTCACCGCTAAAACTTTTGGCTGTGGCACATCTGGTTTCAGCAAAATCCGAGACAAATCTCGGTGCACCTCCCGAACGATTTGTTCTGAGTCGAGATTGCCAATTTCCGCATCAGTAGCCCCGCCGATGTAACTGGTGAGAGTTTGCCACCCAGCAGGCGCGCGGTCGGGAAATAAACTCGATGTCCAAATCGTCCCCAGAATGCGAATTCCCTGCCCCCTCGGAATTAAATTTCCAAAACCCACTAATTTACCCTTGACATCCGATAGCGGGTATGCTAGCACAACGGAGGCAACCGTAGGATAAGTAAAAGCTTGTAAAGCGCTGCTAACTTGCGGTTCCAGAGGTTGCAACAAATCGGCTGTAACGTAAGCCGGCGTTGTCAAAACCGCAGTGCGCGCCTCAACTTGTTGGGGCCCGTCGGGCGTGGAAAATTCAGCAATGTAAGTTTCGCGTTCTGTGCGCTGGAGGCGAGTCAATTGCCAGTTGAGTTTCACTCGATCGCCCAATTTAGCGGCGACCGCCTCTGGCAAAGCCTTCAACCCCTGTTTAAACGAACCCAACTCCCCCGGCTTAGTTTTAGGAACATTCGGGTCTGCAGGCATTTTCTTCGGTCTGTTTTTAGCAGAAAGCAGCGCCCCCGCCACCAGCCCGCCACCGACATCAGCCATCTTCGTTACCCGCCCAAAAGCCGCCGCCGCGCTAAGCTGTTGCGGATCTCCGGCATAAACCCCAGAAACAAAAGGTTCCACCAACCGCTGCATCACTTCCGTCCCCAGATGACGGCGGAAAAATTGAGAAACAGTTTCCTCATTACCCTGCTGCGAAAGTCGATCGCCCATTGCCGGCGCGACAAACCCCAAAGCCCCGAACAGCGCCCGCATTTTCCCCGGAAAACTCAGCAACTGAGACTGAATCATCGCCGGTGGAGTCATCGGCACCGGTTGCAGCTTATTTTGCCAATACACAAAACGAGGCAATTTGCGATCGGCCAAAATCAACTCCTGCTTCAATCCCACATCCACAGCCAACTTCATCAATTCCGGCGTCGGCGAAAAACTGTTCGGGCCCTCCTCCCAGAGAAACCCCCCCGCTGTGCTAGTTGTGATGTTCCCGCCCACACGTCCCTGACTCTCAGCGACTAAAATCTTCAGCGGCGATCCACTCGTTGCTTCCGCCTCAAGTGCGTGCGCCAAACTCAAACCGCTAATACCCGCACCCACAATCAAGGTATCTAATAGTTCCATATTATTACATAGAAAAATATCGCAATCTTTATGTTACATGGCTTTGCACGGCTTGCGTTTTTTGCTGCGCTTGCTGCCAAACTGCTTTGAGATTGCCGAATCGCGAATTGGGAATCGGGAATCGGGAATTGGGAATCGGTAAGCTGTCCGGCATTTTTTAAGCATTTTTCTCGCAGGTTGTGGATTGACCCGTGCCCGCCTCCCCGTCTCCCCGTCTCTCCATCTCGTTTTTGTATCCGCTGGGTCTGGTTTAAAAAAAGAGCATCTGGTGTAATTAAGCTATATTCCCAAAAATACTATTTCTTTAAAATTTTTGTATGATAGGGAACTGCGCCGAAAATTGCACCGAGAAACGCAGCAGTACAGTGCCCAAAAAGATTTGAGCGGGTTAAACTTATATCTTGCACCATTTTCAATAAGCTTTTACGAACAGGCTGTCCGGCTTGTTCCACAAAATATAAATTTTCTCGCTTCAGTTGCCCGACACCTTGTTGCTGACAATGGTGCAAGATATCAGTTAAACTAACTTTAGGAAAATTTTACAGATTAAGCAAGTCAGCACCCGCTCCGAAGAGATGGGGCTTTATGCCCTAATCCAAAGAGAGAGTTGACCAGCTATCGTCTTAACTGATTGCGCTATCAAAAATATGGGTGTAAGCTCAAGCTGCTATGCGATCGCAGGTGAAATATTTAAAACGGTAATTCTTCCGTTGAAAGTAGATCGCAAAAGTATCAATCGACAAAGTATCGCTGGGGAGCATCTAATATTTGTAAAAACACTTCTTCTGGCTCCTTCCTTCTGACTCTTTTCTCCTGACTCCTAACTCTTAACTCCTATTTCAAGCGGAGGGCTGCTTTCATTGAGATGCTCCCTTCCCTATCGCTGTGTAGCAATAATCAATATTCAAGGCGGTGAAAACTGCCCGATCGGTGTTTCCTCGACCGCTCTACTCATATCTTGGATCATTCTCGCTCGCGCAGGCTTTCGGGCAACTGAAGCGAAAAGTTAATTTCTTGTGGGGTGGGCAGGAGTGTCCCCCATAAAAGCTTATTGAAAATGGTGCAAAATATGAGTCTAAAGACACGAGGTTTCCACAAAATTAAACTTTTTTCATGAAAAAATACCCATGCAGGAAGTTATCAACTCGTTTCAGTCTTTTTTCTCTAACTCTGTTGATGCTTTCCTAGAGTGCGATCGACAGCAAAATTACCTCTCGATCAATCCAGTCGCTGCTGCTTGGATGGGATTGGAACCTGCTGAAATAGTCAACAAAACTCATCAAGAATTATTAAAATTATATCCCAATAATGCTCCTCTCAAAAAGATAATCTCGCAGATCGATCTCTGCCTGCAACAAGTATTTATCACAGGGAAAAAAAGGCTGGCAATTCACGAGGTGACGGCGGCAGACGGCGGGATAAAAATTTACGAAACGGCTTACACGCCAGCGGTGGATGCCTCTAGCAACCAGATGCGGGTTTTCGGCGTTGGTAGAGATATCACCAGGCACTACCGCTGGCAGCAGCAGAAAACTCAAGAGTTGCGCCGATCGAACCATTTACTGTGGTTGAACGCAGCTAACAGTCCCCTGGCAATGGTGGGCTGGGATGAAGATTTTCGGATCGTTCAGTGGTCGAAACGCGCCGAAGAAATCTTTGGCTGGACATCCGATGAGATGATGGGCAAGCATTTCGGCGATTTAGATTTGGTTTGCGAAGAAGATAGAGAGGCTGTAAGCGCGATCGAGCTTGAACTAGCCACTGGCAAGGGCAATACTTCAATTAACCGCAACTATACTAAAAGCGGACAGGTAATTTGGTGTCGCTGGTTCAACTCGATTATTCGCAGCGGCGACACTTTTACCGTGCTTTCTTTGGTGGAAGATATCACCGATCGCAAACGGTTGGAATCGGAAAAAGCCCAAGCTTCTCGCCTCACAGCAATGGTAGCCGATGTGGGTATTGCCCTCACCAAACACCCTCAAGATATCCTGCTTCCCTGCTGCGAGGCAATGGTGCGAAATCTCGATGTCGCTTCTGCTGAAATTTGGACTTTCAACTCTCAACATCATGTTTGCCAATTGCAAGCATCATCGGGAATAGACAGTCGCACCGACGATCGGACTAGCTTTATTGAAAGTAAGGTTAACTCGATCGCCCAACAGCAAAAACCGGAATTTTACTGCGGATTTGAACTCAATATTTTTGGGCTTTCAGAGGAAGAATCCGCGAAATCAACAGAGGCAAAAAGTTCCGAATTAGGAATTATTAACACCAGTCAAAAGCCGACAAATTGCCCAATCCCCAAGCAAATTCTCACCTTCGCAGGCTACCCTTTGATAGTCGAAGAACGGCTGGTGGGAGTAATGGTAATTATCAGTTGCCAGCCGCTGAGTGCACCTTTTCAGGAAACTTTAGCATCGGTTGCAGATGTCATTGCTTTAGGCATCGAACGCAAGCGTGCAGAAGCTGAATTAAAATCAGCTAGAGGTTTCCTCAATTCCGTAGTAGAAAATCTGCCGGTGGGAGTTTTTGCTAAAGATGCTTCTTCGCTGAAATTTGTGCTTTGGAATAAAGCAGGGGAAACGATCGCAGGTGTTACATCTCAAGAGGCGATCGGCAAAAATGACTACGATATTTACCCCAAAGAACAAGCTGATGTTTTTACTGCTCAAGACAGAGAAATATTGACCGGCGATCGCAACCAATCTACTGTTAAAGACATAGCCGAAGAACCGATCCAAACTCGCCACAAAGGTATGAGAATACTGCACACCCGCAAAGTGCCAATTCTCGACGCTGCAGGCCGTCCTCAGTACGTTTTAGGGATTACTGAAGATATTACCGAACGCAGGCAGGTGGACGAAAGCGTGCGCCTCTACGACCAAATTGTCGAGAATATGCAAATTGGTTTGTACGTCTACCATTTAGAAAATATAGACGATGACAGGACTCTCAGGGCGATCGCCTCGAATCCCGCTGCTACCCTATTTACCGGATTAGAAATGGCTGATGTTTTGGGAATGACAATCGACGAGATTTTTCCCCAACTGCGATCGAAAAACATTCCCCAAGCATTTGCTTCGGTAATTCGCAGCCAGAAAGCCGTAGAACTTGAAGATATTGACTGCGATGAAGGGGGCAGAATCACTCGCGCTTTTTCTATTAAAGCTTTTCCATTACCCAACAACTGCGTCGGTGTTGCTTTTGAAAACATTACCGATCGCAAGCGCCTGGAACTAGAACTGCAGGTGTCTTTGGAAAAAACCGAACGTTCCGAACAACTCCTGCGTACAGTAATAGACAAAACCAGCGACTGGATTTTTGCCAAAGACAAAAATTTTTGCTATATTTTGGTCAACAGGAGTTTTGCTAAAGCGATCGGCAAAACAGTAGAAGAAATAATTGGCAAATCCGATTTAGACTTAGGGTTTTCAGTAGAGCTGGTGTTTGGAAATTCTGCCAAAAATATCCGAGGCTTCCGCACAGACGACTCTGCTGTACTGGCAGGCGAAATTATCCACAATCCCTGCGATCCGGCAACTATTGCTGACGGTTCAGTACATATTTTTGATACCCAAAAACTTCCCCTGCGCGACGCTGAAGGTAATGTATTTGCAGTGCTAGCTTTCGCTCGCGATATTACAGAACGCCATGAATCGGAAGCAGCTTTGCGCCGTAGCGAAACCAGATTTAGGTCTTTGGTAGCGAATATTCCGGGAGTGGTTTATCGCTGGCAATGCGATTTTTCGACAAGTTTTATTAGCAATGCGGTTTACTTACTAACGGGCTATCCTGCTGGGGATTTTATTTCGCCTTTGCACAGGGGCGGTAGGACTTTTGCTAGCATTATTTACCCGGAAGATTTGCTAAAAGTAGAAGCCACTATTCGGCAAGCAATAGAAAACAAAGAGTCTTATAACTTGGAATACCGCTTGCTAGCAGCAGACGGGACGGTTAAATGGGTGTGGGATAAAGGTTCTCCTGTGTTCGACGCAGATGGGAACGTTTCCTGTTTGGATGGGGTGATTGTTGATATTAGCGATCGGTACTGCGCTGAGGAAGCATTGCGCCAAAAAACTTTAGAATTAGAAGCAGTTTTTCGCGCTTTGCCTGATTTGTATTTTCGACTAGATGCTGACGGTACAATCGTGGATTATTTGTCAGGAACTTCATCTAGTTTATACGTACCTCCCGAACATTTGATGGGTCAACGAATAACAGACATCTTGCCACAAAATGTCGCCAGCCAATTTGCCCGAGCAATCTTTGAAATTTCCGAAACAAGAAACTCAATCGATATAGAATATTCGCTGGCGATGTCGGAAGGAGAAAAAACTTATGAAGCCCGACTGTTGCCGTTTAATTCAGATCAGATTATTATTTTAGCAAGAGATATTACCAAGCGCAAACAAGCCGAAGCTCAATTAAAACATAAAAATAGCCAGCTAGAGCAAACATTGAAACAATTAGGCAGGACTCAAGCTCAACTAATTCAAGCGGAAAAAATGTCTGGTTTGGGACAGCTAGTGGCGGGAATTGCTCACGAAATTAATAATCCTGTCAGTTTTATTTACGGTAATATCATTTACGCTAGTGAGTATGCCAAAAACTTGCTGGAACTGTGCAGTTTATACAGCGCATACTACCCGGAACCTGTTGCTGTTATCCAAAATTTTGCAGAAGAAATAGAACTGGAATTCATGAAAGAGGATTTCCCGCACTTGCTGACTTCAATTCAAACCGGAGCCGAGCGAATTCGCCAAATAGTTCTGTCTTTGCGTAACTTTTCCCGCCTAGAAGAATCAGATATTAAACGTGTTAATATTCACGAAGGAATAGACAGCGCTCTGTTGATTTTGGAACACAAAATTAAAGAAAATGGCAGAAATCGCAATATTCAAATAGTTAAAGAATATGGGAATTTGCCGCAGGTCCAGTGCTACGCGGGACAGTTAAATCAAGTATTTATGAATATTTTAAATAATGCGATTGATGCTTTAGCCGATGTCAGGCATAGGAAGTTGGAATTGGCAAGTAACTCGGAAGAGGAAGGGCAAGATTTTGCTAGTTTACCTTTAAGTTGCACGGCATTGCCTTGGATTCGGATTCGCACGGAGGTGTTGGAAAATAATCTGGTGGCGATCGTAATTTCAGATAACGGGTGTGGAATGGCAGACTCTGTTAAGTCTCGAGTATTTGACCCGTTTTTTACTACTAAACCAGTAGGCAAAGGTACAGGCTTGGGACTGTCTATCTCCTATCAGATTGTGGTGGAAAGACACGGAGGGACGCTGCAGTGCGTTTCCGCGCCAGGTGAGGGAACGGAATTTGCGATCGAGATTCCAATTCGGCAGAGGTAATGAGTCATTGGTAATTGGTAGTTGGACGAGAAAAATGATAATCTAATTAAACGTTGTAAAAGTCAGGAATAGTAGCATGGTATACAAAAGCATATATACTTCTAGTGCCGTTGCCAAACCAATTAAAGATGATGAGGAGGATGATGATGATTCCTACGTTGACTATTTTTATGACGATCCGGGGGCTCCGCCGGGAACTCTCGACTTAGAACCCGATGCGCCACCTCCAGAGATTGTATTAATTGACTATTGCGAAACAGCAGCTACTCGCGCCAACTTGGCAAATCCTCAAGAAGCTTCTGCCTATTTAGATACAGAATCTGTTTCTTGGGTTGATATGTTGGGATTAGGAAACAAAGAAACTTGGCGCCACCTGGGTAAAGTGTTTAATTTGCATCTTATGGCTCAAGAAGATGTGGTTAATGTACCGCAGCGCCCCAAAGTGGTAGATTACGAAGATCACCTTTTAATCATTGCCTGGATGGTGATACTTAAGCCGAATTCAGATAACTTTCATAAAGAACAAGTTAGTTTAATTTTGGGTAAACATTACCTGTTAACTGTTCAGGAAGAACCGGACTATGATTGCTTTGGTCCCGTGCGCGATCGCATTCGTAAAGGACAAGGAAATATTCGGAAACACGGAGCAGATTATCTGGCATATACTCTGTTAGATTCGATTATAGATGGATTCTTCCCAGTATTAGAAATGTACGGAGAGCGGATTGAAGAACTAGAGGATGAAGTGGTAGTGAACCCTACCCGCAGAACCCTGGAAAAAATTTATAAAATTCGGAGAGAATTGCTGACGCTGCGCCGCGCAATTTGGCCGCAGCGGGATGCAATTAATGTTTTGATTCGAGATAGCAGTGATTTGATTAGTCCCGATGTGCGAATTTACCTGCGCGACTGTTACGATCACACGGTGCAGGTGATGGATATGGTGGAAACCTATCGAGAGCTGTCTTCGGGTTTAATGGATGTTTATCTGTCATCTGTTGGCAATAAAATGAATGAAATTATGAAACTGCTGACAGTAATTTCTAGTATCTTTATTCCTCTAACTTTTGTGGCGGGAGTATACGGAATGAATTTCAATACAGAGAAATCGCCTTGGAATATGCCGGAACTGAATTGGTATTTTGGCTATCCGCTTTGTTGGGCGATCATGGTAGCGATCGCCTCGGCTTTAGTTTACTTTTTCTGGCGGCGGGGGTGGTTTGAAAACTTTTCAAATGTGAAAGATGACTCATTAAAGTAACCGAATTGAAGAGTTGAGATTGGGGATTAGAAGATTGAATAATTTCAAATTATGTTATGTAAAAAGCTTTCCTGCCCTTAGTTGAATCCGTGCCATAAATCCTTGCACGATCGTTCCCAACTTTTCATCCCCTGATTCATCCGTGAGTGATCTTAAGAGGAGTTGCAGGGAAATTTAATTGTTGGGCGGGCTTTTGGGTCCACCGTACAAGAGTTTGAATAAACTGAGATGTTGTACCATTCTCGCTCGCGCAGGCTTCCCTAGCCTGTTCCACACTAAAATTCATCTCTCGCTTCAGTTGCCCGAAAGCCTGTTCGTAAAAAGCTTATTGACAATAGTGCCAGATGTGAGAATAAACACAAATGTCCAAATTAAGTGGGCGACAAATTAAAATCTTCAATCTCAAATCCCAAATTGATTGACGAACCATCGCGTACAATAAATCTGGGGAAAAAGTAGGCGCAGGCGGTTGCGGATTAGCGAAAGCTTGTCTGAGGAAAGTCCGGGCTCCCGAAAAACCAAACTTGCTGGGTAACGCCCAGTGCGAGCGATCGTGAGGATAGTGCCACAGAAAGATACCGCCAATTAGTCATTAGTCAGCAGTCATTGGTCATTAGTAAGTAACTGAGGATTTTTGACTGGGAAACAACAACTAATTTGGTAAGGGTGCAAAGGTGCGGTAAGAGCGCACCAGCAGCATCGAGAGGTGCTGGCTCGGTAAACCCCAGTTGGGAGCAAGGTCGGAGGAACTATGGTTGGTTTTTTACCAGTTCCGTTTTTTGGTACCGCTTGAGGCGTCTGGTAACAGGCGTCCCAGATAGATAACTGCCCTCGAAAACTGCTTGCAGTTGAGAGAACAGAACCCGGCTTATGTCCGACTTTTTCCCCCCATTTAATTAAAATTACCGCTTGGGAATCAGGTCAACAAATCTTTTCGACCTGTTTTATGTTGGGAAAGGTGTGGACTGCACACCCGGAGGAAGATTTTGGGTAAGGTGCGTTATCAGCACTCGGAGAAATATTTAGTTTTTTAACAATTTTTTTTGATGAAAATAAATCTGATACCAGTAAAAAAAAATGCAACTTTTCAAAAGCTGCCAACCCGGATAGTCATCCGTGATGCCCGCTTATAAAATCTAAAATCTAAAATCTAAAATCTAAAATGGTATGATTTATCCGGGTCGCCAAAAGCAACTTGAAACATTAATTCAAAAATTGGGACTGACGAAGAATGCTTCGATAAAATGGCATCTCATAGATTTAGCTTTGACTCATGCGAGCGCGTCAGCTAAGGCAAATTACGAGCAACTAGAGTTTGTCGGAGATGCAGTGGTGCGGCTGGCGGCGTCGGAATTGTTGTTTGAGATTTATCCTGACTGTACAGTGGGGGAATTTGCTGCTATTCGATCGATCTTGGTGAGCGATCGCATTCTTGCTAAAATCGCTGAAAGTTACGGGTTCGATCGCTATTTAATTGTTTCCAGCAGCGCCGCCGCAGACAAAACAGGCGCCGATCCCCGGCTAGCAGATGCTTTGGAAGCGGTACTGGCTGCGCTTTATTTAAGTACCCAGACGTTAGAATTAATTCGCCCTTGGCTAGATTCTCACTTTCAACGCCTAGCAGCGGAAATCCGCAGCGATCCTGCCCGCCAAAACTACAAAGCTGCTCTCCAAGAGTTGACTCAAGGCAAATACAAAACTTTGCCCAAATATAGCGTGCAAGAAACCGGGACAGTCCAGGGCGGGGAAGATCGTTTTACTGCAGAAGTTCTCATTCAGGGAAAGTTGGTAGCAGAGGGAAAAGGTCGATCGATCAAAGCGGCCGAACAAGCAGCGGCTCAGGTAGCTTTCAATAAATTAGTTGGTAGTCAGTTGACAGTTGACAGTTGACAGTTGACAGGAAAGCAGTTGACAGGAAAGCAGTTGACAGGAAAGCAGTTGACAGTTGACAGGAAAGCAGTTGGCAGTTGACTGTTTACTGGTGTTATCAGTTATTTATTGGTTATTTGTTAGCTGCTACCAATAACCAATAACTAATAACTACTGCCAACAGTCAACAGTGATTTTTTTAAATTAAAACATAGTAGATAATAATAACAAAATATGCTATAATCCCTGTGCGATTTTTGAAATTATAATCAATGAAAATCGGAATAGCTGTATTGGGTGCAGGTCGCTGGGGAGTTAACCTAATTCGCAACTTTCTCGAACATCCCAACAGCCAAGTTTTAGCGGTGGTAGACCAGAATCGAGATTCATTGGCGGCCGTTCAAAAACAGTTTCATCTTGATGCCTCGGTGATTCTAGCTACCGATTGGTCTCAAGTGCAAGCCTTGCCGGGACTGCAAGCTGTGGCGATCGCCACTCCAGCTTCCACACACTACACCCTCGCAGCAGCAGCGCTGAAACTTGGCTACCACGTCTTAGCAGAAAAACCCCTCGCCCTCAACCTGACGGAAGCAATAGAACTCTGTCAATTAGCCGAAAAACAGCAGCGGCAACTCTTCGTTGACCACACTTATCTGTTTCATCCAGCAGTCGATCGAGGCAAAACAATTATTCAACAGCATCAACTCGGAAACTTGCGCTACGGTTACGCCCAGCGCACGCATTTTGAACCGGTGCGACACGACGTTGATGCCCTTTGGGACTTGGCCGTTCACGATATCGCTATTTTCAATACTTGGCTGGAACAAACGCCAATTGAAGTAAGGGCGATCGGCACTGTTTTTCCGAAGGAAGAGGGAAGAAGGAAGAGGGAAGAAGGAAGAGGGAAGAAGGAAGAAGGAATAAGGAATAAGGAAGAAGGAATAAGGAATAAGGAAGAGGGAATAAATCAAGACGCAGCAAAAATAGAAAATCAATTTACTCCTTCACTGCTGACTACTAATCCTGCAGAAAAACTAGCAGATTTAGTTTGGGTAATGCTCACCTATCCCGACGGATTTCAAGCATTTATTCACCTGTGCTGGCTAAATCCCGACAAACAACGGCGCTTAACAGTTGTTGGCAGTTTGGGAAGCTTGATTTTTGACGAAATGTCGCCAGAAACTCCCCTGATTTTGCAGCGCGGCCCTTCAGATTGGGAAGGCGAAGAGAATAACTCTTTTGAAAGCGCGTTAGCGAAGCCCGCCCCTACGGGGGCTACGCCAACGAAGAGGATCGCGCCGCAGCCAACGGGCCTGAGACACCGCGAAGTGTTGAGTTTAGAACAAGTAGAACCGCTGAGGCGAGTGTGCGATCGCTTCCTCCACTGCGTGCAAACTAATACCCCCTGTCTTACCTCTTCGGGCGCGGCCTCCGTCGAATTAATCCGCATTCTCAGCACTTTGAGCAAATCCCTCGAACTCGGCGGACAGCCCCTAATACCATTTTAGATTTGAGATTTTAGATTTGAGATTGGGAAAATCACTCGTCAACTTTTGAAATTTCCCTTTTCCGTTACTAAGTCCGGGCTGTGAAAATAAAAACTTGACTGCTGATTGACAGGCAAAGAAATCATCACCGTAGTACCTTGATTCACGCCCGCGCTGTGCAGGGTAATGCTTCCGATCATAGATTCCATTATCCTTCGCGAGATAGCCAAGCCCAAACCGTTACCACCAAACCTGCGAGTTGTAGAACCATCAGCCATCACAAAAGGTTGAAATAATTTCTGCTGGTGCTCGGGATCGATACCGATTCCCGTATCTTTAATTGCCACCACCACCCAATCGCTTTGACCGCTGGGGTTAATCGTAGTTTCCGCATTGCTGTTAAAACTACCAGAATTAGTCCTCGATTCTAGCCGCACAGATATATTAATGCTGCCCGACTCTGTAAACTTAACGGCATTGCTCAAAACATTTAAAAACACCTGTTTTAGCTTCTCCGGATCGGCATGAACAATAATCGGATCGTGAGGAGCTGGCAAACTTAACTTCAAGCCTTTTTCCTCAATTTGAGTCGCTTGCAAATCAATCGCGTCTTCAAGTACCTGGGTAATATCAACTACTTCTAACATCATGGAAAACGTGCCGGCTTCTATTTTAGCAATGTCCAAAATATCATTAATAATATTTAGCAATTGCATGGACGAGTCGTGGGCCCGCTGTAAAAATTCCATTTCTTCATCTCGGTCATCGCAGTAGCCGTCCCGCACAATTTGAATAAAACCAATAATCCCGTTGAGCGGGGTTCTCAATTCGTGAGAAATATTCCCCAAAAATTCATTTTTTAATTGATTGGCAACTTGCGCTTCTTTGGTTGCAACTTCCAATTCTCTGGCCCAGGATCTGAGGCGCTGCACCATGCTGTTGAGTGCTTCTGATAGTTGATTAAATTCCCTAATTTGGAAATCTTGGGGCACTGTCTGCGACGCTTCCGTATCTACTTTCATCGCGTAGTCTCTCAGTTTTTCCACAGGACGCGCTAAGTCGCGAGACAGATATAAAGTCGCGATGATACTAGCAGCAATCAAACCTACAATTAAATTAAATAAAACTTGCTGAATTTCTTCCAAACCCGACAGAGCGTAATCTAAACGAGAGACAGCTAAAATAATCCACTTGCTGTTCTCCTGTGTAGTTGAAGGACTCGGGATAGCGGCGTATCCTGCTAGCAACTCTACACCATTTCTTTCAAAGGAAAATAAGTGGAGAAAAGCTGTTCCGCCAGCGATCGCCCTTCTGACAATACTTTTTAGTCGATCGGCATCTGCCTCTTGGTCGATATTGCGGCCCACGCGGTTCACATTCGGGTGCGCCAAAATCGTGCCATCTTGGTCGATCGCCACCGTATAGCCGGCTAAAGAACCCTTGGGAGCGCTGGTTTGCACAGGCAAGGCCGACTGCAAACTCAAAGCATAACTCAACTGGAGGGTATTGCCCCGACGAATGTAAACAGGAGCGCTCAACACCAAACTCGCTTGGCTATCGGAGCCTTCTTTACCTGGATCGGGAAAATCTTCAGCCCCCAAAGTCACCTTTTGATCGTTTGCTGTCCCCTGTCGCTGCTGAGGTAAGGACAGACTGATGTAAACGCTCTTCTCGTCCAGCAGCGTTTGCTGCTGCTGCACTTGCGGCCAAATTTTGGCCGGCAGCGACTGAATCGGCTGCTGCCCGCAAGTGCTTGCTATCACTTGATTTGTCTTTAAATTAGTCAATTGCAAGCAATCAACCTGCGCTGGCAACCGCTGCCCTAATTGGGCGATAAACTTTTGATAATCCTTCGGATTTACCGACTGCAACATCGAGCTTTCCGAAGCGCCGATCAGATTCGACTTCAGCGATTTCGCCCACTGTTCAATAGTTTCTGCTTTTCTGACTGCACTTTCTGTCAAGTTTTGACGAGCAGTTTCCAGAAGCGTCGAGCGTGCCTTGCGATAGGTAACATACTCCCCCACCAGTAGAACAGGTACGCTGAGCAACAAAATCCGCGACAGTAAAATACGGCGAAAGGAGGATTGACCTAACTTAACCATAGGAAATATCTACATTAAGGTGCAACACCCAACAGCGACCATTAAAGTGAAATAAGCCAGACCGAAAGCGTGAATCTGTCTGGGGGGGCTCTGCTGACTGGACAACACAGCTTCAGAACAACATTTAAACACAATTATAGAAGCCACTGTAGTAATCTCGATTCTAAGTGTATGGGCCCAAAGATGCTCAGCAATTTGTTTCGCAAATGCCTGTGATTTCGGTCACACTTTCCTTCTCAATTCTGGGAACGACTCGCGCCCGATCGCCCGGGGGTCAATTTTTCAGGCTGCAAAAAGCGTCGGGTGGACATACCGCAGTTGCTTGAAGCTAGATTCGCATGGATGCACTCGTCTCCAATTAACAGGCAAAAAGTTCTGTCTCCGGCTAGTGTACAGAGATCGTTCTGGCTCGATCGGACTTTTTTTTTCCGAATGCCTTCGAGAGATGGACCAGATATGGGCGATGCGAGATTTTGCACCCTGTGAAAGATTTCTTTTGCCATCCGATTGATTCGGTGACAATAATTCACCTGTCAAACAAAAAGAATGAGACGATCGAGCTGCCGATCGACTCTGACAACCCTCATCTGGGGAACCTTGGCCCAAACAGTACACCCACGCTCCGTAAATTCGTGCTCTCGGCAATAATCTCCATAGCTTAATCGATGAAAAAAACTTTAGCAATTA
Organism: Microcoleus sp. F8-C3; assembly: GCA_036704825.1. Lineage (GTDB taxonomy): Bacteria > Cyanobacteriota > Cyanobacteriia > Cyanobacteriales > Microcoleaceae > Microcoleus. Next base: position 56,082 of record JAUBSN010000018.1, on the reverse strand, counting down.
TACGTATTATTACACAAACAACCGTCCGAGATATCATCAAGCTTATTTGATATCTCCACTTTGAGAAATGCTGGCGACACTTTAGGATCTCAGCAAGACACAACTCCGAGTTTTGGAGCTCGGCTGTGGCAATGGCAGCCTCTATCACGTTATCGCAGAGCACGGCTGCGAAGTTGTCGGTCTTGACACTTCTGCGCCCGGAATTGTCATCTCCCATCAAAATTTTCCCGAGTGTCAGTTTATCCAAGCAGATATTTACGCTCTCCCAGATACCCATATTCTGGACTCATTCGATCTGGTGTTAGCTGTTGAAGTAATCGAACACTTGCTTGCTCCTAAAGAACAAGCAAAAAATACAAACAAATGCCTATCTTATGGAGCAATACTAGTTATTTCCACATTCATTTTAAAAACCTGGCATTAGCGGTTTCTGGGAAAATAGATAAACATTTTACCGTATTTTAGGACAACTGCATTTTTTTTAGGAGAGAGCGGGACGTAGTTATTGACATCTAAAAAATACACTTAAATTAATTTTAAATTTGCGGCTAGGTGTTCCTATCTTGGGAAATTAATGTTACGATTTAGTAAGTTGTCAGTTTATCCTGAAAACTTATGAGTTGTGAGCTGTCAAAAAAAAGAAGTTTCCTGACTAGACCACCAGACCTCATAAAAAGTAAAAAATAAGTTTCACTCATAAAAAGTAAAATGACTGTTGGCGTTTGGATCTTAGGCGATCAACTGTGGCAGAACCAAGCTGCTCTTAACCTCACAGATGATACATCCTCCCTACCGATAATTTTAATTGAATCTTGGCAGCACGTTCAACAGCGGCGCTACCACCAACAAAAATTAGTATTAATTTGGTCGGCAATGCGGCACTTCGCTAAAGAATTGCGCGACAGCGGCTGCCAAGTCACTTACACAAAATCGGAGGACTTTGAAGCACCTCTTAAAGCTTGGATACAAGCTCACAATATCACCGAAGTGCGGGTGATGGCTCCGAACGATCGACCTTTTTTAGAAATCGTTCAAAACTTGCAACTCCCCTGCAAAATCAGCGTAATTCCCAACAATCAATTCCTCTGGACAGAAACAGAATTCAAAGATTGGGCGTCAAGCCGCAAACGTTTGTTAATGGAAGACTTCTATCGAGCCAGCCGCCAGCGTTTTCAAGTTTTAATGGATAGCAGCAATAAACCTGTGGGAGGGAAGTGGAATTTTGACAAAGAAAATCGTCAGCCACCAAAAGGAAAACTGGATACACCGAAACCTCTCTGGTTTGAACCGGATGCGATAACTCAAGAAGTTATCGCACAAGTTAAATCTCTGTCTTTCCCAACTTACGGCAAGATTGAACCTTTTCGCTGGGGAGTTACACGATCGCAAGCAATGCAAGTATTGGATAATTTCATCGAACAGTGTCTCCCCGCTTTTGGCCCTTATCAAGACGCGATGGTAACGGGGGAGGAAACAATGTGGCATTCCCTAATTTCTCCCTATCTCAATATAGGCTTGCTGCATCCTTTAGAAGTTATTCAAGCGGCCGAAACAGCCTACATCGAAAAAAACTTAAATTTAAACGGCGTCGAAGGTTTTATCCGGCAAATTCTGGGCTGGCGAGAATACATTCGCGGTATGTATTTTTACGTGGATGCTGATTATTTTGAGAAGAATTGGTTCAACCACACTCAGCCGCTGCCGGAGTTTTTTTGGGACGCTAGTAAAACAGATATGAACTGTTTGCACCAAGTTTTAACTCAAGTCGAAGACAACGGTTACGCGCACCATATCCAGCGGTTGATGATTTTGAGCAATTTTGGTCTAATTGCGGGAATCTCGCCCCAGGAACTAGAAAAGTGGTTCCACAGTGCGTTTGTGGATGCCTACGACTGGGTAATGCAGACTAATGTGCTGGGCATGGGTTTGTTTGCTGACGGCGGTGTGTTGGCGTCGAAGCCCTATGCTGCTTCTGCCAATTACATTAATAAAATGAGCGATTATTGTCGCGGGTGCAAATTCGATCGCACAGTGCGATCCGGCGAAAATGCCTGTCCCTTCAACTTCTTCTACTGGGATTTCCTCGCGCGCCACCGGGACAAACTTCAGTCGATCGGTCGCATGAGCTTTATCTTAGCCAATCTCGACAAAATGCCGCCTGCTGAATTGGCAACCATCCGGCAAAAAGTCGCAGAGTGGCACTTAGGAAGTCAGTAGTCAGTTGTCAGTAGTCAGTTGTCAGTTGTCAGTTGTCAGTTGTCAGTTGTCAGTTGTCAGTTGTCAGTTGTTATTTCCTACCCATGCCCGATGCCCGATGCCCTGTTTGGCCGATGCCCCATGCCCTTTGCAATTCTTATTTTTTCCCCGACTTTTCCCTAAATATTCCACAGCGTTTCCCCAGGCAAGTCTGAGGTTTTCCACAGATTCGACAAAGTTTTCCACAGAAATTAACGGCACGGTAGCATCTTGCTGCGGAATTGGGGATTTCCTTAACTTGCTGCCTAATTTCTCATAAACCCCTCAAAACATAAAGATATGTAACAAAAAAAGTCCTGAAAAGCTTATTATTTGGTAAACCTTTTTTTTATCTAAAGGACTTTGTAATATTTCGCAACATTGACAAACCCACCCCCTCATAGCGCACAATGATGCGACCGACCTAAAAAAAGCGCTCTGATTTCGGCTGTACCTGCACCTGTATCCGGCCGAAGGGGGGGTTCTGTTTTCAATTTATTAGCGAGACTAAAAAAATGATCAACCCAACAGTCAGTATTTTTGCTGAAATTCCCGAAACGCTGCACGATTCTCTCAAAACTTACCTGGAAACCCATCCCGAATGGGATCTAGACCGAGTATTTTGCGCGGCCCTGTCGCTGTTTTTGTTGCAGAATGCCGATAGCGGTACGCCTGAAGCTTCGCGCAGTTATCGCCAAGCTGCCAGAGTTTATCTCGAAACTCTGTTCCAATCTCCTCAAGACTTGCACAGCAACAATGTAACTCCGTCATCGTGAACTACCCAGCGCTAACATAAAGGTACAGCGTGAGCTTCTGACTTCAACGGGGATTGCGTCAACTTAGACTTGCGTCCCAGTTTCGGACTCACATCCCCTCCGTCAGCAGCAGTCCTGGTTCCCAAGACCGATAGCATTCTGATTCCTTCTGCTCTGATATTGGTTGAAGCGTTGCCGTCTCTATCGTGATGAGTACCACAACTAGGGCAAGTCCATGCCCTAACACCTAATGGCATTTCATTCACCTGATAGTGGCAATTTGAGCAGAGTTTCGAGCTAGGGAACCATCGGTCAATCTCTACCAACACTTTACCTTCACGGTCTAGTTTGTACTGCAAGAAATTGACAAACATCCCCCAACCTACATCAGAAATTGCTAAGGCAAGTTTGTGGTTGCGAACCATGCCCTTTGTGTTTAGACTTTCGACTACGATGACTTGGTTATCGTCAACAAGCTTTCTTGACAGCTTATGTAAGTAGTCTTGGCGGACATTGCTAATTCGTTCGTAAACCCTAGCCACCAGTTTCCTGGCTTTGTCTCTTGACTTGCTTCCTTTCTCCTTTCTGGCTAGTTTTTTCTGTTTTCTTTTGAGGTTGCGTTCGTGTTTTGCTAAATGCTTAGGGTTAGGATATTTAGATGTCTTGATGCCATCATTGACAATCGCAAAATCTTTCAATCCCAAGTCAACTCCGGCAACTTTTCCATCGGTGCAAGCAACTGGTTTATCTCCTTCGAGTTCTGTCAGCACAGAGGCATAGTATTTCCCTGAAGGAGTAACACTGACGGTTACGGTTTTGATAGTTCCCTTGAGCGGTCGATGTAACTTGGCTTTGACAGTGCCGACACGACCGGGAAACTTGAGGGAGTCGTCAACAAGTTTGACTGATTGCGGGTAGTGGATTGACTGCCTATTTTTCTTGGATTTGAATCTCGGGTATTTAGCCCTGGATTCAAAAAAGTTCTTGTAAGCAGTTACCAAGTTGAGCGTAGTTGATTGCAAAACTTGAGAGTAACAATCCGACAACCATTGTGTTTCTTCTTGTTTTTTAAGGTTTGGCAGGAGTTTGTTTAACGCAACTTGAGTCAAGCCTTTACCCGTGGCTTTGTAGGTTTCAATACACATATTGAGTGCGTAATTCCACCACCAGCGGGAACAGCCAAAGTGCTGAGCTAGTATCGTCTGCTGTTGGGTTGTCGGATACAGCCTAACTTTGACGGCTTGATGCTGCATTGTTTTCACCTCCCTTTAGCATTATATATATTCCTGATAAAATTAGTCCATCTAGCTTGCAAATTTTACGCCTGATTGACCGGATAAAATTTGCTTGGGGGAGTCCATGTTGTTGCTGAGCTTGTCGAAGCATCCCAACGCTGACCCAACGGAACGTGGGACTTAGACCTGCCCCCAAACCCCCTCAAAAGTTAAAGGAGAAGGGGAGAGGGGGAGACGCGGTTTCTGGGAAGGATTTTAGTTGACCGAGAGGGCGCGCACTGCAGAGGTGGCAACTTAAGCTTAAAATCGCTGAGAACTATCGCTTGTTGCTTAATGCCGATCGCCCTTGCATCTCCCTTAAGAAGGGGACTTGGATAGCTTCAAGTCCCCCCGGACTATCAGGAGACGCCGGGGGGACTTGAAGCTGCGTTATTCGTCAGACAGTAGACGGGTAGCACATAAGACGCGCTTGTTTACACCAATGGTGCGGCGCACCCTACAGACTACCAATTAAGGGCTGAAGACTACATCATGCCCATGCCGCCCATGCCGCCCATGCCGCCCATGCCGCCCATGCCGCCCATGCCGCCCATGCCGCCCATGCCGCCCATGTCGCCCATGTCGCCGCCGGCTTTTTTCTTCTCGGGTTTTTCGACAATTACAGCTTCAGTGGTCAGCACCATGCCAGCAATGGAACCGGCATTTTGCAAAGCCGATCGCACCACCTTAGCGGGGTCAATAATCCCAGCGGCAATCATATCTTCGTACACGTCGGTGAGAGCGTTGTAGCCAATGTTGAACTCGCTCGCCCGCACTCGTTCGATGACGATCGAACCTTCAATGCCGGCATTATCAGCGATTTGACGCAAAGGTGCTTCCAAAGCTTTCTTCACCAAGTCAGCGCCTACTTGTTCTTCGCTGTCTAAAGTATTGGCGATCGCATCTATTTTTGTAATCAAGTGAATTAGCGTCGTGCCACCTCCGGCAACGATACCTTCTTCCACAGCAGCTTTAGTAGCGTTCAGAGCGTCTTCAATACGCAGTTTACGGTCTTTGAGCTCGGTTTCGGTAGCTGCGCCGACTTTAATTACAGCGATGCCGCCGGCGAGTTTGGCGATGCGTTCGGTTAGCTTTTCCTTGTCGTACTCGGAATCCGTCGCTTCTAGCTGCTTGCGGATTTGCTCGATCCGTTTTTGCACGTCAGCTTTGTGTTCGTCGCCAGCAACAATGATGGTGTTTTCTTTGTCGATCGTAATTTTGCGGGCGGTACCGAGCATTTCTAGAGTTGCGGTATCGATGCTGAGTCCGACTTCTTCGGAAATCAGTTGACCGCCGGTGAGCACGGCGATATCTTGAAGCATAGCTTTGCGCCGATCGCCAAAACCAGGAGCTTTGGTAGCTGCAATATTCAATACGCCGCGGGCTTTGTTGACTACCAGAGTTGCCAAAGCTTCGCCTTCAATATCTTCGGCGATAATTAGCAGCGGTTGACCGGTGCGGGCGATTTTTTCCAGAACTGGAATTAGTTCTTGAATCGAGCTAATTTTTTTGTCGGTAATCAGGATGCGAGCGTTTTCGTAATCAACTTCCATGCGATCGGTGTTGGTGACGAAATACGGAGAAAGATATCCGCGATCGTACTGCATCCCTTCGACAACTTCCAATTCTGTTGTCAGAGATTTCGACTCTTCTACAGTAATTACGCCGTCTTTGGTGACTTTTTCCATTGCTTGAGCAATCATGCTGCCGACTTCTTCGTCGTTACCGGCGGAGACAGTGGCGACTTGAGCAATGGCGCTTCCTTCGACGGGTTTCGCCAATTTCTCGATTTCCTGTACCAAATGGGCGATCGTTTTTTCAATACCCCGGCGCAGCGCGACTGGATTCGCGCCAGCGGCTACATTCTTCAAACCTTCGCGAATCAGGGATTGAGCTATCACGGTTGCGGTTGTTGTGCCGTCGCCTGCGATATCTTTAGTTTTGGAGGCGACTTCTTGAATTAAGCGAGCGCCGGCATTTTCCAGGGGGTCTTCGAGTTCGATATCCCTAGCAACGGTGATACCGTCGTTAACAATTTGGGGACTGCCGTATTTCTTTTCCAATAGGACGTTCCGGCCTTTCGGACCCAGGGTGATGCGGACAGCATCGGCGAGTTGATTGACGCCGCGTTCTAGTGCCCGCCGAGATTTGTCGCTAAATGCAACTATTTTGGTCATGTTTGTCTCCTGTCGCTTACATTAGCAAATTTAGCACTCTCTGAGTCTGAGTGCTAAGCCGATCGATTTTTGATTGTAGCGCGCCTCAACGGTGCGGGGGGTTGCGGGGGCGGATTGGAGATTTGGGCGATCGTTCCGGGTGGCTGAGGACTGGGGAATACGGTGTCCCCACATATCTCGTGTCGCCACAGATATAATGTGGTTTGTTACATATATATAATCAGATTTTGGTTGAGACCAAAACCTAATTTTGATGGCGCGTCATCCCAAAGCAGAATTTTTATTCAAAATTTCTTCACTTGTGTTTTCGGTCATCTACCTTTCGATAGAGCTTCTATTTTTTTTCAAACTTCTACCTTCTATAGCAACCACGCCCGACGATGATGACGTTATTAATTGCTGAAACATGAGCTGAAGATTGCGCCTTCAGGCAGGACTTCTTTATTGTTCCTTGTACCTTGTTCCTTGCATCCGTTACATCCGTTACATCCCGTACATTGCTCGCTGCCGAACCTTCTTCCTTTCCTCAATCAATCTCAAATTACCTACTAACACATGGCTCGTTATTCTAGACTGCAAAAACTCGGCTCTTATATGCGCCCGCACTGGAAACCAACATTCTGGGGCGTTTTTTCGCTATTAGTTGTCAATGCTGTGGGCGTTTACATTCCCCTGCTGATTCGGAATGCAGTTGACACTCTGCAAATTGCGACTAAATTTGACCAAGTTTTCAACTACGTACTACTGATTCTGCTACTCGCCTCAATCATGTGGGTGATTCGGATGGCATCGCGGATTTTGCTGTTTGGCGTCGGGCGTCAAGTAGAATTTGACCTCAAACAGCAAATTTTTAACCATTTATTAACATTAGAACCGTCTTATTTTGCCGCCAATACGATAGGGGATTTAATTAACCGCGCTACTTCCGATTTGGACAATATTCGGCGCTTGGTGGGGTTTGCGGTGCTGAGTTTGGCGAATACGGCATTTGCCTATGCTTTGACTTTGCCGGTGATGCTGGGGATTAATGTAAGGCTGACGCTGCTGGCGATCGCAGTTTATCCTTTAATGCTAGTTTTGGTGCAGTTATTTAGCGACAAACTTCGCATCCAACAGTTAGCCGTGCAAGAGGAACTGTCAGCGATGAGCGATTTAATTCAGGAAGATATGAGCGGGATTTCCGTAATTAAAATCTACGCTCAAGAAGAAAACGAACGCCGAGCTTTTCGCAATTCCAACGCACAGTTGCTATCAGCAAACTTGCTCTTAGCAAAAACTAGAAACTTTATTTTTCCGCTGCTGGGCGGTTTGGCAAGCATCAGTTTGTTGGTGCTGCTTTCTGCTGGTGGCGGGGCAATTGCTAATGGCAACATTAGCATTGGCGATTTTGTGGCGTTGCTGATTTATGTCGAGCGTTTGGTGTTTCCGACGGCGCTGTTGGGTTTCACAATTACTGCTTACCAGCGGGGAGAAGTGAGTGTCGATCGCATCGAATCAATTCTGACCGTGGAACCGCAAATCAAGGATGCTGCCGGTGCAGGTGAACTGCCAACTCCAGTCAAAGGCGAAATTGTCGCCCGCCATCTAAATTATACTTATCCCGGTGCTAAGACACCCGCCCTTAAAAATGTTTATTTTACCATAAAACCGGGAGAAACTGTCGCAATTGTTGGGGCGATCGGCTCGGGAAAATCAACTTTAGCTAATGCGCTGCCGCGCTTGCTAGATATCGATCCGGGCGAGTTATTTGTAGACGGACAGGATATTACTGAGGTAAAATTGACCGAATTGCGCGGGGCGATCGCCTACGTTCCCCAAGAAAGTTTTCTGTTCGGCACTACCATCAAGAATAACATCCGCTACGGAAACCCTTTAGCCCAACAGCCGGAGATTGAAGCTGCGGCAAAACAAGCGCAAATTCACGCCGAAATCCTCAACTTTCCGCAGCAGTACAAAACAGTTGTCGGCGAGCGCGGCATTACTTTATCCGGCGGACAGCGGCAGCGGACAGCACTTGCTCGCGCTTTGTTAGTTGACGCCCCGGTGTTAATTTTGGATGATGCTCTTTCCAGCGTTGACAATCAAACTGCTACCGACATTTTGCAAAACTTGGCAACAGGAACCGATCGCAAAACAGTAATTTTTATCTCGCATCAAATGTCAGCGGCTGCTACTGCCGATCGCATTTTTGTGATGGATAGAGGAGAAATAGTTCAGATCGGCACTCACGCTGAATTGGTAGGGCAAACAGGGCTTTATCAGTATTTGTGGAACCAGCAAAAATTAGAGGAATTGCTGCATTGACAAGTGACAGATACTTTAAGTTATCTAGAATTAGACCCTAGATCGGCAGGAAGGCATTAATAGGATTGGTTGGTTGCACGATCGGCACTCGGTGATGTATGCAGCTATTGTTGCTGGCATCGTCTGTTGCACGCTTTACCGTACCGGGTTCTACCGCCAACTCGATCGCAGGTTCAAAAGTTGAGTTACTCGGGAAAACGTTTGATTGGCGGGCTATAAGGGGTTCCCGACAAACCGCCCGCCCCGAAAACCAAAGCTGACATAACATCCAAAACGGCAGATGATTTTGCAGCGACTCCTTAAGACAATAATTCGAGGAACGATCGCAATTGCCTGCGTTTTTTGTGCTCGGAGATAGCTCTGATTTGCTACAATCTAATCGCACACGCGACTTGAAGGGATTATGACCGAACTATTAGATGAGACCCTTTCTCTTGAAATGGCCGCTCGCATCAAAAGCAACCGTAAAAACTGCTTTGACAACGCCTGTAAAGCAGCGCTAGCAACCGAGGGCGCGATTTATGTTCAAGGCTTTTTAGCTGTGCCGGGAGTGCCGTACAAACCCATTGAGTATAGCTGGATTGAACTCGACGAGCGAATTGTTGACCCAACCTTTCCCCATCTCGGTTTCATCGCTCAAGACATTCATTACTTCCCAGTCCAGCGCTTCAGCGTCAAGAAACTCAAAGCAATCCTAGAAGAATCAAAAGAAGATTATCCTGAAGACGACCCGCTGCCGATTTATGGCAATCAACCTTATGAATATTACGGCGATTTGATGTTAGGCGGTAGCGATTATCAAAATGCTTACGATTTGGCGGCTGCTAAATGCAGGGAATTAAACAAACCCAAAAAACAGGATGCGAACTAATTCAAGACTTACCCAAAAATGGTTGAGGCGCCTATTATAGCAGTAAGGTAAGCTGCACCCCACTTATAGAAGTTCAAGTAAGTGCTGAAACTCGAAATCTCGAATAGTTAAAAGCAGCCAATAACGGATCTAACTTTTGCTCCCACATCAAATCCGCCAACAATTTAGCCGTCACCGGAGCCAACAAAATGCCGTTGCGGTAATGCCCCGCAGCCAATGTCAAATTTTCCCAAGAACTAGCACCCAAAATCGGCAACTCATCAGGAGTAGCCGGTCGAAATCCCCACCAAAACTCCAGAATCGGATAATTTTGTAATTCGGGATATAACTTAATCGCTCCTGCTAGCAAACTTTGGATTCCCGCAGGCGTATTTCCCGGCGTGAAATCCACATTTTCGCTAGTTGCGCCAATAATAATTCTGCCATCTTGACGCGGCACAATATAAATGCCAGTCCCGAATAAAACGGTTTGCAGGGGCTGGATAACTCCACAATTTTCTGGTACGCATACTGACAGCATTTGTCCCTTTCTGGGAAAAACAGGAACATTCAATAACTGCTCGGACCAAGCACCGGCAGCCAAAACATAACGGTCTGCTTGAAATTTTCCGGCTGTTGTTTCAATGCCAACAACTCGGTTTTCCTGGCGAATAATTTCCCCTGCATTGCCTTGAATAATCTCAATCTGCAATTCTTTAGTTGCGGCCTGAAGCGTCCGAAATAAAGCGCGGTTGTCAACTTGAGCGTCGTCAGGATACCACCAACCGCCAATTACTTCTTGACCTAATCCAAACTGGTGTTTGCGAACAGTATCTCTGTCTAACCATTGATAATTAAGGTTTGACAAAAGCGGCTTTTCTTGAGGATCGTGTTGACAAACTGGTGCGAGAATTCCCGATCGCCAATATCCCGTTTTCAATCCGGTAATATCTTCTAGCCGTTCCACCCAGGCAGGATACAGTGCGCGGCTTTGCAAGCACAAATCCAGCATCGGACTGGGGGGAATTCGTTCGGCTTGCGGGGCAAGCATTCCAGCGGCCGCCCGGGCAGTCGGTTGTTTGGAATCGGCGGTGAGAACCGCGACAGATGCCCCTCGCAATTTCAGTTCTACTGCTAGCGAAAGGCCAATTATTCCGCCGCCAATAATCAGAATATCTTTAGATGAATTCATTAACTTTTATATGGAATTTCTGGCTTTTTTGACCTCTCGGATTTCTTTAGGGTAAGGTGCCCCGCGTGCACCTTACAGTTAGAATTATTGTGCAAGTTTTACAGATTATCTGGCAAGGCGATCGTCCTATAGCCTTTGTCAATAAAATGAGGTACACACCGCTAGCAACTGATGCCCGCTCAGGCCTATGCCCTATGCCCTATGCCCGCGACAGCACCTCATGTTACGCTCGAAAGGCTATATCTGCCTTCCTTAACAAAAAATCTACGCTTCGGGTTTCCAGACAGTTTCAGAACCTTGACCCCAGAAACCGTCATATTTTGTCACCTTAATATCGCCTAAAACCTTGGTTTGGCAGGACAAACGGCGGTTGGAGGCCGGAGAATGTGGAGGAACCGAAAGTCTCGCTTTTTCGCGCCACTGGGGCTCGGAAACTTCGCCCTCGACGGTGACGGCGCAGGTGCCGCAAGTGCCGAGGCCGTGGCAGTTGATGACTTTGGCGTTGCCGTTGTAGAGCTCGATGCCGTTTTTGAGCAAAACTTCACGGAGATTGGCTCCGCGATCGCACTCAAATGTTTTTCCTTGCGCTTGTACCTTGACCACAGCAATTTACCCCAGTTAGATTTATGTTAATTTTCCTATATATTATCGCATTAAATTCAAATAGATTCATCTAATATGGTAAGTGATATATTACCAATTTCTCGATCGCAATTTCCCATGACAAATCGGCTCTGGATCTACGATACCACGCTGCGAGACGGTGCTCAGTGCGAAGGGCTCTGCTTATCTCTCGAAGACAAACTGCGAATTGCTCGGCAGTTAGACAGTTTAGGAATTCCCTTTATTGAAGGCGGCTGGCCGGGGGCGAATCCTAAAGACGTACAATTTTTTTGGCGACTCAAAGAACAGCCCCTAACTCAAGCAGAAGTTGTAGCTTTTTGTTCGACTAGGCGGCCGGGAACTACGGCAGCTAATGATGAAATGTTGCAGGCTATTTTGTCCGCCGGTACTCGCTGGGTGACGCTGTTTGGCAAGTCGTGGGATTTGCACGTTATTGAAAGTTTGAAGACCACGCTAGAAGAAAATCTGGCGATGATTCGAGATACAATTGAATATTTGCGGAGTCAGGGAAGGCGCGTTGTTTACGATGCCGAACACTGGTTTGACGGCTACAAACACAATCGAGATTATGCTATTAAAACTTTAGAAGCGGCTGCCGATGCCGGTGCAGAATGGCTGGTACTTTGCGATACTAACGGCGGTACTTTACCTCACGAAATTAGTCATGTTGTTCGCGAGGTGGCAGAAATAATAGAAAGTTGGGATATTTCTGAATCCGAAATTTACCCCCCCCAACCCCCCCTTATTAAGGGGGGGAGAAAGTCTAAAATTCAACTGGGAATTCACACTCACAACGACTCGGGAGTTGCGGTTGCTAATGCTTTGGCTGCTGTGCGGGAAGGAGTGACGATGGTACAGGGAACTATAAACGGTTACGGCGAACGCTGCGGCAATGCTGATTTATGTTCCTTAATTCCTAATTTTCAGCTAAAGTTAGGTCAGAATTGCATTGAAGACGAGCAATTAGTTAGATTAACTCAAGTAAGTCGATCGATCAGCGAAATTGTCAATCTTGCTCCCGACGATCGTGCTCCTTTTGTCGGTCTTTCGGCTTTTGCTCACAAAGGCGGAATCCACGTATCGGCTGTTGAGAAAAATCCGTTAACTTACGAACATTTGGAACCGGAAAAAATTGGCAACAGGCGGCGAATTGTGATTTCGGATCAAGCGGGTTTGAGCAATGTTTTGGCGAAGGCGCGCACTTTTGGCATGGATCTCGATCGCAAAAATCCTGCTTGCCGCCAAATTTTGGAAAAATTGAAAGAGTTGGAAAGCCAGGGATATCAATTTGAGGGTGCTGAGGCTTCTTTTGAATTGTTAATGCGGGAGGCTTTGGGAAAGCGGAAGCATTTATTTGAAATCAAAGGTTTTCAAGTTCACTGCGATAAAGGTAAGCAGGAAACAGTTAATTCTTTAGCAACGGTGAAAGTTACTGTTAACGGTCAAGATATTCTGGAATGCGCGGAAGGAAACGGGCCGGTTTCGGCACTTGATGCGGCTTTGCGGAAGGCTTTGCGGAATTTTTATCCGGCAATTACTGATTTTAACTTAACCGATTATAAGGTGCGAATTCTGGACGGAGGTGCGGGCACTTCTGCTAAAACTCGCGTGTTGGCGGAGTTTAGTAACGGTCAAGACCGCTGGACGACTGTGGGGGTTTCTGGTAATATTTTGGATGCTTCTTATCAGGCGGTTGTTGAGGGTTTGGAGTATGGTTTGGTGTTGGGAGATAGGGAGGCGATCGTTTTAACTGTGGCGAGTTATTAGGTTAACGGCGAAGAGAAGTTGCCTGAATATCGATGTTTAAATAAATACCAAATACCAAGGGGAGCATCTCAAGGAAAGCAGCCCTCCGCTTGAAATTGGAGTTTTGAGGCAGGAGGCTCTCTTGCTGCGAGGCAGGAGGAAAGAGTCAGAAGGAAAGAGTCAGAAGAAGTGTTTTTACAAGTATGAGATGCTCCCCTACTTTTGGGAGCATCTCAATGAAAGCAGCCCTCCGCTTGAAATTGGAATTTTGAGGCAGGAGGAAAGAGGCAGGAGGAAGGAGCCAGAAGAAGTGTTTTTACAAATATGAGATGCTCCCCTACTTTTTCACCTCATTATTATTATCTTCCCCAACGATCGATCGCATTCCTTCGAGCGTAGCGGGAATGCTGCGCGGGTCCATAAACATCACCTTGCTGCTGTCGCTGGTGCCTATTTTTAGACCCATATCCAGATAGTTTTGAGCTAACAAAAATTGTAAAGCTTCCCGGGCGGTGGGGTCATTTTGCAGAGTTTTGGCGATTATTTGCAAGGACTCAGAAGTAGCTTGAGCTTTCAAAACCTGACTTTGGCGTTCTGCTTGAGCTTTCAGGACGATCGCCTTTTGTTGAGCTTCCGCTTCCAAAATAGTCGCTTTTTGGCGCGCTTCTGCATCTAGAACTTGCGCTTCTGCTTTACCTTTGGCGCTATTAACTGCTGACTCGCGTTCTCCCTCGGATGTCAGAATTAGCGCCCGCTTGCGCCGATCGGCTGCCATCTGCAATTCCATCGATTCCTGTACAGTTTTAGAAGGGACAATATCGCGGAGTTCTACCCGCGTCACTTTCACTCCCCAAGGATCTGTAACAAGATCTAAATCTCTGAGCAATATTTCATTAATTTGAGAACGAGCAGTAAAGGTTTGTTCGAGATCCAGTTGACCCATTTCGGCGCGAATTTGAGTCAGCACCATATTTACCATTGCTGACTGGAGATTTTCTACTTTGTAACAGGCTTTTTCCAAGTCTACAATGCGCCAGTAAACCACAGCATCAACGGTTATGGAAACGTTATCGCGGGTAATACAAGCTTGCGGGGGAACATCTAAGACTTTTTCCCGAATGGTTTGCTCGTACACGACGCGATCGAGAAACGGCTTGACAAAATTCAAACCGGGTTCCAGTCTCCTGCCATTGTATTTACCTAAAGTTTCCACCAGGGCTTCATTTCCCTGATTGATAATCTTGACGGAACCTGCTAGGGCTGAGCCGCCCAGTGCTAAAAATACAAGTAAAAAAAATTGTTCCACAGTCGCCTCCTATAAATGTTGAGTGTTGACTAAAAACGAATGGCTTATGACTACTGATGACTAATGACTGATGACTACTGACCAACTACTAATTTGCTGTGATTAATTACGCATTTTGTTTAAGAATGCAATAAATTTTCTGGCAAAACTATTAGAGTAGTGCCTTTCCGTCCCACGACAATTACGTTTTGGTTGGGGGGGATAGTGGTCTTGGTGTCTTCGCAGCGAGCTTGCCAAGAATTCCCCTCATAAATGACTCGGCCGGCTTCTCCGGGGGGAATTTCTGTCAAAGTTTTTGCTTCCTGAGAATCTGCGATCGCCCTTGCCGTGCCTTTTGGTATCAACCGCCGAGACAGCAGCACAAAAACTGTCGAAAATACCATCCAGAGGAAAATTTGTAAATTGACGTAAGGTAGAGCTAGAGAGCATCCAGCTACGGCGAAGGCGCTCAGTCCCATCATAAAAGCGACAAAAGCAGTCGGGAGAAATAGCTCTGCCAAACAGAGCAAAGACCCAGCTACCAGCCAAAGGAGCGTCGGAGTCAAGATCATAAAAAAAATAGGTGATACTATTTAGATCTTAGATTGGAAATTTAAGATTTAAGAAATCCAAACAACTGACTCTGCAAGGGTTTGCCACTTGCAGCCCCTCAGACCGATTTTTCGCGCAGCGGTACCAGGTTGAGGCTTCCATCGTACTCTCAGTCAGAGTTCACTAACTTAAATTACAATTTAAGCCGGTGCAGACTGGCAGAAACTACAATTTCTAGGGGCCCAAAGGCAGTTAAGAAATTGATAGGGGCTAAAATCAGTTTATTCTCAAGCTCATGAATTTGGGCTGGCGAATCATATATCTTCAGAATGTTTTTACACAAACTATTTCGATATGATCAGCAGTTTCTCCGAACCCATTTATTGCCCGAATCTTAGCTGTGCCGATCCCCGCAATACCTTTGGCCGCCAGCAGTGTGCAGCGTGCGAAACGGATTTAATTTATCGCTATGTGTGGGTGGTGGGGCAAGCAGCCGAGGAAGTGCCGGCGGGTAAGGTAATAGCCGATCGATATTTTGTCATTGCACCCCAAATCTGGCTAGACAGCCGTCCAGCTTTGCCTCCGAGCGTCCCCGAACAACTGCCGGATACGATTATGCCTTACCTGCATTTGTATCCCCAACGGCTGCATACGCCGGAAGTCTACGGTTTTTGTTCGCTAGGGGAAGCAGCGGAAGCGGCAGAGGTGCTGTTGTTGGAAAATGTGCCCATCAATAATTTCGGTCGCCTGTATCCTTCTATTTTAGAAGCTTGGTCTGGGACAACCGGCGCGCGCCAAGTATACTGGCTGTGGCAAATGCTCCAACTGTGGGCGCCGCTGTCGGAACAGGGAGTCGCTTCAAGTTTGCTGGTACCGGAAAATTTGCGGGTGGAAGGTTGGCGGGTACGCCTGCTGGAACTGCACCGGGGCAATTTTGTACCGACGCTGCGGGATTTGGGAGATGTGTGGTCAGGTTTGGTGGAATCAGCCCGGCCCGAGGTGCAGTCGAAACTCGGAGAGATTTGTCAGTTTATGCGCCGCAGCAGCATGAATTTCGACGCGATCGCCCTGGAACTAAACGATTTACTATTAGAACAAGCCGCTCAATTGCCTCTGCACTTAGAAGTAGTCGGCATGACCGATACCGGGCCGCAGCGCTCCCAAAATGAAGACAGTTGCTATCCGGTTGCTGCTGATTTTCAATTTAGCAAAACATCAGGCGGCGAGAAACTAATTCCTTACTTGACAATGGTTTGCGATGGGGTTGGAGGCCACGAAGGAGGAGAAGTTGCCAGTCAATTAGCCGTGCAGTCCCTGAAAGCTTTAATCCAAAATTTGCTCGCAGAAATTGCTCAACAAGAAGAGTTGATGACCCCAACAATGGTCATCAAGCAACTCGAAGAAATAGTCAGAGTTGTAAACAATGTGATTTCCGCTCAAAATAACGAGCAGGGAAAAGAGTTGCGGCAGC
Organism: Microcoleus sp. F8-C3; assembly: GCA_036704825.1. GTDB lineage: Bacteria > Cyanobacteriota > Cyanobacteriia > Cyanobacteriales > Microcoleaceae > Microcoleus. The sequence continues at coordinate 39,617 of JAUBSN010000018.1, read as the reverse complement.
GCATGGGGACGACTTTGGTGATGGCCCTCCAGTTGCCTCAAAAAGTGAAAATTTCCGAGGATTTGCCATCGAATAACAGCCACGAACTTTATTTAGTCAATGTCGGAGACAGCCGCGCTTATTGGATTGGTCAAAATTACTGTCACCGGCTTACGGTGGACGACGACGTAGCCTCAAGGGAAGTCCAGCTAGGACATTGTTTGTACTGGGAGACTCAACTGCGAGCCGATGCAGGAGCCCTGACTCAAGCTTTGGGAACGCGGGATGCTGATTTCCTGCGCCCGACGATTCAGCGATTTATTATCGAAGAGGAAGGCTTACTGCTGCTGTGTTCCGACGGTTTGAGCGACAACGACTGGGTAGAGCGGTCTTGGGAGAATTACGGCCCAGAGGTGCTTGAGGGCAAAATGTCTTTGGAAGCTGCGGTTCAGTCTTGGATTCGTCTGGCCAACGAGAAAAACGGTTATGACAACACCTCCGTGGTGGCGACTCACTGTCGGATGTCGCCGGAGAGATTGGTACTGTTCGATCCGGCGGTGGCTTCAGCGCCGGCGCCAGCGCCAGTGTCAGCCTCGGTGTCGCTGCCGCCTTCGCTCGCGGCGTCCCTCCAGAAGTCCGGGAGAATTCCAGAATCTCAGCTTTCAGAATCGTCCAAACAGTTGTTGTACCCCGAAACTTCCCCCGCCCCGGAACCCGTTCAAAAACGGCGATCCAAGCTGCCGCTGCCCCTACTGGGGGTGTTGGGGCTGATGTTAGCCGGCGGGGCTTTAGGTTTGTGGGTGCAAAGCCTCCAAAGCCCCCAGCCAGAACCCGCACCTCTTCCGCCACCGCCGGAAACTCCCGCCCCAAGTCCTTCGGAGAGTCCCTCGCCCGATAGCGAGAGTCCCTCGCCGTCGCCCGAATCGACTCCTGCGGAAATTCCGCCGCCCGATAGCGAGAGTCTCTCGCCGGCGCCCGAATCGCCTCCTGCGGAAATTCCGCCGCCCGAAGAAGCGGAAACTCCTTTGCCATCAGCGGAGTAAGGGAGATTGAATTAAGCAGAACCTTTCATAAAAGTAATACCAAATCCGGGGAACGTTATCCCCTGATGATTACCCTGCCGAAACTTCACTGGCTTGTGCGATCTCAAAAAACCGAATTTTTGATGTATCTGTTGATGAAAAATTGTCACCAACTTGAATAAATACAGCTCGCTTGAGAGATGGTAAACAAGTGAATATTGTCGATCGCTGCGGTGTCTCTCTCGCGATCGTATGGCTCCTTTTGGCCTCGACAGTCATCAATTAGAGGTAATTAACCCGGATTTGGTATGACATACTTTTCTGGCTGGCTTGTGAAAACTATTTGACAATTTATTGATAATCGCCTTAATTGGGCTAGTCCAACCTTTACCCTTTTTTGACGATCGATATTAGTTAATTATTTCTACACTTAGAGGTATTGACAAAATTTACTCATTTCTAACTTGTTACCAATGACTTGACATCAGCTTTGTTATATAAATCACAGTACAAGCATCTCAATGAAAGCAGCCCAGCCCAAAATTGGAGTTTTGAGGCAGGAGCCAGAAAAAGTATTTTTACAAATAGGAGATGCTGCGATCGCAGTTAATGATTTTGTATCATAGTCCGCTTGCAGAAACCAGATGGCTAACAAGTCAGCCCTCACTACAAAAAGTAGTTAGAAATGCTTAAAAATCTCCTTTCAGCTAAGAATTAGCGATTGGCAACTCACAGCACAAGCTTTTTTATATTGACAGCGCACAATTTATTAACTATAATTACCAGGCCAAAAATAACAAAAATCTTACGCCTAACAGTTTTTCTCAAATAACCGTTAAACTATTCTCACGTTTGCCCGTACCCAACGTCGCAGGCTCAACCTATATCTGTTAAGGATTCGTCCTGATTCACAGGAGCAAGATTTTAAAATATGCATCTGAGCGAACTGACTCACCCAAACCAATTACACGGTCTCTCGATTCATCAACTCGAACAAATTGCCCGACAAATTCGAGAAAAGCATTTAGAAACTGTAGCCGCTAGCGGTGGCCACCTCGGCCCAGGATTGGGTGTAGTCGAACTGACCTTAGCACTCTACCAAACACTCGACCTCGATCGCGACAAAGTTACTTGGGATGTCGGCCACCAAGCTTATCCTCACAAATTAATCACCGGCCGCTACAACCAATTCCACACCCTGCGCCAAAAAGACGGCGTTGCAGGCTATCTCAAGCGCTGCGAGAGCAAATTTGACCACTTCGGCGCCGGTCACGCTTCCACAAGCATTTCTGCAGCGTTAGGAATGGCGATGGCGCGCGACCTCAAGGGGGAAAACTTTAAAACTGTAGCAGTCATCGGCGACGGCGCATTGACTGGCGGCATGGCACTCGAAGCGATAAACCACGCGGGCCATATGCCGAAAACCAATTTGTTAGTTGTGCTCAACGACAACGAGATGTCAATCTCGCCCAACGTCGGCGCAATTACCCGCTATTTGAACAAGATGCGATTGTCGCCACAGGTGCAGTTTCTCAAAGATAACTTAGAGGAACAATTCAAACACATTCCCTTTGTCGGCGAAACTTTTACTCCAGAAATGGAACGCCTCAAAGAAGGGATGAAACGCTTGGCAGTCTCGAAAGTTGGAGCAGTAATTGAAGAATTGGGCTTTACTTACATGGGCCCGGTAGACGGACACAATTTGGAAGAGTTAATTGCCACTTTCAAACAAGCTCATACCATTCAAGGGCCGGTGTTGGTTCATGTGGTGACGGTGAAAGGCAAAGGATATGCGATCGCCGAAAAAGACCAAGTAGGATATCACGCCCAAAATCCCTTTAACTTAGCCACCGGCAAAGGCATTCCCTCCACCAAACCCAAGCCTCCAGCTTACTCGAAAGTCTTTACCCACGCCCTGGTCAAGCTAGCAGAAAACAATCCCAAAATTGTCGGCATTACCGCTGCAATGGCAACTGGAACCGGCCTTGACAAACTTCAGGAAAAACTGCCAAAACAGTACATCGATGTCGGCATTGCCGAACAGCACGCCGTGACTTTATCGGCTGGTTTAGCCTGCGAAGGAATGCGCCCGGTTGTAGCAATTTACTCGACCTTTTTGCAGCGGGCATACGACCAAATAGTTCACGATGTCTGCATCCAAAATTTGCCCGTTTTCTTCTGTTTGGATCGAGCCGGCATTGTCGGTGCTGACGGCCCCACCCACCAAGGAATGTACGATATTTCCTACTTGCGCTGTCTGCCAAATATGACAATTATGGCACCCAAAGACGAGGCAGAATTGCAGCGGATGGTAGTCACCGGAATCAATCACACCAGCGGTCCGATCGCCATGCGTTACCCGCGCGGCAACGGTTACGGCGTGCCTCTGATGGAGGAAGGTTGGGAAGAATTGCCGATCGGCAAAGGCGAAATCCTCCGCAACGGCGACGATTTGCTGATATTGGGTTACGGTTCAATGGTTTATCCGGCAATGCAAACCGCCGAGATTTTGAGCGAACACGGTATTGAAGCAACTGTGATCAATGCGCGTTTTGTCAAGCCTTTGGACACCGAATTAATCTTGCCTTTGGCACAGCGAATCGGCAAAGTTGTCACAATGGAAGAAGGCTGTTTGATGGGAGGCTTTGGTTCAGCAGTAGCCGAAGCTTTATTGGACAATAATGTTGTTATTCCAGTGATGCGGTTGGGTGTACCCGATACATTGGTAGATCATGCAACGCCTGAACAATCATTTGCCACTTTGGGATTAAATCCGTCGCAAATGTGCGATCGCATTTTGGCAACATTCAGCCGCAAACAGTCTGCCGTCAGCGTGTAAATATCTAGAATCGGGAGCTAATATCGCGTCCGGTCGATGTCAGGTTTGTAGTGAGGACTAAAGTCCTCACTACAAACTGTTTTGAATTCGGGCGAAGCGAAGCGCGTTGCTGAGGGAATTGACCGGACACTATCTAAGTCGGCTAAAAATTTTTCCTTTTTTGATAAATTTATTGAAATAAAGAAATTATTTTGTTATACTGTAAACACCGTACTAATTTTAAGTTAGACGTTTCCGACTGAAAAAACACCGTCAGCCATACATTCTTATTTTCACAGACTTATTTTCACAGATGGCGGTCAATTTGACTGCCTCTTAAACTATAAAACCCTGACATCGGGAGCTTAAACATTATCCAGCCGGATTATTGGGTGCAAGCGATCGAAAAAACCTCACGCAGATGTCGGAAAACTCTCTCCGGGCGAGGTTTACAATCAATTACCACACGATTTTTGACGGCGAATTATGATGAAATTTCCTGGATACCAAATTCTGGCACAAATCTACGAAAGCGCTAATTCCGCAGTCTATCGAGCTAGGCGAGAACAGGACGATCGAGCAGTGATCCTCAAACTACTCAAAGAAGACTATCCTACACCTGCGGAACTCACTCGATACAAACAGGAATATGAAATTACTCGCAACTTAGAGCTAGATGGCATAGTTAAGGCTTATGGATTACAACCATATCAAAGAACATTAGCGATCGTCCTTGAAGATTTTGATGCCTTTTCATTCAGACAATTGCTCGACAGTCAGAGCGAGTCAAATCATAACTTTTCTCTAGCAGAATTTCTCAACATTGCCATCAAGATCGCAGAAAGTTTAGGTGCTATTCACAGCAACAATATTATCCACAAAGATATCAACCCATCCAATATCGTCTTCAATCCAGAAAGCGGAATTCTCAAAATCATCGACTTTGGCATTTCCACCCAGTTAACCCGCGAAAATCCCACCCTCAAAAATCCCCATGTTTTAGAAGGCACTTTAGCCTATATGTCGCCGGAGCAAACGGGACGGATGAACCGTTCTCTGGATTATCGCACGGATTTTTACTCGCTCGGTGTCACGTTTTACGAATTGCTGACAGGAAAGCTACCTTTTGAGACAGATGATGCGCTGGAATTGGTGCATTGTCATCTTGCTAAAATACCGATGTCGCCGCATCAGCTTAATCCAGAAATTCCCAAAGCGGTTTCAGATCTTGTGATGAAACTGATGGCAAAAACGGCTGAGGAACGATATCAAAGTGCTTTTGGCATCCAAGCAGATTTGGAACTGTGTTTAACGCAGTTACAAACATTAGGAGAAATATCAGAATTTCCCCTCGCCTCAAATGATATTTCTGATAAGTTTCAAATTCCTCAGAAACTCTACGGTAGAGAAAAAGAAGTTGAAACCTTACTAGCAGCATTCGATCGCATAGCGTCTCTCGACCGTGAGAATCGGGTAGCCTCCGGGGGCGGGCGATCCCCCCAACCCCCCTCCCGGGAAGCTTCAGAAGTTGCCTCTACCCCCCCTTTTTTGAAGGGGGGCGGGGGGGGGATCGAACTCATGCTGGTAGCAGGTTATTCCGGTATCGGTAAATCAGCACTGGTGCAAGAAATTTACAAACCCATTACCTCCAAGCGCGGCTATTTCCTAAGTGGGAAATTTGACCAATTTGGGCGCAATATTCCCTACTGGGCCGTAGTTAGCGCCTTTAAGGGATTAGTGCGACAACTGTTAACGGAAAGCTCTTTACAACTAAATCTTTGGCGAGAAAAACTCTTAACCGCGTTGGGTTCTAACGGTCAGGTAATTATTGACGTGATTCCGGAAGTAGAACTGATTGTCGGCAAACAGCCAGCCGTACCGGAGTTAGGGCCAAGTGAGTCGCAAAATCGCTTTAATCTTGTCTTCCAAAACTTCATCCGGACATTTTGTGCAAAAGAGCATCCCTCAGTCATATTTCTGGACGATTTACAGTGGGCAGACTCTGCCAGCCTCAAGTTAATTCAACTGATGATGACGGATACAGATATGCAGTATCTGTTTCTCATTGGGGCGTATCGGGATAACGAAGTCAGCCCCACTCATCCCTTGATGATGACGCTTGAGGGATTGTGCAATAAAGGAGCAACAATTAACCAGATTACATTAACTCCCTTAGATAGCGAGCATATTAGCCAGCTCATCGCCGACACGTTGCACGGTGACATTGCATCAGCAAGACCCTTGGCATCCCTGATAGTGCATAAAACAGAGGGGAATCCTTTCTTTGTCAATGAATTTCTCAAAACCCTGCACGCCGAAAACGAACTCACCTTTGATTTTAAACGCCACAGATGGCAGTGGGATATTGCAAGTATAGAAGCCAAGGGCATCACCGATAATGTGGTGGAGTTGATGATTGGCAAGCTGAAGAAACTACCTGCAAACACACAGCAGGTTTTACGCTTGGCGGCTTGTATAGGGTCTCAATTCGATTTAAACACCCTCTCTATTATCTGTGAAAAATCAAGCTCAGACGTTGCTGGAGACCTGATAGTAGCCATTCAGTCAGGGTTAATTCTGCCCCTATCAGAATTAGACGATCGACTATTAATTCAAGATTATAAATTCCAGCATGACCGCATTCAACAAGCCGCTTATGCCTCTATCGATGAGGAACTTCAAAAAGTAGTTCATTTACAAATCGGTCGCAATCTGTTGCAAAATACCGCTACTGATATCTTATCAGGCGAGATATTTAAAATCGCAGATCATCTCAATCTAGGAGCTGAATTAGTAACCCATCAAGCCGAACGAGATCAAATCGCCAAACTCAATCTAATGGCAGGTCAAAAAGCAAAGTCAGCAATGGCTTATGAGGCAGCGACCAATTATTTGAATGCTGGCGTCAATTTCTTAGCAACAGATTCTTGGCATACTCAGTATGACCTGACGCTCAATCTCCATGTAGAAACGGTGGAAGCAGAATACTTAAACACCAACTACGAGAGAACCGAAATACTTTCTAGTGTCGTCCTCCAACAAGCCAAGGCCGTGCTAGATAAAGTCAGAGTGTACAAAATAAAAATTCAGTTTTATATCGCTCAAAATAAAATGCGATCGGCGGTAGATACAGGACTGCAAGTTCTAGAAATGTTGGGCATACCCCTACAGGAATCGCAGCCCGCTGATGTGATTATTGAAAACCTCTACAACCAGCCGCCAATGACAGAACCCGCTCAACTGGCAGCCATGCGAATATTAATGACAATATCTCCTCCTACTTATATTGTTAATCCCGCGCTGTTGCCATCAATTATATTCACAATGGTTGAGCTAAGTATCAAGAATGGGTACTCGCCCCCAGCCGCTTTTGGCTATGCTTTTTATGGGATGATTTTGTGTGGTGCGTTGGAAGATATAGAGTTAGGTTATCAATTTGGAAAATTGGCTTTGATCCTGGTAGAAAAATTCGATCTCAGGGAAATAAAATGTCAAGTAGAAACCCTTTTTTATAGTGGTATCAGGCACTGGAAAGAGCCACTCAGGGAATCCATACAACCTGTGCGCGAGACAGTTAAAGTAGGTCTAGAAACTGGAAATATAGAATATACTTCTTATGTTGCTTTTTACAGTTGCTCCTACCCATTTATGAGTGGAGAGAATCTAGGCGTTGTTTGTCAGCAGCAGCAGCAATATATTGAATTAATTCAGCAGAAGCTCAAACAGGATTTTTCCTTGTATCAAGCCCAGATATGGGGACAGTTGGCACTGAATTTAAGTGGCAAATCAGCGGATAAAAAACGTTTGCTAGGAAAAGTTTTTAATGAAGACAAAATCTTACCTATTTTGCGAGATGCAAATAATCTCCTATCTCTGTTTGCTGCTTATATGGCAAAATGTATGCTCAGTTATTTATTTCAGGACTACAAGGCAGCGGTTGCCAACGGACAAAGTGCGTCAAGCTACGAACATGGCGCACTAGGAATATTCATGCTTACCCAAAACTATTTCTACTATTCTCTAGCTCTCCTAGCTTTGTATCCTACTAGAGAAAGCAACGAGCAAATAGAAACTTTAGAAAAAGTAGTTATCAACCAGCAAAAAATGAAAAACTGGGCCAACCATGCCCCGATCAATTTTCAGCATAAGTATGAGCTAGTAGAGGCGGATAAAGCGCGAGTATTGGGTCAAGTCGTTGAAGCCGAAGAGCTTTATGAACGAGCGATTAAAGGAGCAAGAGATAACGGATATTTTCAAGAAGAAGCCTTAGCTTATGAGTTGGCAGCAAGGTTTTATTTATCTCGCGGTATGGACAAGATTGCCCAAACTTATATGAAAGAAGCTCACTATGGCTACATCTGCTGGGGTGCTAAGGCAAAGGTTGAGGATTTGGAAGCAAGATACTCGCAGTTACTGCCCAAGTCATCTGCTACTAAAAGTATTACTTCTACCTGCACGATAAGTACTAATTTTATAACTAGCAATCAGTCGAGAGAAGCATTGGATTTAGCCACCTTAATGAAAGCATCTCAAGCCATTGCCGGCGAAATTGTACTCGATAAATTACTCGCTTCATTGATGAAAATTCTCATTGAAAATGCGGGCGCGCAAACAGGCTTTCTAATTTGGGAAAAAGCCGGACAATGGGTAATTGAAGCTGCGGGAAATATTGAGGACGATCGCGTTGCAGTATTGCAGTCAATCCCCTTTGACTCCAACCTACCCCGATCGCCGATCGACTACGTAATTCGTACAAAAGAAACCATCGTGAAAAACGATGCCGCGCAAGAGGGCCAATTTACACAAGATCCGTACATTCAAGCGAATCAAACCAAATCTCTTTTGTGTGCACCCCTGCTCGATCGAGGTCAACTCAGGGGCATTATTTATCTAGAAAATAATTTAACTGCTGAAGCTTTTACACCGGACAGATTGGAAATTATCAAACTATTGTCGGGACAAGCCGCGATCGCGATCGCCAATGCCAAACTCTATGCCGAAGTTAAAGAAAGCGAACGGCGTTTAACTCAATTTCTCGAAGCAATGCCCGTGGGTGTCACCATCCACTTACCCACAGGACAACTCCACTATGCCAACCAGACAGCACAACAGTTACTCGGCCTCAACATCGCACCCGAAGCCAAAACCGAGCAAATAGTTAAAGCATATCAAATTTATCGTGCCGGAACGCAGGATTTGTACCCCACCGATCGACTGCCGATCGTGCGTTCCCTAGCCGGTGAAACTGCCAAAGCAGACGATTTAGAACTTCACCAACCAGATAAGATACTTCCCTTAGAAGTTTCCACCACGCCAATTTTTGATGATACAGGCAAGATTGCCTACGCGATCGCCACTTTCTTCGATATCAGCGATCGCCAACAGGCTCATAAAATTCTCGAAGACTACAACCGCACTTTAGAACATCAAGTAGCCTCGCGCACGAAAGAATTGCAAAACACCCTCGACACTCTCCAAGTCACTCAAAACGAGCTAATTCAATCGGAAAAAATGGCCGCCCTCGGACAACTGGTGGCCGGGGTAGCCCATGAAATTAACACGCCTTTGGGAGCAATTCGCGCCGCGATCGGCAACACCGATAAAGCCTTAGAAGCCTCGTTGTTTCAACTGCCCCAACTGTTGCCCCAACTCACCGATCGACAGCAAGCAGACTTTTTCAGCGTCCTCAAACAAGCTCTGAGCAGTCAATCGGGCCTCAATACCCGCGAAAAACGCCAAATTAAACGCACGCTGACTCAACAGCTTGAATCTCATCACATTGCCAATGCCAAACAACTGGCTCACCTGCTAACAGAAGGAGGAATACATCAGAGTTTTGACTCTCAACTCTCCCTGCTGCAAACGCCCCAAGCCAATCAAATCGTGCAAATTGCCTACGATGTTGGCCGCCTGCAAGCCAACAGCCAAAACATTAAAAACGCCGTCGAACGAGCTTCAAAAATAGTCTTCGCCCTCAAGAGCTACGCCCGTTACGACCACACTGGGGAAAAACGATCGGTCCAGATTACTGACAACATTGAAACCGTACTCGAATTATATCACAATTATCTCAAGAAAGGTGTCGAGGTCACTCGTCACTATCAACCCGTTCCAGAGATTTTTTGCTATCCCGACGAACTCGTGCAAGTGTGGACAAACTTAATTCACAATTCAGTTCAAGCTATGGATGGCAAAGGGACGCTGGCAATCGGCGTGCATCAGAAAGAGCGAAATATTGTAGTAGAATTTACAGACTCGGGTTGTGGGATTTCTCCAGATATTCAAGATCGAATTTTTCAACCTTTCTTCACTACCAAACCAGCAGGAGAAGGGAGCGGTTTAGGGCTGGATATTGTCAGAAAAATCGTGGAAAAACATCAGGGAGCAATTACCGTTGCATCTGTCTGCGGCAAAACTACCTTCACGGTGAGGCTGCCTATAGGGTAATATAGATGACAAAATAAATTATTTTTTTTAGCTCGTCTTTGACGGACATTTCATATCATATTCGGTCGAGGGACCGTAACAAAAGAGGTTTGTAGGGAGGAATGCGCCTCCGCATTTTGCTCAAATCCATAACAAAGGATTGAAGTCCTTACTACAAACATATAATGGTTAGATGACCCGACATAATATCAATTCGATAACCATAAAAATATGACTGAAGTAGCAATTCTCTGTGTTGATGATGAAATAGTTATCCTAGAAGCTCTCCAGGAGCAAATTAGCCGTCACTTTGGCGAGCAATTTTTGTATGAAGCTGCCGAAAGTGGTGAGGAAGCTCTAGAAATTATTGAAGAGCTAACTGACGGGGGAGTCAAGATAGTTGTGATTGTCTCTGATTGGTTGATGCCCGGAATGCGGGGAGACGAGTTTTTGGTTCAAGTCCACCAGCAATTCGGCGATATTACCAAGATTCTGTTAACCGGACAAGCCGATCGGGAAGCTATTGAACGAGCCAAGCGGCAAGCTAATCTGTACTGCTGCATTCATAAACCGTGGCGGCAAGAAGAGTTGCTCGAAACCATCACAACAGCCCTGAAATTAGGATGAACGAACTAGCAATTCTTGTGGTAGATGACGAACCGATGGTGTTGGAAGGTCTTGCTGAGGAATTACAAAGAAACTTCGGTCAAGATTACCAGATTGAAGCGGCCCAAAGCGGTGAAGAAGCCCTTGAACTTCTCGAAGAACTGCAAGCAGAAGGTATCGAAACTGCTGCGGTTGTTTCTGACTATCTGATGCCGGGAATGAAAGGCGACGAACTCCTCTGTCAGATTCATGCCCAATATCCCAATATATTGAAGATTATGCTCACCGGTCAAGCCGCAGCAGATGCAGTGGGCAATGCTGTGAATTCAGCTAATCTATACCGTTATATTGCCAAACCCTGGGATGCTACGGATCTCCATCTGACGGTTAAAGAAGCTCTCAGCAAGTATTGGCGACTCAAAAAACTCGAAGAACAGAATGCTCAACTGCGGGAAAATGAACGTCGCCTGACTCAGATTTTAGAAGCAATGCCCATTGGTGTTACAGTTCACGATAATGCGGGAAAAATAACTTATGCCAATCAGAAAGCCAAGGAATTACTCCAGCTAGACCTTTTACCTGAAACCAAAATCGAGCAAAGTTCAACGGATTTCAAAATTTATCAGAGGGGAACTGAGGAATTATATCCCGCACAGAAATCGCCGATCGTGCGCGCTTTAGCCGGGGAAACAGTTCGTGCTGAGGATATCGAAATTCATTACCCCGATCGGATCGTTCCTTTAGAAATCTCGGCTACACCCATTCGAGATAAAAAAAGCGAAGTTTCTCAGGCGATCGCGGCTTTCCAGGATATCAGCGATCGCAAACAAGCTGAATCAGAAAGAGAAAAATTTACCCAAGAATTGTTCCAAATTAATGAACTTTTTTCCCGATTTGTTCCCCGTCAATTTTTGCAATGTCTGGAGAGAAAAAATATCACAGAAATTCAAATGGGAGAATCTATTGAGAAAAAAATGTCGGTTTTGTTTGCCGATATCCGTGCTTTCACAACCCATTCGGAGCAAATGACCGCAGAAGATACGTTTAAGTTTATCAATGGCTATCTCCGGCGCATGGAACCTGCAATTATTGAAAATAGCGGTTTTATTGATAAATATATTGGTGATGAAATCATGGCACTGTTTGAAGTGAGTGCCGATATGGCGGTGAATGCAGGAGTGACTATGTTGAAAATCCTCGCTGAATACAACAAAAGCCGACAACTGCTCGACCGCCAACCCATAGAAATTGGCATTGGCATCAATACAGGAAATTTGAGGCTAGGAACAGTAGGCGGTAACTTTCGCATCGATACCACCGTCATTGGCGATGCAGTTAATCTCGGTTCGCGCCTCCAACAGTTAACAAAAGTCTACCAAGTTCCGTTTCTGATTTCCCACACCACCTTAGCTGCGCTAGAAGAACCGATGAAGTATGCCCTGCGCCTAGTCGCTAAGGTGCAAGTTCGAGGAAAAGCTCAAAAAGTGGGGGTATTTGAGGTATTTGAGGCCGATATTCCCGCCCAAAAACAAGCTAAATTGGAAACGAAACCGATTTTTGAATTAGCTTTGATTCGCTACTATCAAGGCTCGATCGAGGATGCCAAATTCCTGTTCGCTATGTGTTTGGAAAGAAATCCCAGCGATTGTGTTGCCCAAAGCTATCTGAAACGGTGTGCTTAACCAAAACTTACTCCCTGCAGGGAATATTTTATCGATCGAAATGATATTTTATTTGCCAAGACAGCCCGTGAAAAATATAGCCTTTTTCAGAAAAATGAGATACAAGTTTAGATTTTAGATTTTAGATTTTAGATTTTAGATTTTAGATTTTAGATTTTAGATTGGGGGATTGGGGGATTGGGGGATTGAGGAATTGTTAATTAATTAGTAAATACCTCATCTTTATGATAAGCGCTATACCTCAAAGCTAAATAGCAGGTCTTTCGGATAGCACGAACCGGAGCTTGTGGTACAATACGATAGGAAAAGCTACCATAAGGGAGAAAAAACTATGACTAATGTGCAACCAAATCGCACGGTAAATCGCACTGTAAGGCGGGGAAGATTGTTCCCCGAAATTCAGTGGTCAGAAGAAAAAAAAGCCCAGTGGCGAGCCGAAAGAGAAAGATTTTATCAGCGCTGCAAACCAATTTTCGATCGCCTCAAACCAGAATTGATTAAAACCCACTACAACTGGTACATGGCCGTTGAACCCGACAGCGGAGAATATTTTATCGACAAAGATGATATGGTGGCTACCAAAATGTGCCGCCAGAAACACCCAAATGCTATCCCGTTTCTTTTCCGCATCAACCATACAGGGGCGTGCGGCACGATATGATTGCAGGAATATTTGGTGATGAAGACGAGCTATTTTTTGAAATTGAATTGATTGCTGATAACGGCTTAGAATTGCCTGTTGATGCCCTGCTAGATACAGGTTTTTCTGGCTGGCTAGCAATGGACAGTCAGGATTTAGAAGGGCTTGATTGGATTTATATTAGGCGACAAAAAATGCGGACAGCTAAGGGAGAATTCAATTTCGATATTTATGCAGGAAAAGTACGCATAGATGAGCAAGAATTTGACATTCCCGTTCATGTGGGTGACGGAGTACCGGAAATTTTAATCGGTCGCCAGTGGCAAAAAAATCGGCGGTTAGTAGTTGATATGTCTGCGGGTGTTTTGACATTGGGAGCGAGTTAAAAGCACAATGAATTTAAAAAGTTTTGACATAGTAATAGTAGGAGCCGGCCCAGCAGGCGGACACTGCGCGAGAATCCTAGCCAAATCCGGTCACAAAGTCTTGCTCGTAGAGCAAAACGACAATTTTAATAAAAATGACTTTTCTAGCGCCGCTACACCTCTAGAAACCCTGTCTAAATTCGATTTACCTGAATCCGTTATCGGCAGTTTTTGGCACAAACTTACTATTCAAACTAGCAAAGTCAGTCAAAATTGGGAGTCTCCAGAAAGCTTGGGAGTTGTCCTCAACTTTGCTAAATTTAGAGCATTTTTGGCCGGCGAAGTAGAGCAATTTGGCGGTGAAGTTTGGCTTGGTTATCGCTACACCGGATATTCACAAAGCAAGGGCGAAACAACAGTCGAATTCAAACAGTTATCCGACGGTCAACTTATCCAAGTTAGCACTAAAGTATTGGTTGATGCTACTGGCTTTGCTAGGGCGATTATGTACGAAAAAGAGAATGATAAGCCTGATTTTTTGTCGGGAACCGGAATCGAATATTTAATTGAAGTAGAGCCAGAAATTTACAATAAATACAGGGGCGATTTAATCTTATTTGTGGGCGATAAATGGATGCCTAAAGGTTATTCTTGGATATTTCCAATGGAACAAAACAGGCTGAAAGTTGGTGCTGCACGCATTTTTTTAGATCGGAAAACGCTGAGGCATTTGTCACCTCTGAAAAAATATATTGATTTACTGATTGATGAATATCTAAAGTCTAAAAATTATAAAATTCTTGACAAACACGGTTCCATGCTGAAGTACAGTCGCGGTTTGAAGGATATTTATTGCAAGGATAATATAATTGCGATCGGCGATAGTGTTTCGACAGTAAATTTTTTGGGTGGCGAAGGGATCAGACACGGGATGGATGGCGCCCAAATCGCGGGGAAATACATTCAAAGGTATTTGGAGGGGAAAATCTCAGATTTTCGGGATTATGAGACGGAAATGCACCGCAAGTTCGATCGGAAATGGCATATTTCGGAAAGGTTGGCGGTGAGAAAGTATATCGATGATGTTAATGATGAGCTTACCGATAAAATAATTTCTTATTTAAAGTATATGAAAACTGAAGATGTGATGGATATTTTATTTTATTATAAATTTGAGAAAATTTCCAGAGGGTTAGGCGGTTATTTGCAGAGAAAAATCAAGGAATTGATTAAAAAATTTCACTTGTAAGGTGCGTCGGTTGAGAGATTGTTAATTGAGGGAAAAATCTCGCTGATTGACAAGCGAATTTCAAAGGTGGTACCCGCCACGCGATTTATCCGTGGAATCAATCCCAAATCGAAAATCGAAAATCCTCAAGCCCCCGAATTTATCCGTGGGTCAATCTAAAATCTAAAATCTAAAATCTAAAATCGAATGACGCACATTACTAAGCTAATTTTAAGGCATTTTCTGCGGTGACTTGAATGCGCGGCAGCGACAATAAATAATCGTCAAAACTGCTAAAATCTAATTTATATGATACGCCAAAACTATATCCACTCGCTCCAATTAAATGCGCTACAATGGGATCGACATCGCCGTAAGGATAGGCAAAACATTTAACAGATTTCTCTAATCCCCGTTCCAAGATAGCACGAGATTTGGCTGCCTCCCGCACAATTTCTGTCGGCGACAATGCAGTCAAAGGTTGATGAGTAGCAGACATAGAACCGAATTC
Source organism: Microcoleus sp. F8-C3 (assembly GCA_036704825.1). Classification (GTDB taxonomy): domain Bacteria; phylum Cyanobacteriota; class Cyanobacteriia; order Cyanobacteriales; family Microcoleaceae; genus Microcoleus. Next base: position 24,340 of record JAUBSN010000018.1, on the reverse strand, counting down.
AATTCCTGCATCCCGCAGTTGCAAAATTTCCGGCCATCCCATTAACGGCACTTCTTCAAATTCTGCTTTTTCCCAACTATTTGTCTTTCCTATTGACTCCGCTACGAGAAAAACAGTTGCTGTAAAATCAAAGCGTTTTAGCAGAGGCCAAGCATATTGGAAAAAGTCGAGATAGCCGCCGTCAAATGTCATCAATACAGCTTTACCTGGTAAAGGAGTTTTAGCCTGTTTTGCGCTTCGCCAATTTTCCCAACTCGCACTGTAATAACCCAGATTTTTGAGATTGTGTAACTGTTGTTCAAAAATCTGGGGAGTAACTGCGTCTAAACCGTCAGGAGAAATGCGGCGGTAGGAGAGAATCGGGAGTTTTTGTGTAACGCTATGATTGTCCAAAAGTTGAGGTTTCACCGAGTGAGAAACTTCCCGATCAGAAGATTTTGAGCCAATGATTTCCGGTGCGTAAAATACTTGCTTTGGAAACTCGTTTTCTTGGGGAATTTGCATTGTCGGTTCCCCCGCGATTGCTGCGGCTGACTCGATTTCCTGCAGCGCCGCCGCCGGGAGTGAGGCGCGGCGGCTGACACTCGTCCCGATCGCACCCGATCGCCTGCCGAACATCACCGCATTTTGGGGATAAATGCCCCCAGTACCCGGTGCATTCAACCAGTCGGGCAAATTCGACCTTTGTCGAGCAAAAGAGGCTAAGCGCGATCGCAGCCACTGCTTGCCGTTGAGTGGTTTGCCCACCAAAGCTTCTCGCACGGCGGCGACGCACAACTCAAAACCCATATTTCGAGTAATTGTCGATCGCAATTTTTGAGCCGAAACAAAATTATTTTCCACCGCAACAGTTACAATACCGACAGCCACGCCGCCTACTTTCACCAGCACCTCTATTTCAGAAAGCGCAACTTTTATATGAGCAAATTCCTCGCTAATTTCTAAGACAATCAATTCTTTTTCGAGGGTAATTGTTGAGACTTCCTCAGCTATTTCAGGCTTGTAGAAATCCTCCAAATGCCAATGCGGACGCCCCCATAATTCTTGCATAAATAGCGTCCAATCATGTTTAGGGTGCAATGGTTCCAGCAAAGTTTCCCACAATTTATTGCCTTTTTCGCAGCGATTGCGTTGAAAGAAGCGATCGAGAATTTGCCAAGCAAACTGGGCTGCCACCGCATCCGCCAAAACCGAAGCTGCAACCACGCCATCGCAAATTGGCAATTCAATAATACCGAGTTTAATTCCTTCTAGCTCGATCGTACAGCACAGGCGATCGCATACTTGCCAAGCGTAAATATCCGAAATTGGTTCGGTAACTTCCACCGCAACTTTCCAGGCAATTTCACCCTGGACGCGCTGAATTTTCTCTAAAATATATCTGATTTCATTTTGAGTAAAAATTTTATGATATTTGTGAACATTACTACTTTTGACATCTCTCTCAATTCCTTTGTGCCAAGGTAGATTCAAACTAAGATTCGCGGCTTTTTCTTGATAATTAACGAGCATTGTGCCGTCATATTCAATGCCCATAAAATTACATATCTTCCCTAGAATTTGTGTTTTGTTATCTAAAAGATCCTCATATTTAACTAATATATGATTATATTTATTAATATATTTGTGGCTAGTTAACATCGCGTGTTCCCAGCGATAGATACAGTGGTTTAAATCCCAACCAGCGCCCCACAATTCGTTAAAACTCCTAGTAGCATCATACATAGAAGCTATTGTATCCATACCGTTTCGCAAAAGGTGTATGAATTTCGCATCCGGCAAAAAGCGCTCTATCTCATCAATAAAATATATGTGTTCCGGCGTTTTTTCCAACCAAATGCTTTTTTTTTGTTCGGCCGCCAAACCATCCAAAACTCTCACAAACCAACTAACTTTAGCTTCCACAGTTTGGCTGTCATCAAAATCTTTCAAAAGTTCAGGACGTTTAATCTCATTATTAAAAAAAGCTTCCATTCTACCTGGCAACTTTCCCGCAAACTGATCGTACAGCAAATAGTGAAAAAACTTAGATTCCGGAAAAGAAATAACTTCGGGATGAGCTGCTAATAAGCTTTGAAGAATTGTTGTGCCGCTGCGAGGTGCTCCTACGAGAAATATGCGTTTCATTGTTAGATTTTCTCTTAATAAACGGGCGATCTAATTTATTTCGTTGGGTGGGGGCGGGTTTATCTAGATTGTTCCTAAAAAAGAAATATGGTTGGCGAACCCGCCCCTACAGGAATTATGTTTTACCGTATTTATCCGCGTTAATCCGCGTTCATCTGCGGTTTCAAAAACATCCTAACTCCAAGTAAAATCCTGTTTTAACAAATCAGAAAGTTCCTGATTGTAAGGTTTGAAATAATCTGTCAGTTGTTGTTCGATGGCTGCTGGGATTTTGCTGTACTCTTCGCTCGTATTAATGTCATATTCTGTACTTGCGATCGCACTAATATCCAAGAAATCTAATACTTCCCAAAAAACTTTGTCGTTATTTGCCTCAAAATCTTCAGTTTTGAGAATTAGCAACTGTTCCCTCGGAAAATAATCGAGCCAATTCCTGATTTGTTCGACATAAATTCCTCGCGACAAATAAGAATAATGTTGGTGGTTGAAACTGTAATAACCTCGATCGGCTTTGATCTTTTCTATTTCACCTTTTAGGCGATCGGGCTCGGAAGCGATCGCCTTTTCAAAATCCAGTTTTTCGCAGCCGATCGCCACTTCTAAATGATAGTGCAGCCAAGCTCGTTTGACCGGGTTTCGCAGCATTACAATCAGCTTAACATCCGGGAAACACTTGTAAACCCGCTCTGCCACCAACGGATGATAAATATAGTAACCAGTCATCTCCCACAGCAAAACCTTGTCACCCGCCGCACTGCGAGTCAACTGCTTGCTGTACCAATCAACACCCCGCTCAAAATTCAAATCAAAAAACTGAATTCTCCTCGCACCTTCTTTAAGAATTTGCAAGTGATTTTCCAGATAACCGCACAAAGCCTCAGTGCCGCACTTTTGAGCGCCAATAATTAAAAAGTCAGGTTCCTGCTTATTTTTCAACTGAGTCGAAATCTGGTCATAGGCGGGATTATCCTTATTCAAGGCGTGAACTTTCTCGGCGGCTTCCGGTAAATCCGCCACCTGCATTTTGCCATCAAATTCCCAGCGGTAGGGCGGACAAAGAATCGTTTTTTGGCTGACAGTCGATCGCACGTACAGCGGATAAGTGTGCCAATGATAATCGTAGGCATAAGCCAAACTCTTCTCGTAAACTCCAGCATTCACGTAATACTGACCGTTGCCTAAATCCAGCCTGTCTACGTGCAGGCGGATTGTGCCTTTACCTTCCGCCAGCGGCAGCAATCTGCCCATTTGATTAGTATTAGTATCAAAACAACTTTGACCGTCTTCCCGACTGATTGTCACGCCAAAAATAGCAGCCGAAATTGGCTTCGGTACAGAATAATGAATTTCCACAGTAATAGAATCGCCACTGTTTATCTCATCATCCGGCAACACTTTAACATCCGTAATTTCTACTTCCAAAGAACCGAAGCGATTGTCATTGATTCGCAGTTGCGAACCCGTACTCGTCATTTCAGGAGGACGCATGGGAGTGCGTTTTTCGGTAACTGGGCGCATTTCCGACAAATACTGACCGACTACCACTTCCGGTTCCCCGTAAGCCACGATTTGACCTGATTTCAGCCACAAAGCCCGATCGCACAGTTTATGAATTTGCGCCGCGTTGTGAGAAATCAAAACAATCGCACATCCTTGATTCTTAAACTCCGTGATTCTGTTTAAACATTTATTTTGAAAAGCCACATCACCAACCGACAAATGTTCATCAACTAACAGCACTTCTGGATCGGTGTGTACCGCTACCGAAAAAGCCAGCCGCATTTGCATCCCGGTACTGTAAGTCCGCATCGGACTATCAATAAACTGTTGCAATTCCGCAAATTCAACAATATCATCAAACCGGCGCGCCGCTTCCCGACGAGTCAAACCGGCCACCACCGCACCCACAAACACATTTTCTCTGCCCGTTAAATCCGAGTGAAAACCCGCACCCAAATCCAACAAACCGCCAATTCTGCCATTAACTTCAATAGTTCCTTCTTGAGCGTAGCCGATACCGCCAACAAGTTGCAGCAGCGTCGATTTTCCCGCGCCATTCTTGCCGAGAATTCCCAGCATTTCTCCGGGAGAAACAGTGAAATTGATATCACGCAGTGCCCAAAAACGCGCCTGCGGTTTCATCTTCCGAAAACCCGCCAAAGCGGCCGCCATAATCGTATAAGGTCGATCGGCAGAGTAGCGGTTGAAACGTTTCCCCAAACCCTTGACAACAATAGCCTGACGCATTTACAATTCCTCCACAAAAGTATTGCTTTGCCGTCTAAAAATTCCCAGTCCGATCGGCAAAAGAGCAGCCACAACCAAGCTAACAATTAACAGTGCCAGCCAATCCGGCTGCGTACCCTTGAGCAGTATGGCGCGGTATGCTCCCAGCAATGGCACCATTGGATTTAACTGATAAAAAGGCTGAAATTCTTTCGGGACGCTGTTGAGGTCGTAGAAAATCGGAGTCAGGTAAAACAGCATCTGCAAAACTACGCCCAAAGTGTGCTGAGTATCGCGAAAAGTGACATTCAAAGCGGCGAGGGGATAAGCCAAACTGACTGTCAAAATAAACTGAATAACCATCAGCAGCGGCAACACAAACAGCACTGCACTCGGCTGAACGCCATCAATTGCCAGAAAGATAATTAACACCGGCAAAGCTAATAGAAAATGAATTAACCCCGTCATAGTAGTGACAACCGGCAAAATTGCCGTGGGAAAATTAGGCTGTCTGATTAGCGCTTTATTGTTGGTAATTAATCCCGTTGCTTGAAATAATGCGGTTTGAGACCAACTCCAGATTAACAAACCGCTGAAAGCAAAGGAAGAAAATTGCGGAATGTTAATCGGTATAACAGAACGAAACACAAAGGAAAATACAGCTAACTGCAACAGCGGATTGATTAAAGTCCAAGCAATCCCCAAAGCCGATCGCTTGTAAAGTAATTTCATATCGCGATCGACCAACACCCGCAGCAAATCGAAGAAATGAGCGATTTTGCGCTTGTCAATCAGCTTTGGAACACTTCTCATCGCACACCTCCGGCGACTTGCTCGGGTTCCGACTGTAACTGCCCTTGCGGCTCAATCTCAGCTAACTGCTGCGCCTGCAACTGCGCTTTTCTGTAAGCAAAAGGACTGTCGAGAGCTCCTAGCAACTCGCTGACTACCAACTTGCGCGGCAGCCAACCCGGATCTCCCAAGCGGCGCACCAGCCACCAACCCAGCCACTGAAACATAGCAAATTTCCAAATTTCCCAGCGCGGCACAGTGCGGTTGCGATAGCACGTTAGTACATAAGCCCCAAAACCGCGCCCGTTATCCTGCAACTGCCGGCTCAAAGCCTCGGCGCTGCGCCGGTGCAAGTGCCACACAAAAGCTCTCGGCTCATAAAAAGTCGAGTATCCCTTAGCCAAAATCCGATGAAACATCTCAATATCACCACCACCGCGAGTCGCAGTCCCCACATCGAGAGCAACGTCAAAATTGCCCACAGCCTCGAAAATTTGCCGCCGGAAAGCCATATTCGCTCCCACACCGTATTTGCTCGCCCACAGCAACTCCCGCACAGAAAGCTTGCTACCGTCGGTTTTGTGGCGGTCGAGGTTTTGCAGCATTCCGCCGTATATCAGTTCAAATTGCTGTTGCGGCAAGGTTTCCAGTTCGGCTGCCGCCACTAAACCGCTCACGGCCATAATTTCCGGGTCAGCAAACGCCGCAGCAATACCCCGCAGCCAACCCCGATCGGGCCGCACGTCGTCGTCAGTAAAAGCAATAATCTCATGCCGCGCTTCCGCGATCCCGCGATTGCGCGCCCAGTCCAATCCTGGCCGTTCTTCCTTGACGTAGCTTACCGGTAATCGCGCGACTAATTCAGCGGTGCTGCTGCTTGCAGGAGCGTTGTCTATAACGATAATTTCGCGGTGCGGATAGTCGAGGGCGAGCAGAGCTTCCAGAGCGCCTTTGAGCAAATCTGTACGATCGCGCGTGCAGATGACAACGCTAATTGGCGGCAGGTCGCGATCGGCCACTGGTTCAGAAACAGCGCCGAATTCCTCTCCTAAAGTCGATCGCACCAACTCTTTTCCTAACTGATCCACAATTGTTTGCCGCACTCGCTCAGCGGAAATTGTTTGTTCCCAGGGATTGTTGCTAACATAAGCCCAGCCCAGAGGTCGTCCCCGGTAGCGAACTAAAATGCGAACTCCTTCGTATTGTTCGAGTTGCCTAATCGGATTAATCTGTTCGGCAAACTCAATCTCCATCACTTTTATTGCCATAACTTGCTCCTGAAAATTTTGCAGCGGGCACTAGATAGAAAAGTTTTGACTTGGGACTTTTAACTTTGGGGTTGTAACTTTCCAATTTCCCAACTTTTGAGGTTTGAGTTTTTGGTTTAACTTCCCCGAATTCAGTAGATATGCACGAAAAAAAATATCTTCTAGGGGCTAGTTTAGCTAAGCATAACGAGATATAAGCGAGAAGATGAAGGCACTCACCTGCCCGAATCCTGTAATCTTTAGTTGCACCTATTTACTTAGCTATTAATTGCTAACTCGTAAGTTTCAAAAGCAACTAAAGGTTTTTCTTCAAGCGTTTCAGCACTGTGGGGCAAGCCGTTAACCGCGATCGCCCCAGCCAGCGGTTGAGCAAAGTGCAGCGCCAGAATCGATCGCAAGTGAGCGCCCCGCAGCGGTTCCGCCCCCGCTTGCGGAAAAATATGGCCGACTGTTAGTTGGCCGTAATACAGGTAAACCCCAGCCGGTCGTTCCGCATCCAGCAGACTTTCTGCCGCTTCCCAACCTTGCTGCAAATCAATGTTAATTTCATGTCCGCCCAAATCAGCACGGGCCGGGCCCCCTTGCATAAAACTAGAAATAGCAGAGCGACTTTTTAGCTCATCAATCACACCCCGCAAATACCAATAACCGCGCAATTTTGCCCGCAACCACCGCCAAGTTTCCCGCATCCCCAAGCTTTCGAGCAAATCCAGAGATTTCCTGCCTCCCACAGCCAGCCAATCCATAACCGCCGGCCAGAAAAACGTCAGCGCCACCACAATCTTGTCTACCAGCGAGTAAGGAGTTTCGTAGTCTTTGATGTGCAGCATCGGTCGGATTTCCGGGTGTCGGCGGCCGATCAAAACATCCGATCGCCCTTCCTGACGAGACCGGCGGAAAGAGCGATCGAGATTGTTAGTTTCGTGTTCGTAATGATAGCCAACAGCATCCTCCGCTACAGCAAAAGGTACATCAGCTTTCAGCAAACGCAGCCCAAACTCGTAATCTTCCCCGCCGCAGTTCCCGAAAGCCGAATCAAAGCCTTCGAGACGAGCAAACAGTTCTGCATCCAAAGAAATGTTGCCGCTGAGCAAATCTTGATAAGTAAATCGGTGATCGGGTTGGCTCATCTGATAAAACTTCTCTTCCCACCACGATCGCACTTCCACGTCAAAAAACCTAGTTCCTCCGTGCAACTTAGGCGGATAAGGCCCCATGACAGCCGCTCCCGGACGCTCTCGGTGAACTCGCGCGTGGCTTTCCACCAAAGGCGGCAGCGCTTCGATGTCGTCGTCGAGAAACAGCAGCAATTGCCCGGTAGCCGCAGCCGCTCCCGTATTGCGGGCGATAGCAGCGCTCCGGCAATTCACCTCGATCGCCTCCAGTTTAAACTGAGCTTTGTAGTCTTGTAGCATTGCCAAAGTATCGTCAATGCAGCTATCGGCCACTACAATAACTTCGAGCAAGTCGAGCGGATAAGTCTGCGAGTGCAAAGCATCAAGAGCGCGCCGCAGCGAAGAACTTCGATTGTGGCTCGGAATAATGATGCTAATTGTTGGATTTTCCCTATTCATATTAGATTGGTAATTGGTAATTGGTATAGCGGTTCGAGCGAAACAAGAGGTACGTAGTTGGGATGCGAGCCCTCTTATTTTAGTAGTTATGTAAGCTGTCAGTCATACCTCATATTTTTGAGAAAAGCTATAATTGGTAATTAGTAATTGTTATTTGGGACTTAATATTTAGAATTTGGTATTTAGGAATTTATAAGTCGTGATTAAAATTTCCAACACTTTTACTTCTTCCCTGTACCCTCAATATCATCTATTAAATCCCTTAAATCCATTACACCATCCGTTGCCAGACTTCCCTGTTCCTCCTCACTAATGACTAATGACTAATGACTAATGACTAATGACTAATGACTAATGACTAATGACTAATGACTAATGACTAATGACTAATCCAAAAAGCTTAGACCTTAGTTTCATTTCCCAGATTCATCTGTGGAGTAAATCTAAAATCTCAAATATAAAATCTAAAATCGATTAACTTCCCCTTTCACTTCCTGCAACCGCTTGCGAGAATCAAAATAAGCCATCGGCCCGATAATGCACCCCCGCATTTGAGCCAAAAGTAAATCACTAGGAATAGAGCCCGGTTGCTTTCGCAAAGAAGCAAATAATTCAGGAATTTGCTTGTAATACAGCCATGCCCAAGCTAATAGAGGCACACTAAATTCTTTGTTGATTACAAACAGCCTCGTCCAGAAAGCATAGACTCCGATGCCGTAGCATCGCAGCAAGTTGCGAAGTTCTTCCCAGGTGCGTCGGTGGCGGTGCCAACTCAAAGCCCTCGGTTCGTAGACGATGCGGTAGCCGGCACGCAAAATGCGGGAAAACAGTTCGCTGTCTGAACCGCACTTAGCGGGCGTGCCCACGCCCAAAGCTTCGTCAAACAGACCGACATAGTCGATCGCACTTTTCCGCAAAGCCATACTCGCCGAAACCCCCACTGGAGCTATAATCAGCGGATTGCAGTACGCCCCGTCCACAACTCGGCGCTCGTAGCCCCGCCCGTGGGGGCTGTAGCGCTCAAACCATTCTTGCGCTTCGGTTTCCAGTTCCAAGGGCATCACCAGTCCCGTGACGCACATCACTCGCGGATCGCTAAAATTCCACAAGAGCGATCGCAGCCAGTTCGGATCGGGGGCAGCATCGTCATCTGTAAACGCTACGAACTCGTGTTTAGCTTCGCGTAAAGCTCGGTTGCGGGCGGCGCTCTCGCCCGCTAAATCTTCGCGCACATAGCGGACTTTTGGGTAATTTTTGACCAATTCACTGCTGGCATCCGTGGCTGGACAATTGTCAATTACCAGGTATTCCTGACCATCATCTGGGAGCTGCATCAGCGCGTCTAAACAGCGCCGCAAATCTTCCGGGCGATCGCGCGTGCAAACTGCTACTGTGGCGATCGGCAATGCTTCCACCGACCCCCGCTCATCCCATTCTAGAGTGTCGTAGAGCCAGTTTTTCCACAAGTTGTCACCCGCTGCATTCATCAGTTTTTCCCGTAATTCGTCACCGCCAAATCGGCCTCCGACTACGGGCAAAAGAGCTTGACCGATCGGTTTTCCGTGCAGTCGAATTAAAATCAAGGCTTTACCGTAACGCTCCTCAACCGTAATTTCTGGCGGGAGTTTGGATATTTCCAGGTCAAGAATAGCTGTTGCCATTTTAGATTTGAGATTTTAGATTGCGAAAAAATCCTAGATACTCCCTATATTACCGGAGGTATTTTAGCAGCAATTATTTTAGGGGATAGCAACTTCTCAATGCCATACTTGCCGATTGGCGAGCGCGAATCAAAGATCGAGCCTCATTGTTTTTATTGCTTTTATTTATTTTTACTTTCAATGACCTGCTGATGTCAAGTTTTTTCCCAACACAACTTTTACCACCAGCAACGCTCCCTCGTCGATGCTTAGGTCAATTGCAGGTGCTATTGGCAGCAGACCGCCACCCTGTCTCGCCATTAATGGCACCTGTAAAAACCCGATTTTTTGACAAAACCCGGTTTGTGCGATCGCTCATCATTTCAGCTTTAATTGCGATCGGCTACTATTCAAGGGCAATATACCAAACAATTAAGCACTCTCGCAATTCCAACTTTCGCAAGTAGTAGTTCTATAACAATCCCCAGCCCGTTGTGAGAATAGAGAGGCAGCCAATGAAATACTCTTTTTTGACAATCAAGCCCAATGCTAAGTATAACGGCACAAAAAACCATAATATCTTGTAGGGCCTTGTGGGAGCCAGTTGAGCTAAGAATCACTCCTATACAACCCACTTCATGAGTGCTCTCACCCGCCCGACCCACATTTTCGCGATTGCCCCAATCAGCAGGCGCCATGCCTCCGTGCATAAAACTGAGATGCACCCTTGGTATTTGGTATTTGGTAATTTATAGCGATTCTCAGAAAGATTCGCGGACGTAGTTGGGATGCGAGCCCTCTTATTTGAGTGGTTATACAAGCTGTCAGTCATACCTCATCTTTTTGAAAAAGGCTATATAAGTGGTGATTAAAAATTCAAACACTCTTAATTCTTCCTTGTCCCCTCAAAATCCATCTGTTAAATCCCTTAAATTTATTACACCATCCGTTGCCGAACCTCTTTGTTCCTCCTGACTAATGACTAATCCAAAAAGCTTTAGACCTTAGTTTCATTTCCCAGATTCATCTGTGGAGTAAATCTAAAATCTAAAATCTAAAATCTAAAATCGATTGACTTCCCCTTTCACTTCCCGCAACCGCTTGCGAGAATCAAAATAAGCCATCGGCCCGAAGCAGCACCCCCGCAGTTGAGCCAAAAGTAAATCACTGGGAATACAGCCCGGTTGCTTTCGCCAAGAAGCAATTAATTCAGGAATTTGCTTATACCGCAGCCATCCCCAAGCTAATAGAGGCACACTGAATTCTCTGTTGATTACAAACATCCGGGTCCAGAAAGCATAGACTCCGATGCCGTAGCCTTGGAGTGTTTTTCGCAATTCTTCCCAAGTGCGCCGATGGCGGTGCCAGCTCAAGGCTCTCGGATCGTAGACGATGCGGTAGCCGGCACGCAAAATGCGGGCAAAAAGTTCGCAGTCTTCGCCGCCCACCGTGGGTGTTCCCGCCCCCAAAGCTTCGTCAAACAGGCCAATGTAGTCGATCGAACTTTTCCGCAAAGCCATACTCGCCGAAACTCCCACAAGATGCACAATCAGAGGATTGCTGTGCGCCCCGTCCACAACTCGGCGCTCAAATCCCCGCCCGTGGGGGCTGTAGCACTCAAACCATTCTTGCGCTTCGGTTTCCAGTTCCAAGGGCATCACCAGCCCCGTAACGCACATCACTCGCGGATCGCTAAAATTCCACAAGAGCGATCGCAGCCAATTCGGATCGGGGGCAGCATCGTCATCTGTAAACGCTACGAACTCGTGTTTAGCTTCGCATAAAGCTCGGTTGCGGGCAGCGCTGGAGCCTGCTAAGTCTTCGCGCACATAGCGGACTTTTGGATAATTTTTGACCAGTTCCTTGGTAGCGTCCGTGCTGGGACAATTGTCAATTACTAAGTATTCCTGACCATCGTCTGGCAGCAGCATCAGCGCGTCTAAACAGCGCCGCAAATCTTCCGGGCGATCGCGCGTGCAAACTGCTACTGTGGCGATCGGCAATGCCTCCACCGACCCCCGCTCATCCCATTCTAGAGTGTCGTAGAGCAAGTTTTTCCACAAGTTGTCACCAGCACAATTCCTCAGTGTTTTCCGTAATTCGTCACCGCCAATGCGGCCTCCAACTACGTGGAAAAGAGCTTGACCGATCGGTTTTTCGTGCAGTCGAATTAAAATCAAGGCTTTGCTGTAACGCTCCTCAACCGTAATTTCTGGCGGGAGTTTGGAGATTTCCAGCTCAAGAATAGCTGTTGCCATTTTAGGTTTGAGATTTGAGATTTTAGATTGCGAAAAAATCCTAAATACTCCGTATATTACCGGATGTATTTTAGCAGAAATTGTTTTAAAGGATAGCAACTTCTCAATGCCATACTTGCCGATCGCCTATGGCGAATCAAACATTAAGCTTCATTTTGTTATGGCTATTATTTATTTTTACTTTCTATGACCCGCTGATGTCAAGTTTTTTGCCTACCTACATAATATTTTTTATCGAAAACCTTCGCACCTCAATGCAAGTGTCAATTGCAGGCGTTATTGACCGTTGGCTTCCTTCTCAGTCTCCCCATTAATAGCACATCTAAAAACCCGATTTTTTGATAAAACCCGGTTTGTGGGATCGCTCCTCATTTCAGCTTTAATTGCGATCGGATACTATTGTCTCAAACATACCAAACAATTAAATACTCTTGCAATTAAAACTTTCGCAAGTAGCAATTATTCTATAACAATCTCCACCCCGTTTTTAGAATATAGAGGCTGCACTTTAAACACTATTTTTTCAAAACAAATCAAAAGGCTAGGTAAAATGGCGTCAAAACAAATACCTTGTATGTCTTGTCTGGGTTGGTTGAGCTAATAATCCCTCCTATACAAAACACTTTATGAGTTCAACACTTGACCCGCATTAGCTTTATTTATACCTACTTATTTTACCGACCTCACTGAGTTGATATAGTCCAATCTTGACAGGTTAATTGAACAAGCAACATTCTTCACTTTTAATGTTATTGAAGGCTATCAATACCGATATTCAGCAAGTTATATAAGTCACTTTCGGCTTCATTCGGCAATAAACTCAACTCTATAAACTACTGGTATCTCTAGGTTAAAGTTGGGAGAACGACGGGGCTCAGTCAGTTATCTAGAATCCGTGCAAAGCACAGCATTCATTTGCTGGCGGCAGCCAAAAAACAGGAATCCAGCACAACTTCAAGGGTACTATTCGAGAACTACGATGTAATCTTTGACTTCAAACAAAGCTATTACACTCTGTTTTAGCCACCACGGGTTAGCTGAAAAACAACTCAAAAACCTACCCCAAATAAGACCCAGCAATCATGAAAAACCTAAGATTACAGACTGGTTGGGGGCTCATCGACCAGAAATTATTTCTTCTGGCAAGTTAGTAGGATTTGTACAGGATAAATATTCTCCATTGTTGGGTGATTGATGTAGCTTTTTTTGGGGTAAAACAAAAAAACACATCGTTTTTTCCCTTAGTCACGGAGCGGAGTAAACAAACCTAATTATGGACCAGTCAGCCGATTTTCGATTTGAGTTTTGAGACTTGGGCGAGCCGTCGAGTGCAGCTCAGCCGAGCCGCGCTCAGACTTTGGGCGAGCCGTCGAGTCGCCCTCAGTCGAAGGATTTGAGATTTACTCCACAGATGAATCTAGAGCTTGAACAAGAGTCTAAAACTTTGGGTTGCTGGCGATTCCTGGCGGAAACTTATATCCGTTTTTGGGCGAGGTCAAAAAGCCATTTAAACTCTCTCCTCGATAGCCACGAGGTTTGCTTAGAATAATGTATCAAACTTTTACAAAGAAACCGATCGAACTCATAAAGTGTCTATCTGACTTGACACAAGCAGTTAGCTAGCACGATGCTGGTTCTCCGTTTTTCAGATTGGCCTATACACCGCCCTCAAAACCCTAAAAATGAAGAATTGTAAAGTTTTATCAAGATCTTTGGACATCTGAATTAAAATCTTCTCATAAAAAAGACTAGCTTTTAGCAGGCGCCAATTGTGGAAAAAGGTTTAAAACTCAGAATAGGAGATCGAGTTCGCTACTCTTACATGGTGCAATAAAATGTAACTTTGGATGCCAGAACCAGTAGCCTTAACTTTGTCGAAGGTCGAATGCCCGTCGGGCCAATGCCTTCGGAAAATCGCTTTCTTGGCGCTGCATCAAAAATCTTAAGTGCAATTACTTTCCTTGCACGAGAGCCGGAGCCTTCGAGCCAACATTAAGCTCCAAGGCTTACGCACTAGAACTTTGATAAACCGGGTTTTTTTACCGGAAGCGAGGGCGGCAACAAAGTGTTTTCGTTCGTCAAACCCGGTTTCAGCGTCCGAGACTGAACTCGATCGAATGAATGCAGTCGCAACCAATGTTTAAATGTGGCGATACTGCAAGTTGCGTGCAAAGCAGGGAGCTAACCGCAGTGATGGATCTCGATTGTTTACCTTACGGCGCAGGCCACGCACAGGAAGGGGTCTGTCTGCTAGTCCGAATGGGGCCGCACCGCATTTTACTCGACTGCGGTGTAGAGGATATTGCACCGCTGTCAGCGACACTAAATCGATCGCTGCCAGCGGATTTTGTGGTGTGTACCCACGCCCACTCCGATCATGCCAGAGGTTTGCTAGCACTCCATCAATCTTTCCCCCACTTGCCAATTTACGCCAGCGAAGTGACAGCGCGACTGCTACCGCTCAACTGGCCAGAAGTGGCTCAGCAGCCAGAGTCCAGGTTCTGTAAGGGACTGCCCTGGCAGTCGCCGCTCGAAGTGCGCCCGGGACTGACTGTGCAGTTGTTCCCGTCAGGCCATTTGCCCGGAGCGGCGACTGTGCTGCTGAGTTATGCCGGCCCGCACCGCACCTACACAGTGGTTTACACCGGCGACTTTTTCCTGTCCAATTCTCGTTTGGTAGAAGGTTTGCCCCTGGGAGAACTCAGGGGCATGAAGCCGGATGTGTTAATTTTGGAAGGCAGTTACGGCACGGCGCGCCACCCTCACCGCCGACAACTAGAAAATCAGTTAGCCGATCGCATCCACCGCGCCATCGCCGACGGTTACTCGGTACTGCTGCCCGCGCCGGCCCTTGGTTTGGGTCAAGAAATGCTGATGCTGCTCCGCAGTCACCACTACTTTACTGGCCGCGACTTGGATATTTGGGTGGACGGCACTGTCGCCGACGGGTGCGACGCTTATCTGGAACTGTTACCCCAATTTCCCACCGCCGTCCAAAATTTTGCTTTGCACCAACCTTTGTTTTGGGACGAAAGGGTGAAACCGCGCGTCCGCCGGTTGTCTGCCCAACAACGCCCCGGATTGGGAGCCACGCCCTGTATTGTAATTACAGACAAGTTAGCTGATTTGGCTTTGTATGTTGCCGATCGCACAAATCCTTGGATTTTGCTCGCCCCTCAAAAACCAGGATATCCCGTCAGCGACTGGCTGGGCAACAGCCCCGAATCTAGAGTCACAAGTGTCGAAACTTATCTGTTAGCGGAACACTGCGACGGACCCGGAACTACCCAACTCATCCACAATTTGCGTCCCCAGCACGTAATTTTAGTCCACGGTTCCCCTGCATATTTGGCTGACTTGGCTAACTTGGACGAGCTGCGAAACCGCTACCAGTTGCACACTCCGGCGGCCGGAACACTGGTCGAATTGCCGATCGGGGAAATGTTTTTGCAGCCCGCTATCCCGGAAACTAACTATGAGGGAGAACTCAGCGAATTGGGGACAGAGGTAGCAATTAGCTTGCCGAGTCCGATTACAGCCGATCCTCGGTGGGTAAATTTTGCCGATACCGGCTTGGTAGAAGCGCGCTGGCAAGGCGAAGAACTGGTACTGCGCGGCATCTCCCAGCGGGAACTCCTTTTTCAAGGCAGCGCCGTTCAGGCCAACCTCGAATGCTGCGGCAATTGCCAGCACTACCGCAGCCAGCGCTGTTGGAACCAGTCCAGTGCTTTGTTTGGCTTTAAAGTTACCCCCGACGGTTTCTGTCCGGTGTTTAAAGCCATACCGGAGTCCGAACTTTTCCTAGATGGCGAAACAGACGGCGAATAAGCTGTCGGATACCTCGAAACCAGCCCGCAGGCAAAGAAAACAGAGAAACAGTCCCAGACGCAGCCAGACAAAAAACCCGGTTTAAGCAGGGGTAAGGGGTCGCGTATTTAATTTTTAAACTACTGCGTACTTATGCTGTTGTAGGAAGTAGGGGTTGGGCAGGAGATCCCGCCATCAAGCTTAAATTTAAAGGCAAAATAGCTTATGCGGTCACAACCCAGAATATTTTTGGCCTAAACTGGGTTTTTTGCTTAATTTCTCCACAAAAAAGGGAGAAAAGTCGTTTTCTTTTCCCCCAAGTTTTCCGATACTTTTTTGCTAACATTTGCTCACAAATAAATAAGTTGAGAGCCGATCTCAACTCAGGCGTATCAACCGATGCCCGTAAAAATTTATACAAGCACTTATATTCTTGCTTTCAACTTGGTTATCGCTTACAGCTATTAGCCAATCTGATTATTTGCTTTAATACTGTAGAGGCAACTTATTTATATAGCGGTTGCGTACTACCAAGGTTTTTCACCTACATCTGAGTGGCTAAATTCATTCTATATGACATAAAGACAACAAGGCCAATGTAAGTGATTGTGAGCAAATATCAGAAAAAGTCTTACTGTCAATCAACCTTGTGCCTCAAGCGCGAACTCAAAACTATTCCAAATTCGAGTCCGGGTAGTGATTGCGAATTTGTTCGGATTCGGGACAATCGTCAGAAACTAGGGGTTCGCAGTTAGTTCGGGATACCGAAGCCAACTTCTGGGACACAGCTCCAATACTTTCGAGACGCACCATTTCTTCCCAAGAGCTGATTTCGTCTTCTTCGTCGGTTTCGTAGCGCAGCGTGACTAGATCCCCCTCAATATCTAGGATACGAGCGCGCTCTATCCAACGTTGCTGATCTCGAAGAAAAATAGAAACCTCACGACCATCACAACAGAGTTGATAGATTTTGCGCTGTAGCATTTGTCAGTTCTCCTGCGCAGTGTAACTTGCTTAAAATATGGTCTGTTTACCGTAACGTATTTTGGGTTTTACATCGGAAGGCACAGCCGTATGGACTGGCCAGTTTCACGTTTTCCGCAACTTTTGTACCGATGGGAGTTACCAAATTTGATTTTACCACCAAATCGATCTAGTACGCCATTTATCCAATTACAGGTTGTGCAGCTAGTGGCATCCCTCGTGAGAGGCATTTGCCAGCACAGATCCGAGCATTAGGACTTGAGCACAGCACGCGATTAACAGCGACAATAACAACAGACTCTGCGTCTCAAAAATCTCGATCTCTTTTGCCTCAAGTCCGCCAGACACCTGTGGTTTCGACGTTTGTTCGATCGCCCGCTAATGCTGTCTCTGGCTCAATCTCAAATCTTAAATCTCAAAGCCAAAGCTCTAAAGCGACACTCAAACAGCGACAATAACAACAGACTCTGCCTCAGATATCTCGCTCTCTTATGTCTCAATTCCCCCAGAAACCTCTTGTTGGGAGGTTATTTCTAGCCCCCAGTACCCCCTCTGAACTCAATCTAAAATCTAAAATCTAAAATCTAAAATCAACAGACTGGAGTGTGATAAAAATCACTGACAGCAGGCAGCCCCTAAATGTAGAAAATGGTGGCGGCCAACAACTAGCTTCAAAACGGGCAGCGGAACCTGTGGCGGTTAAGCTAAAAGAATTGCGGTTCCGTTCAAAACAAATTGGAGTCATCGCTCGTGCGTATTAAGGAGGCTAATTGATGGTGTACGCAGAAAATTGGTCGCAGCCGTCTATCTTGGAGCTAGCGCGATCGGGCAACTTTCAAGCCCTCAATTACTGGATTGACAGCTTGCTGCGTCCCGAAGGCATTTATGCCCGCGTCGAACAGGCTCAGGCCGGCTGCGTCCAAATCCTCGTAGAATTTCAGCGCGAATTTGCGCCAGATACCACATTACTCGGGAGCACTCTCCGGGAAGGCTTAGTCAAATTTATTTGCCACCAACTCTGGAGACTCAACTCGCCAGCAGTAGAAGGAGTGCGAATTCACGCGCGCTTGGCTGGGGATGCAGATATTCTCTGGAAACAGTCAGTGCGAATTGTGACTCCGGCCAACCGCCAGCGGCGGCGTTACCGTTCCCTACCGGTCGTCGATTGGGTTAAATTTAAAACGTATCGTTCTCTGCTGCTAGTGGGATCGGCACTTGCCTCTTTTATTTTAGGCTGTTGGGTCAGCTACCACGAGGCTGTGACCCTGCAGTTAGGCTCGCAAGTATCCGGCTACCAGCAAGCTGCTGTAATTTCGGGGCCGCCTCCAAAACGTGCGGATACGGTGCAAGCGGCCTTAGAAGTGGTACCAGTAGTACAGCAAAAGCAAGTTGCTAATCCTTACGACCCAACAGTAACGCTGATGTTCGGAGGAAATGTGAATCTATCGGATGCGCTGGGAGCATCTGCTGCCAACGATCGCCAATGGGCTTTCGCCAAAATGGACGAGTACCGACAAGCAGATGTGGCGATGGTTAACCTAGAAAACTCCCTGACTCGCTCAACATTGGGCTCTGGCAAAAAACAATTAAATTTTAAAGCCGATCCAGAATCGGTGAAAGTATTAACAGCCGGAGGAGTGGATATAGTCAATCTGGCAAATAGCCGCGCTATGGATTACGAGGAACCGGGGCTGGTGGAGACTATGAATACTCTAGATAATAATGGGATTCAACACTTGGGAGCCGGCAGAGATATTAAAGAAGCTAGGCGTCCAGATATTATTGAAGTTAAGGGTCAGCGGATTGCCTACCTCGGTTATTACGATGCCGAGATTAACGTCGCCGACCAAGGGAAAGCCGGCATTAACCCCCGCCGTAACAATCGGGTGGCCGAGGATATTCGAGCTCTTAGGGGTCAGGTAGACTGGATTGTTGTTAATTACCACTGGGGAGTCGAATTGGCAGATTATCCGGGAGACTGGCAGATTGATTTGGCTCGGTTCACGATCGACCAAGGAGCTGATTTGGTAGTGGGACACCATCCCCAGGTACTGCAAGGTGCAGAAATTTATAAGGGCCGCCCCATAGTTTACTCGCTGGGTAATTTTATATTCGGCCCGAATGCTCGCAGGGATTACGATACCGCAGTCCTGAAAGTATCGCTCAAAGACAGGAATATGAAGGTAGAGTTTCTGCCTGTGGAGGTGAAAAAGTTTCAGCCGAAGGTGGTCAAGGGAGCCGCAGCAGATCGCATCCTCAAACGCATCGAGCAAATTTCTAGTATTTTCGATCGACCGATGCGATCTTCTGTAGTTCTCGATGCCCTGGTCCAGCCAGGAGCGGCATCAAAAACTCCAAATTATCCATTGCCCGGAGCACCAAAGAGCGGTACATACCAGCCGGGGCGAGGTTCCGGGGCCAGGGGCGGTGAAAGCAATCAGCAAGGCCCCGGACAACCCAAACCTACTTTGATTTTGCCGGCTTTGCCGGCTGCGCCCCAACAGCCGGACAACTCCTCATTTTTCCCGAACGGGACGGAGCCTGCAATTGAATCAAACCCACCTGCAAATCAAAATTTGCCGCCGCGCATCTACCCCGCTCAACCTCAAAATCCCAGCCGGGAACCAGAGCCGTTTACAAAAGAGCCATTCATCAAAGAACCGTTTATTTCGCCCCCTTCTCCCAGTCCAGGAGCAGTGCTGAGTCCCCAAAGCTATCTTCCCCCCACTCGGGCTGTATCTTTTGAAGTCGCACTCAAAGCGCAGCCGGTCTCCGCGATCGTTCCAGCTACCAGCAGCAACCGCTCCAAGCACCGGCTCGCCCTGCCTCCTATAGGTAGGAGCATTGGTTAGCCGATGGGGGTTGGCGAGGATGCAAGGGGAGGATAGGGGCGGTAATGGGTGAACATCAACATACTAGCGACCAATTATTAACGATCGATTTACTGACAACCAATGATCAATGACCTACTACCGATGACAAATGTGTTTGCGATCGCGCTCAAGCAAAAGCAGTACAAAACCTATATCCTCTCCGACGAAACCGCTAACTCTACTCTAGAAGTTGTGCCGGAACGGGGCGGTATTGCCACTAGCTGGCTGGTTGAAGGCAAAGAAATCTTCTACTTGGACGCGGAACGGTTCGCCAATCCCGATCTGACTGTACGCGGCGGGGTTCCCATCCTGTTTCCCATCTGCAGCAATCTCCCGGAGAATACTTACACCCACAAGGGAGTGGAGCACAAGCTCAAACAGCACGGCTTTGCTCGAGACTTGCCTTGGACTATAGGCGAACAAGTTACGGAGGGTTGCGCCGCTCTGACGCTGATTCTCGACAGCAGCGACAAGACGCTGGCTGTTTATCCCTTTGATTTCCAACTAGCCTTCACTTATCAGATTAAAGGCAATTCTTTGGAAATTTTTCAGCGATACACCAATCTGTCTGCCGAACCCATGCCGTTTTCTAGTGGTTTGCACCCCTACTTTTTGGCGACGGACAAATCTAAGCTGCGCTTTGAGATTCCGGGGATGCAGTACAGAGATCAGAAGACCCATTCCAAGGGTTACTTCACCGGGGTTTTTGACCCGACGCTGGATGAAATTGATGTTTCCTTTGACGAACTCACCGGTCTTGCTGCTACTGTCACTGACGCGGCGAGCGGCTTGCGGCTCACCGTCAGTTACAACTCCAGCTATGGGAAGTTGGTTTTCTGGATGGTCAAGGGCAAGGATTTTTACTGTTTGGAACCTTGGACTGCTCCTAGAAATGCCCTCAACACTGGCGAACACTTGATTTATTTGCAGCCGGGAGCGACTTGCGAGATGCTGGTTCGCATGACTGCACATTTTATTTAAAAAACACTTGCTATTTCAAATGAGGGGTGCTACTATTAGAAATTGTGTGCGGTAACAATGTTTTCGCGGGTCGCTAGCTCAGCGGTAGAGCATTCGGCTTTTAACCGATTGGTCTCGGGTTCAAATCCCGGGCGACCCATAAAAAATTTGTGACTTAAAAATTTTGAGCTTTGAGCTGAATGCTCGGAAATCAAAATTTTGTTTTTTGAACTTTTAAGTAAATCTGGAAAGATAGTGCGCGATCGGTGGCAAATTGTCTTAATATTATCGTAAGAATTGAGCTTGTCCAAAATTCACTGCCCAAAAATCACAAATAATTAGGAGGAATATCTATGGCGCTTGTACCTATGCGATTGCTGCTCGACCACGCGGCTGAAAATGGTTACGGCCTACCGGCTTACAACGTCAACAACATGGAGCAAATCCAAGCGATCATGCGCGCTGCTGACGAAACCAACAGCCCTGTGATTCTGCAAGCTTCTCGCGGCGCTCGCTCCTACGCTGGCGAAAATTTCCTGCGCCACTTGATTTTGGCAGCAGTTGAAACCTATCCTCACATTCCCATTTCCATGCACCAAGACCACGGCAATGCCCCCGGCACTTGCTATTCTGCCATGCGCCAAGGTTTCACCAGCGTGATGATGGACGGTTCTCTGGAAGCGGATGCTAAGACTCCCGCCAGCTACGAGTACAACGTTCAAGTTACTCGCGATGTGGTGAATGTTGCTCATTCGATCGGCGTTAGCGTTGAAGGCGAACTGGGTTGCTTGGGTTCTCTGGAAACAGGGATGGGCGAAGCAGAAGACGGCCACGGCTTTGAAGGTGCGCTTTCTCACGATCAGTTGCTGACAGATCCCGAACAAGCTGTTGATTTCGTCGAGCAAACCGGCGTGGATGCTCTAGCAGTCGCGATCGGCACTTCTCACGGCGCTTACAAGTTCACTCGCAAGCCGACTGGCGAAATTTTGGCAATCAGCCGCATTGAAGAAATTCACCGCCGCTTGCCAAATACTCACTTGGTAATGCACGGTTCTTCTTCTGTGCCCCAAGACTTGCTGGAAATCATCAACAACAACGGCGGCAAAATCCGCGAAACCTACGGCGTACCTGTGGAAGAAATCCAAAAGGGTATCAAGTGCGGTGTTCGCAAAATCAATATCGATACTGACAACCGTTTGGCGATTACCGCTGCGGTGCGCGAAGCTTTGTTTGCGAAGCCCGACGAGTTTGACCCCCGTCACTTCTTGAAGCCGTCGATCAAGTATATGCAAAAGGTTTGTAGCGATCGCTACAACTCTTTCGGTTGCGCCGGTAACGGTACAAAGATTAAGCAAGTGTCTTTGGACGATTTTGCAGCTAAGTATGCTAAGGGCGAATTGAGCTCTTCTACTAAGAAGACTGTAGCTGTTTAATAATTTTAGGTTTTAGATTTTAGATTTGTCTGAAGTCTAAAGTTTCGATTGCCGGGTAGCTTTGAAGTTGCCCGGTTTTTGTTTTTGGACAGAAACCCATAGAAGTGATACCGAACTAATACCAATTCTCAAAAGTCGTAGAGTCCTGCGCCCGACACGGCAATGCCGTTTCCCTACTGCGAAGGCGGACTTCGTTGGTATAGGATCGGTTTCAATCGCCGAGTCTGATGGTGGCATATTGCCTCAGTACAGGTGAAATCGTGTAAAAATTTGCTTGTTGTTCTATCAAGCAGCGCCGCGATAGAGATTGCAGCGCATTTGGCAAATCTGAAGCCGGAATTCTGTCATTTTCTAGAAATTTTGCCCGATCGGCTGGCTTGCTTTCGCTAACAAGGAGATTACTTGTTTTTTTAGTTCCGATAGGCGATCGAACTGCTGCTGTAAAACATCTTTCAAATCTTCCGGCAACAATATGCTATCATTTGGTAATAACTCTGTCACGCCTCCACCCAAGTCTTGAATCAGATTCGCCACGCTTTTTAACCATAAGGGGTTGCCTTGGTAGCGATGAATGAGTGCTTCACTGTTGTCGATTTTTTCTAACCCATAATCTCTCAGTATTACCCGTGCGGCTGCGATATCTAAACCTTTGAGTTGTAAGGTACGAATGGCAGTATTTTAGGAATGAGAATTTAATAACTTTAGCGTCTGCTAAATAGTCGGAACTGCACCTCGGATTCCATTTTGGTAGATATTCATCAAAAATAATTTTCATTGTTTCTTTAAATCCCTTAGCTACTTTTCGACCAGTTTCATAAATTTTATCGCTCACATTTACTACCACAAAAAGCCCGGTTTTAGTATGAGTTTTTGCCGTGAGTTTTTTCACTAACTCAAGAGAAGTAAAAATTACTCCTTGACAGGCTCTGGTTACGTGAGGAAACAAACGATGTTCAATCGGATTATACTTCGATGTATAGGGGGGATAAGCTGTTGCACATTTAAACTGTGATACAAGCATTACCCTTATTTTTGATTTTGCGACCCCATTTAATTATTAATTTCCCTTCATTTAAGAGGCGGTGCAATAAATACTCTAGCTCTTCAATATAGCGATCGTAAATCATTCATAAATTAATAAGCGAGAGCGATCGAGCAGCAGTTCCATTAAGTGTTGGTTCAAAAATACCAAATTTGTGTAAAAGAGAGAAAGTCAAAGCTTTGTGACTGTATGGTAAAATTGAAGAACCATTTAACCAAAGCAAAAGAACTGAGCCGATTCCCAAATTTTCTCACCCAAGTCTTGGCATGAAGCCAAATATCTTCTACGGGATTCTGAAGAGAGAGCATTAGGAGCAAACAGGACACAAGTTAAAGGCCATTCATCCCGATCCTTACCTTGATTAATTTCTTCTAGGTAAGCTTTCATTTCTTTATATTTGTGATAGCTGGCTCCATCCCAAATAATCAAATGTCTGGCTGCGGGATTGAAAGATTGTAAGTCTTTTAAAAAAGCGACTGTATTCTCAGAATTTGCCGTACCATATTCTCGCAGCACAAACTGTGAAAGTTAAATAATTTACTGCTCCATAATAAGTTTGTTTTTCTCTTTGATTCACCAGGGGTATTTCTATTCTTTCATTGCGCCTTCCCCAAAGATAGCCACAGACATCTCCCCAAAGTAGATGACACTCATCTATCAAATACACCACAAGCTCTCTCGATTCTATAGCTGAGCGATGTTCTTCAAGAATTTCACAAATTTCTTGGTGCTTTTTTTTGACGAGTTCTTCATCACGCTTTGGGTTCTTCTTTTGAGATTTTTTCCAGCTAATCCTCGCCGCTTTAAAAAGTTGATAATAGCTAGTTTTTGATTGAAATTCAATCTGATACCGCTCCGCTATATGATTTGATAATTCGGATAAATCCCAGTATTTTTTATTGGATAACCATTGGATGACTTGGGCTCGTTCTTCTGGCTTAAGTTGCCCCCGCGATCCCTGATAATTTAAGCGCAAACTTTCTATTCCATGCAACGCATAATTAATTTTCCACTTGCTGATAAATGGAGATGATACTCCCAAGATATTTTGAATAGTTTCGCGGCAGGTTCCTTCAATTAACATGCGGATAGCCAAGGCTCTTTTTAGTTCTCTTGGATCGGGATTACTGGCAATAAAATTTTCGAGTTCCAATAAAGCTTGGACTTCAGGCTTCACAAATTTTTCTGCCGATTGCTTTTGCGACATCTCAACTCCTACTTAGATTCACGTCCTCATTATACATGATTTATGATTTATAAATCATTTGCGATCGCTATATAGGGCTTGCTGAATAAGTAAAGTTTGGCTCCCCAAGCTCAAGCTCGCTGATTCAAGGAAGCAGGTAAGTTAAGTTT